>NZ_JBLRMH010000002.1:0-605874 GCF_047921575.1 Proteus sp. TSJ240517
CGACAGCGCACTTAATAATCAAATCGATATATTCAGTGTAATTTATAGACATTTACTGTCGAAAAAAGTTTCAAATAATATAAATCATATTTAAATATCCCCATCCCCCTTACTCAATAAAAACATAAAGTATAAAAAAAGAGGCTTATATAAGCCTCTTTTTGGTTTAGTGTTATCTATTACTGCTTCGCGATTATCTTATTGTCATCTAAATCTAAGATAATCTCTTTGCCCGGTAATAATTTGCCAGACAAGATATCTTGAGCTAATGGATTTTCAACCTCTTGCTGGATAGCCCGTTTTAATGGACGAGCACCATAAATTGGATCGAATCCAACTTCACTCAATTTCTCTAATGCAGCCCCAGTGATAGTAACGTGATAACCACGCTCTTCTAAACGCTGGTATAAACGACGCAATTGAATTTGTGCAATCGCTGCAATGTTTTCTTTACCTAATGGGTGGAATACCACAACTTCATCAATACGGTTGATAAACTCTGGTCTGAAATGATGGCCAACAACATCCATCACAATGTTTTTCATTTCAGGATAATCAATTGTCCCGAAGCGTTCTTGAATTAAATCAGACCCCAAGTTCGATGTCATAATCACAACTGTATTACGAAAATCGACTGTTCGGCCTTGTCCATCCGTTAAACGACCATCATCCAATACTTGTAATAAAATATTGAATACGTCTGGATGCGCTTTTTCAACTTCATCTAATAAAATGACTGAATAAGGGCGACGGCGAACGGCTTCTGTTAAATATCCACCTTCTTCGTAACCAACATATCCTGGAGGTGCACCCACTAAACGAGAAACGGAGTGTTTTTCCATAAATTCAGACATATCGATACGAACCATTGCATCATCACTATCAAACAAGAAGTTCGCTAATGCTTTACACAACTCAGTCTTACCTACCCCAGTAGGCCCTAAGAATAAGAACGAACCAATTGGACGATTTGGATCAGATAATCCAGCACGGCTACGACGAATAGCATTAGATACTGCACTCACAGCCTCAGCTTGACCAATAACACGTCTATGTAGCTCTTGTTCCATTCTTAGCAGTTTTTCACGTTCCCCTTCTAGCATTCTAGATACAGGAATACCTGTCCAACGAGCCAAGATTTCAGCAATTTCAGCATCAGTGACTTTATTACGTAACAGCTTCATATGTTTATCTTCAGCTTTATTAGCTTCAGCAAGCTGTTTTTCTAACGTCGGGATTTGTCCATATTGGATCTCTGACATTTTCGCCAAATCACCGCTACGGCGAGCTTGTTCTAATGCAATACGAGCCTGCTCTAATTCAGATTTAATATGTTGAGTGCCAGTAAGTTCTGCTTTTTCTGCTTTCCACTCTTCTTCTAAAGCAGAATACTCTTTCTCTTTTTCAGCAAGTTCTTCATTTAGCATCTCTAAACGTTTTTTACTTGCATCATCAGACTCTTTTTGCAGTGCTTGTTGTTCAAGTTTCAGCTGAATAATACGTCTATCAAGTCTATCTAATGCTTCTGGTTTTGAATCCATCTGCATACGTAGGCTTGCGCCCGCTTCATCAATTAAGTCAATCGCTTTATCTGGTAACATACGGTCAGAGATATAACGATGAGATAAAGTCGCAGCCGCAACAATCGCAGGATCTGTAATTTGAACATGATGATGAAGTTCATAACGTTCTTTCAGACCACGTAAAATAGCAATAGTATCTTCTACAGTTGGCTCAGCCACATACACTTTTTGGAAACGACGCTCTAATGCCGCATCTTTTTCAATATATTGACGATATTCATCAAGTGTTGTTGCACCCACACAGTGTAATTCACCACGAGCTAATGCAGGCTTTAACATATTTCCCGCATCCATAGCACCGTCAGCTTTACCTGCGCCAACCATCGTATGTAATTCATCAATAAACAGAATGACACTGCCTTCCTGTTTAGATAAATCATTTAAAACCGCTTTTAAACGTTCTTCAAATTCACCACGGTATTTAGCACCTGCTAATAACGAGCCCATATCTAAAGAAAGTACACGCTTATTCTTTAAACCTTCAGGGACTTCACCATTAACAATACGTTGAGCCAAACCTTCAACAATGGCCGTTTTACCAACCCCTGGTTCACCAATAAGCACAGGGTTGTTTTTAGTACGGCGTTGTAGAACTTGAATAGTTCTTCTTATTTCTTCATCACGACCAATAACAGGATCGAGTTTGCCTTGTTCTGCTCTTTCCGTTAAATCCACAGTATATTTTTTCAATGCCTGACGTTGGTCTTCTGCATTTTGATCGTTCACTGTTTCTCCACCACGTATTTTTTCAATCGCTATCTCAAGACTTGCTTTATTCGCTCCGGCAGCTTTTAGCATATCAGCAACTTGCCCACCGGTTTCCATAGCAGCTAAAAGAAAGAGCTCTGACGAAATAAATTCGTCACCTTTTTTCTGTGCCAATTTATCGCACAAGTTAAGGTGCTTAATTAAATCATTTGAGGGATGAACCTCTCCACCAGCACCTTCGACTTTAGGTAATCGAGACAAAGCATCATTAATTCGCTCATTAAATTGCGATGCATTAACACCTACGGATGTTAATAGAGGGCGAATTGAGCCACCTTGTTGATTAAATAACGCACTCAGTAAATGTATGGGTTCTATAAATTGATTATCGTTCCCAAGTGCCAATGACTGGGCGTCTGCGAGAGCTTGCTGGAATTTGTTGGTTAATTTATCCAGACGCATAACACCTCCAAGTAAAATTTAAAGTAAAATTCGTAACTGGAGAATAGATGAGGTCATTTTGACAATATTCAAGCTCAAAATAAAAATTTTGAGCAAAAATATTCATCAATATTTGAGATAAGTGAGAAAAAACGTTGAGAGGAAGTTTATTTAATCCAGATTAATGATGCCATTCGCCCAGTTACATGCTCTCGTCTATAAGAAAAGAAGCGCGATGGATCAGTTACAGTACAAAAATCGCCACCATAAATCTGAGTTATTCCACTTTCCTGTAAGATTATTCTCGCTAACATATAAATATTAGCTAAATATTTACCATTATGGGGAATAAATGCAGATTCAAAGGCAATATTTTTCTCTATAAACGCCAAACGGACTTCTGCACCAACCTCAAAAGCAGTTGGTCCAATTGCTGGCCCTAGCCATGCCATAATTTGATCTTTAGGTGCTTTAAACTGCGCAAGTGTATTCTGTAATACACCATGACAAAGCCCTCGCCATCCACCATGAGCGGCGCCAACTTCTGTTCCATCAACAGTTGTAAAAAGGACTGGCAAACAATCTGCCGTCATAATTGCGCAAACTTTTTTCACGGTAGAGGTGTAAAGGGCATCACCTTGTATTTCATTATTTTTCTCAGTATTTAGCGTAACAACATGAGTGCCATGAACTTGTTCAAGCCATAGTGGCATTTCAGGCAATTGAGCTTGCTGGCAAAGTCTGCGTCTATTTTCTTCAACATCAGACAATTTATCACCAACATGAGTACCTAAATTGAGGCTGTTATAAGGCGGTAGACTAATCCCACCTTCTCTCAAGGTACTGCAAGACCCAATATTTTCAGGTTGTGGCCAATCTGGAAAAATCAATGAAGTCATTTACCAATCCATTTCATCTTTAAACTGTTCAACGTCAGCTTTTAGCACATCGATAAGCTTAACCATATCATCAGGCAATGGTGCATGCCATTCCATTTCAATACCTGTTATTGGATGATAAAGACGTAGCATCGTTGCATGTAGCGCTTGTCTATCAAATAAGCGTAACGTTTCACGTAATTCATCTGAAGCCCCTTTTAAAGGACGAGGTCTTCCTGCATAAAGCTGATCACCGATTAAAGCATGGTGAATATGAGCCATATGAACACGAATTTGGTGAGTACGACCGGTTTCTAAACGTAAACGCAAACGTGTATGAGCACGGAAATGCTCCATAACACGATAATGTGTTACTGCTGGTTTACCCATTGGGTGCACAGCCATATGTGTCCGTTTAGTTGGATGTCGAGAAATAGGTTCATTCACTAATCCTCCCGCTGTCATTCTTCCTGTTGCAACCGCTTCATACTCACGCGTGATTTCACGACGTTGTAAAGCTTCAACTAAATGCGTTTGAGCAGGAACTGTTTTTGCAACAACCATTAAACCTGTTGTATCTTTATCCAATCGATGGACAATACCCGCACGAGGTACATTAGCAATCTCTGGATAGCGATAAAGTAATGCATTTAATACGGTGCCATCAGGATTACCCGCACCAGGATGAACAACGAGATCTCTTGGCTTATTGATAACTAAAATATCGTCATCTTCATAAACGATATTTAACGGAATATTCTGAGGCTCCCAGCGAACTTCCTCTTCAATTAAGGCATCGACTTCAATTTTTTCACCGCCAAGCATTTTTTCTTTTGGCTTATTGATGATTTTATCGTTAACCTGCACTCTATTGTCTAAGATCCACTCTTTTATACGAGATCTTGAATAATCAGGGAACATTTCGGCCAAAGCCTGATCTAAGCGTTGACCCAGCTGTGAATCTGCGACTGTAGCATTAAGTCGTATTTGTTGAGACATAAATAATTTTCTATTAATTAAGTTAGTGTTTTGACGGCACAGCCGTTTCATTTAAAATGAGTTATAGTGTAACCGATTTCAGGGGAGCTTCACGGAGAGACTCCCCAAACCTATTCAGAGGATAATCAATACGTGATGAGACGCATTAAATACCTGGTGGCAGCGGCCACTGTAAGCCTGTTACTTGCTGGCTGTTCGAGTTCAGACAAAGACGTTACTGCCGATATGTCGCCTTCTGAGCTTTACTCAACCAGTCAGGAAAAATTGCTAGATGGCAATTATGGAGCGGCTATCAAACAATTAGAGTCTCTCGATAATCGCTATCCTTTTGGCCCTTACTCGCAACAAGTTCAACTCGATCTGATTTATGCTTATTATAAATCAGCGGAACTACCAATGGCGATTTCTGCAATCGACCGTTTTATGCGATTAAACCCAACCCATCCTAATATCGACTATGTTCTTTATATGCGAGGCTTAACAGCTCAAGCATTAGATGATAGTGCATTACAAGGATTCTTTGGTATTGATCGTTCAGACCGTGATCCTCAACATGCCATCGTGGCATTTAAAGATTTTAGTCAATTAGTTCGTTACTATCCAGACAGCCTTTATGTCGCCGATGCAACCAAACGCCTAGTCTTTCTTAAAAACCGTTTAGCGAAGTATGAGCTTTCTGTTGCGAAATTCTATACTAAACGAGGGGCTTATGTCGCGGTTATTAATAGAGTAGAGCAAATGATGCGCGATTATCCTGACACACAAGCTACTCGTGACGCGCTTGTCTATATGGAAAACGCTTATAAAGAATTAGGTCTGACGCAAGAAGCAGAAAAAGTAGCTTCACTAATTGCAGCCAATCCAGCCTAATAAAAACATCACCATCAAAAACAGCAGCTTATCGCTGCTGTTTTTTTATTCTTTTCTAGCTAAATTGTCTTTGCTTTTCATCAGCCCAACCTTCCTAATATGACTGAATAAATGCAACTTAACAAGCGGTCTTTTTCAGCTATTTATCATTTGTCACGTTTCTATTACTAGTTACACATACATCTAACAAAAAGTGATTTTGATCATGTTTTAAATTGTGTATCACGATATTCTGAAGTTATCGAAGACGGAGTAATAAAGAGGTAACTATATGATTATAAATATTACTAGCAAACAAATGGAAATTACCCCAGCACTACGTGAACACATTGAAAGCCGTCTAACTAAACTCAATAAATGGCAGGTGAATTTAATCAATCCTCATATTATTCTTACGAAAGATCCTAAAGGTTTTAGTGTTGATGCCAGCATTCATACACCAAATGGGCAATTGGTCGCTAATGCACAACACACTGATATGTATGTTGCAATTAATGAATTACTCGCAAAACTTGAACGTCAATTAAACAAAGTTCAGCATAAAAACGAATCTCGTCGGGCTGATAACAGCCTGAAAGAAGAGAATTTACTTGTCGATGAAATGTAAATAGTAAAGCAAGATTAAAAATTAGAATAAATCACTGACTCAAAACGCCTCTGCGCATCCTCGTGATGCGCTTTTTATTGTATTTTTCTTGACTCTATTCACATCATCATGTTTGATAGCGATATGTTAAATAATTTACCAATCAATATAATGAAAAAACATTCACATTTGCCTTTCTTCTTTTTCTTTCTACTCTTTCATTAAGAGGCTTTGTCATTTCAGAAAGAAAAGTAAGAACGACAATAGCCTCCAAAATTGGAGGCTTTTTTATTTATGATGGCATGACATAACGGTATAGGGCTTAAACATGGAAAAACTCGATTTATCAGCAATCAGAGATAAAATCACAATGTTAGATTCAGAATTACTAACATTGTTAGCAAACAGACGTCAATTATCTGCTGATGTTGCTCAATTTAAATTGAATACACATCGCCCTATTAGAGATAAAAATCGTGAGCGTGAATTACTTGATTTATTAATTGAGAAAGGAAAAAACGTTGGGCTAGATGGTTTTTATATTAGTCGTATTTTTCAAATGATCATTGAAGACTCTGTCTTAACGCAACAAGCCATTCTACAACAACATCTTAATGCAACACCGAATGAATCAGCCAGAATTGCTTATTTAGGGCCTAAAGGCTCTTATTCACATATTGCTGCTCGTCAATATGCAGCCCGCCATTTTGATAGCTTCGTTGATTGCACTTGCCAGAAATTTGATGACATTTTTACACTTGTCGATACAGGCCAAGCTGATTACGGTTTACTACCTATTGAAAATACCAGTTCAGGGGCAATTAATGATGTTTACGATTTACTGCAAACAACATCAATCTCTATTGTTGGAGAAATTCGCATCCCTATTAATCATGCGCTTTTAACAAGTGTCGATAGCAGTACAGAAGAGTTGCAAACTATTTATAGTCATCCTCAACCCTTCCAACAATGCAGTCATTATTTAAATCAGTATCCAAACTGGAAAATTGAATATTGCGAAAGTACAGCTGCTGCAATGGAAAAAGTAGCTCTTGCACAATCACCACTTGTTGCGGCTATTGGTAGTGAAGCCGGTGGCTCTCTTTATGGTTTAAAACCTTTAGCTAATAATTTAGCAAACCAGCAAATAAACGTAACACGCTTTATTGTTATTGCACGAAAAGCCATTGATGTTTCAGAGCAAGTACCCGCTAAAACAACCTTCTTAATGGCTACTGGGCAACAAGCGGGTGCATTAGTCGATGCATTAATGATTTTAAAAAAATACGACATTATTATGACGAAACTCGAGTCTCGTCCTATTAATGGCACACCTTGGGAAGAGATGTTTTATATTGATGTTCAAGCAAATTTACGTGATATTAATATGCAAAAAGCCTTACACGATTTATCACAAACAACACGTTCATTAAAAGTATTAGGTTGTTATCCTTCCGAGAATGTCGTTCCTGTTGAAGTAAAATAATAAAACGATCCACTAATAAATAAGCCAGATAGTACATCACCTATCTGGCTTTTTTTATCTCATATTCTTACTTTGTCACTCATTATAAGAAGCCATACATCGCTGCAAATATCCAACCAAAGACACAGGAAACAGTTACACCAATTAATCCTGGTAGAATAAAGCTATGGTTAATAACAAATCGCCCTATTCGAGTTGTACCAGAACGGTCAAATTGAATAGCGGCTAAGTCACTAGGATAAGTAGGAAGAATATAGTAACCATAACAAGCAGGTGCAGATGCAATGATATAAGCAGGATCAACACCAATACCCAATGCTAAAGGAACAATGGCTGCTAAAGCCGCTGCTTGTGAATTAACAAACTTAGATACCAATAATAAGACAACTGCATAAGCCCAAGGATATTCTCGTACTAATTGTCCTAATGCAGCTTCTATTTCTTTCATATGTGCAGAGAACATTGTCTCTGCCATCCAAGCAATACCATACACGGCAACAATTGCTATCATCCCTGAACGAAATACTTCATTTTTAGAAATAAGAGAAGGGTTGGTTTTACAGATAATAATAATTGACGCGCCAGCTAATAACATAAACATTTGAATAACGAGCACCATAGATAATGGCTTGCCATTAAATACAGGACGTATTTCAGAGAAAGCACCTAATATTGCCACAACAGCAATTGCACCTAAGAAAATCCACATTGCTACCCAGTTTTTCATAGGGAGCTTTTTATCTAGAAGTGTTGCTGTATCACCATAAACATAATCATGGTTTTCAGGAACTGAAACAAATTCTTGGAAGCGTTGGTCTTTATCTAAATCTTTTCCTCTAAACCAGCTAAAGATACCAATGGCTAAAATACCGATAAAAGTAGAAGGAATAGTAATTGCTAATAAATCTAAAAACTCAAGGTGTTTACCATTAAAAGTCA
Organism: Proteus sp. TSJ240517; assembly: GCF_047921575.1. NCBI lineage: Bacteria > Pseudomonadati > Pseudomonadota > Gammaproteobacteria > Enterobacterales > Morganellaceae > Proteus > Proteus sp. TSJ240517. The sequence continues at coordinate 8,491 of NZ_JBLRMH010000002.1, forward strand.
CATCACCGAGCATTGCGACTAATGTAACAACGGCAACGGAAACTGGACTGGCAATAATCCCCATTTGAGAGCCGATTGTACTTGCCGCCATTGGTCTTTCCGGACGAATATTATTTTTAATCGACACATCATAGATTATTGGCAATATGGTATAAACAACGTGCCCAGTACCACATAATATTGTAAGAGTACAAGTTACGAGTGGTGCAACAATAGAAATATATTTTGGATTTTTACGTAATAATTTTTCTGCTATTTGCAACATAACATCTAATCCACCAGATGCTTGTAATGTTGCTGATGCAGAAACAACGGCAATAATAACTAACATTACATCAACAGGTGGTTTTCCTGGAGGGAGGTTAAAAACAAAAACTAAAATAACCAAACCTACACCACCTAATAGACCTAGTGCAATTCCTCCCTTTCTAGCCCCATAAAATAGACACACTAATATAATGGCGAGTTGTATTAAAAAATCCATAAATTACCCCTTGAAAAACACGTCGAAATATAAACAAAAAATAATACAATGAAATTTTTAGCACTTATTGCAAAAAAAAAGAGCTTATAAAATATAATTTACGATAATTGTTATAGGCATTTTTTTGATCATTGTTATAATTTTAATAATACCTTTTAATTTCATTCATTTTTAAGATCTCATCAACAAATAACTTTTAATAAAAAGACAATCTTGAACATTAATTATTATTAAATTAAACTCTGAGATAACAATTAAATAACAATAAACACAAGATGTATTAATCTATTAATAAATATAGATATTTATCTTATTGTTTTTAAATATATATTTATATTTCTCTACTTTTATTTTCTAAGTAAAAACATGTGATTCTTATCTATTATTAAATGGAGGGAAAGAATATGAACACTTTTATCATACTGATTTTAAGTCTATTTTTTACCAATAACGTAGATGAAATTAAATTAAAAGAGGGTTATCACACTTACTCACTAACGTCTCAAACGGATTTGAAACGTTGCACAGTAAGCCCATGTCCAGATCCTAAAGACTATTAACTTTTAAGCATTTTGTTTTAAAAGGAGTTATTATGAATAAATCATATATTTTAATATGCTCATTTTTATTCGCTAGTTATACGAGTGCTTATTTTGATGATAAGGCAGAAAAAAATATAACATCGAAAATTGAATATTCTCAAAATAATAGCAATATCTCTGCTTCTAGTCGTTGTGTTTGGCCACCTTGTGATGATGACTGGTGATAAGCTAAACATGAAATAATTAATAAAATAAAAAGGCCGAACAATTTATTTTATTGCTCGACCTTTTATATAACAAATAATTTAACTAGATTCGGCTATCGTTAGCCTTTTGTAATAATACACCACTCTCTTTCATAAATTGAGTAGCATAATCGCCAAACCAATCACTCACGTTATTAAATGAACGAACAAACTCACTCTTTGCATTTATATCTAATAAATCGATAGCTTGCCCCAAAGAATGATGATATCTACGAATTAGTTCAATATTCTCTTGTGATGATAAAATAATATCAGCATAGAGTTGAGGATCTTGAGCAAACAGTCGTCCTATCATTGCCAATTCTAAGCGATAAATAGGAGATGAGAGTCGCAGTAAACTGGCTAAGTCCACTTTTTCTTTTGCTAAATGCTGACCGTAAGCAAAGGTAGTAAAATGTCGAAGTGCTTGAATAAAACTCATGTTTTTATCATGCTCTTCTGGCGTAATCGCCTCAATTTTTGCTCCCCATACCATTAATTGCTCTAGCAACCATTCAAATTCTTGATGGTTTCGGCCTTCACAATAAGCCACAACCTGTTTTGCCAAACTGGGCACATCAGGGCCAAACATTGGATGAAGACCTAAAACGGGCCCACTATGTGCCTTTAACATCGCCTCTAAAGGGGCTTTTTTGATAGAAGCTAAATCGACTAATAAGCAATCTTTAGGCAATGGCGGTAATTGTTCAATAACCTCAACGGTTAAATGGATAGGTACACTAATTATTACCATTCCTGCATTATCAAAAATAGCAGGCGACTTAGTTTGCCATTCATCAGCTTCTAAACTTTCAACTTGATAGCCAGAGAGTGTAAACAAACGAGAAAATAGTTTACCCATTTTCCCATTTCCTCCCACAATAACGATTTTACCAAGTTGAGGGTTAAGAGTTTTAAATCCCTTATCATTCTCTTTAGTATAGGATTCTCGCATTACTCGGCGTAACACATCTTCAATCAAATCTGGGGAAATTCCCATCATTTGTGCGTCATTACGACGAGAAGCAAGCATAGCGGCTTCTCTATCAGGCGCATAAATCGGTAAGCCATGACGGTTTTTAACTTCTCCCACTTCAGCTACCAACTGCATTCTTTTTGCGAGTAAAGAAAGCAGTGATTTATCTACCTGATCAATTTGCTCACGCAAACCTTGTAATTCTTCAGCCATCTATGCTTGCCTCTTTTTTCTTTATGATTAACTAACTTTTTTTAACTGAGCTTCACGCTGAACCAAAATCGGGGAAAGTTGAGCATGTAAATTTCTTAATACTGACTCCGTTGTTTCCCAACTAATACACGCATCTGTTACTGAGACACCGTATTTCATTTCACTACGAGATTGCTCTGACGATTGATTGCCTTCATTAATATGGCTTTCTAACATAATGCCAGTGATTGATTCATTACCTTTAGTAATTTGCTCAATCACAGAATCAACCACCGCTGTTTGACGACGGAAATCTTTATTAGAATTACCATGGCTGCAATCAATCATTAATGATGGTTTTAATCCTGCTTTTACCATTTGAGCTTCACATTGAGCAACATCTTCTTCATGGTAGTTTGGTGTTTTGCCACCACGTAAAATAACATGACCATCAGGGTTACCTTGTGTTTGCAATAAACAAACCTGCCCTGATTGATTAATTCCCATAAACCGGTGTGGCATAGAAGCCGCTTTCATCGCGTTAATCGCAGTATCTAAATTACCATCTGTTCCGTTTTTAAATCCAACTGGCATTGAAAGCCCTGATGCCATTTCACGGTGAGTCTGAGATTCTGTTGTTCTGGCTCCAATTGCAGACCAACTAAATAAATCACCTAAGTATTGTGGATTGTTAGGATCTAACGCTTCAGTCGCTAGAGGCAAACCTAATTGTACAAGCTCAGTCAATAGCTTACGGGCAATATGTAACCCTTTTTCCATCTCAAAGCTACCATCCATAAATGGATCGCTGATTAAACCTTTCCAACCAACAGTTGTACGAGGTTTTTCAAAGTAGACACGCATCACAATATACAGACTATCACTTAATTCAGACGCTAAGACTTTCAGGCGTTTTGCGTAATCTAACGCAACATCGACATCATGAATGGAACAAGGCCCACATACCACGAGTAAGCGAGGATCACGACGTTGGACAATTTCAGAAATTGTTTGACGTGACTGAGCAATGGCATGCAGATCATTGCGACTCAATGGGTATTTTTGTTTTAACTCTTCTGGAGTAATTAAAACCAGCTCTTCGCTGATATTCACATTATTGAGTGCGTCTTTTTGCATGATCATAATCTTTACCTTTTTTATATCTGTCATTGTGATTTTTGTGTGTCTGAAAGATAAGATAACACGCAATGTAAAGAAATCAATCCATATTTTTAATAATTTTGACAGCAATGTAATCATATCTTTACGATTAATGTTTTTGATACAAATAAACAATAAATAACAATTAGTTACAATAAAAAGAGAGAGCATAAATAATGTGATGAAGATTGAATTAAAATACCATTTTGTAAAAATATATTTACAGCTTGTCTTTTAATGAATCTCGACATATGAAGAATAGATAAGATAGGGATATAGAGGTAAAAGAGGTAAAAACTAACAAGCAGTATTTTCAACATGGGGTGATATAAAAAAGGTCAGCAAATGCTGACCTTTTAACAATAACTTTCGGATGTGCGAAAGCGTATTATTTAGCGTTAAGACGCTCTTTAATACGAGCAGCCTTACCTGAACGCTCACGCAGGTAGTACAGTTTAGCTTGACGAACCGCACCACGACGTTTCACAGTGATGCTATCTACGACTGGAGAGTGAGTTTGGAATACACGCTCAACACCTTCGCCATTAGAAATTTTACGAACAGTGAATGCAGAGTGCAGACCGCGGTTACGAATAGCGATAACCACGCCCTCGAATGCCTGCAGACGTTTTTTAGAACCTTCAACAACCCATACTTTAACTTCTAAAGTGTCACCAGGACGGAATGAAGGAACATCTTGCTTCATCTGTTCTTGTTCGATTTGTTTAATAATATTGCTCATAATAACTCTCTTACCCTAGGTAAACTGATATTAATGACATCTTGTGTCAGACTTACTCTGCTGTTCCTGACAGATGTTCCTGTTGGAACTCTGTTAACAGCACTCTTTGCTCGTCAGTCAGAGCTAGGCTTTCCAGAAGCTCAGGTCTTCTTAGCCAGGTTCGACCCAGTGATTGCTTCATGCGCCAGCGATTAATATGAGCATGGTTGCCTGACAGTAAAACTGCCGGAACTTCCATACCATCTAAAACCTCTGGGCGAGTATAGTGAGGATGATCCAGTAAACCTTCAGCAAAAGAATCTTCTTTCGCAGAGGCTGCATGTCCGAGAACACCCGGTACAAAGCGCGCTACTGCATCTATCATTATCATGGCAGGTAATTCCCCACCACTTAATACGTAATCACCTACAGACCACTCTTCATCGATTTCAGTCTGAATGACACGCTCATCTATACCTTCATACCGACCACAAACCAGAATTAACTTCTCATTTGTTGCCAGTTCACAAACTCCTTGTTGATCGAGTTTGCGTCCCTGAGGTGATAAATAAATCACCTTTGCTCCATCACCTGCCGCAGCTTTCGCTTGATGAATGGCTTCCCTTAAAGGTTGTACCATCATCAACATACCAGGACCACCGCCATAAGGACGATCATCAACGGTATTGTGTCTGTCGTATGTAAAATCTCGGGGATTCCAACATTCTACATTGAGCAGACCATGCTTCACTGCCCGACCAGTCACCCCGTACTCGGTTATAGAGCGGAACATTTCTGGAAATAGGCTAATTACCCCAATCCACATTTTTGTGTCCCACTATTGAGAACCGTTAACCGGAATAATCTAAAAACCAGGATCCCAATCAACGATAATTTTTTTCGCTGAGAGATCGACTTTCTTGATAACCTGCCCATCAAGAAACGGGATTAGCCGTTCCCCGGCACCGAACGCATCTTTCAGATTAGCTTTAATGACCATGACATCATTTGAGCCCGTTTCCATCATGTCAGTAACGACACCCAGATCGTAGCCTTTGTCAGTTTCTACATGGCACCCCATCAGATCTTTCCAGTAATATTCACCTTCAAGCTCTGGAAGTTGCGAAGCATTCACAACAATTTCAAAATTAGTCAGGATATTAGCCGCATCTCTGTCATCAATACCTTTTAGCTTGACGATAATATCTTGGTTGTGATGTTTCCAACTTTCAATTTCAATAGTTTCCCACTGTCCATGACGTTGAATAAACCACGGTTGATATTCAAAAATGTTTTCGGCGTGTTCGGTGGAGGAAAAAACTCTGAGCCAACCACGGATCCCGTAAGGTGAACCCAATTTACCCATTACAATAGGTTCTATAGGTTCTTTTAAGGTTTTTTGTTCGCTCATTGTTACCACCGCGACAGATTAAGCGCTTTTCTTCGCTGATTTGATCAGGCCAGCAACACGTTCTGAAACTGTTGCGCCTTGAGCAACCCAGTGTTCAACACGGTCTACGTCTAAACGTAATTCTTCTGCATTACCGGTTGCCAGTGGGTTATAAAAGCCTACACGCTCAATGAAACGACCATCACGTGCATTGCGGCTATCGGTTACTACTACTTGGTAAAACGGACGCTTTTTTGCGCCGCCACGAGCTAAACGAATTGTTACCATAACATCCTCATTAGTTAATAAAACAACCAGACGCCATCGAGGAACGGAGTCCGGTTGTCATATAAAAAGCCCGAAAAGTTTACTCACTTTGGCGAAAAAAGCAATCCAAAGCACGTTTTTTTTCAGGCTTTTTGATTTTATCGGCCTGGGAATCCAGGTGGCATCATACCTTTCATGCTACGCATCATCTTAGCCATGCCACCTTTTTTCATTTTTTTCATCATACGTTGCATATCATCGAACTGTTTTAATAAACGGTTGACGTCTTGCACTTGTGTTCCTGAGCCCGCTGCAATACGGCGTTTTCTAGAACCTTTGATGATTTCTGGTTTTTGGCGTTCTTTTTTAGTCATGGAATTAATAATCGCTTCCATTTTCACTAAAATTGAATCATCCATTTGTGATTTTACTGCATCTGGCACCTGAGACATACCCGGCATTTTGCTTAACATACTCGCCATGCCGCCCATGTTTTTCATCTGCTTTAATTGATCTAAAAAATCATTTAGATCAAAGCCATCACCTTTTTTAAGCTTTGTCGCTAGCTTTTCAGCTTGTGCTCTATCAACTTTGCTTTCAATGTCTTCAATTAAAGACAGAACATCACCCATGCCTAAAATACGAGAGGCAATACGATCTGGGTGGAAAGGTTCTAAGGCTTCTGTTTTTTCCCCAACACCGAGGAATTTAATTGGCTTACCCGTGATATGGCGAATGGATAATGCTGCACCACCACGCGCATCACCATCAACTTTGGTTAATACAACCCCTGTTAATGGCAATGCTTCATTGAATGCTTTTGCTGTATTTGCCGCATCTTGACCCGTCATGGCGTCAACAACAAACAGGGTTTCAACTGGATTAATGGCTTTATGGAGAAGTTGGATCTCTTCCATCATGCCTTCATCTACGTGTAAACGACCTGCCGTATCCACCAGCAATACATCATAGAATTGAAGTTGTGCATGTTTTAATGCATTACTTGCAATTGTGACTGGATTTTCTTGAACAGTTGAAGGGAAGAAATCAATGCCAACCGTTTCGGCTAACGTTTCAAGCTGTTTAATCGCTGCTGGGCGATAAACGTCAGCAGAAACAACAAGAACTTTTTTCTTCTTTTTCTCTTTTAAGAATTTACCTAGTTTTGCGACACTGGTTGTTTTACCGGCACCTTGCAAACCTGCCATTAACACAACAGCTGGCGGTTGCGCTGATAGATCAAGGTCAGTATTCACTTCCCCCATCGCATTGACGAGTTCATTTTGAACAATCTTCACAAACTCCTGACCTGGTGTCAGGCTTTTGTTAACTTCATGCCCTACTGCGCTCTCTTTGACGCGCGCAATAAAATCACGAACCACAGGTAAGGCAACGTCAGCTTCTAATAAAGCCATACGTACTTCACGCAGTGTCTCTTTGATGTTTTCTTCGGTCAGTCTTCCTCGACCGCTTATATTGCGCAATGTGCGCGATAGTCTGTCACTTAAATTCTCAAACATTATCTTAGCTCAGTGTTAAAGTTGGGCTTATCGGTCATGTATGCCACCGATTATATCACGATGACTCGCGGATCTCTGCATAGAGATTTAAGCTTAATGACTTCAATAGTTGGAGCCGTATGCTCCTAGCGCTATACTAGGAAGTTATTCAAACAATATATGTAAGCGAAACTATGCCCGTTATATCAATCTCTATCGTCGCTGTCTGCGCTTATTTACTCAGTCTGGTGCTGTTTTTGCCCGGTCTGTTACGAAAAGAGCAGAATGGATACCGCGGATTAGCTCTACTATTTGCGGTAATTGCACTTATTGCACATGCCATTTCATTAAAATTTTTAATTTTCCGCCCCCACAGCGGACAAAATCTTTCACTCACCAATCTAGGTGCGATTGTGAGCCTGATGGTCTGCGTTATCATGACGATTGTGGCTTCTCGTGGCCGTGCATGGTTCTTGCTGCCTATTGTTTATTGTTTCGCAATAGTCAATCTTGTTATTGCAGCGCTGATGCCGGGTGAATTTGTTACACATCTTGAAAGTAGCACATCACTCTTTATTCATATTGGGCTGGCTTTATTAAGCTATGCCACACTGTTAATTGCCGCTCTATATGCTTTACAACTTAGTTGGCTCGACTATCAACTAAAAAATAAGAAACTAAAATTCTCACCTCAAATGCCACCATTAATGTCAATTGAGCGTAAAATGTTTCATATCACACAAGTAGGTGTCGTATTGCTGACACTGACCTTATGTACAGGTTTGGTGTATATGGATAATATTTTTGGTAAAGAAAATATCCATAAATCTATTTTCTCTATCATTGCTTGGTTTGTTTACATCATTTTATTATGGGGACATTTCCGAGAAGGATGGAGAGGAAAGAAAGTCATTATCTTTAATTTGATTGGCGCTATTATTTTGACATTAGCTTTTTTCGGTAATCGTTTATTACAAGAGTTAGTGCTTAATTAATTTTCTATTTTAGGGTAGCAAAAGGATCTCAATTTTGGAGCATGTGTCGACAACTACGCTCATTATCATACTTGTATGTATGATTATTGCCTCAGCTTATTTTTCTGGGACTGAAACCAGTATGATGACGATTAATCGCTATCGTCTTCGTCATGCTGCAAAACAAGGAAATCGCTCTGCAAAACGTGTGGAAAAATTATTACAACGTCCTGACAGATTGATTAGTTTAGTATTGATTGGCAATAATCTGATTAATATTGTTGCGTCTGCACTAGCTACCATTGTTGGTATGCGTTTATATGGTGATGCAGGTGTAGCAATAGCCACGGGTGTGCTGACCTTTATTATCCTTATTTTTGCTGAAGTGCTTCCAAAATCAATCGCGGCACTTTATCCAGAGCGCGTTGCTTATCCAAGTAGTGTTATTCTTTCTCCTTTGCAAAAAATGATGCTGCCTATTGTTTGGTTTTTTAATAAAATCACATTAATACTCATGCGTATTTTTGGTATCAAATCCCCAATAATACAGGGAAATGCAGTCTCAAAAGAAGAATTGAGAACTATCGTTAATGAATCTAAATCAAAGCTTTCGCAAAGAAATCAGAACATGTTGCTGTCGATTTTAGATTTAGAAAAAGTGACGATTGGCGATATTATGGTACCAAGAAATGAGATTTTTGGTATCGACGTCAATGACGAATGGAAATCTATCGTAAGACAATTAACTCATTCTCCACACGGTCGAATTGTGCTTTATCGTGACACTCTCGACGATGCAATTGGTATGTTACGAGTACGAGAAGCTTATCGCTTAATGACAGAGAAAAAAGAATTTACTAAGCAAATTCTGATGAAAGCGGCCGATAAAATCTACTTTATTCCAGAAAGCACACCATTAAACCTACAACTCGTCAACTTCCAGCGTAATAATGAAAAAGCGGGTGTTGTGGTTGATGAATATGGTGAGATTCAAGGTTTAGTCACTGTTGAAGATATTCTTGAAGAGATTGTTGGTGACTTTACTACCTCGATGTCCCCATCTTTAGCTGAAGAAGTTATTCCTCAAAAAGACGGTTCATTATTAGTCGATGGTACAACAAACATTCGAGATATCAATAAAGCTTTTGGTTGGCATTTACCTGAAGATGAAGCTCGAACGATCAACGGCGTCATTATTGAAGAGTTGGGAGACTTACCTGTTGTAGGTAATAAAATAAAAGTGAGTGACTACGAATTTGAAATACTTGAAGTTCAAGATAACGTCATTAAAAAGGCATTAATTCGCCACCTTTCAATCCCACATCATTAATGAATACAAAATAAGCGCCTTCTAAGGCGCTTATTTTCTACTGTTTATCCTAGCTCAAATCGTAATTTGCTATTACGAAAATCAAACTCTCTGGCGGGTTTCATATAGAAAGGTTCTATCGCTTGCTCTTGTATTAATTTTGCAGGTTTTAATTGTTGATAATCAGAATAGAAACCATGATTTTTGACCCACATAACTAAGTTTAATGCAGGCTGATAAGAATAATCAGCACCATACTCTTCACGCCGACAAATAAAACACGCAGTTTCTCCTTTATTCAAAGTAAGAGAAAGGGACTTGCGTGGAAAATTAGTAATAAGCGCCTCCTCACCGTTTATCGCTTCAATATTAAAATGATGAGGTGCTAAGCTACAAATATTTTCATATTTTAACTGTGAATTATCGCCACTATAACTGTTTGTTTTAATTTTATCTTGTTGAAAATACCAATGATATTGCTCTTCTTCTTTTTCTTTATAAAGATAATCACCACTTATTTTTATTATGGTATTTGTTTGTGGTTTAATGATTTTGGCAAATAATTCAGTATTGAGTTCAGACGATAGCAATAATAAATCAGGCTTGATAATAAGCTCTGGTTCACACTGAGAGCGTTTAACATACTTTTTGTGGACTCGTTCAAAGTAACGATATTCAAGTGCTTTAGAACGTCCTTGATAGAAAAAGGCATCTTTAGGAAATTGGGTACGCAATGTGCCTTTACCTACAAAATAAAATTCTCGAACAAAAAACTCTAACACTAATTTAGGTGATGAGAATTTGCGATTTTCCATAACAAAAGTGTACTCCGTGTATTAAGCATAAATTTAATCCATTACTGTGCTAACAATATAAGAAGATAAGAAAATAAAACAATGGAGTAGAGAAAAGAAAAATAATAAAGGAGATAAAAATAAAAAAGAGACAATAAATCAGGATGCGAATTTCTTGATCTATTGTCCCCTAATTTTATGAAGTGGCAGTGACTTAAATATGTAGCTCTTTTAAAGTCTCTTCAGGTAGTGCTAATTCATCGTTATGATTAATGCCAATACTATGAGATAAAATATCTCGTGCAATATCTTGTGCTTCTGTCAGTGAGTGCATTTCATAGGTACCACATTGGTACACATTCAGTTCTGGGATATGGTTTTGATCTTTTACTTTCAAAACATCTTCCATTGCCGCTTTCCATGCATTAGCTACACGTTGCTCTTCAGGTTGTCCAATTAAGCTCATGTAGAAGCCTGTACGGCATCCCATTGGGGAAATATCAATTATCTCAACACCATCACCATTAAGATGGTTACGCATAAATCCAGCGAACAGATGCTCTAGAGTATGAATTCCTTTCTCAGGCATGGCTTTTTTATTTGGCACAGTAAAACGTAAATCAAATACCGTGATGGTATCACCTGATGGCGTTTTCATTGTTTTAGCAACGCGTACAGCAGGTGCTGACATACGTGTATGGTCAACAGTAAAGCTATCCAATAAAGGCATAAAAAACCTCCTAAGAAAAATTTAAATATTTTTAAGAAAAAATGAAACTTTCTGCAAGTAGCCTGGTCTTAGTAATGAATACGCGCAAATTGTTATCATCCCTATTTCTCTATAGAATTTTTTAGCCACACAAATCTTAGTGTGGCTTTTTTCTATCTAAGTTTAGGAAGCCACGTTATCGGTGTTTGTCCCCGCATGGATCTTCAAATACTCATCAAAAGAAATGGTATCACTCTTTTCTAACTCTTCTTGACGTTTTATGGATGAAATTCTCTCATGATCAAAAGCTTCATCGGTTAACGTTTCATAAGGTGTTTTAATTAATTCTTGGTAATATTCTTCAGCTAAAGACAAGCCGAAACCACCAATACCTTGCGTTTTAATTTTATCTAAAAGTCTGCCAGAGAAAGTTAATTCAGGATTATCAAACATTTCTTCTAACTTAACGCAAACTTCCATATATTTAGTGCCTGAACAGCAATCAAGAACATTAGCAACACGTTCTAAATCAGCAAATAAGGCTTTACCCACTTGCGCTAATGGCTCTTTTCTTTCACCACAACCCATTCCAATAACTTGACCTGGCTTACGTCCTTCTAGAATAACGTTATTCCAATTTGAACGGCAGCACGCTAATTCAGAGGCGCTCATCTCTGGAGCATCAGCTAATACACACCAGATCAGGAATAAATCAAGGAAGCGAATTTGAGTTTCGTCAACACCAATTGGCGTAAATGGATTGATATCAAGTGAACGAACTTCGATATATTCAATACCACCACGTAATAACGCATCAGAAGGTGATTCATCCCCTTTAACCACGCGTTTAGGACGAATAGGCGCATAGAGTTCATTTTCAATCTGCAACACATTGGTGTTTAACTGAATATATTCACCGTTTTTCTTAACACCTAATTTAGCAAACTCTTCAGAAGGCTTATGAATCGCTTTTTTCAGCCCTTTGACATACGTTTCAAGATGATTAAAGGTGATATCTAAATCGCTTTGAGATTTATTGGTATACCCTAAATCACTTAAACGTAATGAAGTTGCATAAGGTAAATACTTCGCCCCTTTAGGAGTGCTTTCAAATGGTAGATTTGTTTCTCTTCCTTTTAAGAAAGATCCACAAATTGCCGGTGATGCACCAAAGAAGAATGGAATGATCCAGCCAAAGCGATAATAGTTACGAATAAGACGTAAGTAACCATCAGAAATCGCCTCTTTCCCACTCTCTTCATCTTTTACATTTGCCCATGCTTGCCAAAATTCGATAGGCAGTGAGAAGTTGTAATGCACACCTGAAATAGTTTGCATTAACGCGCCATAACGATTTTTAAGCCCTTCACGATAGAGTGTTTTAAAACGCCCAACATTAGAGGTACCAAATTGAGCCAAGGTAATCTTATCTTCGGCTTCAATAAAGCAAGGCATACTCATAGGCCACATACGTTCATTATCTAAGTGACGAGCTGTATAGCGGTGTAAATCACCTAAAAAATGCAAGGTATGTGCAATGTTATCATCAACAGGTGTAATAAACTCTAATAGAGACTCAGCAAAATCAGTTGTGATCCATTTATGAGTTAATGATTTACCTAATGAAATAGGATGCTCTGTTGATGCTAAATTGCCTTCTGGCGTAACTCTTAAAGTTTCACGCTCTATACCACGGTGGATGCCACATAAAACTTTAGGGTGTGCTTCCAACCAAGAAAGCGCTTTTGATACGTCCGGGATCAAAGGTGACCTCCCGCGTTGATTGATGTTAGTAAATAGATAGGAGTTACTTTATCGCAAAGTCACTAAATTGTCGCTGATTAGATGATGTTAGCATTGTTAGTTGGTGCTAAACAAAGACGTAATATTATGAAAAATAATAGAATGGTAGAAAGCAAAAAGCCCCGCAATAAGCGAGGCTTTTAAGATGGTGCATCCTGGAGGATTCGAACCTCCGACCGCTCGGTTCGTAGCCGAGTACTCTATCCAGCTGAGCTAAGGATGCGGGTCTGACGTTTTTGCTAGAAATAATAAACTAAAGAGATCTAATAAAAGATGGTGCATCCTGGAGGATTCGAACCTCCGACCGCTCGGTTCGTAGCCGAGTACTCTATCCAGCTGAGCTAAGGATGCATCGTAGTTACTTTTCTAGCTGCTCATATTGCAATTAGCAATCTGAGTAATGAGATGGTGCATCCTGGAGGATTCGAACCTCCGACCGCTCGGTTCGTAGCCGAGTACTCTATCCAGCTGAGCTAAGGATGCGCCGTTTTAATACTTTACGCTTTTAATGCAAATTATTCACCATTTGCACCAAAATAAAAACCCCATACATTAATCATGGGGTTGGAATATGGTGCATCCTGGAGGATTCGAACCTCCGACCGCTCGGTTCGTAGCCGAGTACTCTATCCAGCTGAGCTAAGGATGCAAATCTAAATGGCGGTGAGAGAGGGATTCGAACCCTCGATGCAGCTTTTGACCGCATACTCCCTTAGCAGGGGAGCGCCTTCAGCCTCTCGGCCATCTCACCATATTTAGAACCACTCGAAGAAGTTCTTACTGAACATCTCGTCTCTGTGTGGCGCACATATTACTTTCTCAGCCTAAGAAGTCAAACAATTTTTCTCAACTTTTTACGAATATACGTTTGTTTGAACACTTCACAAACAAACTGATGCGTTTATCATCAAGATTGGCTAAAAAAGTTCTAAACACAATGATATCGCTGATGAAAAATCATTCAAGTATTTTATTCTCTTAGTAAATAAATTCATTCACACATCAAATAATTGTGAAGCGAATGATTAGAGGTAAAAAGACTTTCAATTCTGTCAATCAGAATAAACGGATAGTGCAATAATAAATACAGTTCAAGGAGAACGAAGATAGGAACAAAGATAGGAATCAAAAGTCTTATAAAGAGAAAAGCGCCCAAACCCGGCAAAAGTGTGGACGCTTACGAATGAATTGTAACTGACTAAAAAATGGGAATTGATTTAGTAGTTATCAGTAGGCTGAGTTTTCTCGGCCTGAATTCGTTGATAGATCTCTTCACGATGGACTGATACTTCTTTGGGTGCGTTTACGCCAATCCGTACCTGATTACCTTTAACCCCTAAAACGGTTACGGTCACATCATCGCCTATCATAAGCGTTTCACCAACTCGACGAGTTAGAATAAGCATTCTTTGCTCCTTGAAAATTTACAAGAGTCGGGTCTCTAGAATTTCCCGGCCATTATCCATCATACATTGTCAATTCGTATAATCATTATTTATCACAAGTAACTCATACTTCATAACAAAATATAAATTTAGTGATTGATTATTTAACGGATTATCAATATCTCTATAAGGCGTTATCCCGATACAAACAGGGATAGCGCCTTTTTTCAGGTTGCTATCGCTTACAGATGCGATTCAACCCACTCGTCAACACTTGCCAAAGCAGCAGGTAAGGCTTCAACGTCAGTACCACCAGCTTGAGCCATATCAGGGCGACCGCCACCTTTACCGCCAATTTGCTGTGCTACAAAACTAATTAGCTCACCCGCTTTAACTTTAGCAGTTAAATCTTTAGTGACCCCAACAATTAAGCTCACTTTACCATCAGAAATAGTAGAAAGCACAATAATTGCAGAACCTAATTGATTTTTTAAATCATCAACCATTGTTCTTAACATTTTTGGCTCAACACCATTAAGCTCACGAACTAAAAGTTTGATACCTTTCACGTTTTTAGCTTGGCTACCTAAAGAGGAACTCTCTTGGGCAGCTTGCTGATCTTTTAGTTGTTGGAGTTCTTTTTCTAATAAACGATGTTTTTCTTGGACTGTTTTGATTCTTTCGACCAAGTTTGTACCATCACTTTTTAGAACTTGTGCAACAAGAGAGATGAGATCTGATTGTTCATGAATACTCTCAATTGCTGCAATACCCGTAATCGCCTCAATACGACGAATACCAGCCGCAGTACCTGACTCACTGACAATGCGGAATAAACCAATATCACCCGTTCTAGAAGCGTGAGTACCACCGCAAAGCTCAGTAGAGAAGTCACCCATAGTTAAAACACGAACTCGTTCGTCGTATTTTTCACCAAAGAGTGCCATCGCACCTTTTTCTTTCGCATCTTCAAGATCCATTAACTCAGTGACAACTGGTGAGTTAAGACGGATTTGCGCATTTACAATATCTTCAACTTCCCGTAATTGTTCTGGTTTAACAGCTTCAAAATGAGAAAAGTCAAAACGCAGATATTTATCGTTAACTAAAGAACCTTTTTGCGTAACATGCGTACCCAGAACTTGACGCAATGCTGCGTGTAATAAATGCGTCGCAGAGTGATTTAAACGAATAGCATCACGGCGAGCAGTATCAATGGCTGCATTGATTTTATGGTTAACAATAAACGACCCTACGTTAACTTTACCAATATGACCAATAGCTTTACCGTATTTTTGCGTATCTGTGACTTCAAACAGGCTATCTTTACCTGTTAGAACACCTTTATCACCAACTTGACCACCAGACTCTGCATAAAATGCGGTTTTATTTAAGAAGATAATACCTTCTTCACCTGCTTTTAATTCAGTGACTGATTGTCCGTTATGGAAAATAGCGGTAATTGTGCCCTGCTGTTCATCATGCTCATAACCAGAGAACTCACTGCGACTATCCACTTTGATTAAACTATTATAGTCAGTACCGAAACCGCTGGATTCACGAGCGCGTTTACGTTGCTCTTCCATCGCGACTTCAAAGCCTTTTTCATCAACTTTGATATTTCTTTCACGACAAACATCGGCAGTTAAATCAAGAGGGAAACCATAAGTATCATAAAGACGGAAAGCGGTTTCACCTGGAAGAACGTCATCTGTTAATTGAGCAAGCTCTTCATCTAATAATTGCAGACCACGTTCTAACGTGCGAGCAAACTGCTCTTCTTCCGTTTTTAATACTTTTTCAACGATATCTTGTTGGCGTTTTAATTCTTCACCCGCTTCTGCCATAACATCAATTAATGGAGCTACTAACTTATAGAAGAAGGTATCTTTAGCGCCAAGCATATAACCATGACGTACTGCACGACGAATAATACGACGCAGAACATAGCCACGGCCTTCATTAGAAGGGATAACGCCATCGCAAATAAGGAATGAACAAGAACGAATATGATCGGCAATAACACGTAATGATTTATTTTCTAAATCTGTTGCATTAGTCACTTGTGCAACTGATTTAATTAAAGAACGGAATAAATCAATGTCATAGTTAGAGTTTACATGCTGTAAAACAGCGGTAATACGCTCTAATCCCATTCCTGTATCAACCGATGGTTTTGGCAATGGATCCATTGTGCCATCTGATTGACGGTTAAATTGCATGAAAACGATGTTCCAGATCTCAATATAGCGATCGCCGTCTTCTTCTGGTGAGCCTGGAGGTCCGCCCCAAATGTGGTCACCATGGTCATAAAATATTTCAGTACAAGGTCCACAAGGGCCTGTGTCACCCATTTGCCAGAAGTTATCTGATGCAAATGGTGCCCCTTTGTTATCACCAATACGGATTATTCTTTCTGCTGGAATACCAATTTCTTTATTCCAAATATCATAAGCTTCATCATCTGTGGCATATACCGTTACCCAAAGTCTTTCTTTAGGTAAGTTGAACCACTCTTTGCTTGTTAATAATTCCCAAGCAAAATTGATTGCATCATGTTTGAAATAGTCACCAAAACTGAAATTACCTAGCATTTCAAAAAAGGTATGGTGACGAGCGGTATAACCCACATTTTCTAAATCGTTATGTTTACCACCAGCGCGCACACAGCGTTGCGCGGTTGTCGCTCGGGAATAAGGTCTATTATCCAATCCAAGAAATACATCTTTGAATTGGTTCATCCCTGCGTTTGTAAACAGCAATGTTGGATCGTTATTTGGAACCAAAGAACTGCTAGGTACTATTTGATGTCCTTTAGTATGAAAAAAGTCGAGAAACGCCTGACGGATCTCAGCGGTGCTTTTGCTCATAATTATCCCGAAATCAAGCTGGAAAAACAGAAATTAGAAATCTAGTTAGAGGAGGTTTATTGTTACCTCTACTTAGCCAACGAATACATAAGTAGGGATAAGATAGAATTTCTTCTGTCAGAAGTAAAACCCCCGATAAACTTATTCGTGTTGACATTGTAAATCGTCTAGTTTTTTTCTGAAAGTGGGATTGTTATCTGAGAATGGGACTTTTCTCTATTTAAGAGCAATTATCTTGGGAAATGTTAATAACTTAAAGTATTTTCATTTTGTAATTATTAAAAAGTATTTGCTATTACTGCTTTTTTGTGGAGTTACTCTTTATACGTTTATTTTCTCTGGATAATCTCTTTTTCTCATAGCAATTAGTAATAAACACATAAGCATTATTACTTAAATAAGATATTAAGAGCACGATAACTTACTAAAATAAAAGCGCTTATCAGTATAAAATTCACCTTACATCTCAACAAACCTTTAAATACAATTTAAATTAGATCCAAATATATTGAATATATTTATCTTTATATCTCAATTATTTATTATCTGGTGCAACCAGACTATCGTAATGATTCTTATTTGCATTATTTATTAGCAAGGATATATCACCAAAATTTCACTATATAAAATTTCATACAACTGTAAAAAATAGGTTAGTAAAAAATATCGTTATATTAAATAAAGTAGTGTTAAAGGCTATTTTTTAGGGGAAGAAAGCAAAATAAGACTAATTTTAACTCTCTTTTGAACAAAAAATACGACATACAGCAAAAAGGAAGCCGTTTTAGAGCTTCCTTTTTTAAGTGAGTTAAATCACATTAATTGACTAGTGGTTTACAACTACGATAATCGTAATATGTTTTAATACACATTCAATTTAGACATTGGAAAAAAATTATTCTTCTGTTTCTTCAATATCTGCTGCATTATCACTATCGTTAGTAAAATCAGCTGCGCTAGTAAATTCGCCTGCATGATTTAATAACATTTCACGTAATTTAGTGTTTAACTCATCATACATTTCAGGGTGTTCTTTCAGGTAAGTTGTTGCATTGGCTTTACCTTGACCAATTTTCTCACCATTGTAGCTGTACCATGCGCCAGCTTTCTCTACCAATTTATGTTTAACACCTAAATCAATCAATTCGCCAAAGGTATTGATACCTTCACCATACATAATTTGGAATTCAGCTTGTTTAAATGGCGCTGCAATTTTGTTTTTCACCACTTTAACGCGTGTTTCACTACCAACAACTTCATCACCGTTTTTAACAGAACCGATACGACGAATATCTAAGCGAACAGATGCGTAGAATTTAAGTGCATTACCACCTGTTGTAGTTTCTGGGTTACCAAACATAACACCGATTTTCATACGAATTTGGTTGATGAAAATAAGCAATGTGTTGGAGTTTTTCAGGTTACCCGCTAATTTACGCATGGCTTGGCTCATCATACGAGCTGCTAAACCAACGTGCGAATCACCGATTTCACCTTCAATTTCTGCTTTTGGCGTTAAGGCAGCAACGGAGTCAACAAC
This sequence comes from Proteus sp. TSJ240517, assembly GCF_047921575.1. Taxonomy (NCBI): domain Bacteria; kingdom Pseudomonadati; phylum Pseudomonadota; class Gammaproteobacteria; order Enterobacterales; family Morganellaceae; genus Proteus; species Proteus sp. TSJ240517. The sequence goes on from NZ_JBLRMH010000002.1 coordinate 27,352, forward strand.
GATAACATCAACAGCACCAGAACGAGATAACGCATCACAAATTTCTAAGGCTTGTTCACCTGTATCAGGCTGAGAACATAGCAGGTTATCAATATCTACACCTAGTTTTTTAGCGTAGATAGGATCTAAAGCGTGTTCAGCATCGATGAATGCACAAATTTTGCCTTCACGTTGAGCAGCAGCGATAACTTGTAGAGTTAACGTTGTTTTACCAGAAGATTCTGGGCCATAGATTTCAACAATACGGCCGCGTGGTAAACCACCAGCACCTAAAGCAACGTCTAATGATAAAGAACCTGTAGAGATGGTTTCAACGTTCATGGAACGATCTTCGCCCAGACGCATGATAGACCCTTTACCAAATTGCTTTTCAATTTGACCAAGTGCTGCGGCCAATGCTTTTTGTTTGTTTTCATCAATAGCCATGTTATCTCCCTCTGGGCAGTGAAGCATAAATATGGGTCACTACCATTAAAACGTATATGATTTTGCTTGTTGAAATTCATTATACTGTATAATCATACAGTATCAAGTTAATTATTAATAATTTCTTTAAGGATTGATTTTAAAGAAAAAATAACAGATGCCGCTCTTACCTGCTCTCGTGAACCACTGAATATACAGTGTTTTGCCGTAGTTTGAATACCTGTTGGTGTTTTCATTGCAAAGCCAAACCAAACTAAACCAACGGGTTTTTCTTCGCTACCACCACCAGGGCCTGCAATACCGCTAACAGACACTGCAAAATCTGCATTAGCGGCTATTCGTGCCCCTTTAGCCATTTGAAGAACGACTTCCTCACTCACCGCGCCGTATTTAAGCAAAGTTTGTTCATCAACGCCTATCATTTCATGCTTTGCTTCATTGCTATATGTTACAAAGCCACGGTGATAATATTCAGAACTTCCTGCAATATCAGTGATAACTTTCGCAATCCATCCGCCAGTGCAAGATTCAGCGGTTGTTATCGTGCTCTTCTTTTCAAGTAACGCTTTACCCACCTCAATACTTAGGCGGGTCATTTCATCGTAATTTATCATTAAGGTTCATCTAACCTCTATTCTAAATCTCACTGTTTAAGATTTCTTTCTGGTGCAATCCCATAACCATAGACCACCAATTGCTATGGCAAAAATAGCACCAAACCCAATTCCGATAGCAACGACAGAGACACCAATGCTCGTCACCAGTGAGAACAATCCAAGCATTAATAGCATTGCCGTATTTTCACCTAGGTTTTGTACAGCAATAGCATTACCAGCACCTACACTGTGCTTTCCTTTGTCTTGTAATAGCGCATTCAATGGCACGACAAAGAAACCACCAAAAACACCGATGATGATAAGAATTAGGTAAGATGGAATAATTGAGGTTTGCAATGAAAAGTAAACAACACCAAGACCAATTAAAATACCGGCAGGCATACAGCGGCGTACTGTTTTCAGTGTTACAAATTTAGCGGCAAGCCCCGCACCGACTACAATACCAATGGCAACCATCGCATTTAATATAGTCGGTGTCGTATTATCAGTCATACCTAGAGCAATAGGTACCCACTGAACAAGTAAAAAACGCAATGTAACCCCTGCGCCCCAAAACATGCTGGTTCCCACTAAAGAAAAACGACTTTCTTTATCAGCCCATAAGGTACGCGTTGCCTCAAGAAACTGTGTGAACATTTTTTTAATGTTCCAACCTCGCCCGATTTGAGCCGCTGATAATTTGGGTATACTAAAGTTAACAAATACCGCTAAAGCATACATTGCAGCGCAAACACCTAATGCAAGCACAATGCTCCAATCTGAGAGCAAACCACCAATCACTGAACCTAATAAAATAGCAGCAATCGTTGATGCTTCCATTAAACCATTAGCTTTTACTAAGCGTTCACCATCGGTAAGTTCGCCTAAAATGCCATATTTAGCAGGAGAATAAACAGCAGCACCAATTCCCACTAGAGCATAACCAAGGAAAGGATCTGAGCCGACACAGATAAGAAATGCACCTACGAATTTTAAAAGGTTCCCACTGAGCATTACCCTACCCTTAGGATTACGATCAGCAAACTGCCCAACAAAAGGTGCTAAAAGAATAAAAGCCAGCACAAATACCATTTGTAAAACAGGTTGGCTCCACTCAGGGTAAAGCGCCGATTTAAACTGAGCGAGGATCGCAAACAATAATGCATTGTCAGCAAAAGCAGAAAGAAATTGCGATATCAATACCGCTTTCATTCCTCTACTCATTAAGGGGGGCTGACTAATATTCTCTGACATTAGTTATTTTCCTGTTCAGCAAGTTTTTTCAATGAGACAAAATCCGTTTTCCCACTTCCTAAAACAGGAATTTCTTTGATAAAACGAATATCCTTTGGTACAGCAATTTCAGCAACACCTTCCGATTTTGCCAATGCTGATAGCGTACTACGATCTAATTGCTTATCGGTTGTAAACAGAACTAATGATTCGCCTCTACGTTTATCACTTATTGTCACAACAGCGTGTTCACCTTTAGAGGCTTTACGTGCAAGTTGCTCAACACCTTCAAGAGAAACCATTTCACCCGCAATTTTTGCAAAACGTTTTACACGCCCTTTAATAGTACAAAAACCTTCACTATCAATAGCAACAATATCACCAGTGTCGTACCAACCTTCTTCGTCAATACCGTCAGCATTGGTTGCGACAGGGACTTCCAATTTTTCAGGTGATTCTACACGTAAGTATCCCATCATTACGTTAGGACCACGAAGTTGTAATCTACCGCCTTCGGTAATACCACTCATTGGAATTAAACGCCCTTCCATACCCGGCAATAAGCGCCCTACTGTATGAGCTTTGGCACTCATAGGTACGTTGATTGACACAACAGGTGCGCATTCTGTTACGCCATAACCTTCTAAAATACGAATACCGAATTTCTCTTGCCATAAAACACGCGTTGATTCAGAGAGCTTTTCAGCCCCAGCAACCACATATCTAACTCTGGCAAAATCATAAGGATGGGCAAACTTTCCGTAGTTTCCTAAAAAGGTTGATGTACCAAATAACACCGTACAGTTTTGGTCATAGACTAATTCAGGTACAACTCGATAGTGTAACGGGCTTGGATAAAGAAAAACGCGTGCGCCCAAGCAAATTGGAGTTAGCAAGCAAGCAGTTAAACCAAATGCATGGAATAACGGCAATGCTGACATAAATTTGTCTTTCGGAGAAAAATCAGCAATAGCACGAATTTGATCAACGTTAGCCAATAAACTTGAATGGCTGTGAACAACACCTTTAGGCGTACCTTCAGAGCCTGATGTAAATAGAATAACGGCTGCATCATGTGCATCTTGCGGTAACATCGCTTTTTTAGGCGTAATAAGATGTTTAATTACCCAACGTTTATCTTCGCTGGTGACAGTATCTTTTAGATCCTCAAGATAAATCCAATTAGCTTCAGGGGTTTGCTCAGGAATATGTAATAAATTCCCTTTTTCTAGAAACTGGCGTGATGTAAAGATGGTTTTGATTGATGCGGCTTTCATCGCATTTTGTACACCTAAACTACCTGCCGTGTAGTTTAGCATTGCCACAACACGTTGACGCATTGTTGCACCTAATAGTGCAGCCGCAGTTACTGTTGTATTTGGAAGCAATAAGCCTATACGCTCTTTAGGTTCAGTGTAGCGCTCAATCAATCGACTGATCCCTAACGTTTTTTTCAGTAATCCTTGATAAGAATCTTCTTTTAGGTTGATATCAGAAATTAGCGGGCTAAATCGACCATATTGAGACATTGCCTGTAAAAATGCTTCATACAGCGTGATATTAGGACGTGTTTGCATGATGGCTTCCATCATGATGTCACGCATGGCTTCACCCGCTAATCGGCGACGCTCAGAAGATTTTTCAGCTTTTGGCATCGGCAAATCAACAGCAGGAAGCACCTTGATGGTGATTTTAGGAAAGAATTGAGACTTTACTCGTAAGCTTTTACGTACTCGTGAAAAATAGCTGAATTCAGCCCCTTCAATTCTAACAGGAACAACTTTAGCGCCTGATTTTGCGGCAATAAAAGCAGCACCTTCATAAATTTTCATTAAACCATTTGTTACAGTGATCCTTCCTTCTGGGAAAATCACAACTGGGCGGCCTTTATCCACTTCTTTAACTAACTGACGCACGGCCATTGGGTTAGCGGGATCTAAAGGTACGATATCGGCATAACGACCTAACCATCTTGTCGTTTTTGCAGAAGCAACAGAGGTATAAACAGCAAATACAGGATTAATAGGCAGGAATAAACGTAATAATATACCGTCAATAAAAGAAGTGTGATTTGGTGTAATTATACATTTTTCATATTGTGAAAACTGATTAACAAGTCCTTCAATTCTTATTCTAAATAAGAATTTAAATAGTGTTTTAAAAAACGCTATCAACATCATATCCATATCTCATTTTGCTATAATTAGCCTTACTATAAATAGGATGTGATGAAAATAAAATAGATGTTCCCTGTTTTATCCTTTATATCAGACGACTTCTTAATTATTTCGTGAGTTTTGCGAGAATTGCCTCAATAATCTCATTTATAGGTAATCCCGCATCAACAATGATATCAGCACATTGCAAATATAAAGGTTCACGTTTAGCCAAAACGTCATTCATTTCTGAAACTAACGTTTTACCTGTCAAACTTGGTCTTTGTGCTTCATTTGGATCTTGGGACAAACGCTTAACTAAAGTTTCAAGAGATGCCCGTAAATAAATAGTAACACCTGAAGATTTCATATAAGCACGATTTTGATCTGCTAAAATCATACCACCACCCGTTGAGATAACTTGGTTAGGCTGACTAACTTGGACTAATGCTTCTGATTCAGTTTGACGAAAAAAATCCCAACCTTTCTCTTGAACCATTGAAGATATAGTTTGTTGATATTTTTGAGTTATCCAATCATCCGTATCAATAAATCTATAATCTAAAGTGAGGGAAAGTGCTTTACCTACTGTTGTTTTTCCTGCACCTCTAGGTCCGATAAGGTAAATTGTACTATCCATAAAATGCACTATCTCCATAGTGTGTTCCCTTTTAGGGGTGTAATTAAAAATTTACATACTGTAAAGTATGAAATATCATACCTGATGTAACAAAAAAATAAAGCCACACTTTAGAAAAGTATGGCTTATTTAATCATCTTAACACTTAGCTACGAATTGTATTATCACCGTAACCAATCCATTTATAGGTCGTTAAGGCATCTAATCCCATTGGCCCTCTAGCATGTAATTTCTGTGTACTAACAGCAACCTCGGCACCTAAACCGAATTGTCCACCATCAGTAAAACGTGTACTTGCATTAACATACACAGCAGCAGAATCAACTTGGCGAACAAAGCGATCAGCATTAGAGATAGATTGCGTTAAAATAGCATCAGAGTGTGCAGTACCATAACGGCGAATATGGCTAATAGCCTCAGTTAACCCACTCACTACTTCTACATTTAAATCAAGTGATAACCATTCATCGCAATAATCAGCATCTTTCACATCAACAACAGTAGCTCCGCCTTTTTTTAACCCTGCTAATGCCTTCTCACTTGAATGCAAAGTCACCTTTTGAGCTGCCATAGCATCACTTAGCTGTGGTAAAAATAGATCTGCAATCTTTTCGTGTACTAAGAGCGTTTCTAAAGAGTTACACGCGCTTGGACGTTGTACTTTCGCATTTACGATAACTGTTAATGCTTTTCCTAAATCCGCACTTTCATCAACAAAAGTATGGCAAACGCCGATACCACCAGTAATAACTGGAATGGTTGATTGTTCACGGCAAAGTTTATGCAACCCTGCACCACCTCGTGGAATAAGCATATCAATATACTCATCCATTTTTAGCATTTTAGCGACTAACTCACGATCAGGCTTATCAATCGCCTGAATAGCACCAGCAGGAATACCACATTTTTCTAATGCTTGCTGAATAACAGCAACAACCGCTTGGTTAGTATGATGAGTTTCTTTTCCACCACGAAGAATAGCCGCATTACCTGTTTTCAAACATAAAGAGGCGACATCAATTGTGACATTAGGGCGAGCTTCATAAATAACACCTACAACCCCCAACGGCACACGGCGACGCTCTAAACGTAAACCGCTATCTAGCATACGGCCATCAATAACTTGACCCACAGGATCTTCTAAGCGACACACTTGTCGTACATCATCTGCAATGGCTTTTAAACGTGCAGAATTTAGTAATAAACGATCAAGCATAGCGGCATTAATATTGGCTTCACGAGCCGCTTGCATATCTTTTTCATTTGCTGCAAGAATTGAAGCTTCTTGTTGTTCTAATAAATCAGCCATAACTAGTAATGCCTGATTTTTTTGCTCTGTTGATAGTTGAGCTAAATGCCAAGATGCCTCTCTTGCCGATTTACCCATTTGTTCTAACATCAGAAGGCTCCTTAGCTAACAATCATATCATCACGATGTACGGCAACACTGCCATACTCATAACCTAAAATTTGACTAATTTCTTGTGAATGGTGTCCTGCAATTAGACGCAGTGCATCACTATTATAGTGTGCAACACCATGAGCGAGATCTTTACCTTGTAAACTTTGAATGCGGATAACACATCCACGAGAGAAATCGCCTTTAATTTCTTTGATACCTTTTGGTAAAAGGGAGCTACCTTTTTCTTTAATTGCGTTTTCAGCTCCTTCATCAACCACTATCACACCAGCTATTGGCGCACCAAAGATCCACCGCTTACGCGCTTCTAATGGACTTTGTAAGCCATGAAATAACGTTCCAACAGGTTCATTATTGATAACTTTAGCGATAACTTCAGGTTGTACGCCTGCCGCGATGACAACATCAATACCCGCACGCCCTGCAACGGTTGCTGCTTGTAGTTTTGTTGCCATACCACCCGTACCTAAACCTGATACGCTATCACCTGCCATTTGGCGTAACTCATCATTGATATCAAAAACTTCAGGGATCAATTTAGCATCTGGATTACTACGAGGATCAGCGGTGTAAAGCCCTTCAATATCCGTTAGTAATAACAGTTTATCTGCACCGCCTAAAATAGCCGCTAATGCCGATAAATTATCGTTATCACCCACTTTAATTTCCGCGGTAGCAACAGCATCATTTTCATTGATAACGGGGATAATATGGTTATCTAACAGTGCATGTAAGGTATCGCGTGCATTTAAGAATCGTTCTCTATCTTCAATATCAGCACGCGTTAATAGCATTTGACCAATATGAATACCATAGATGGCAAATAACTGTTTCCATACTTGAATTAAAGCACTTTGCCCCACAGCGGCAAGCAACTGTTTTGAAGCAATAGTTGCAGGCAAATCAGGATAATTCAAATATTCACGCCCTGCTGCAATTGCACCTGAAGTGACAATTATAATCCGATGCCCTTTTTCGTGTTGTTTAGCACATTGGCGAACCAGCTCAACAATATGAGACTGATCCAGACGTCGTGAACCACCAGTAAGTACACTTGTCCCTAATTTAACAACCAGCGTTTGGCTGCTACTCATAACATTTACCATTCTTGTTGATTATTTAAAAAGATAATACACAGTTTTATCAGGAGAGAAGCGTTATGCCAACTGACATAACGCAAAATCTATGAAAAGTTGCCCTAACACAAAATTAGGGCTGAATGGGAAGCGGAAATTTGTTCATTTTTTCATCTGGAATGAGTGTCATCTCTAATTCACTCACCGCGAGTTGAAGAAATTCATGAAAACGAATAAGTGTTTCATTAATTGACTCAACAACATCATTCTTACTGATGTTCTGATGGAGCCAATCACCATTTTTATCGAATAGCCCAATTTGATAATGATAAATGAGCTGTTCATTATTGCGTTCTAATTCCATCCACCAGCCCCAAAACTCTCGTTTTTCCGGCGCGACTTTTTTATTTACACAAACAGCTAAACAGTCAAAAAAGAACTGGCTCTCTTGGCATTGTTGCTCTCGGATATATGGGCCGATTTGAGCAAAACGCTTTAATAACTTACCTCGGGTAGGGTTCAAAGATGAAGTCATAAATTCAGTCTCCTTAGAAACTCTACTGTTATATAATCTAATATAATTAGCAAGTTATTGTTCAAAATTAATTATATTAATTTATCATAGATCCAATCTGCGCTTTTTTGTAACGCGAGCTCTAAACCTTCGTAAAGCGGCTTATCATTAATAGCAAGAATGTCACCATCCATAGAAGAGCGTGCAATTAACTGCGAATCCTCTTTAGGGCTCATTTCATCACCTTTCCAATAAACCCCCATCATAGGAACAGGCATACGCCGCCCAATCAGGCCTTGGTTTTTCAGGGAGTAACTGCTCAATGATAATCGAAGATTATTCTCATCAATATTCCATAACCCTAAGCGACTTGCTAACACATCAAGATACATCACAGGAATTTTTTTCTGCAATTCAGCTTGGGTAAAGAAAGCGTGGATCAAAGGGCCTAAGACAACAACACTTTTAATCAATTTTGGGTAGATATAAGCTAAGCGCACGGCAATATTACCGCCAAAGCGAAAGCCCATCACACCAACACGAGTATGATCAATCCAAGGTACTTCAGAAAGTTGTTTTAGAACTTCACCTTGTAATTGGCATGTATCTTCCGTTAGTTTTTGTTTTACTGAATAACCAATTGCGGGCATATCCAGTGTTAGCATTGCAATACCTTTAGGGGAAAGGTAATTACGGAAAAAGCTGACATAATCGCTTTGTAAACCGTCTAATCCGCCACAAAATAACACGGTAGGATAAGGGCCTCTACAATCTTTGGGTAAATGCAGAAAACCCGTTGTCGTCCCTTTTCCCTCTAATTTAAATGTCAGTTTTTTGACTTCAAAAGAGGAGAATTTTGTCGCATTCTCAAAAGCTTTCATCGACAAAATAACTGCTTGATCCGCTAAAAAATCACCATTAATAAAGGGATATGCAGCAATACTATAAAGATGTGCGGCTTGTAACCAACAATCTGCTGCGGCATCACCAGACTCTTCACATAATGCTTTTTGTTGCCAGATCATCGCTTGATGTGACCATTCAAATGACCAGCCACCTTTACGATACCCAACAACAGTATCGATAAATTTTTCATCACTACGAGGTGCATCAGGCACCGCAATTCGGCTTAATACCTCTTCTATTTCAATAGGAGAAATACCTCGCCAAATCCATTGTAAACGTTGAATTGTTCGATACCAATTTAGCTGGCTTGTTCCATTTAATACAGAGTTTGTCGCTATATTTGATTTTGGATGTGTGTACTGTATTAATGTTGACGTTTCTGCGTGTTTTGCACGAGGCTTAAACAGTGTTTCAGAAAGGTTTTTGTTCTCTGTCATATCGCTCTTCAAATCAGTGGATATCGTGTAAAGGGGCTTAAAAGTCTGGCTTTATCATAGCATGAAATCGACGGGAACAATGTGTATCACGACAAGCAATCGCACGAAGACATCATAAAGAGGAAGAGAAAAGAGAAAAGAGAAAAGAGCTTAAAAACAAAAATCCCCGCCTAAGCGAGGATCTCAATTAAAACAGCAAAGCGAATGCTATCAACTTATTTTTGATCGCAAACAGGTGGAATAAAGGCAACACCCATATCCCAAGGCTGTTCAATCCATGTATTTTGCGGAATATCAACCACAAAATCATCCACTAAAGGACGCCCTTCTGGTTTTGCAAAAATAGTGACAAAATGCGCTTTTGGATACATCTCACGGATAACTTTAGCAGTACCACCAGTATCGACTAAATCGTCAACAACGATAAAGCCTTCACCATCACCTTCTGCTTTTTTTAAGATTTTGAGGTCACGCTGATGATCGTGGTCATAGCTAGAAATACAGACTGTATCCACATGACGGATACCTAATTCACGAGCAAGTAATGCAGCAGGGACTAATCCCCCACGGCTGACAGCAATAATGCCTGTCCATTGTTCGACTGGTAGTAAACGTTGCGCCAATTGACGGGCATGTATTTGCAACATATCCCACGTTACAACATATTTTTCGCTCATAATATTGTGATCCTAGCTACTGAAATTTCGAGAGAAGCTTTTTTGCGGAAAAAAAGGTTGCGCGAGATTATAGTGATTTGAGCACCTAAAAACCAGAGAAAACGTGAAAACAGGAGAGATTATCCTAATTTTTTTCTGTAATGTCTTTTTTCGATTAAAAAATGAACCATATAAAAAATGAATGCAAAATAGAGATCTAATTTCTTAGATAGAGATGTGAATAGAATGACGCATTCATCAGAAGAAAGTGATATTCTCAACTATATTGGCGTATAACGCTCAGAATAATAAAGCTAACCCTTAAAAAAGCGGTAGGCTATCAATAACACAGATGCTGTTAGAGGAGATCCATCGTGTCTGAACTATCTACTCTATCCCCACAACCACTATGGGATATTTTTGCAAAAATTTGTTCGATTCCACATCCATCACATCATGAAGAAGCCTTAGCTTCCCACATTCTTTCTTGGGCAAGTGAAAAAGGACTTTTTGCAGAGCGCGATGCCGTTGGCAATATTTTAATTCGTAAACCAGCAACCAAAGGCATGGAAGATCGTAAAACTGTTGTTTTACAAGCACACTTAGATATGGTGCCACAAAAAAACAACGACACCGTTCACGACTTCACTAAAGATCCAATTCAACCTTACATTGATGGCGAATGGATCAAAGCGAAAGGCACCACATTAGGTGCAGATAATGGTGTTGGTATGGCATCTGCATTAGCTATTTTAGCTGATGACACTGTTAAACACGGCCCATTAGAAGTGCTGTTAACCATGACTGAAGAAACAGGTATGGACGGTGCTTTTGGTTTACAACCGGGTTGGTTACAAGCTGATATTCTTATTAACACAGACTCAGAAGAAGAAGGTGAAATCTACATGGGTTGTGCGGGTGGTATTGATGTTAAAACCACAGTAAGCCTTTCTTACGATGCGATCCCAGCAGGTCACGTTGTTAAACAACTGGTTCTAAAAGGATTAAATGGCGGCCATTCTGGTGGTGATATCCATTTAGGCTTAGGTAACGCAAATAAATTATTGGCACGTTTTTTAGCGGGTCATGCAGAAGAATTATCACTGAAATTAATTGATTTCCACGGTGGTACACTGCGTAATGCGATTCCTCGTGAAGCAAACATTGTTTTTGCAATTCCAGCGGATAAAGTCAAAGAATTAGAAGCATTAAAAGTACGCTTTGAAGAATTGCTAAAAAGCGAATTAGCGATCGCAGAGAAGAATCTAAAAGTTGAATTAATTGATACAACAACAGATAAAAAAGCGTTCACCGCAGATTGCCAATCTCGTGTCATTAACTTACTTAATGCAATGCCAAACGGCGTTATTCGTATGAGTGACGATGTTGAAGGTGTTGTTGAAACTTCACTAAATGTCGGTGTTGTTAGCATTGTTGATGATAAAGTAGAAATTCTGTGCTTAATTCGTTCTCTAATCGATAGTGGTAAAACCTATGTTGTTAGCATGCTGACAGCATTAGCAAAACTGGCTAAAGCCGATATTGAAACGAAAGGCGGTTACCCTGGTTGGAAACCAGATGCAGACTCTCCTGTTATGCATTTAGTTCGTGACACTTACCAACAACTGTTTGATAAAGTGCCAAATATCATGGTTATCCACGCAGGTCTTGAGTGTGGTCTGTTCAAAAAACCTTACCCAGATATGGATATGGTTTCTATTGGGCCAACAATCCGTGGTGCTCACTCACCAGACGAACGCGTTCACATTAAGAGCGTCGGTCAATACTGGCAATTATTAACCGCGATTTTAAAAGCAATCCCTGCTAAATAATCTCGCTTTAACGTTAATAATGAAACCCGCTTATTGGCGGGTTTTTTGTTACTGAAGTCTCTGCAAAAAAATCATTTATCTCTCATTCTCAATGAATTTCCCTTAAATATCATAATTTATAGAATGCTAATTATTATCATTAGCATTAATGTTTAATGAGTGATATTTTCACTGCTCCGCAGTTAAAGTTAAAAATAAAAAATTCAAAGGGATCGATTGTGTCTAATAAAAATTATGCTGTTAGCGTCTTACTTGCCTTACCGCTAAGTCTGTTATCTGTTCAAATTCATGCAACAGTTAATCAAAATACGCCTGAAAAAATAGTTGTGACAGCAACTTCATCACAAGATCCACAAGCGCCTGTTTCAGGTTTTGTGGCAACAAAAACATTATCAACAAATAAAACACCGACTGAAATTGAAAAAACACCACAATCCATTAGCGTGATCACCCGTGATCAAATGGACGCTCAAGATGTCAGCTCAGTTTCTCAGGCGTTACGTTATACACCTGGAGTTTTCACAGAATATCGTGGAAGTTCTAATCGTAATGATGAGGTTTTTATTCGAGGATACAGTTATGCACCACGCTTTCTTGATGGATTAAGTTATGGAATGGGAGCTTCATCGTCAACTGGCGCAATTGATCCATGGCTATTAGAGCGTGTTGAAGTTGTTAGAGGACCTGCATCTGTTCTTTATGGCCAAGTAAACCCAGGTGGCCTTGTTGCAATGACAAGTAAAAGACCAACTGCATCCCTTATTCGTCACATTCAAGTACGTGCAGGTAATGATAAATTAGCAGAAACCGCTTTTGATTTTTCGGGTACATTGAGTGATGATAATCGAGTTCTTTATCGCCTAAATGGTATTGCTAAAACACAACATACCCAAATAAAAAATTATAAAGAAGAGCGTTTTGCGCTCGCTCCTGCCATTACCTTTTTACCGAATGAACAAACACGTTTAACATTATTAAGCTTTATTCAGCAAGAGCCTGAAGCCGGTTATCGTAATTTTTTACCCGCTTACGGTACAGTAAAAAGTACGCCAGAAGGTACTATTCCCTTTGATTTTGATGTCAACAATCCCGATTACCATAAGTCATGGCGCCAGCAATATGGTATAGGTTATGAATTCGAACACGAATTTAATGACACACTAAAAATTGTACAAAATGCTCGATGCAGCCATATTAATCAAAAATATAAATATCTTGTTTTTGGTTCTTTAAGAAAAGATAACCCTTATATTCTTGAGCGCCGAGCTCAACAAGAGCAGCGAGAAACAGATACTTTAGGAATAGATACTCGCTTACAAGCTGACTTTGCTACTGCAAAACTTAATCATACTGTGATTGCTGGTATTGATTATCAGTGGAGTAAAGATCAAGATAATTTACTTCGTGCAATGGGCCCCGAGTACGATCTTGATTGGCGTGATCCTAATTATCACTATCCAATTGATATGAGCTTACAAAAACCCGCAACCGATCAGCGACAAAAACGTGATCAAATCGGGTTGTATCTACAAGATCAGATCCAATGGAAAAATTGGATCTTACTTGCAGGCTTACGCCAAGATTGGGCTCAAGTTCGGACTCATGATTTCTTAGCTAAAAGCTATGTTCAACAAGATGATCATAAGTTAACGGGTCGCGCAGGGCTTTTATATTCTTTTGATAATGGTATTTCTCCTTATATTAGTTATAGCACCTCGTTTGAACCTAATTTACAAACTCGCCGCGCACCAGGAAGTGCCCCTTTTGAGCCTAGCGAAGGTCGTCAATTAGAAGCTGGAATTAAATACCTCACACCAAATGAACAAACATTGGCAACACTCTCTGTTTATCAATTACAGCAACGCAATGTGACCAACTACAATGCTGAAAAAGCGTATTTTGAACCAGTGGGTGAAATTAGAAGTCGTGGTGTTGAAGTGCAAATTAATAGCCAATTAACTGAAAATATTTCATTTATCAGCAGTTATGCTTATACCGATACTGAAGTAAGAAAAACCATTATTGCGGGAACACAGGGAAAAGAACTCCCTAGAGTTCCTAAGCACATGGCATCATTTTGGGGTCAATATGATGAAACATCAGGGCTATTTAATGGCTCTAAAGCAGGCTTTGGCGTGCGATATGTTGGCGTATCTCAAGGTGATACCAAAAATACAGTCAGTGTGCCCACAGTTACGCTTTATGATGCCATGATTGGCTATTCATTAGGTGAGTTATCACCTTCTTTAAAAGGTGCTGAAATTCAGCTTAATATGAATAATATTGCGAATAAACACTATGTTGCATCTTGTGCTGGTGATACTGCATGTTTTTATGGGATCGGCAGAACAATGACAGCAACAATGAATTATCGCTGGTAAGACTATATAGATTAACTACATAAATTAACTACGTTAGCCATAGCCTGTCTGTTGATCGGCTATGGTTTTTTTAATTCTTACAGTGCTAAAAGAAGTTGTCGTTCTATTTGCGGATCTTGTAAGGTGACATGAAATCCGATTAATCGCACACCTCTGCCATTTCGGCGCTCATGCCATGCTTGGTAGGCAATATTTATTAAATCGGCTTTTTCTAAAATAGGATGAGTATGCTCTTGTGTCGTTAATTGAAAATCATCAAATTTTAGTTTAACGCCTTGCCTTGCTATCCTTAAATCGGGTTTCACTTTTGTTAGTCGCCGTTCTAATTCGCTATATAATCCGTCAAGTAATGCCAAGCAATCATCCCAAGAATTAATATCTGAAGCAAAAGTACGTTCAACTCCGACTGATTTTCTAAGTCTATCAGGGTTAATTTCACGCTCATCGATGCCATGACTGCGTTCCCATAAATTTTGACCAAATTTCCCAAATACTTTTACTAAAGAAATGACATCAGTACGGCGAATATCAGCACACGTTTCTAAGCCCATTTCTTGCAAGCGAGCAAATGTCACCTTACCTACACCTGGTATTTTGTTAAGCGGTAATTTTAAAATAAAATCATCGACTTGCTCTGGTGTAATAACAAATTGCCCATTTGGTTTGTTGATATCAGAGGCAATTTTGGCGAGAAATTTAATCGGTGCAATGCCTGCGGATGCAGTAAGATTTAACTCATCAAAAATTTGTTGGCGAATTTCTTGAGCGATCAACGTTGCAGAACCATGACAATGCTTACTGTCAGATACATCAAGATAAGCTTCATCGAGTGAAAGAGGTTCAATAAGGTGGGTATAACGAGAAAAAATTTGGCGGATCTTTGCTGATGTCTCTTTATAGAGAGGCATTCTGCCGGGTAAAACTTTTAAGTGAGGACATAACTTCAACGCTGTCGCCGTTGACATAGCACTACGGACGCCAAAACGACGAGCAGGATAATTCGCCGTGCAGATCACACCTCGGCTAGAAGCATTGCCTCCAACCGCAATTGGGATCTCTTTTAGTGCTGGATTATCTCGCATTTCAATCGCAGCATAAAAACAATCCATATCAACATGAATAATTTTACGCATACAATCACCTCGCCTCATTTACTGTTTAAATATACAGTAAATAAATATTAACTACAATTTTTATTCCTTCTCTTCTCCCTCTATTGAGGTGTATTTCTCATAAAAATCTGAATTAGTCTGTTTATTTATAGAATTGTCACAAAGTGGTGATAGATTGTTTTAGCTCGCTGATTAATTACATTAATTTTAAATATTGTTTTGTAACTATATATAAAACAAGGAAATAATTTTTCATGATCAAATTATTTATCGCTATTTCTCTCTTTTTTTATTCTGTAATTCTTATGGCATCTCCTAAAATTATCGCACATCGTGGTGGCACAGCTGATGCCCCTGAAAATACTGAAATTGCTATAAAAACAGCCCTCTTTCATCAAGCTGATGCAATTTGGATCACTATTCAATTATCGAAAGATAATATTCCTGTCCTTTATCGTCCTAGTGATTTAAAAAGCTTAACAAATGGGCAAGGTAGTGTTTCTGACTTTACGGCACAGCAACTTAAACAATGGGATGCTGGCTATAAATTTGGTGAAGCACAACAATTTCCTTATCGAAATAAAGGTGTCACCATTCTGACATTGGATGAGATATTAACTCAATTCCCTACAACACAGTTTTATCTTGATTTAAAATCACCAGATGCTGATCCTGCAATCCAAGCTGAAGCATTAACCACCGTACTTCATAATCATAACGCACTGGATAGAACTCGCGTTTATTCTACAAATACTGCATTTCTTGACGCCTTATCAATTAATGTACAACGTTTTGAAAGTCGTGATATTACTCGTGATATTTTAGCCAATATCACAATGAGCCATATTTGCCTACTACCTGAAAATTTAGATATTACTCGTTGGTATGGGCTTGAGCTTCACCGCAAAGTAGAAGTTGTTGAGAAATACACATTAGGTGAAGCACGCTCAGCATCGGTTCTAAGTTGGGATAAAGACGCTATGTCTTGTTTTCGTGCTGGTGGCAATGCTCATATTGTTCTTTTTGGGATCAATACAGAGAAAGATTTTATTCAAGCCACAGAATTAGGTGCTGATGCAGTTATGGTCGATTCACCCGCAAAGATGAAAGCATTTAGAAAAGAGTAAGCCCCTAGCTTTTAGCTTCGCTTCTTCAGAAAGAAGAAAATAAAAAAGAGTGATGTAAATATATACACCACTCTTTTTTTATTTTTATATCTTACTTAAAGAATTCTATTTTTATTAAGCAATTCTTCTCTTGCTGCATCTTTTGCCATACGTTTTTTACGTGCATCACAAGGTTCGGGGCAATCACACTCTTTTTCTATGCCCATAGCACCTAAACCGCCACAGCTACCTTGAAGGCTTTTACGTTTTACAATATAGCCTAACGCCATACCAAAGAAAGCAATCAAGAATAAGATGAAGGCAAATAGAAATATTTTTAACATAACCTTCTCTCCTTAAATTCTACTTTTTCAAGAACGGGGCGAATGCTTTACTATAACGCTCTTCAAACCCATTTTCAGTTTTCACTATCATAAAGACAGGAATATTTAGCTCGTTTGCTACTGCTAACCCTTTTTCAGGCCCTAAAACATTCAATCCTGTCGAAAGACCATCTGCGCTCATGCAAGTTGGCACAATCACAGTAATAGAAACAAGGTTATGTTTAATAGGATGACCTGTGGTTGGGTCAATAGTATGAGAAAAACGGACACCATTCTCTTCAAAATAGTTACGATAATCACCAGAAGTGGCTATTGAGTTATCACCTGGTTCAATAATTAACTGAACACTCTGTTTTGTGCCGTCATTTGCTGGTTTTTCAATCGCTATACGCCAAAGCTTGTCATTACCATTCACGCCTTGGGTTCTTACTTCACCACCAATATCAACCATATAGTTAGTAATATTCTGTGAAATTAAATATTCAGCCACAGCATCAACGCCATAGCCTTTAGCAATCGAAGAGAGATCGACATAAAGCTCAGGGATCTTCTTAATTAATGTATTACCTTCAACAGCAAGGTAATCAATTCCAATCCACTGTTTACGTTTTTCTAATTCATCTTCAGAAGGTTGATGCGTAAATCGGCCTTCTGGGCCAAATCCCCATAAATTAACTAACGGTCCAACGGTCACATCTAAAGCACCATCTGTTATTTTATTAATACGGATAGCTTCACTGACTACTTTAGCTGTCGCGGGTGAAACAGGAAATGGGGTATTAATTTCACGGCTTTGATTGAAACGACTGAGTTCAGAATGAGGACGATATGTTGACATTTGATCGTTAACTTCTTCAAGGATACGATCAATCTCTGTTTGTAAGACGTTTTGTGGAGGTGAATTACTGTCAGGAACATATTTAATCGAGTAATAAGTTCCCATGGTTTCACCTTCTAATACCTGCTGCTTTTCACCACATGCAGATAATAGAACTAATGCAGACAGCATCACTATCCAATTTATCATCTTTCTTTTTAACATAACTCTCTCTTCTGATCATGAGCGCCCACATAAGTGGGCGCTTGTCATTTCATTCATTTATGCTTTATCGGAAGTTAGGATCAACCCCCAAAGTCATCCAGCATAATGTTTTCATCTTCAACGCCTAAGTCTTTGAGCATTTTAATAACTGCTGCATTCATCACTGGCGGTCCACACATATAGAATTCACAATCTTCTGGTGCTGGGTGATTTTTAAGGTAGTTCTCAAACAACACATTGTGAATAAATCCAGTATAGCCAGTCCAATTATCTTCAGGCAATGCATCTGAAAGTGCGACATTCCATGTGAAGTTTTCGTTCTCTCTCGCGAGCATGTCGAAATCTTCTGTGTAGAACATTTCACGAACAGAACGCGCACCATACCAGAAGCTGATTTTACGTTTAGAATGTAAACGTTTTAATTGATCAAAAATGTGTGAGCGCATTGGTGCCATACCTGCACCACCACCAATAAAGATCATTTCAGCATCAGTTTTCTTAGCAAAGAATTCGCCAAATGGCCCTGAAATCGTCACCTTATCACCTGGTTTTAATGACCAAATATATGATGACATAATTCCTGGTGGCACATCAGGATTACGTGGCGGAGGTGTTGCAATACGCACGTTTAACATGATGATGCCATGTTCTTCTGGATAGTTCGCCATTGAATAAGCACGTACAGTGGTTTCTTTAACATCAGAAACATAGCGGAATAAATTAAATTTATCCCAATCTTCACGATACTCTTCTGGTACATCAAAATCTTCATAACGTACCGTATGAGGAGGACATTCGATTTGAATAAATCCACCTGCACGGAAAGGTACAACCTCACCTTCAGGGATTTTTAACACTAATTCTTTAATAAAAGTGGCTTTATTATCATTTGAGATAACTTCACATTCCCACTTTTTAACACCAAAGATTTCTTCCGGTAATTCTAATTTCAGGTTGTTTTTTACGTTTACCTGACACGCTAAACGACAACCTTCTTTAGCTTCACGCTTATTAATATGTGAAAGTTCTGTCGGTAAAATATCACCGCCACCTTCCAGCACTTTAACGCGGCACTGACCACAAGAGCCACCGCCACCGCAAGCTGATGAAATAAAAATACCTTCGTTTGATAGTACGTTAAGTAATTTATCACCTGCTGGTGCATCAAAACTTTTGTCTGGGTCTCCATTGACCTCAACTGAAATATCCCCTGTATTGACCAGTTTTGATTTTGCGAACAAAATCAACGCTGTTAATACCAATACAATCAGGGTAAACATCACGACACCTAGAATAATTATATCCATGAGTTCTTCTCACCCTTTATAGCTGAACACCAGAGAAGGACATGAAACCTAATGCCATCAACCCTGTGGTGACAAAAGTAACGCCTAACCCTTTCATACCTGCCGGTACATCCGCGTACTTCATTTTCTCACGGATAGAAGCCAGTAATACGATGGCTAACATCCAACCAATCCCAGAGCCGAAACCATAAACAATAGATTCACTGAAGTTATAGTCACGTTGTGCCATAAATGACACGCCACCGAAAATGGCACAGTTAACGGTAATAAGTGGCAAGAAGATCCCTAGTGCGTTATACAGCGCAGGGAAATAACGGTCTAAAATCATTTCTAGGATTTGTACCAGTGCCGCAATCACACCAATGAAAGTGATAAAGTTTAAGAAACTTAAATCAACACCTTCCATTAATGCATTATCACGTAACACATAGTTGTAAACCAAGTTATTCAACGGTACAGAAAGACCTAGAACAACGGTAACAGCGATACCTAATCCAAAAGCTGTTTTTACGTTTTTAGAAACGGCGAGGAATGTACACATCCCTAAGAAGAATGCGAGCGCCATATTCTCAATAAAAACAGCACGAACAAACAGGCTTATATAATGTTCCATGGCGATTAGTCCTCTTCAACCTGTGCAGGTTTTAATGTACGTAATCCCCAAATTAGCAAGCCAATAATAAAGAACGCACTTGGTGCTAACAGGAATAAACCGTTTGGCTGATACCAGCCACCATTTTGGACAGACTCCATCACTGTAATGCCGAATAATTTACCAGAACCAAAAAGTTCACGTAAAAAACCAACAAGGATCAAGATAACGCCGTATCCTAAGCCGTTACCAATACCATCCATAAAGCTTTCAACAGGAGGTGCTTTCATCGCATAAGCTTCAGCACGTCCCATTACAATACAGTTAGTAATGATAAGACCAACGAAAACAGAAAGTTGCTTAGAAATTTCATACGCATAAGCTTGTAGTATTTGGTCAACAACGATAACTAATGAAGCAATAATCGCCATTTGAACAATAATACGAACACTACTTGGTATGTAATTACGAATGAGTGAAATAAAGAAGCTTGAAAATGCAGTAACCAAAGTTACCGCAATTGTCATCACTAATGCGGTTTCAAGTTTTGTTGTTACAGCCAATGCAGAACACACACCTAATACCTGTAAGGCAATCGGGTTGTTATCTAACAATGGCCCAAGTAAAACTCGTTTAATTTCTTTTGTATCAGCCATTGATCTCTCCTTCACGAACTTTTTTCAGGAATGGGCCGAAACCTTTTTCACCTAACCAGAAATCGAACATATGCTGGATACCATTTGAGGTCAGTGTCGCGCCAGAAAGTCCATCAATACCATAAGGGCTATCAGTTGTACCACTACGTACTATCTTAATTGCAGGAGTACCTTGTTCGTTAATTAAGCGCTTACCCTTCCATTGTGCTTTCCATTGTGGATTGTCTACTTCACCACCTAAGCCTGGTGTTTCACCATGAGCATAATAGGTAATGCCTTTAGAAGTCACACCATCAATATCAACCGCAACGAAAGCATACATCACAGACCATAAGCCAGAACCATAAACAGGTAGAACAACTTCTGTGGTTTTGCCTTGTTCATCAAGCACAAAGTAGACTTCTGCTGTATTAGCACGACGGCGAATTTTGGCGATATCTTCTTGTGGCGATAATGCAATTGAAGTGTCATCACTGCGTAAAGCCGCACTTAAATCAAAACTGCCTTTACTATCAGTCAGTTCACCTGTCTGGAAATTAACAATTTTTGCTTTAATACGAGTGTCATACACCTTCAGTACATCTGTCGCACTCATTTTAGGTACGAGCAGACCCGCAACATCAAGAATATTACGTTGTTTATCAAGAAGTTTTTGTTCTTCTTGTTTAGACTTCAGTCCAACAGCGGCTCCTGCTACTACCACGGAACACACCAGACATAGAATAAATACAACGAGGAACGTTCTTGCGACGCTATCTTTGTTTTTCTCTTTAGCCACGAGCTTGTCTCCGCTTAATATTCGCCTGAACAACCACGTAATCAAACAGTGGTGCAAATAAGTTTGCGAATAAGATTGCCAGCATCATACCTTCTGGGTAAGCCGGATTGACGACACGAATAAGCACAGCCATTACGCCAATCAAAATACCGTAAGCCCATTTACCTTTATCGGTAAACGATGCGGATACTGGATCTGTTGCCATAAACATCATACCGAAAGCAAAACCACCTAATACTAAGTGCCAGTGCCAAGGCATTGAGAAAAGAGGATTAGTATCTGAACCGATAAAATTAAACAGGTATGACATTGCAATCATGCCCACCATTACCCCAGCAACAATACGCCATGAAGCAATGCGAGCAAAAAGAATGACAGCTCCGCCGATTAAAATCATCAGTGTTGAAACTTCACCGATCGACCCTGGAATATATCCAAGGAAAGCATCCATCCAAGAGATTGGTTGTTGAGTGACGGTATTTAATAATGCACTTTCACCCGATACAGACCATTGCGATAATGGTGTCGCACCAGAGAAGCCATCAGCCGCAGTCCAAACCAGATCACCTGAGATTTGAGCAGGATAGGCAAAGAACAGGAATGCGCGACCTGCTAATGCAGGGTTTAAGAAGTTACGCCCTGTACCACCAAAGATTTCTTTCGCGATAACAACACCAAACGTAATACCTAATGCAGCCTGCCAAAGTGGTAATGTTGGCGGTACGATCAAGGCAAATAAGATTGATGTAACAAAGAAGCCTTCGTTAATTTCATGACCACGAATAAAGGCAAAAAGAACTTCCCAAAATCCACCAACCGCAAAAACAACAAGATAAATAGGTAAAAAGTAAGTTGCACCAAGTAGCATCTTACTTGCCCATCCAGCATCTGTTGTTAATGATGCGCCGAGAAATTCAGCGAGGCGATAGTGCCAATCTGAAGCAATAATTTGCTGTAATTCAGCACCGCTATATAACTGATTAAGTGCTGGGATCGCTTGATGACCGACGTTATACATTCCCCAAAACATTGCTGGGAAAACAGCCAACCAAACTAAGATCATCATGCGTTTTAGGTCAATAGTGTCACGAACATGCCCACCATTACGCGTGACAGTACCTGGCGTATAAAATACCGTGGTAACGGCTTCATAAAGTACGTACCATTTTGCTAATTTGCCACCGGGCTCAAAATGGTGCTCTACTTTTTCAAATAAATTTTTCAAACCCATGAGTTACCCTTCCTGCTCAATTTTGGTCAATACTTGGCGCAGTGCTGGGCCATACTCATATTTGCTTGGGCAAACATAAGTACATAATCCCAAATCTTCTTCATCCAATTCCAAACAACCTAATGCTTGAGAACTGTCAGTATCACCTACAACTAAATCACGTAATAAATGCGTTGCCATAATGTCTAACGGCATCACACGCTCATAGTTACCAATTGGTACCATTGAACGTTCGCCACCATTCATTGTGGTTGTAAATGCAAAGCGTTTATTTTTTAAGAAGTGACCGATAGTTGTACGAGTGATAGAAAATTTATCGCTACCCGGCATACCCCAACCAAATAACTCTTTATCACGACCTTCGCGTAATACAGAAACTTGGTTATGGAAACGACCTAAATAGTGATGAGCCTCATCAGATTTCCATCCCCATAATACAGAGCCAGAAATAATGCGGTTTTCACCATCAACTAATTGATCTTTAGTTAACTCATAGAGATCAGCCCCTAAACGAGTACGCACTAAACGAGGTGCTTTTACTTGAGGGCCAGCTAATGCAACAACACGCTCTGTATATAAAGAACCTGTTGTAAACAAATAACCAATAGCAATGACATCTTGGTAATTTAAATGCCAAACCATTTTCTTAGCACTCACAGGTTCTAAGAAATGGATATGCGTACCAACTAATCCTGCTGGATGTGGGCCTGCAAATTGGTTATAGCTAATTTGTCCATCATTTAATTTTGTAGGTGATTTTTCACCATGACAAACATAGACTTTGCCTTCGGTTAAACGAGTTAAAACAACAAGACCATCATTAAATGCCTTCTCATTTTGCTCAATAATAACCATAGGATCTGCTGCAAGCGGATTTGTATCCATTGCAGAGACAAAAATGGCGACAGGTGTTGTGCCTAAACGCGGAGTACGGCTATAAGGACGAGTCCTTAATGTAGTCCACATTCCCGAATTAACGAGGTTAGTTTCAACTTGTTCACGGGTCAGGTCTGAGAGCGTTGAGCTATCATAACGGTTAAAGGTGATTTCTTCGTCGCCATCAATTTCGATAACGATAGATTGGAACACACGACGTTCGCCGCGGTTAATTGCAACGACTTTACCACAAGCTGGGCTGGTGAAAATGACACCGGCATTCTTTTTATCTTCAAAAAGAATTTGCCCTTTTTTTACATGCTCACCTTCCGAAACCATCATAGAAGGACGCATACCGACATATTCTTCACCTAGCAATGCTACGCGTCGAATCGCGGGTCCGTCTTCTATCACTTGGGCAGGTGCTCCTGCAATTGGGAGGTCGAGTCCTTTTTTAATTTTAATCATAAGATTTGCACAAGTTTATCAGTTAAACCCTAAGCTACAAATTCACCCCGAAAATGTAGCGACTCTGTAATAAAAACATCTTAAGGTGTTTTTGAACCCTAAGTTATTTATCTCCGATAATTGTTAACTATTTCTCTTATTCTGCCGAACTGAATTTTATCATCTCAGCCTAAACCTGTCTGACTATTCGAGTGATTTAGCTCAAGCAAATGGGAATATTATTTTGACTGAAACGTTAATAACTCGTATAAACCGAATTAAAATATCATCTTTTTCGACGAGCGCTTAAATTTCATACAGAATATTTTGTAAAAGAAAAGAAACCATATCAGATTTTAATTTACAAATTTATTGCTTCATAGCAATCTACGATCTACTTTATCAACAAATTTTAAGCTATTTTTCTGATAAAACCATGACCAGTCACGCAAAACAACTAATCAGTTTTTTAACATTAATGTTAATTTCTTTATTTGTTAACGCTGAAAATAATTCAAGTTTTCTAATGAAACCTGTTAAAAAAAGTACAGGTCAGCCTATCTATATTCAGATTTTCAAAGAAGAAAGCTTACTTGAACTTTATACGGAAAAATTAGATGGGCAATTAGAAAAAGTACGTACTTACCCCATTTGTAGCTATTCTGGAGGCCTTGGACCTAAAAAGTTTCAAGGTGATTTAAAAAGCCCCGAGGGTTTTTATCAGGTTAATTTCTCACAATTAAATCCGAACAGTCGATTTTACCGAGCTATCAACCTAGGATTTCCTAATCAATATGATAAATCAAAAGGATACACTGGCGATTTTTTAATGATCCACGGGGCTTGTAAATCGGTTGGTTGCTATGCAATGACAGATTCTGTGATGGATGAAATTTATCAGTATGCTGAATTGGCGCTACAAGGTGGTCAATCTACGATTAATATTCATATTTTTCCATTTAAAATGACCACTGAAAATATGAAGAAACATCAGTATTCAAAAGATATGGATTTCTGGCAACAGCTTATGCCAGCCTACCAATATGTTGAAGAACGCAAACAAATCCCATCTGTTACCGTTCAAAATGGACGTTATTTCGTTAATAGCACTTTGACTTCACCTAATAGTGTAAACCCTGTCCTTAACTTATCGCAAAATAGTGAAAGCAAATGGTTACAGGATACGCACACCACGATCAAATAAGACAAACTCACCAGCGGGAATACGCAGCCAAGATTCATTTCCAGTCAATGGTAATGTTGATATAACAGAAACCACATCATCTGATTGTGTGTGTTGCTGGAAATCGATTTCTACATCTTGATCAAGTAATTTGGCTTTGCCGAAAGGTGCTTTACGCGTGATCCAATGTAAATTAGTTGAACAATATGCCATTACAAATCGACCATCTGACAACAGCATATTAAAAACCCCTTTTTGCTTTAATTGAGAGGCTAAAACAGCGATAAAACGAAATACAGCAGGCCAATTCACAGGGGTTCTTTTATAACGATTTTCGAGCTGATTTAAGATCCAGCAAAAAGCTTTTTCACTATCCGTCTGCCCTATGGCTCTAAAACGCCCCGTATCAAGAGATTGATAACCTTTTAGTTGACCATTATGTGCATAAGTCCAGTTTTTTCCCCATAATTCACGAGTAAAAGGATGGGTATTTTCTAAAGAGACATTACCTCGATTCGCTTGACGAATATGAGCGATCACAGCCTCTGATTTAATCGGGTATTCTTGAACAAAGCGAGCGACTGGTGAAATTGCACTAGCTTGAGGATCTTTAAATGTACGACATCCCAACCCTTCGTAGAAAGTAATTCCCCAACCATCTTTATGAGGCCCTGTCTTACCACCTCTTGGAATTAATCCACTTAGACTGAAATTAATATCTGTCGGTACATTTGCACTCATGCCTAACAACTCACACATCGCTCACTCCTTCTTGCCGATGTTTCTTGCTAATTTATAGCAATATCAACAAATTATTTTTCCATTTCTTTTTCAATTAATTGGATCAGAATATGGATAACTTTAATATGAATTTCTTGAATACGATCAGCGTAACCGAAATGAGGTACACGAATTTCAATATCTGCTGTACCGTCCATTTTTCCGCCATCTTTACCCGTTAGCGTAATGACTTTCATGCCTTTCTCACGCGCAGCACTAATTGCTTTGATGATATTGCCTGAATTACCTGAGGTTGAAATACCCAGCAGAACGTCACCTTCTTTACCAACAGCTTCAACATAGCGAGAAAAGATATATTCATAGCCAAAATCATTACTTACACATGAGATATGGCTTACATCTGAAATAGCAATGGCAGGATAACCAGGGCGATTTTCACGATAGCGCCCAGTTAGCTCTTCTGCAAAATGCATTGCATCACAATGAGAGCCACCATTACCGCAAGATAATACTTTACCGCCTGCTTTAAAAGAATCTGCTAATAACACCGCAGCTTTTTGGATAGCTTCAATATTTGCGTCATCTTGAAGAAAGCGAGATAGCGTATCTGCTGCTTCTGTTAATTCACCACGGATAAGATCTTGGTACATAGGATTTTTACTCCAGAAAGGGTATCGAAATTTTCTGTTTCTCAGTGTAACGGATTAAATGTCATGAAAGAAGATGCCTATTATAGACAAATGCTAACTTCTCTCATTTACGAATAATTTGTGAGCTATATTGTAATTAGAATGTAAATATATTGATAAAAGTTAGTGACTAGATTAGATCTAAATAACAAACAACAGGTCTGACCTCTGATCTCTTGCTAAATACAGGAGTTTATTATGACACTACTCAGTATCGTACTTTTTATCGTTCTTATTGGCTTACTTAGTTATCGCAAATTCAGTATCGCGGTAAGTAGCCTCGCGCTTATTGCTTATACATTAGTCATGGGTGTCGCCAATATTTGGAGTTATTGGTTACTCCTTCCCGTTGCATTGGTTTTATTACCCTTTACTATTCCTTCTATTCGTAGAGCCTATATCTCAGTACCTGCACTTAAAGCATTTCAAAAAGTCATGCCTTCTATGTCTAAAACAGAACAAGAAGCTATTGATGCAGGTACAACATGGTGGGAAGGTGAGTTGTTCCGTGGTGCTCCCGACTGGAAACAACTTCATAATTACCCTAAACCACAGCTAACAGCTGAAGAGCAAGCTTTCCTTGATGGCCCAGTCGAAGAAGTTTGTCGCATGACAAATGACTTTGAAATCACTCATGAATTAGCTGATTTACCTCCTGAAATCTGGCAATACCTTAAAGATAATCGCTTCTTTGCGATGATCATTAAAAAAGAGTACGGCGGGTTAGAGTTTTCAGCCTACGCTCAATCACGCGTATTGCAAAAGCTGTCAGGAGTGTCTGGTATTTTAGCCATCACCGTTGGTGTACCTAACTCTTTAGGTCCTGGTGAGCTACTGCAACACTACGGTACTGATGAACAGAAAAAACGCTATTTACCAGGCTTAGCCAAAGGGGATGAGATTCCTTGTTTCGCCTTAACAAGCCCTGAAGCGGGTTCCGATGCAGGAGCTATTCCTGATAGTGGTGTTGTCTGTATGGGTGAATGGCAAGGAGAGCAAGTGCTTGGCCTTCGTTTAACATGGAATAAACGCTATATCACTCTTGCTCCTATCGCGACCGTATTAGGATTAGCATTTAAATTACGCGATCCTGACCATCTATTAAGTAATGACGAGAACCCAGGCATTACCTGCGCGTTAATTCCAACTAATGTCAAAGGTGTTGAAATCGGTCATCGTCATTTCCCATTGAACGTACCATTTATGAATGGGCCAACTCGTGGTAAAGATGTTTTTGTTCCTATCGATTACATCATCGGTGGGCCAAAAATGGCAGGTCAAGGTTGGAGAATGCTGGTGGAATGTCTCTCTGTAGGTCGAGGGATTACTCTGCCTTCAAATTCTACTGGTGGATTAAAAAGTGTGGCAATGGCAGCTGGTGCTTATTCTCGTATCCGTCGTCAGTTCAAAATTCCAATTGGCAAAATGGAAGGTATTGAAGAGCCATTAGCACGTCTGGCTGGTAACGCCTATCTTTTAGATTCTGCAGCGACCTTAATTACTACGGGTATTATGCTAGGAGAAAAACCCGCCGTATTATCAGCTATCGTCAAATATCACTGTACTCACCGATCGCAACGTGGCGTTATCGATGCAATGGATATCGTGGGTGGTAAAGGGATCTGCCTTGGACCATCAAACTTTGTCGCACGTTCTTATCAAGGCTCTCCAATTGCCATCACAGTTGAAGGTGCCAATATTTTAACTCGTAGCATGATCATTTATGGTCAAGGTGCTATCCGTTGTCATCCTTATGTATTAGATGAAATTGCAGCAGCACGAGACAATAACCTACATGATTTTGACCGCGCTTTATTTGGTCATATTGGTCATGTGGCAAGTAATACTTTACGTAGTTTGTGGTTGGGTATCACTAATGGTCGATTAAGTAATTCTCCTACTAATGATGAAACCCGTCGTTATTATCAACAAATTAACCGCCTAAGTGCCAATATGGCGCTATTGTCTGATGTTTCAATGGGAGTTTTAGGTGGAAGCTTAAAACGTCGTGAGCGTATTTCAGCACGTTTAGGTGACATATTAAGTCATATCTTTCTCGCTTCTGCCGCGCTTAAGCGTTATGAAGATGAAGGTCGCCATACCGCGGATTTACCTCTCGTACATTGGAGCGTAAAAGAGTGCTTATACCAAGCTGAAAATGCAATTGATGAACTGCTACGCAATTTTCCAAGCCGTGTTATCGCAGGCACCATGCGTGCAATTATTTTCCCACTAGGTAAAGCTCAAAAATTACCATCAGATAAATTAGATAGCAAAGTAGCACAACTTATCCAACAACCGTCTGAGACTCGTGATCGCATTGGTAGAGGTCAGTACTTAACACCGAGCGAGCATAATCCACATGGTTTAATGGAAGAAGCACTACTGGATATCTTAGCTGCTGAGCCTATTTTCGACCGCATTTGCCGCCTCTATGAGAAGAAATTTAGCTTTACTCAATTAGATAAATTAGCGGATAAAGCACTGGCTGATAAACGAGTAACTCAAGAAGAAGCCGATATCTTACGTAAAGCAGAACAGAGTCGCTTACGGAGTATCAATGTTGATGAGTTTGACTTTGATGCATTGGCGGTACCTGCAAAAAAGCAGAAAGCTGACAATCTCAAAACAGATAAAGCCGCTTAAAAATATATAGGGGAAGATGTTTCCCTATAAAACACAAACACCTCATCACTAAAATTGTCATGAGGTGTTTTTTATTTTTCAATGAAAGCATATTTAATAAAAAAATGAATTAGAGATCTAATTCCAACGCTAATAACTCTTCTATTGTTTGACGACGACGAATTAATTGGGGAACGCCCTCTGTTATCAGCACTTCAGGAATAAGTGGTCGGCTATTATAATTTGATGACATTGAAGCACCATAAGCTCCAGTATCATGAATAACTAAATAATCACCTACCTGTGCTTGAGGTAATAAACGAGGAACAACAGTGCCTCCCTCCTGCTGAGTAAAAACATCTCCAGATTCACACAAAGGACCAGCCACAATCGTCTCTTGTAATTCTGTCATTGGTTTTATTTGACCATGGCTATCTAAAACTGAAATTTGATGATAACTGCCATACATTGCAGGGCGCATTAAATCACTAAATCCAGCATCCACCAGCACATAATGACGACTTCCCATTGATTTAACGGCTCTCACTTGTGAAATCAATACCCCTGACTCAGCCACTAAAAAACGTCCTGGCTCGATTTCTAACTCAACAGAATGTCCTAACTGTTGTGCAATACGCTGACGAGCCTTATCCCATAAAGAAAAATAATGATCCAAATCGACTGTCGCATCACCCTCTTGATAAGGCGTTGACAATCCGCCTCCTGCCGAAATAGCCTGAATATCAACTTGAGAGGTAAGCACTTGCTCTACCATTGCATCACAGACACTAGAAAGGTGTTGATAATCAACACCAGAGCCAATATGCATATGAAAACCAACTAGCGTTAAATTGTATTGTTGGATCACAGCTAACGCTTCAGGCACATCTTCATACCAAATACCATGCTTACTGTTTTCTCCGCCTGTATTGGTTTTTTGACTATGTCCATGACCAAATCCAGGATTAATTCTTATCCAAACCGCATGCCCTTGATTGCGTTTACCTAATTGACGAAGCATATCAATGGAGCCAGCATTAACAGGAATATCTAATTCAACAACACGCTCAATGGTTTTTTCATCAAGTAAATCAGCCGTAAAGACAATCTCACTTTTTTCTCTACCTCCTTGATAACCCGCAACTAAAGCACGTTCAATCTCTCCTAATGAAACAGAGTCAACTTTAACACCCTGTGCTTTCATTAAACGTAAGATATGAATATTGGAGCAGGCTTTTTGAGCAAAACGAACCACATCAAAAGATTTAAGCTGAGCAATACGCTGAGAAATCGTATCGCCTTGATAAATCCATAATGGCGTTCCATAAGTTTGTGCTAATTGGTATTGAGCCATAGTTATTGATGTTGTCATGTTATCTACTCATAAAAATCACGGGGGAATAAATTCATTATTTATTAACTTACAAGGGAATAAAAATATCAAATAAGCTACACTCTATTCATCCGTGATATAGGAATAGACAATGAAAGCTCCTTTTAATTGGCGGCATATTGAAATTTTTCATGCAGTGATGACCACTCAGAATCTAACTGAAGCCGCAGAGTTACTGAAAACATCACAACCCACTGTCAGTAGAGAGTTATCTCGTCTTGAGCATCTATTAGCATTTAAATTATTTGATAGAATAAAAGGCCGTTTACAACCCACAACTGAAGGGTTACGCTTTTTTGAGGAAGTACAGCGTTCTTATTATGGCTTAGATAGAATAATTAACGCAGCTGAAAATATTCGCCATTTTAACCAAGCAGAATTGAATATCACCTGCTTGCCCGCATTTGCTCAGTCATTATTACCTTCAATTTGCCGACAATTTCTAGATACATATCCTGATGTTAACTTAACCATTGTTCCGCAAGAATCCCCATTATTAGAGGAGTGGTTATCGGCTCAACATTATGATTTAGGATTAACTGAACACACTCAAACGCCAGCAGGAACGCGACAAGAAACGCTACTCACACTCAATGAAGTTGCAGTTTTGCCAAAATCACACCCATTGTGTAAAAAGCCATTGTTAAATCCTGCTGATTTTCAAAGCCAGCGTTTTATTAGCTTGTCTGCCAATGATAGCTACCGACAATTGATTGATACCGTTTTTATTAAAGATGGAATTACACGACAGTTAGTGATGGAAACACAAAGCGCCGCCTCTATTTGTGCAATGGTGAGTGAAAATATCGGCATTTCAATTGTTAACCCGATTACCGCACTTGATTACTTAGATAAGTCTATTTGTCTTCGTCCTTTAAGCTTTTCTATCCCCTTTACCATCAGCTTAATTACTCCAACACATCGCCCGTCATCACAACTTGTTTCCTATTTTATTGATGTGATGAAAGAGACATTATCAGATTACCCTAAGCAATTAACCCAAGCTTTTACCCGATAAAGCAAGCCAGTAAGGTGATGATGAAAACCACTCAACTAAGAAATCCAACAATACTCTGACAGCTGCGGGCATATTTTGCCGACTCGCTAAAACTGCATAAATCCCCATCGGCAAAGCTTGATAGTTAGCCAAAACTTGTTCTAATTCACCGCTTTCAAGATAAGGTTTGGCTGAATAATAAGGTTGTAGCGATATGCCGACTCCTTTTAACGTAGCTTGCAATAAAACAACTGATTCATTTGCACTTAAATTACCGCCAACAGGGACTGAATAACGTTCATCACCTAAATTAAATTCCCACAAGCTACGACCAAAAAATCGGTAAGTTAAACATTGATGCTGCGCAAGCTCATCTGGCGTTTGAGGTATACCTTTTTTTGCTAAGTAATCTTTATGAGCACACACCACTGAAAGACATGTCGCTAATGAGCGTGCGATTAAATTAGGCTCAAGGTGATTCGTAATACGCAATGCAATATCAATTCGTTCTTCTACCAAATTCACGGTTTGATTGGTAATTTGTAAATCAACCGCAATTAAAGGATAACGTTGCATAAACTCGCATATCGCCACTGACAAAATGCTATTTGCTAATGATTGTGAACTGGTAATACGAACAAGCCCACTGATTTGATGACGTTCTTTCGGAATATTGGCAGGAATACGTTCAGCCATTTCTAATAGCTGTAAACTCTGTTCATATACCATTTCACCTACTGATGTTAGGCTTTGTTTGCGTGTCGTTCTATGCAATAAACGCACCCCTGCCCACTCTTCCATTTCATTTAAATATCGCGTCACCATCGCTCTAGACATACCTAGATAATCAGCAGCTTTTATCATGCTTCCCTGCTTCACAATGGTTACAAACACTTCTGATGCTTTTATTTTATCCATTTCATTTACTCGATTTACGCAATAATCAATTGCCTAAAATAGGGTTTTTCTCTTGTTTTATGCAACATATTATAGTCAGCAACAACATTATGGAGAAAACAAAAGATGAAAAAATTACTTCCTTTAACACTTGCAACTACCGCATTCTTCGCAACATCAGCGCTAGCAACTGATTTAACATTAGATATTTATAACCCAGGAGAAGCGAGTGTTTTTCCTGTCTCTTCTGAAATTATTTATGGCGATAAAGATGCCGTATTAATTGATGCACAATTTCAAAAAAATGATGCACAAGCGCTGGTTGATAAAATAAAAGCCTCTGGAAAAAACCTGACTTATATCTATATCAGCCATTCTGATCCTGATTTTTATTTTGGGTTAGATGTCATTACTAATGCATTTCCAAATGCCAAAGTGATTGCAACCGCACCCACAATTAAAGCCATTAATGAAACACAAGCAGGAAAACTTGCCTACTGGGGGCCTGTGCTTAAAGAAAATGCCCCTCAGAAAATTATCATTCCTGAAGTACTAAAAGGTGATAGTTTTTCTTTAGAAGGTGAAACCATTTCAGTCAAAGGTTTAGACGGACAATCTCCAGATAGAACATATCTTTATGTTCCAAAACTTAATGCAGTAATGGGTGGTGTTTTAGTTTCTGAAAATATTCATGTTTGGTTGGCTGATACCCAAACTGTGGCAGAACGCCAACATTGGGTTAGTGCATTGCAGCAAATAAAATCACTATCCCCAAAAACCGTTATTCCTGGTCACTATTTACCAAAAGCAACATATGACCTACAAGCTGTTGACTTCACAATGAATTACCTAATTGAAGCTGAGAAAAATCTTGAAAAGACAAAAAATTCAGATGAATTTATTGCAGCAATGGAAAAAAATCATCAGAATTTAGCAGATAAATCAAGCCTAGAGCTTAGTGCAAAAGTACTAAAAGGAGAGATGCAGTGGCCTCAGTAGCAAGCAATACAGGTAATACCCAAGGTACTAAAATATTGCACTATATTTATGATCCTCTTTGTGGTTGGTGCTACGGCATTGCCCCTTTGATTGAAGCAGTAAGCAATGCATTTCCACATTCCATTAAGCTACATGGTGGTGGATTGTTTACACCCGCAAGAGTAGTAACGGGTGGTCAATCATGGAAAGAGCATGTCACGCCAATTGATGACCGTATTAGTCAATTATCTGGCCAAGTTTTTAGTCATGCGTATCGTGATTGCCTTGGTAATACGGAGATGGTATTAAATTCACTGCTACCTATTTCAGCTATTCTTGTTGCCGAAAAAATGGGAAACCGTGATGTTTATTTACTAAAAGCATTACAAGAGGCCTATTATCTTGATGGTTTAAATATCAGTGACAAAGACACACTGCTATTTATTGTGAAAAAACTTGGCTTTGATGTTGAACAATTTGCATCCTTATTATCTGACATCAGCAATAACCAAGTTCAGCAACATTTAAACCAAACACAACAATTAATGCACCAAGTTAATGGTCGTGGTTTTCCGACTTTATTTATTGAAGATAACCAAGGTTATCGCCTGATATCGATTGAAAAATATTTAGGTGATACAAAACGTTGGCAGCAATTTATAAAAGAAAATCTATAATCTTCTTTTCAGTGTGCTGATTAATTTCCGCACACTGCCTTCTTTATTTCGATTTTTACTATTATATTTTTTGTTATAAATGCCTAACCAGAACAGATTGAAATCAACTAATTAAAGGAGTTATAAGACGAAAAATAAAAACCTAATATCATTAATGTTGAAAATGAAAGACAAGAGCCAAATGCTACTTTTTTTAAAAACTCTTTCGTTGTGAGCAATACTCCGCAATACACACTTAATCCCAACAAAGAGCCGAGTAATAAAATATAAGGTAATTTTTCAAATCCACACCATGCACCTATCGCACTAAATAGTTTCACATCACCAAAACCTAAAACACATTTTTGATAGATCAAATATCCCCATAAATAGATGCCATAAAAAAGCCCTGCACCACCTAAAAAACCATAAAAAGCATGATCAAAAGGTACTATCCCAAAGGTTGTGTAATTGCACGATAGCCCTAAAAATATTAGCCAATAAGTCAATGTATTAGGCAAAATAAAATAGTCAGCATCAAAGAAAGAGAGCATTAATAAATAAAAGCTTAATACAGAAAGTATTATCAATAAAGAAAGCGAATAAATTGAAAAAAACCAATATAAACAAATAATAATATAACTTATAGCAAGTTGTTTACGACGGGTTTTAGGTAACAAAAATAATAGTAAAAAAGGCAGACAAAACTTAATAAAAACAAGAAACTCATTCAAAAAAGAGAGTAAAGGTGTTTTTATAAAACAACAACGGCTTAATGGCATAAATATCTACTCCTTAGATACCTCGTTATCCCTGTTAAACGACTGTATAAGAGTCTCCATTTAATACCGAGAATTTTCTTTATAATAACAATGAAAACATGAAATTTTGCGACAAAACACGCAATAAGATCCGCGCTATACTAACGATAAAAGCAAAGTGATAACTTGCATGCCATAATGTCATGCGTATGATGCATATCACATATTTTATTTATCACGGTTAACCATCTTTTACGTAAGGGTTTCACGTTATGCGTATTCCTCGCATTTATCATCCAGAACCACTCACAGCAGGTACTCAAACAGCATTAGATGAAGAAGCATCTAATCATGTTGGGCGTGTATTAAGAATGTCTACTGGGCAAAAACTGGCACTATTTGATGGTTCAAATCAAGTATTTGATGCTGAAATTATCGAAAGCACAAAGAAGTCAGTCACTGTGCAAATTAATGATGGCATTGTTGATGATAAAGAATCCCCTCTCGACCTCCATTTAGGGCAAGTGCTTTCACGAGGCGAGAAAATGGAGTTTACTATTCAAAAATCAGTTGAGTTAGGTGTTAATACGATCACT
Source organism: Proteus sp. TSJ240517 (assembly GCF_047921575.1). Classification (NCBI taxonomy): domain Bacteria; kingdom Pseudomonadati; phylum Pseudomonadota; class Gammaproteobacteria; order Enterobacterales; family Morganellaceae; genus Proteus; species Proteus sp. TSJ240517. Next base: position 62,632 of record NZ_JBLRMH010000002.1, read on the forward strand.
CCACTGATCTCAGAACGCTGTGGTGTTAAACTTGACCCTAGCCGTTTAGAGAAAAAGCATCAGCAATGGCAAAAAATTATTATCTCGGCATGTGAGCAATGTGGCAGAAATAGCATTCCACAATTAATGCCAGTGATGTCATTAGAAGAATGGTGTGCTCAAGATGATGGTAGTTTAAAACTCAATTTACATCCTAGGGCTAACCAAAGTATTAATACCTTACCCTTACCGGTTAAAAAAGTGCGCTTATTGATTGGCCCTGAGGGTGGACTTTCTCCTGAAGAAATCGCCATGACAGCAGAGCACCATTTTACTGATATTTTATTAGGTCCTCGTGTATTAAGAACTGAAACAACAGCACTCACCGCAATCACCGCTTTGCAGGTTCGGTTCGGCGATCTGGGATAAAGGAGAAGTAATGATTAAATTAGGTATTGTGATGGACCCAATTTCATCCATCAAAATCAAAAAAGACACCAGCTTTGCCATGCTATTAGAAGCGCAACGCCGTGGCTGGGAAATTCATTATATGGAGATGAACGATCTTTACCTACACCAAGGTGAAGCACGCGCTCACACTCGTTTACTCAGCGTAGAAGAGAACCCAGAAAAATGGTTTGAATTTGGCCAAGAGCAGGATATTGCTTTAGGTGAATTAGATACTATTTTAATGCGTAAAGATCCGCCTTTTGATACCGAATTTATCTACGCAACCTATATTTTAGAACGTGCTGAAGATATGGGAACACTGATAGTTAATAAGCCACAAAGCTTACGTGACTGTAATGAAAAACTCTTTACTGCATGGTTCCCGACATTAACACCCGACACATTAGTCACTCGTGAAGCTAAGCATTTACGAGCTTTCCATGAAAAACACGGTGATGTTATTTTCAAGCCACTAGATGGTATGGGTGGTGCATCAATCTTCCGCTTGAAAAAAGATGATCCAAACGTAGGTGTTATTATTGAAACATTGACAGAACATGGTCATCGTTTCTGTATGGCACAAAATTTCCTACCTGAAATCGTTAACGGCGACAAACGTATCCTTGTTGTTGATGGCGAACCAGTGCCTTATTGCTTAGCTCGAATTCCTGCAAAAGGCGAAACACGAGGTAACTTAGCTGCTGGTGGTCGTGGAGAAGCTCGTCCATTAACAGAAAGTGATTGGGCAATTGCGCGTCAAGTTGCACCTATTCTTAAACAAAAAGGTCTTATTTTTGTCGGACTAGATGTTATTGGCGATCGTTTGACTGAGATTAACGTTACAAGCCCAACTTGTGCCCGTGAGATTGAAGCCGCTTATCCTGATATTTCTATTACAGGCATGTTAATGGATGCTATTGAAGTGCGCTTAAACAAGAAAAACTAACTTTTAGACACAGAGATTAACGGGTTTAAAAGTATGAACCTAGCCCCCACATATTAATCAATAAGCGGTATACATTAAGAAATACAATGTATAAAAGGGCTAGGTTTTTTTAATAAAAATGATCAGGGAACAGTACTACTATTATGAATTTACTTAACCATTTTCTTATTGCTATGCCTTCATTAAGCGATCCGTTATTTGAACGCTCGGTCGTCTATGTTTGCGAACATAATGAAAACGGTGCGATGGGCTTAATTATTAATAAACCTATCGAAGATATCTCTGTGGAAGGTGTATTAGATCAATTGGAAATTTTTTCGACTGATAGAGACGAAGCAATTAGCTTACAAAAACCGGTGATGTCAGGAGGCCCAGTTGCAGAAGAACATGGTTTTATCTTGCATACTCCAGTTTCAGGTTTTAGTTCTAGCATCAAAATTAGTGACAGCACAATGATCACAACTTCCAAAGATGTATTAGAAACCCTAGGTACAGCAAGGCAACCAGAAAAAACATTAGTCTCTCTAGGTTATTCCAGTTGGGAACAAGGCCAATTAGAGAAAGAGATTTTAGAAAATAGCTGGCTAACAGTTGAAGCCTCACCTCAAATTATTTTTGATACCCCTATTGCTGAACGTTGGCATAAAGCCGCTGAATTAATTGGGATTAATATCCACACCATTTCACCAATAGCGGGTCACGCATAATGTCAAACAGAACGGTAATGGGCTTTGATTTCGGCACTAAAAGCATTGGTGCCGCTATTGGTCAAGAAATTACAGGAACCGCTAGACCTTTAGCCTCATTTAAAGCAAAAGATGGTATTCCTGATTGGACTCAAATCGAAAAAATCATAAAAGAGTGGCAACCTGATTTAGTGGTTGTCGGCTTACCTCTTAATATGGATGGCACCGAACAGTTAGTCACAACTCAAGCTAAAAAGTTTGCTAATCGCCTTCATGGTCGATTTGGTGTACAAATTGCGTTGCATGATGAACGCCTTAGCACCGTAGAAGCTCGCGCTCATCTTTTTGAACGTGGTGGTTACCGCTCCTTAGATAAAGGCAGTGTAGATGCAGCATCTGCCGTTATTATTCTTGAAAGCTGGTTTGAACAGCAATCCTAAAAAATAGGTTCCACTTCGTGATCCCCACCTATTTTTACTTATAAGTTATCATTCAGCTTGAATTAAACCTTCATGTTGGCGTTGCTGCCGACTTAACATGAAGGTTTGCATTCCGTATTCACTACCTGTTTGCATTAATGTTGTCACTTGGTGGTATTTTCCTTCTCTTATAAGATGTGAAATACCCTGCGTAACCTGCATTATTTCAAATAACGCCACACGCCCACCTTCAGTTGAAGGCACTAACTCTTGTGAAATTATCGCCCTTAAACTGCACGCTAATTGCGATGAAATCCATTGTCGCTCATTACCTGTAAAGACATTAGTGACGCGCTCAAGCGTTTGTACTGCTCCTTGAGTATGCAATGTTGCCAGCACCAAATGCCCTGTTTCTGCTGCCGTTAATGCCAACTGAATACTTTGTGCATCTCTTAACTCACCCAACATAATGACATCTGGATCTTGGCGTAGAGCACTCTTTATTGCATTTGCAGTATGTTGAACATCTCGCCCTATTTCCCTTTGCTGTACAATGCTTTGCTTATTGCCATGTATAAATTCAATAGGATCCTCTAATGTCAAAATATGCTGACGTTGATATTGGTTTAAATGGTTGATCATTGCGGCTAATGTCGATGATTTTCCACTTCCTGTTGCGCCAGTCACTAAAATAAGTCCATGAGAATAATTATCTAATAATGTTGAAACCGACTTGGGTACTCGAAGTTTATCTAAAGAAGGAATTTGTGTTTCAATTATTCTTAATACTGCTGAGACACCTTTTTGTTGGCGAAATAAATTAATACGAAGTCGTTGCCCACAAGACAGCGTAAGTGCCGTATCAACCTGCCCTTCATGCTCAAAAGTTTGCTTTTGAGTATCACTTAAAAAAGGCTTGAGCCACGTGAGTAGACTATCGGAAGTGATAGGTTTACATTGATTTTGTTGATAAAGTATTCCATTGATCCGCAATCGAGGTACATCACCACAACAAAGGTGCAGATCCGAAGCGTTATGCTTTACACTATATGCAATTAAATTTTCCATTTTCATCTTATTATCTCCTGAGTTGCCATGAATACTATTAAACAGAATCTCGTCAATGTCAGGTCTCACATTGACACAGCAGCGCAGAAATGCGGCCGTTCTTCAGAAGAAATAACACTACTTGCAGTGAGTAAAACCAAACCTGTGAGTGACATCGAAAAAGCAATAGCATGTGGACAAACTGAATTTGGTGAGAACTATGTCCAAGAAGGTGTTGATAAAATCCATTATTTTGCTAATAACCACACCTTAGTTTGGCACTTTATCGGCCCTTTACAGTCAAATAAAACACGCCTTGTTGCTGAGAATTTCGATTGGTGCCATACCATTGATAGATTAAAAATCGCTCAAAGATTAAGTGACCAACGTCCTGACTCATTACCACCATTGAATGTACTTATTCAAATAAATATCAGTGATGAAAATAGTAAATCAGGTATTAATCTGAGTGAGCTTGATGGATTAGCAGCACAAATTTCTATTCTTTCAGGTATTAAATTACGTGGATTAATGGCTATTCCAGCACCTGAAAGCAAGTATGACAAACAAGTTGAAGTGCTAGAAAAAATGCATCTCGCATTTAAGCAATTACAATCTCAATATCCCAATATAGATACGTTATCTATGGGAATGACGAGTGATATGGAAGCAGCTATTGCTTGCGGTTCAACACTCGTTCGTATTGGTACAGCAATTTTTGGCGCAAGAGATTACGCGGCTAAGTAGAAATAGAGGTTTATATGGAACATCGTAACATCGCTTTTATTGGCGCTGGAAATATGGCTCAGGCCATTATTGCAGGATTGGTTCAAGGTGGATATCCAGCACATAAGATAACCGTCAGCTCACCTTCTGCCGTTCGCCGTGAACCTTTAGAAAAAGAGTTCGGCATTCATAGTACTAATGACAATATTGATGCCGTTCAAAAAGCGGATGTTATTGTGCTGGCAGTAAAACCACAAATGATGGAAGAAGTTTGTAAGCCCTTACAAAATATCGATATGAGCAAAAAGTTAGTCCTTACTATCGCTGCTGGCATCCCTGCCACACGTTATAACGACTATTTTGCGACCCAATTACAGCTTGTTCGCATTATGCCAAATACTCCAGCACTGGTAGGTAAAGGCTTAAGTGGTATGTTTGCGCACAATTCACTTTCATCTCAAGATAAACAGTTTGCCGACGAATTAATGAAAAGTGTCGGAACAACTGTTTGGGTAGAGCAAGAATCTGCCATCAATGATATTATCGCCGTTGCTGGTAGTGCACCCGCTTATTTCTTCTTGTTTATGGAATCAATGCAACAAGAAGCTGAACGTTTGGGTTTTTCTCCTGAAGTAGCAAGAGCTATTGTGCAACAAGCCGCAAGTGGTTCTACCGCCTTAGCTGAGAAACAACATATGTTGCCTTTCTCAACTTTACGAGAGCAAGTAACATCAAAAGGTGGAACGACAGCGGCTGCACTTATGCAGTTTTATGAAGGAAAATTACCTGAAAACGTCGCTTCTGCCATGCAAGCTGCGATTAAACGTGCGCAAGAAATGGAAAAACAATTTTAATTTCATCAGGGCCAACTAATGAATTTTTTAAATTTCGTCATTCTGACTCTTCTTCAACTCTACACATCCGTACTTCTATTACGTGTTTGGATGCAATGTGTTAGAGCTGATTTTTATAATCCTTTTTCACAATTTATCGTCAAGATCACACAGCCAATTGTTCGTCCATTAAGAAGTGTTATTCCTTCTATTGGCCCTATTGATACCGCGTCAGTCTTATTAGCCTATATACTCATTCTGCTTGGTATTATTATTCCATCTTACTTATCAGGAACATCAATTCCTTTCGCTTTAATGTTCCCTTTTGCCTTTATTGAACTACTCACAGCAGCAGGTAAGATGATTTTCTGGTTGATTATTATCCGCGCAATCCTTAGCTGGGTAAGCCAAGGTCGTAATCCAATTGATCACCTTTTATTTCAATTAACAGAACCTTTAATGGCACCAATTCGTCGTGTAATTCCGGCAATGGGTGGCTTAGATTTCTCTGCAATGATTGTTATTCTGGTACTTTATGCCTTGAATTATCTGCGTGTAGACGTTTTACAATGGCTACTTAGCGTAACGCTTTACTAAGGATAACTCTCATGCAAAAAGTCGTTCTCGCAACAGGAAATCCAGGGAAGGTCAAAGAGCTAGCCTCTTTGCTTTCTGATTTTGGTTTAGATATTGTTGCCCAAACAGAGCTAGGTGTTGATTCAGTGGAGGAAACGGGCTTAACCTTTGTTGAAAACGCGCTGATCAAAGCACGTCATGCGGCAAAAGTGACAGGTCTTCCAGCCATTGCTGATGACTCAGGTATTTCGGTAGATGCTTTAGGCGGTGCTCCGGGTATTTACTCAGCACGCTATGCGGGTGTTGATGCAAACGATCAGCAAAATCTGGATAAATTGCTTGATGCAATGAAAGATGTACCTGCTGAAAAACGCCAAGCGCAATTTAACTGTGTATTGGTTTATATGCGCCATGAGAACGATCCAACTCCGCTGATTTTCCACGGTATATGGCATGGTGTATTAAGCACAGAAATGCACGGTGAAGGTGGATTTGGCTATGATCCTATTTTCTTTGTTCCTGAATTAAATTGTACGGTGGCGCAATTAACTAAAGAGCAAAAAAATCAGCATTCGCATCGTGGTAAAGCACTTAAATTAATGTTGGATGCCCTTAAGAATGCTTAAGTTGCCCCCATTAAGTTTGTATATTCATATTCCTTGGTGTGTACAAAAATGCCCTTATTGTGATTTCAACTCACACACCTTAAAAGGAGAAGTACCACATAAGGAATATGTGCAACATTTACTCAATGACTTAGATGCCGATCTTATTCACGTTGGCTCCCGTGAAGTCCAGACAATATTTATTGGTGGCGGTACACCTAGCTTATTAAGTGCTGAATCAATGGCTGATTTACTCTATGGAGTGAAAGAGCGTATTGCTGTTAGCCCCAATGCAGAAATTACCATGGAAGCGAACCCAGGAACCGTAGAAGCGGAACGCTTTGCTGGATTCCAACGTGCTGGTGTAAATCGTATCTCTATTGGTGTACAAAGTTTTGGCGACGACAAGCTTATCCGCTTAGGTCGAATTCATGATGCAGATGAAGCTAAAAATGCGGCTCGTTTAGCCAAAGAATTAGGCTTACGTAGCTTTAATTTAGATTTAATGCATGGATTACCAGACCAATCATTATCTCAAGCGCTTTCGGATTTACAGCAAGCAATAGCGTTATCTCCGCCACATTTGTCTTGGTATCAATTAACCATTGAACCTAATACACAATTTGGCTCTCGCCCACCTAAATTACCTGATGACGATATGCTGTGGGATATTTTCTCAGAAGGCGATAAATTACTGACAGCAGCAGGTTATCAACAATATGAAACATCGGCATATTGCAAGCCAGGATTTCAGTGTGAGCACAACCTAAACTATTGGCGTTTTGGTGATTATTTAGGTATCGGTTGTGGTGCTCATGGGAAAATAAGCTTTGAAGATGGTCGCATAATGCGAACAGTAAAAACCAAGCACCCTAAAGGTTTTATGGAAGGTCGCTATCTCGATCAGCAAAATTTTGTTGATAATGATGACCGTCCATTTGAATTTTTTATGAACCGTTTTCGCCTATTAGAAGCATTTCCAAGACAAGATTTCAGTGATTACACTGGGCTTTCAGAAGAAGTGATTCGCCATCAAATAGATGAAGCTTTGGCGTTGGGTTATATCAGTGAAACTGACTCTCACTGGCAAATAACCCCTCACGGTAAGCTATTCTTAAATTCATTACTTGAGCTATTTCTTTAATATTGCTGATTTCAAATAGCTAATTTTAAAATACCCATACTGTTATTCACAATATGGGTATTTTTTATTTATGATAAAACGATCATAAAAGTCTTAGAATGCGCTTTCTACCGCTTCAATCTGCTTAGTTAAGCTGTCTAATCCACCGCCAGAGAGATACCAAAGATCTGCTTGCAGATAAACAATATCGCCATTTTTATAAGCAGATGTCGTTTTAATTTCATCATTTTCAAAAGTAGCTTTTTCTAATTTATCAGCACCAATCGCTTCACTACGATCCACAATGAAAATCACATCAGGGTTTGCTTTTGCGATCATTTCAGAAGTGACAACTCGACGTTTATCTTTATCTTCTTCAGCTACAGGGGGTAATTCGGCTTTCTTCACTTTAACCACATCATAAATAACACTTTGGTTATTTGGCATTAAATTGCCTGCATTATGCAGTAACACTAAAACTTTTTTATCAGACTCTGCCGCTTTTTTCTGAGCCTGCTCAATCACTGTATTCAGTTTTGTCAGTTGCTCTTGGGTTGCTTGTTGCTTATCAAACAACTCTCCCATTAATTTAATATTCGCTTCAACTGAATCAAGATAATTAGCGCTATTGGTGCCTAAGTTAACGGTTGGTGCAATTTTCGCTAAAGCCTCATAAGAAGCGCCTTGTCGACCCGTAATAATAATTAAATCAGGTTTAATTTCGGCTAATTTTTCTAAGTCAGGCGCTTTCATACCACCGACATTAGCCACATTACTTGCAATACTTCCTTTAATATAAGCAGGCGCATTACCTAATGGTAACCCCACCACTTTATCAGCTAAACCTAACTGAACTAAAGAATCATATAAACCAAAATCAAATAGAACAACTTTTGAAGGGTTCTTAGTAACCGACGTTTCACCCAACAGGTGTTTAATCACCATTTTGTCATTCTGCTGACTAATAACTTGGTTAGGTTGGTATTCGATTGGCGTTTTGCTTAACGCTGAGAAACTCGTTACAGAAAGGATAGATGCGATAACTAAAGGAAGGATCTTCTTCATTAATTTTGCCCTGTTTAAGTGGGATACTCAAACAGGGCATTCTAAACAGCTCTCCCCACAAGTCAATTGAACAAGAATGATTTTCATTATTATTTTCAATTATTGTGAATCTGCCATTTGTAAAGCTTATTAATTATCTGGTTAATAACCCAATCATTAGAGAGACGGATCAGCTACTTCTTTAATGCATTAATTAATTCAACACGTTGATTTTCCATCTGTGTGATTTTGCTACAAGCTTGCTGACCAAATTGAGTAAACGCAGCTTCTTGCTGCTTCCACTCCTGATCTATGATCTTTTGAAAACCATCTAAGCTTCCTAATAATCCGCCTAAGGCTTTTTTACTGTCGCCACCTGCAGCGGCTAATAACTGTTTTTTCCCCAATTCATTAATGCTGTCTTGCAACATACCACCAAGGCTGCTTTCTACGATTTCACGGCCTTTAGCTTCAACTTCTTTAATGGCTTGAGAATGGAACGTAATGTTATTAGGTTCTATGCTGACCACTCTATCCATTTGCTGATTAAGATCTTTCTCTAATCTACTTAATCTATTGAGGATATTGCTTTCTTTGCCAAAAGCTTCAATCACTACTTTATCAAGCACTTTGCGAGAATCTTGCAGTTTTACCCCAGTTTCAGTTCTTAGCCAAGGTACGTCTCGTCTTACTGTGGCTTGATATTTTTTTGCTAATTCTTGTTGTTGTGGTGTCAATGTGGCACTTTTTTCATTTTGAAATAATGTGCCATCAGGATAAATCACCATTAAACCATGTGAACCAGCGACTTCAACAAATTCAGAGGTTATGCGTAAATCATCTTTTGGCATTACAGCACAATCAAAACTTGGTGATGCATTTGCTGTACCCGCAACAAAAAACAGTGTGACAGCAATATTTCTTAAATTCATAACAACGCTCCTGAAAACACACCTAAAAAATTGAACGCCCGACTTTGTTTGCTAATAATTCAAGTGCTGCACAACCTGCTAATGAGTTACCTGATTTATCCAGCTCTGGTGACCAAACTGCAACCGTAAAAGCATCGGGAACGACTGCAATAATGCCACCACCCACGCCTGATTTTCCGGGAATACCAATACGAAATGCAAATTCACCTGCACCATCATACATGCCACAAGTTAACATTAACGCATTTATTTGTCGGGTTTGTCTTGGCGTAATAATCTGATTTTTATTAACCACACACATACCTTGATTAGCTAAATAGCTAAAACATCGTACTAACTCGGTGCAACTCATTTCTATGGAGCAATAGTGAAAATAAGTTTCAAGCACCGTAATAACATCATTCTCAAAATTACCAAAAGATTTCATCAGATAAGCGATTGATGCATTTCGGCTAAGATGCTCCATCTCTGATTTTGCAACCACTGAGTTATAGCAAATATCTGGAGTATCAGTAAGAAAACGGATCACTTCTAACATTCTTTGCTTAGGCGCACTAAGTCGAGACTGCAACATATCAGTGATAACAATGGCACCCGCATTAATAAAAGGATTGCGCGGTATTCCCTTTTCCATTTCTAGCTGTATCAAGGAATTAAAAGGTAGACCTGATGGCTCTTTTCCTACACGTTGCCAAATTTCATTTTCTTCATAACGTGTTAAAGCAAGCGTTAAGCTAAGTACTTTAGAAATAGATTGAATCGAAAAGCGCTTATCTGCCATGCCTGATTGATAGAGTTCACCATCAACCGTATAAACAGCCATAGCAAGCTGTTCTGGAGGTATTTGAGCCAATGCGGGAATATAATCCGCGACTTTTCCTTGCCCGATTAATGGGAGAATTTGTTGCAAAATATCTGACAGTAATGCGTTAGATAACGTTGTAGTCACAGTCCCTTCCCCAGACAGACAAGGGCATCCTTTTGGATGCCCTTGTAATTATTTGCTAAATGTATAACTTTCTATCAATCCCACCAAACATCAAATAGTTCAGAGGTCTGTACATCTTGCATTTTGCTTTCTTTGAGGAAGTTTTCGACTAATTGGCGATGTTCTTCTGTACATTTACCAATTTGTTGTAAGCAGATTAAGCCTTCCCAGCTCAGGTAACCACTTGCATCAAATGCCAGCCCGTTTGGCTCAATAACTTTGAGGATCAGTTCATCAACAAAGCGATCTACTTCCTCAATTGGGGTATTTTCTGGGAAAGTCCATTTAACTGAGAAACCTAATTCCTGAAATTCATCGATACGCATTTTTTTGCGTAAGCGGCGACTACGTTGTTTAGCCATTATTTTACCCTCTTAAACATAAGATCCCAGACTCCGTGCCCTAAACGATGACCGCGTTTTTCAAACTTAGTCACAGGTCGTGTTTCTGGTCGTGGTACATAATCCTGAGTTTCTGACAAATTCTGATAACCCTCAACACTTGTCATCACTTCAAGCATATGTTCTGCATATGGTTCCCAATCTGTCGCCATATGAAAAACACCGTCTAACGTTAATTTTTTTAAAATTAATTCTGCAAAAGGCACTTGAACAATACGGCGTTTATTATGACGCGCTTTGTGCCATGGATCAGGGAAGAATAGCTGAACCATTTTTAAACTATTATCTGGGATCATATGATTGAGCACTTCAATCGCATCATGACACATGACTCTCAGATTACTTAATTGCTCTTCTTCAGCATTTGCAAGACAAGCTCCAACACCCGGTGCATGTACTTCAATACCGAAATAATTATTTTCTGGTGTATTTTTTGCCATAGTCACGAGCGATGCGCCCATGCCGAAGCCAATTTCTAAAATTACAGGCGCTTCGCGTCCAAAAACCTGACTGAAGTCGATGGGTTCCGGTTGATATTCAATACCAAAGACAGGCCACTGTGTTTCTAATGCTTGCTCTTGACGAGGAGTCAAACGACCTTGTCTACGAACAAAACTACGAACGCGTCGTAAAGCACGCCCTTCTTCATTGAATTCCGGAGAAATTACATTCTTGATCATGTCTAATACTGTCAGTCGTTAGGCCAATTATTTACTTAAAATCGTTATAATGTCGCTATAGTACAACTTAACCGACATTATCCAAAGATCACTAAGTTTAGCAAGAGTCACTCATAGAAGCATCACTCTATAAGATAAATATTAAGAGTGTTTACAGTTTATTCTCTCTGTGGTGCAATCTTACCTTAATCAGAACATGAGTTAATAAAATAAAACATGATGGAAGCTCAGCAATTTTCGCAAGTCGTGCTCAATTGGTATCACAAATATGGGCGTAAAACGCTCCCTTGGCAGCAAGAAAAAACGCCTTATCACGTATGGTTATCTGAAGTAATGCTGCAACAAACTCAAGTTGCTACGGTTATTCCTTATTTTGAGCGTTTTATTGCACGTTTTCCTGATGTTAGCGCATTGGCTAAAGCACCTCTTGATGAAGTGCTTCATTTATGGACAGGACTTGGTTATTACGCAAGAGCCAGAAACCTACATAAAGCAGCACAACACATTGTAGATAAACATCAAGGGCAGTTTCCTGATACCTTTGAGGACGTTTGTGCCTTACCTGGTGTTGGACGTTCAACCGCCGGTGCTATTTTATCGTTATCACTGAAAAAACCTTACCCAATTCTTGATGGTAATGTAAAACGTGTTTTAGCACGCTACTATGCTGTCGAAGGCTGGCCGGGTAAAAAAGAGGTTGAAAATAAGTTGTGGGAGATCAGCGAAAACATCACTCCAACTGAAGGTGTAGAGTATTTTAATCAGGCAATGATGGATTTAGGTGCAATGGTCTGTACAAGAAGTAAGCCTAAATGTGAATTATGCCCATTAAATACTGGCTGTATCGCTTATGCTCAAAATAATTGGGCGGATTATCCTGGGAAAAAACCGAAAAAAGTCATCCCAGAAAAAACAACTTATTTTCTTATTTTACAATATGATAATCTTGTTTGGTTAGATAAAAGGCCACCAGCAGGAATATGGGGCGGGTTATTTGCCTTTCCTCAATTTGAAACAAAAGCGCTTTTAGAACAGTGGCTAGCCGAGCATGGGCTCGATAATAATAAATCAGAGCAACTGATTTCATTTAGACATACTTTTAGCCACTTTCATTTAGATATTGTGCCAATTTGCGTAGAACTCTCAGCGTTTACCTCTATGATGGAGGCGCAAAAAGGACTTTGGTATAACTTACAGACACCTGCAACCGTAGGGTTAGCAGCACCTGTAGAGAATTTACTTAGACAATTAGCCTAAGCTAATCCCTGCGATATTGAGGATTTATTATGAGCAGAACTATTTTTTGTACTTTCCTTAACAAAGAAGCTGATGGACTTGATTTTCAGTTGTACCCAGGAGAAATTGGAAAGCGCATTTTCAATGAGATCTCAAAAGAAGCATGGGCTCAATGGATGACAAAACAGACCATGCTTATCAATGAGAAAAAACTTAACACCATGAATCCTGATGATCGCAAACTATTAGAACAAGAAATGGTGCGATTTTTATTCGAAGGCCATGATGTTCATATTGACGGTTACACACCACCTGAAAAATAATATTCACTTTTCCAGAGCCTTTAAGGCTCTGGTATTTTATTCACCATAGCGATGCAATTGACCATGAAAAAAATCCTTCTCTTGCTGATTATCGCCCCTCTACTCATTTCATGTAGTAGCCAACCACCAAAAACATTTGAACCTGATTACGCAAAGGATACCAATGCGTTCGATATTCTTATGGGGCAATTTGCCAATAATATCGAAATGATTTGGGGTATGAAGGAAGTATTAATCGCAGGCCCTAAAGATTACGTAAAATATACCAATGCTTATAAAACACGTAGCCATATTAATTTTGAAGCAGGTACAATTACGATAGAAACTTTAGGTGATGATGCGCCTCAATTCCAATTGCATAAGGCGATAGTCACAACGTTATTAATGGGTGAAGATCCAGGTTCTATTGACCTCTACTCTGACGTTAATAATATTCCTCACAGCACTGAACCGTTTTTATCTGGGCAGGTTCTTGATAATACGGGACAACCTATACGCTGGGAATGGCGAGCCAATAAGTTTGCAGATTATCTGATTGCCAATAAATTACAAAAACGCCAATCTGGTATGAATACCATTTGGTATGTCACCATTAATCTTGTTCCTAATCACCTTGATAAACGTGCTCATAAATATTTACCGCTCGTTCAACAAGCTGCGGCTAAATATGGGGTTGAACCATCACTGATCTTGGCAATTATGCAAATTGAATCAAGTTTTAACCCATATGCCGTGAGTAGTTCTGATGCGCTAGGTTTAATGCAGATTATGCCAGCAACGGCTGGACGAGATGTATTCCGAATGCAAGGAAAATCTGGGCAACCAAGTCGTAGTTACTTATTTGATCCAGCTAATAATATCGATGCTGGTGCGGCTTATATCTCAATTCTGCAAAATAGCTACCTCGGCGATATCAAAGATCCTGTTTCGCGCCGTTACGCCGTGATACAGGCTTACAACGGTGGTGCTGGTAGTGTGTTGCGGATATTCCACAACGATAAGAAACAAGCTGCTGCCATGATTAACAACTTAGAGCCAATGCAGGTGTATACCACATTACGTAATAAACACCCTGCCGACCAATCTCGTCGTTATCTTGAGAAAGTCAGTACAGCTCAACGTAACTATCGTTAGTTGATGCTTAATCCAAAAAACAAAGCTTCCTCAATGAATTTGGGGAAGCTTTTTTGTTATTGAGACTTAATAAACGATTTTATCGTCATGTATTTTTTGAGTATTGCAAAAGACTTTAGCTTTATTTTTACTCATCTCCCACGACAAATAGCGTTTTAATACCCAATGAGTTTAAAAAAACAGCAATCGAACGGTTTTGTGATAAATAACGTTGACGAGCAAGGCGATATCGGGTTTAATACGCCCCGTTGCCCGAATAGCTCAGTCGGTAGAGCAGGGGATTGAAAATCCCCGTGTCCTTGGTTCGATTCCGAGTTCGGGCACCATCTTTCATTTGTTCGTCAGTGAGTTAAATCACTGAGAGGGCAAAAAAGCTAAGATAAAACACAAATTTAACGTAAGTTATCTGTTGTTAAAATTTATTAAAAGCTTTGAATAAACAGTCTTGTTCATACCAAGGCTGTTTTTTTTTATTTGTAACTTTTACTTTCTTTCCTAACTCTGTAATTCTGTTCTAGCAATCAGTTGTTCTATATCATTTAAGAGCATCATTCTTGCAAAAGAATCACCAATATATTGATAGGCAAATTTCATTGCTATTCTTCTTAAATAACTGGATTCTCTTCTTAATGTATCGCTATATACATCACTATAACTATAGTCTAGTTCATACTCAGTCATTTCTTTCACATTCTTATTTAAAATAAAAACTTAAGTAATATCTCATCCAAATTATCGGCTATTATAGTGTAATATTTAATAATTCTTATTAATAGTAAATATTTAGTTTTCTACTTAGCAGAGAGATAAAAGTCCATTTAACCAAAGCAATAAAATAAATAGACTATAAATCTAAATATATAAGATAGGTTATTATTTATTTTTATAATTATAAAATTAATTTTATATAAAGACCTCTATATATTTACATGGTATTTATGATATTTACAGGAAAACCCAACATTCCCCTGATAATGTTATAAATATTATTTATATATAAAAAATGATATCTTTATTAATACAAAAAGTCAGGGATATTTTTAATTATTAGTATATAAATCACAATTTAAATAACTCTTAAAATAATAAATTTACCACCAATAATAATTCTTATTTTCATTTTTAAATTAAAAATATAATTTTAAATATACTTAACATAAAAAAGCGATCGCTTTTATAACATTTATAATACAATTTAAGTTCATTTAAGAAATACCCCTGCTATATATCTCTTTTTAATTGAAACCTACCTCACAGAATATGAAATTCACCTTAATTGTCATTGACGAAATATAGCTTCAGCAGTAAATATAATAAGCAATGATTATAAAAACAGTGACCATCTTTAAAGATGGCTTTTTTAATCCTTAAATTGTCTCATTTTTTAGACAAATAAATATTACAGAAACCACGGGAGAATTCTCTTATGACTCAACAAGATACAGCAACTCATTATTCAATTGATGATATGAAAGCATTAATTGAAACAATGCAGATTTATAAAAAAGACAACAGTGGCAAAGGGATAACTCGTATTGCTTATGGCGAAGAAGATGAAGCCGCCCATCTGTACCTTGCTGGTTTAATGAAAGAAGCGGGTCTTGAAGTTTATCGTGATGGTATTGGTACACTTTACGCACGTTTACCAGGTAAAGATCGTTCACTACCCGCAGTAGGTACAGGATCTCATCTTGATACAGTCCCTCAAGGCGGTGCTTATGATGGAGCTTTAGGTGTTATTGCAGGTTTTTATGCATTAATGCAATACAAACCACAACAACTTAAACGTGACCTTGAGCTTGTTGTTTTTCGTGCGGAAGAATCTAGCCGTTTTGGCTTTTCGTGTATTGGCAGTAAAGTATTAACAGGAAAAATAGATAAAGCTCGTTGGGAACAAAATAGAGATGATGACGGCAATAACTTCTTTGAAGTTTTAAAATCTTTAGGTTATCAGCATGATAATTTGGATAGTTGTTTAGTCAAAGCTGATCGTTATAGTGCCTTTGTTGAGCTTCATATTGAACAAGGTAAACGCCTTGAGAATGACAAAAAAACTATTGGTATTGTCAATGGTATTGCGGCACCAACTCGTTTTTCAGTCACTGTTAATGGTCATGCGGATCACTCTGGTGCAACACCTATGTATCAACGCCAAGATGCGTTAGTGGCAAGTGCAGGGATTATTACCGATATCAACCGTGCAGCATGCACTGAAGCAGTTTATGGCACTGTAGGTACAGTGGGTAAACTCAATGTTGTGCCGAACTCCATGAACGTCATTCCAGGACAAGTAAAATTCTCTGTTGATATTCGTGGTATTGATACTGAAAGTATTCAACGTGTTGTACAACGCCTAAATAATAGTGTGGAAAAAGCAGAAAAAGATTTTGGCGTCTCTATTGATGTTCAACCGATTTCTGCTGAATCGCCAGTCAAACTAGATGATTCAATTTGCCAAGTTATTGAAAGCTTGTGCCAGAAACACGATATCAGCTATATGACAATGCTAAGTGGTGCTGGCCATGACTCAATGAATATGGCATCACTTTATCCAACTGCGATGATCTTTACACCTTCAGTTGCCGGTATTAGTCATCATCCTGATGAGTTTACCGAATTTAGTGATATTGCTGTCGCTGCAGATTTATTAGCAGAAACATTAGGCACATTAGCCAATCAATAATGACTGACTATTTGTTTTAGAAGGTTAATTGCATCATCTCCCTTGGTTGCTTTTAACCATAATTTATCAAAGAGGGATTGATATTGAAATATCGCCTCAGTTGAAGAGGTTACAGTAGCAATGCCCGTACTGACATTAGGAAATTCACCTAAACGGAACGGGCTAACGGCTAAAGAAAGAGGGACTTTGTCTTGATAAAATAATTGGAAAGTTAAAGACGGCATAGTATCTGAAATAATTGCAATATTAAGATAACTATTTTTTTGCTCTAACTTTTCAATTAAATGAAGAATTTCGTTTTTTGCTCGTTGTTTTCTTTCTTGTTGCAGTGTTTTAGTTAAATTAACCGAACCTAGCATGCCAACATAAAGAAATTTTTCAATTTGTTGCTGGCTAATAAGGTTATAAATATGGGGCGAATGTAAGGACTGATGTTTCTTACGCTCTTTTAAAATAGACAAAACTTCTTGTTGTTTTTCAGACAAAAGATTTAAAGGTGATGCCTCTGTTAGCATTTCAACCAATGTTTTGTCATAACAATCTGAAGTTAATAAGTAAGAGAAAGGTTCGAAGTGGGTATAAATATGTGAAGATTGACTTTCAAGTTGGCGCATTCGTTCAAAAAAGCCATTTGCACTTGAATAATATTCAGTATTAATACCCAACAAACTGGTTAACGAGGTATTTAATAATCTAGCAAGATTATCAAGTGTCTCAATTTTAACAATTTCGCCTTTTTCTAACCGATACACAGCAGCACGAGAAATACCCAAGCTTTCTGCTACATCTTCAGCTTTTAATGAAGAGGCTATGCGGTAAGCACGCAAGCGATAGCCAATGGCTTGATAATCTATTTTTTCTCTAGGTATGTAAGGCATATTTATAATTGGCTCCCAAATGCACAAAGTACCAGGGTAAAGTAACGGCACAATAATAAGATGTTAGTTCAGATAGTTTAAATTAAACCAAAAATAAAAAGAATCACCTTTCTCACAATGAGGTAAATAAAAAAAGTTTGCAGTAAAAAGTTAGTCTATATCAATAAACCTGTCTCCTAGCAGGTAACCTCACCAGGGTTAAAGCAGTAAAAACAAACAACAATAAAAAAACTAAAAGGCGATGTAATTGATATTACACCGCCTTTTTCATTATTTAATTAACTAAATGCTCTAATACCATAGCGCCAGCGCCTTGAGAAACGATTTCATAAGCGTGGCTTGCTGGATAAACTTCTGTTTTTATATTTGGGAAAAGAGCGAGTTTAGTTTCAATCGTTTTTTTGACGGTATCAAAAAACGTATATTTAGGTATTAATGTTCCGCCACAAACAACAATATCAGGTTGGAGCATTAAAATCGTATTTGCAATAGCAAGCCCATAGTAATAAGCCGCTTCTTCTAATGCATCAATACACAGAGGATCTCGCATTTCTATTGCTTGAAAAATCGTGTGATAGTTAATTTCATCATCGGTACTGACCAGAGAAGTTAATAAGGAGTGCTTTCCCCGCCTTATTTGATGAATAATACTATTTTTTATGGCGTCTAAAGAACACAATGTATTTAAACAACCATAAGAGCCACATTCACACAATAGCCCTTTTACATCAATCGTCATATGACCAAAACAATTCATTGCCGCTGAGGTATCAGTTAAAAACTGATTACCAATAATGGCACATCCTCTTACTTCGGTATCACAAGAAGTAAATAAAAATCGTTGTGTTTTTTGGCGATAATATAAACGAAATTCAGCTAAAGCAGCAAAATGTACTCCACTTCCCACTGTGACGTAAGTAGGAATTTTTTTACGTAATAACGCCTCTAATTCACTGAATTCTTCATCGAGAGATTTTGAAACCAATTGATGTTCGACAACATGCTCAATAGAAATTCCTAACCCTAAAACTTTTTCATAGCTGATGTTATTTTTTAATAACAAGGCATCAATTTTAGGTAATAGCTTATCTGTCATCTCATATGCAGATAAGTAAGGTTCTGGCGATATTTTAATTTTATCCAACATATTAAGTTTCAGATCCATCAACACAATGGTTGAATAGACCTTACTTAATTCAATACCGATTAAAAATACCCCTTCTGTATTGATATTATACAAAATAGGTTTTCGACCACCCGTTGATTCACCTAATTCTGCGGTTGTAATTAATTGAAGAGCATTTAACTCGTCCAGTAGTCGAGCACAAGTAGCAGGCTTCATTTGTGCCAATTCAGTGAGTGTTTCTGTTTTTATTGGGCCATTTTCTGCCACTAATTTATAAAGGCTTTTAAGTTTCAATGCTTTTGAAGTCTTAGAAGACTGAAGTTCTTTTAAATTTTTCAATAGCATAGCCATTTCCTTTATTAAATTATTTAGCCACTCAAAGAAGAATATCGCTATCTTACTGTAAAAAAAGCAATAGTTCCTTAGTCAAAACAAACAACATGATCTTAATCTCAAAATGAGAAAAAGTAAGTTGTTCATTTCTGTGTATCAGGCAAAGTACTCTCAAGCACAATTAAAAATGTAATGACGATTTACATCGGAGAGAGTCATGCACCAGATTTCTGAAATTAATAAAGCAAAAGAATTTGTTCAATCTAAAACCACAGAAAAACCAACTATTGGGATCATTTTAGGATCAGGTTTAGGTCCTTTTGCCGATACATTAGAAGATGCCGTACATATTCCTTATCACACCATTCCACACTTTGCAGCATCAGGAGCTGTGGGGCATGCAAATGAATTAGTGATTGGTAAAATTGCAGGAAAAACAGTTGTTGCAATGAAAGGTCGTTTTCATTACTACGAAGGTGTATCGCTCGATGAAGTCACCTTTCCTGTTCGTGTAATGAAAGCATTGGGTGTTGAAAAGCTGATTATCACTAACGCATGTGGCGCTGTAAATACAGATTTTAATCCTGGTGATCTAATGCTAATTACTGATCATATTAATCTAACTGCAAATAACCCACTGATTGGGCCAAATAACCCTGAATTAGGTGTTCGTTTTCTAGATGTAAGTGAAGTTTATAACAAAGCTATGCGCCAAATTGTTATTGATATTGCCAAAGAGCAAGACATTACCTTACGTCAAGGTGTTTATGCATGGTGGACAGGGCCAACTTATGAAACCCCAGCAGAAATTCGCATGATAAGAACATTAGGTGCCGATGCCGTAGGCATGTCAACCGTTCCAGAAGCACTTATTGCTCGCCATTCAGGTATTGATACCATTGGTATTTCATGCTTAACCAATATGGCTTGTGGCATTTTAGAACAGCCTCTTAGTCATGATGAAGTTATTGAAACCGCAGAACGTGTGAAATCTACCTTCTTAAAACTGATCAGTGAAGTGATCGCTCGCTTATAACTTTTTATCAATAAAAGAAAAAGTGGAGAATAGATAGCTGCCTATGCTCCACTAAAATCAATATCCCCAACAGTGGAGATTGTTATGGGTATAAAAATACAGCTCAAAGGCATGATGTTTATGCAATATTTTATCTGGGGAAGTTGGTTAATTACCCTAGGTGCATACATGATGCAAACATTAAACTTCACTGGGATTGAAGTTGGATTAGTTTATGGCTCTAAAGGCATTGCTGCTCTGATTATGCCTGGTTTATTAGGTATCATTGCCGATAAATTTATTCCTGCAAATCGCTTATATATCATTTGTCATCTTATTTGTGCTGTTGCTTTATTCTTTGCGGCATCAGTGACTGATCCAACAATCATGTTCTGGGTTATGTTCATTAATGCATTAGCATTTATGCCAACTATTGCGCTTTCAAATTCAATTGGTTATTTTTGCTTAAATAAACACAAGCTAGATTCTGTTGCTAATTTTCCCCCTATTCGTGTTTTCGGTACGATAGGTTTTATTATCGCCATGTGGTGTGTAAGTTTATTTAAATTAGAACTCAGCAACACTCAATTATATATTGCATCAGTAGCTTCTCTTTGTTTAGCTCTCTATTCATTTTGCTTACCTAAAATTCCAACAGCCCAGCATAAACAATCAACCTCTTGGGCATCTCGTTTGGGATTAGATGCCTTTGTTCTATTCAAAAAACCTATAATGGCAGTATTCTTTTTATTTGCCATGCTATTAGGTGCGGTACTTCAAATTACCAATACTTTTGGTAGTCCTTTTATTCATGATTTTGCTAAAAATCCTGAATTTGCTGATAGTTTAATTGTTCAATATCCATCAATTTTATTATCAGTATCACAAATGGCTGAAGTTACCTTTATTTTAGCAATTCCTTTTTTCCTAAAACGCTTTGGTATTAAAAAAGTCATGTTAATTAGTATGATTGCATGGACTTTACGTTTCGGATTATTTGCCTATGGCGATCCATCTCCTTGGGGATTTGTATTGCTAATGCTTTCAATGATTGTTTATGGTTGTGCATTTGATTTCTTTAATATTTCAGGCTCTATCTATATTGAAAATGAAGTTAATCCTGAAATAAGAGCCAGTGCTCAAGGGTTATTTATGACCATGGTCAATGGTGTTGGTGCATACGCAGGCTCTATTTTAAGTGGTATGGTCGTTGATCATTTTACAGTTAATGGAATGAAAGACTGGCAATCTATTTGGTTAATTTTTGCATCCTATACACTTATACTTGCTATTGTATTTATATTTGCATTTAAAGAAAATAAGGTGAGTAATTATAAAAAAGATTTTTCATAATTAACTTATATATTCCCTCTTTTAAATGATAATAAACCTTTATTGGTTTATTATCATTTTTACTTTTCTCAATATAAATATTATTAAATCTCCTCTCTTTTTTTAAATGAAATCCATTTTTAAAAGAAATTTAATATTAAGAAAAATAAAATAAGCATGCTTTAACATGGAAAATGTTTATAAAAAAAGGATATTTATATATTATGAATGCTATTCATCAAAATGACCCTTTAGAAAATAGTGATATTATCAATTTAATAAAGAATTTTAAACCTCTACGCAGATGGAAAAAACAAGATCCTAATAGTGATTTTACTGAAGTTACATATAGCTTTCCTGACTGGAGCAATTTAAGGGGTGAGGAATATAAAACCATTACAACATTAAATCAATATCAACAAGATCTTGCCGAAAAAACATTACAACTATGGGCTGACATTGCCAATATTACATTCATTAAGAAAGACAATAAATATGATACTAATATTAAATTTGGTGTTTATAATAATATAAATGAACTAACGAAAGATAATTCTCATTTAGTCGCTGGTGTTGCAACATTCCCATTAAATAATATAGAGCCAGATAAAAAAATAGAAAAAATCACTGATTACAGTATAGGAGGACATGTTTGGATTAATATATCTTCAACTACACGTATAAAAAAATTCAATAAACATGAAATAACACCAGAGCAAAAAAATGAAATAGATTTATTTAAAGAAAAATCAGACAATATAAAATATTATTATATAGAAACAGATACTCAGATTACTTTATATAAAAACAATAATGAAAATGGTCATATAAATAATCAACCTATAATATTAAAAAAAGGAAATAAAGAAACTCAAACTTATATACATGAAACTGGACACGCTCTTGGTTTACCACATACCTTTAGAGTGAATGATCATAATAATCCTGATATTGAAGAAAATAGTTTTAAATATTCTATAATGTCATACCGCCACCCAAAAACAAAAGAAGCTGATTTTGTTGGATTATTTCCTATGTCTCCATTATTAATCGATATATATGTTATTCAAAAGTTCTATGGCGTAAATCTAACGACACGAACAGGTGATACTATTTATGGTTTTAATTCTAATACGCAAAGAGACTGTTATA
The DNA here is from genome assembly GCF_047921575.1 of Proteus sp. TSJ240517. Taxonomy (NCBI): domain Bacteria; kingdom Pseudomonadati; phylum Pseudomonadota; class Gammaproteobacteria; order Enterobacterales; family Morganellaceae; genus Proteus; species Proteus sp. TSJ240517. Next base: position 85,279 of record NZ_JBLRMH010000002.1, read on the forward strand.
GTTTAACTTCATCAGATGATGTCATTATTAGTTGTATTTGGGATGCCGATGGCTGTGATACTCTTGATTTTTCAAAATATAATTTTGAGCAGAAAATAGACCTTAACCAAGGTGCTTTCTCTGATGTAGGTGGGCTAAAAAGTAACATTTCTATTGCGTATGGAACAATAATTGAAAATGTAATAGGAGGAAAAAACAATGACCACATCATTGGTAATGAAGTAAACAACCACTTAATTGGTAATCAGGGTAATGATATTATTTATGGATATGATGGGGATGATAAAATTTTTGGCGGTAAAGGTAGTGATGCACTTTATGGTAACGAGGGCAATGATTTCATTAATGGAGAAGATGACTGCGATATAATTTCTGGAGGTAATGGACATAATACGCTGTTCGGAGGAAAGAATGCTGATATGTTTTTTTTCGAAATTAGCAACAAGACAAATAGCCATAATAAAATTATGGATTATCATATAAATGAAGATTTCCTTATTTTTTTAGATGAAAACAAAATAAGCCTAAATATCAAGAAACTTATATCTCAAAATTCAATCTCGCTTAAGATGAGTTTTCAAGAAGAAGATAATTTAACAAAATTAGCAATAAAAACAAAAGAACAACTAGAAGTTCCAAATTTAACAATAGATATTGTTGGGAATTTCAGTTATGAAGATCTATTTTATTAATATAATTAATTACCTTAAAAAATAACGAAAAATTTATAAGGCTTGTATTTACCCAAGCCTTATAATAAGAGAATGAAATACATTATAAAATCATGACGGAATTATATAATAACATTAAAAAACATCTCTCTAGAGAAGATAACCTAAAATTTATTTACTTAGTAAAATTATTCTGACTTAAAACACACCTCACTTCACAATTATTTAAAAACTTATTTTTCCCCTCTAGATTAATATCAATAAATAGCTATCTTTATTATCGCTGGTGTTCGCCAGATAATTAAACTATTTTCAACATGAAAATAAACCTAACCTAAACTTGATATCCGGAGGATATTATGGGTTCTTCTTTATTAAAAAAAGCAGTAGGATTATCTAATGTTTCTGACTTATTAGATAAAAGTGGAATTTTTTATAATTTCTCAGCTAAGACTCTACCTTCTTTTGATTATGATACTGCTGGAAAACATATTGCACGCGAAAATTCCACATGGAATGGGAAATATGTTGTTGGACAAGCGGCAGAAGTGACATATTCATTCCCAACTTGGGCTGGTAAAAAGTTTAATGATTTTGGTGATAAAAATCCCTATGGATTTAATTCAGTACAAAAAGATCATGCAAGACAATCTTTAGATGCATGGTCTGATATTGCAAATATCAAATTTACCGAAGTAGCGCCAGGTGTAAAATCAGATATTACTTTTGGTAATATTACTGATCCAAACGGCACATTCCAAGCTTATGCGACGTTGCCAAATACCTATAGTTATGGACGTGATCTTTCAGGCCAAGCTTGGTTTAGTGACTATTATTATGCTGGTAATACAACACCTGAATTAGGTAATTATGGTCGTTTAACTATTATCCATGAAATTGGCCATGCACTTGGTCTAATGCATCCTGGCGATTATAACGCAGGGCAAAACGTACCTGGCTATTTAAAGTCTGACTACGCTGAAGATAGTCGCCAATATACTGTTATGAGTTATTGGGAAGAATATGAAACAGGTGCGCACTTCCAAGGTGCTTATGCAGGCGCTCCTTTACTTCATGATATTTCAGCAATGCAATATCTTTATGGCGCAAATACCACAACCAGAACAGGTGATGATGTTTATGGTTTTAACTCAAACACAGGTATTGATTATTACACTGCAACAAGCAGAAACGATAAATTAATATTCTCTGTTTGGGACAGTGCTGGTAACGATACTTTTGACTTCTCAGGATATTATCAAGATCAAGTTATTGATTTACGCGAGGGTCATTTCTCTGATGTTGGCGGACTACAGAAAAACGTTTCTATTGCACAAGGTGTAACAATAGAAAATGCAATCGGTGGCTCTGGTAATGATATTATCTACGGCAATGATGCTGATAATATTCTCATCGGCGGTGGCGGTAACGACATACTGTATGGTGGCGGTGGTCAAGATACATTATGGGGTGGTACAGGTAGCAATACCTTTGTTTATAAAGAGATCACTGACTCTCTGGTATCTGCCGCTGACAAGATAATGGACTTCAAATCAGGTATTGATAAGATTGATTTATCAGCATTAATCGAAAATACCTTTAGCCATAAACTCCTTAACTTTGTTGATAATTTTACAGGTCGCTCGGGTGAAGCAACCATTAAATATGATCAATCAACAAACTCAAGTGAACTTGCTATTAACGCTTATGGTTACAGCCCTGATTTCAAAATTGACATTGTAGGATTTGTTAATTACGAAACTGACTTTATTGTTTAATTTTTCATTGGGTAGGAGAGAGATATTTCTCCTACCTTTCTTTTACCTATAAGGAGTTATTTTTATATTATCTTATTAAAAAAAAGATAAATTGATCACTCCATATTGATAGAAGAAATGCAGTAAATAGCAATAAAACAGATAGGAATAAAATCAGGAATAACATTATGTCAGCAAGCAAAAAAAATAATGAAATAACAAATATTATAAAAGAAAGAAAGAAAGTATTTCTTTCCATTGGAATATTTACAGCCTTAATAAATATTTTAATGTTAGTTCCTTCTATTTATATGTTGCAAGTTTATGATCGAGTCTTACCATCAGGTAATGAAATGACTTTATTAATGCTAACACTCATTATGTTAGCATTATTTATTTTTATGGGAGGATTGGAATACTTAAGAAGCATTATTGTCATTAGAATGAGTAACAAACTTGATTTATCCTTAAGTTCAAGAATTTATACTGCTGCATATCAAGCAAAATTAAACAAAACGCCCAGTATTAATTCCTCTTTAGCATTTAATGACTTAGTGACTATTAGGCAATTTATTACAAGTCACGCCATTTTTGCTTTTTTTGATTTACCTTGGTTCCCAATCTATCTTCTCGTTATCGCATTATTTAATCCATGGTTAGGATTATTTGCATTATGTGGTGCGCTCGTTTTATTTTCTTTGGCTATTCTTAATGAATACTTGTCTCGATCATCATTAAAAAAAGCCAATGAGTTTGCTAATCAAGCTCAGGTAATACAAGGTCATCATTTTGAACATCCACAGCCTATTGAAGCAATGGGAATGCTAGGTTATTTACGTAACCAATGGCAAATTGCTCACTTTAAATATCTACAAGCACAAACTCATGCAAGTGATAATGCAGCAAGTATCAATGCAATAACAAAAGTCACCCGAATGGCACTGCAATCTTTAATGCTAGGATTAGGTGGATGGCTAGCAATAGATAATACAATTAGCCCAGGAATGATGATCGCAGGATCAATACTATTAGGTCGCGCTTTAGCGCCAATTGAACAAGTTATTGGTGTATGGAAAAACTGGGATAGTAGTAAAGAAGCTTATAAAAGGTTAACCACACTATTAAAAACGTATCCTGAAGAAAATAAAAAAATGGCGCTACCTGCTCCTAAAGGTGAATTAACAGTAAATATTAATCAAGCTCAATATCCTCAAACGGAACGCACACTATTAAATAATATTCATTTTTCGCTAAGCCCCAGCGATGTACTTGGCATTATTGGCCCGAGTGCTTCAGGAAAATCCTCTTTAGCTAAATTTATTGTTGGCATATGGGAAGTTAAAACGGGCGCCATACGCCTTGATAATGCAGATATATACCAATGGAATAAAAGTGAAGTTGGCCAATATATCGGATACCTTCCTCAAGAAATCGCCCTTTTCCCTGGCACGATTGCCGAAAATATTGCTCGCTTTTCTGAAATAGATCCTCAAAAAGTCACTCAAGCTGCAATGATGGCAAATGTTCATGAAATGATTTTACGTTTTCCTGATGGTTATGAAACCATTATTGGTGCTCATGGTGAAGGGTTGTCAGGAGGACAACGACAACGTATTGCGTTAGCTCGCGCATTATATGGTAACCCTGCTCTAGTCGTTTTAGATGAACCCAATTCTAATTTAGATGATTTGGGCATTAAAGCTCTAATGCAAGCAATTCAAACACTTAAGCAAAATAAAAAAACCGTTATATTAATCACGCATCAAAAACAATTACTCTCAGTGACCAATAAACTCTTGGTTCTTTTCGATGGTCACACAAAATTATTTGGCTCTACAACAGCTGTTGTTGCTGAGTTAAATAACTCATCAGTAATAAAGAGTACGCCAACACCAGCAACTACACCTATTACTCAAAGCAATATTTAATATTGAGAAGATTATTATGATCACAAAAAAAAATGAAATCGATATTGTTCATGGTATTTCAGATGATCCTAGAAAATTCTTAATAATAGGATGGTCAGTTATTCTTTTAGGTCTTGCTATTTTTATTTTTTGGGCTGCCTTTGCTCCTTTAGATAAAGGCGTATCTGCAAAAGGAAATGTTTCAATTTCAGGTAATAAAAAGAGTGTTCAAGCTTCCGTAGAAGGTATTATCACTGACATTTTAGTGAAGAATGGTGATAACGTAATCGAAGGCCAAACGCTTATTCAATTAAGCCCTATTCAATCGAAAGCTTTAGTCAAATCTTTATCTGATCAATATGATAATTTACTGATTACTCAACAACGCTTATATGCTCAATTAAATGAAAAAACAGAGTTTATCTTAGATCCCAATGAAAAATATTATTCTCCTTCAGAGAATTTAAATAAATTATCTCTACTGCAAAATAAACTACTTAATGAAAAGTATATTGAATTGCATAGTGAGATAAATGGCTATAAAGCTATTATTGATGGTATCTCTAATCGTTTAGTTCATTTAAAAAGATCTACGTTAAATAAACAACATCAAATTGATAGCTTAAAAATTCAAATCAAAGATTTATATACTCTTGCTAATGAGGGCTATATTCCCCGTCATCGTTATCAAGAAATTGAGCGTGAACTTGCTGAAAATAATAACCACCTTAATGATACATATGGACAAATAAGTACATTAGAAAAACAAAAATTGGAATATCAACAAAAAATATTGCAACGTAATGCTAATTTTTACCAATCGGCACGTACTGAACTTAACCAAGTTCAATTACAAATAAGTGAAACAGAAAAACAACTTATCATTGAAATAGATAAACTAAAAAAGATGCAAATTACTGCCCCAATTTCGGGAATAGTAATGGATTTATCTGTTTTTACCCAAGGTGGCGTTGTAAGAACAGGTCAAACATTAATGGAAGTTGTTCCTCAAGATCATCAATTAATTATTGAGGCACGTTTAGCACCTCACCTAATTGATAAAGTTACCCTTGGTCTTCCTGTTGATTTAATGTTTAGTGCATTCAATCAAAATACAACACCTAAAATTCCTGGAGAGGTAACATTAATTTCAGCTGATAGACTCATTGATGAAAGAACAACAGAACCTTATTACCAAGTATTTATTAATGTTAAAGATAATGCTCTTCTTACAGACAATAAAAATAAATTAAAGGCTGGAATGCCAGTTGATGTATTTATTAATACAGGCGATCGCTCATTACTAAATTATCTCTTCAAGCCTGTTTTAGATAGGATCCATACTTCATTAACGGAAGAATAATGATGCAAATAAAAAAACTCTCAACCATTTTATTTATATGGATGCTAAGTTTTCACGCTTTGGCGATCAATTTATCTGATCTTTATTTCTTAGCAGTAAAAAATGACCCTACGTTTAATGCTGCGATTAAAGAACAGGTTGCGGGTAAAGAGTATGAAAATATTGGATTATCTCAATTACTCCCAAGCGTACATGTAAACTATCAAAACAACCCACGAAATTGGCAACGAAAAGTTTATCCTATTAATACGAATCAAGGGGAAATGGAAAGAACAGAATATCAAAATTATCAAAGCCATTCTATCAGTGCAATTATTAGCCAACCACTCTTTGATTACACTGCATTTAGTGATTACAAATCATCGGTAATCAAAACATTATTATCAGACAGCCGTTATCAAGTAAAATTTTCCGAGCTAGTGATCAGATTAGTAGATAATTATATAGAATTGGCTTATGCACAGGATAAATTATTATTAAACCTTTCACAGCAAGAGATTTATAAAAAACAACTAACATCAAGTCAGCGTTTATTCGAATTAGGTGAAGGAACAAAAACAGATATTTCAGAGATCCAAACGCGATTATATTTAACTCAATCTCAATATACAGATATTCAGCTTGAATTAGATAATGCTAAAAATAAACTAAGTTCAATGATTGGCACGCCACTACCTTATGCAGAACATATAGCAAAATTAAGCAGTAATCGCTTTATATTACAACCTATCACACCCAATAATTACGAGTCATGGGAAAATGAGGTTATGCAAAGCAACCTCAATATTCAAACAGCTCGTTATGAAATGGCAATAGCAAAACAAGAAGTAGAGAAAAATCGAGGTGAATTTTTCCCAACAGTACAACTCTATGCCTCTTACTCTAATAGTGATTCCGATAGTAATAATACTGTAAATCAAAAATATCAATCAGCGAATGTTGGTTTTTATGTCAGTTTGCCTTTATTTAATGGTGGAAAAACAACAGCTTCGATGCGTCAATCTACTGCATTGTATCAAATGAGTGCTTTTGAAAGAGATTCAATTATCCAACAAATCACGCAAGAACTACGTCATCAATACCAAATATGTACAACGAGTAATATTAAATTGAATGCTTATGAGCAGTCCGTTTCCTCTGCTAAATTACAATTAGATGCGACTCAAAAAAGTTATATTGGTGGGCAGAGGACAATGGTTGATGTTCTTAATGCTGAAGAATTATTATATCGCGCTCAACAGGATTTGATTAAAGCTAAATATGATTATATTCAGGCTTGGACATTATTACATCAATACACTAATACATTAGATATTGAAAAAATAAAATTAATTGAAGGTTATTTTCAATAGAGTTGTTAAATTGTTTAATAAGAGATATGAATATAATTATAAAAGTCCTAGATCATGGAATAGATATAGGACTTTTAGTTATAAGCAATAGTTAATCACTTATTTTAGCTAGCGGGGTATCATCACTTCTTTTTAGTACCGTACAACGTTAATACACGGTGAGTAAGAGCAATTGATGCTAGACCGATAAAACATTCAGCTAGGAAAATCAGCATAAATTACCCCCATTCATAAGTACATTTTGTTTGGGCGGGGGTTCTGATAAAGTAAAGTGACTTGTCATATAGTGCTTAGCTAACTCCGATTTAATGGACACATTTTAAACCTACCATTAAAACTAAAAAGAGCAAAATATATTTCTCAACAAAATCCATTTTTGGGCTTTGATCACATAAAAACAACACAAAAAATCAAATTTATGTCATTTTAAAAGCCGAAGTTAAATTTATTTGCTCTTTTATAACCGTCTTTTGAAAAAATAAATAATATTTAAAATCAGTCAATTAAAGAAAACAAATGTTAAATCACCCTGTTTTTCTACAATAGGTTTTACCTTTAACTGGCTTATAACAGATAATATTTCTTTTCGCTCTGGTCGGACTAAAATAATCGCAAGCCCTTGATAGTTATTCTCTTCAATTAAGTTAACTAGCTGCTTAAGATCATAATATTTATTTTGCACATCAGGATATGCCAGACCATAAGCAAGCTCCCCTTTCGTCTCTGTTAAACGAATATCAGTGCGTTTTAACCCCCATGCTAAAGACGTTCCGATCCCAACTTCATCAGTTAAAATATAAGGCTTATCTGCTAGCTCACTATAATAGTAATTAATTGCCTTTTCAGGGGTGCTTTTGCTTTCTACTTTATGAGGAATAGCATACCCAATTGCTAAACTTAATCCTATCGAGCAAAATAAAGTCAGTAAGCGTGTGGGTTTAAAGAAAGAAGCAATCCCTATCACACTCCAAAATAAGAAGCCCACAATACCCAGCAACGCTTTATATTGCTCATTTGTTTCATATAACGTAAATCGTGTAGAGAGAAGCGAATAAACAATAATAGAGACGCCTACAAGCCCAAAAACAGTATTTATGATCGCATTAATATTATGAATTTTTTCATTTTGTTTATTTTTTAGCTCTTCCATATAATGTGCAATCAAGATAGAAAGTGGCACAAAACAAGGTAGCATATAGGTTAATAACTTACCGCTGGAGGCAGAAAAGAAAGCAAAAAACAGGAATAACCAAAACGAAAAATAAAGAGTTCCTTTCTTCAAGAAAATAGCTGATTTAATAGCCCCAAATAAGAACCCTAACCAAGGCAAAATACCCAAAATTACAATAGGTAAATAAAACCACATAGGTTGTGATCTTGCTGATCCCTTTTCAACAAAACGTTGAACATGCTCAACCCAAAAGAAGTAGTGCCAATAATCAGGTGCCTGAAGTGCAACTGAAATCACCCAGGGACCAGCAATAATAACCATAGAGATAAGCGCTATTGGTGTATAACAAAGGACTTCTTTAAAACGAGATAAGCTAATTGCGGTCACAAAAAAAAACTAATGCAGGTAATACAACAGCAATAAAACCTTTGGTTAGAAAACCTAATCCACAGAAAATACCAACGAGAATATAAGCTTTAATTCTACTCTTTCTATTAGTTGCATGTAATCCAGATAAAAAATAATACATTGTTGCCGTGACAAACATTGTCACGATAGGATCAAGAATATTGTAAGTACCAATAGCTAACACAAGAAACGAGGATAAAAAAACTACCAGTGCATTAAACGCCAAAGTACGGTTATGCCAAACTAGCATAGCAGCACGATAAACAAATAAGCCGGTTAATAAGGTTGAAGTTACAACGACAATACGAACAGAAAAATTACCGCCGCCAAATAACCATTGTGCTATACTGTTTAGCCAATACCCCAATACTGGCTTTTCAAAATAACGAATATCCAGCATATAAGGTACAGACCAATTACCTGATGCAAGCATTTCTCGACTAATTTCAGCATAACGGATCTCATCTGGTTGCCAGAGCAGTCGCGTTTCGAGAGGAATTAAATAAGTTAAAAATATAAAAATAAAAAGTAGAAACCATTTATATCTTTCTACAAAATCAACACGCATATATTCCTCGTTAAAATAAAACAATATCACCTTATACGAACTATTCACTTAGAATAGCTATCCTATAAAAGATTCAATTATTATTTATTAAATTATAATTAATTAACACATTGCTTTATTTTCAACCAACGAAAAAGATACCAAAAAAACAGCATTATCAATACTAATCAATAAGATATTGATAAAATTTAGTTAGTAATTAAAATAACGACACATTAATTTTTTATTAATCTTTTTTAAGTAACAGCAAGTTTTTTATCAAAAATCTACCTAAATAGTATTAAATTAAAAAATGAAGGATAAAGAATTAAACATAAACAGAAAATAAACAAAGTATATAAATAAAAAAACCAGAAGGAACTTATTCTGGTTTTTGATTACTTTGTTTAATTATATAATGATAAAAATCTTATTTACTAAACTCTTTAAAAGCGCCCATGGTGTTGGATGCATACATAACTGAAGGGCCTCCCCCCATATAAATAGCAACGCCTAATGCTTCAGCGAGTTCTTGTTCTGTTGTGCCAAGCTCCACAAGTGTTTTTGTATGAAATCCAATACAACCATCACAACGATTTGCGACAGCAATTGCAATGGCGATCAGTTCTTTTGTTTTTGCGTCTAAAGCACCGTCTTTACCACCCGCTTTTGTTGTACTCATAAAAGCTTTCATCACTTCTGGAATATTTTGAGACAATGCCCCCATGTTACCTGCAATGTCTGTTACTATTTCTTTGTACTTGCTCATTTTTGATCCCCTAATAATATACTTATTTATATAATATAAAAATATATTATCAAACCATATAATATAAGCAAGGGAATTTAATTTGAGGTGATCTTTTTTATTGTGATAGTTACCGAAAAAGAGGTTTAAAGTGTCTATTTTAGACGAGTGGGCTGAACGCCATATCGAAAAAGCGTTACAAAAAGGAGAACTTTCATCACTTAAAGGTGAAGGAAAACCGCTGATCCTTGATGATAATAGCCATGTTCCAGAGTCACTTAGAGCAAGCTATCACTTATTAAAGAATGCAGGTTTTTTACCACCTGAAATGCAAGATAGAAAAGAAGCCTTATCTCTAGCTGAAATCTTAAGCACATTAAATGAAACCGAAATAAACAATGGATCACTGCAAAAACGTTTGGCATTACTTGAGTTGAAATTACAGCAAGCTGGTTTAGATACTCAATTTTTACATGCGGACTATGCCACACAGCTGATAGAAAAATTGACAAATCATAAAAAATAAACCGATCAAAAATAATGAAATATCAGCATAGAAAAAGCCTATACATCCCTGTATAAGCTTCTTTCATTTATCGCAGAGAATTAACCTGCTGTTGGAGAATAATACGTTGGTGAGCCAGGCCCTACTGGTAAATTGAATACAAATACCCATAAGTAGAATAATAATGACCAACCAATTAAGAAAATAACGGAATATGGCAACATCATAGAGATCATCGTACCAATACCTGTGTCTTTCTTATATTTTGTTGCAACTGCTAATATCAAACCAAAATAACTCATCATTGGTGTAATGATATTAGTAACAGAATCTCCTATTCGATATGCTGCTTGGATTGTCTCAGGCGCATAACCTGCAAGCATTAACATGGGTACAAAGATAGGCGCGGTTACAGCCCATTGAGCCGAAGCCGAGCCAATCATTAAGTTAATAAAAGCACAGATTAAAATAAAACCTAAGAACAGTAATCCACTTGGCATATCAATGCTATTAAGTAATGCTGCACCTTTGACAGCAATAACCTGACCGATGTTTGTCCAACCAAAAAACGCAACAAACTGAGCCGCAAAGAAAATAATGACCAGATAAAGCCCCAATGTGCTCATCGAATTCGCCATAGCATCAACGATATCTTTATCTGTACGCATTGTCTTAGCAACCCATCCGTAAACAATACCCGGAATTGCAAAGAATAAGAAAATAAAGACAACAATAGATTTTAAGAAAGGAGAATTACCAATTAGCCCTGTTTCTTGGTTTCTTAATATGCCATTTTCAGGAACAACCGTTAGCGCCAAAATCACGCCCATAACAATAAAGGTTCCTGTTGCCGCCCATAATGCTTTCTTTTCTAGTGGCGTAACTTCAGCAGCATTCCTTAAATCATTTTCTTCATCATCAAGTTCATTACCGTTATAAGGCCCTAGTTGAGGCTCAACGATTTTTTCTGTAATGAAGTAACCTAAGAAAGTAATAAGGAATGTACTGACAAACATAAAGTACCAGTTTGCTTCAGCACCAACGATATAAGTTGGATCTATAATGCGCGCGGCTTGCTGCGTAATACCCGATAATAACGGATCTATCGTCCCTAAGAGTAAGTTAGCAGAATAGCCACCAGAAACCCCTGCAAATGCAGCAGCTAAACCAGCAAGAGGATGCCGTCCTAACGAATGAAAGATAATCGCTGATAACGGTATCAATACCACATAACCCAATTCAGCCGCAGTATTTGACATAATACCAGCGAAAACAATCGCCAACGTGGTCATCTTGCGAGGTGCTTTCATTACCACTAAACGCATAACCGCAGATAATAAACCTGCTCGTTCAGCAATGCCGACACCTAATAACGCCACCAGCACCGTACCTAAAGGCGCAAATCCAGTAAAGTTTGTGACAATATTTGCCAATATACGGCGAATACCATCAGCATCTAATAAGCTGATAATGTGAATATAGCCATCTTCTGCGCGTCCTTTGGCGCCTTCTGGTCGGGGATCTTGTACCGTAACACCGAAGTATTCACCAACTGCCGAAGAGACAAGTAAAATAGCAATTAAAATAATAAATAAAATAACGGGATGGGGTAGCGCATTTCCTAGCCATTCCACTGTGCGAAGAAAGCGACTGCCTCCCTGTTTTTTTGTTTGCATCATTTATCCTTTTTATAAAAAAACAGAAAATGCACAGTACACAACCCTTTTTATTATGACTATCTGTTAATCCTATTTATAAATGCTTTATTTAAGATAAACATCATAATAAAGTTATCAAATAAAATATTTTTCACCTTAATAAACAATAAAATAAAAATAAATTACACAATTACAAATCACTTACATTAAAATTAATTTATAATATCTAAAATTAAAAAATGTGCATAAGGTAACATTTTTTAACAATATTTTGATTAATTGTTAACCTTTGGTAGTTAAAGATCTGCTGAAATAATGGGAAGAATCGAATCAATACTCTGATAAACCTGATAATAACGGACGAAATTACTATAAAGAGGAAATTAGTGGCGAATAAAAATACAAAATAGGTTAAAAATGAGTTTATTTGTAACGCAAAAGATAATAAACCAACCATCATTTAAACAGCAATAAAATAAAAAAATCGACAATAAATAATTATTATGGATAAAAAAAGAAGGCAAGATTTCTCCTGCCTTCTTCTGTATAACTTAAACCCAGTGTTAAAAATATCTGTAATTAGAAAATAAAATCGGGTGTGGATTCCGCCATAAAATATGTAGATTTGCGGATATTTTTATCTTCCGTTTCAGCTTCAACATGAAAACAATCTTCAAAGAACCAGTATATTGGAGTTTTTAAATAAACAGCTAATGTCACAAGGTAACTTAGGTCTATTTTATTTAACCCTCTTTCATAACGTGAGAACTGTTGTTGGCTAATTCCCAATTTATCAGCAATGTGAGCGCCTGTATAACCAAGCTCTTTGCGTTTTTTCTGTATTCTTTGACCAACTAACTCATTCACATTGATGTTTATAAGATCATAATCCATCATCGCGTTTTCCAACTTCGTTTATATTAAGGCATTGCCAAAATTAATGTACCTACCCCAGAAAATGAACCAGGAGCAACTCGACCATAAGGACGTAATACAGAGCTAACAACTACAGGTGTTGCTCTCCCCGCAGGTACAAAAATTGTCTCACCATTTTCACCGGGTCTATTATTAAGATATAAATCCGCAAATAGGCTACCGTCTGGACGTAATCTGACATTTGGACCATCTAGAGATGAGGCATAAACAACAACCGATAAATCTTTATTGCACGTCACTCGAATTGTTTGTGAACGTTTATTCTGTGTTGAGTCGCCTAGTTTATCTTCATCAATGTCGCCATAGTTGAGGTTGACAGAACCATCAATTATCTCACAAGCCCCAGCAGGAGGTGGTGCAATACCGCACATTGATCCTGGAAGTAGTAATTTTGTCGTTCCGGTTTCATAAAATAAACCAACACACTCTTGAATTTCACTATTAGGCACCCCTGAGTGGTGAGCTACAGTAGGTGACGTAGGAAAACTTTGCACTCGCATAACAGCATCACGCAATTCCGCCATAGTGCGATATTTTTGCGCCCCTGTTAAAACTGTTCTTGTCGCTGCCCCACCTTGTCCTGATGCATTATGTCGATGATTAATCGTAATTTTACAAGATGCGCCACCATAACAAGGATTCAAGGTCATCGTTGTTTCAGGATCCCAACGTTGAATAATGAAAGTATAATTTGCAGAGGAAGGAGTAAGAACTTTGGATTCAGTAATATAAGAAAAAATAGAAGCCATTGATGACGCAGAAAAGAGCATCATCACACTAAATAAACATAATGCTGATAATCGTTTTGGGGTAAACATATTAACCTCAATCTTAATAATTAATCATAATTCAGGTGGAATGTGGCTATAGCACTAAAACGACCTCGTTTTATTGATTCATTAGCAATAGCATTAGGCTCGGCTTGTATAAAAGCTCGGAACCTTAAAATAGAATCTCCTGAATTTAAGGCAATATTGCTTGTTTCCTGATTAATCCGCAGTGGACTGCCATCAGAGTTTTCTAACCCTATGGCAATACCTTCAGCTTGACTTCCTGTACTTAATGCAAGAAAACCTTGCCCAACCATTGCCTGATTTTCAGTACCACTAAATGTCACTCTCACCCTTTTATTAATAGAAAGGTCACATTCTGATAAATGAATTTGAAAATTTTGGCTATTTGTTCTACCTGCGCCAATATAAAACGTTTTATCAGGCACATTACCAAATTCTAGAGAAATGGTTTCATCCCCCGGTTTAATCACACAAGGTTCATCAACTAATGTGCCATAAAGTCGCATATTATTCGGTGCTGCATTGGCAGCTGTAAATATTCCTATTAGAAACGTAAGCCCGCAAATAACAGGAAGCGGCAATGTTTTAAGCTTCATTTTCACACTCCTATTGATATTCTGCGAGCAACGTTGCTGTTACTTCAAATGGGCCTTCTACTAAAGTACTTCCTGGTCTTTTTACCGGTACAGCTTGAATAATAGGTGGCTTATCTGGTGAGATAACAAATCGCTCATTTAAAATAAAAGGCTCACCATTGCGAGTCATATGAATCGCTAAATCGGCAATATTAGTTTGTAATCCTGCATCATCAAACTGGCTTTTAGGGCCAATAATAGAAAGCCCCAGATCCCACCCTTTAATATTGGGATCGCACTTTAATTTGTAATTCACGGGTTGGGTGTAATTAATGCCATCAACTCTATGAATACCAACGTTATGGCCAAAATAAACTTCAATTAAGTTATTATTTTCGATCACACAAGGAGGCGGAATTAATAATGTTCCAAATAATTTCATATTCGGTTCATCCGCACTGACAAATAAAGGCGACATGACGAGTAATGTTGTCAGACAAACCTTTTTTAAATTAATAAGCATGTACTGACTCCTTACTGATATTCTACTCGAAGCGTTGCAGTAGCGTAAAAATCACCTCCAGTTAATGATGCAGAATAATCACGAACAGGAATTGCCTCAAATTGAGGAAAGTTAGGATAAGTGAAATTCACTTCTTGCCCCAATCTTAATAATTTATTTTGGTAAAGAATACGTACCCCTAATCCTGTAATATTTGTGGTCAAAGCATTTGAATCAAACCCAGTACCATTTCCAGAAATAGAGACTTTCATTGTATTTGTTGGCATTTTTCTACATTCAGCACTATAGGTAATAGGCTTTTTGTAATTAACACCATCAATACGCGTACTCATGACTTCACCAAAATCAACCTCAATCGTTTTTCCTCCATTGATAACGCAAGGAGGTGGAGCGATAACATTACCCGAGATATAGACATATACAATCCCAGGTATAGTGCTACCCGCTCTCGCTGTAGGTGGTGTATTTGCAACAGCAGCTGAACTCAGGACACCAGTAAATGTTGTCATTAATAAAATCAACACTGCTTTGCTTGTGTTAAACCGCTGTTCCATATCCATAAATAAACCTATTAATTTCCGATTGCTGTTTCTACAACCTTGCACTCATTGCCACTACAGCTAAATTTCAAACGAGGGCGTCCACCGTAATCATTGATATAACTAAGTACAGGGGATGCACCAAGTGTAGAAGCTTTCAAATTAAGATCTGCACTACTTTTTGGATCAACCATTAAAGGCGTAAACCCAGTAATACTTTCACCTTTTAACCCAGTTAACCCATCGACAATTGTCACAAAGTAAGGGGTTGGATTATTTACCTGATAAGTATCACCTTTTTTCGTTAAGGTGATTTTTTCCTGCCACGGATTAGTTAAATCCGTTTGTGTTGCATAAATCTCAGCAGGGCGATAAAAAAGTTTAATGCGTGTTTGTAATGCAATTTGCAGTACATTAGGCTTATCACTACGTGGTGGAATTTCACGTAAATTAAAATAAAACACGCTTTCTCTATCTTGCGGTAATTTCGCAATATCGGGTAAAGCCTGTATTTTTATTTGGCTCTTATCACCTGGTTCAATACGTTGAATAGGCGGTAGAACGATTAAAGGGCTTTCTACTTTTTGCCCATTCACATCTTCCATCCAACCTTGAGCTAAATAAGGCGATTCTTTATTTTGATTGCTGACATTAAGGCTGACTGATTTATCAGTACCATTAAAAATGACACGAGTTCTATCCAATGCAATTGCAGCAATGGCTTGCTGAGTAAATACCATGCCTGTCAATAAGGTTGTTGCTACAATGAATGAGCGCTTTAATAACATCATCTTTAATTACTCTTTTGTTTATAAAATCGTTTAATTTTTCCCTTCTCAACCTTCAGTTTTGACTAATTGTGGCTGAGATGGTGATTCGGTTCTCTCTTGTGCTGAATAAGAGATTGATGGAGTGTCCCCACACGTTAATAATAGTGAAGAAATAAAGATACCTTCATCTAATTTAGGTACTTGTACTTCACACTGTTTTTTACCACTCCAACGTACATCTAAAATATCACCAGAGTTTATTCCACTTAAATAAACATTACCGCTATCATTCACGATGCCCAGTTCTCGGCCTTTTTCTGTGGTAATGCTAGCGCCAAATGGTGGATAACTACCGTCTTTCATGCGGACAATCGCCATCGCTTTTTGCCCTGAAATAACGTCAAACTCACGGTAACCTATCGCCCCTTCGGTCAGGGTTAATTGTTGAATTGAACGCACTGCATCAACATCATCAGGTAATTTATCTAAATCAATTGTTGCACTACTCCGATAGTAATTATTGATATCTGGAAGTACCGCTTTACCAAAATAGTTAGTATGGCTCACAGCCCCTAAACTTCTAATTGGTACATCAGCCACACCATTAGTATCGACCAATAAACGCGCAGCTCCTGGCATTGCAGTACGATGGAATGCTCCGCCTTTAGGTGTTAACGTTGCTCCGCCTTGTAGCGAAAGTGATGCTGAGGTATTTTCACCTTGAATATGACTCGCACTCGCTGTTACCAATGCTGTATCGCCATAACGCGTATAATAAGCATCAGCAGATGGACGACCACGGCTACTTAACCCCGCACCTAAGCGATAGTTATTATTGTCATCGAGGCGGTCAAAATAGCTCACATTATGAGAGTTACCATGCTTATTAATCACGGTGTTATAGCTAATTGTGGCTTTATCGCTCCAAGGCATGCTGACATTTAGATAAATACCATCATCATTCGTGCCTTTAAATTTATTGCGGTAAGCCGATAAATTGATATTGATATTTTTAAAACTACCAATGTCCATAAACTTAGATAAAGATAAGTTGTAATAATCGTTATTAGGCTTATTCCAATAAGTTTGATGGTTATAGTTAAGATAAGCACTCAAGCCTAAATCTGGGAATTGCTTACTTAATGTTATGGTATAAAGCTCTTTATTATTATCTCGATTGTTATCACGATAACGACGATCCAGATATTGCTCCATACTCATAAAATCACGTTCAGAGAAACGATAACCTGCGAATGTTACTTGACCATTAATCGCCTCAAAACGTTTTGAGTAACTGACTCGATAAGAACCACCATGATAATTCTTATCATCATTCGGAATTTTTGCCCATGAATGTGTGGCATCAAACGAAATTGCCCCCAGAGCCATCAAGTCACGACCAATACCTAAAGAAACAGAGTTATAATCTCCCGCAACTAATGAACCGCCATAGAGAGACCAACCATTACTTACCCCCCATGAAAATTCACCCATTGCAAATACAGGTCCTTCAGCCTTGTGATCCATATCTGAAGGTTTACCTGCCGATAGCTTATATTGCACTCGACCTGGGCGTGTTAAATAAGGAATACTTGCTGTATCCATTTGATATTCTTGTACTGAGCCATCTTGTTCTTCAACACGAATATCTAACTTACCACTTACCGCATCATTAAGATTTTGTATACGGAAAGGTCCTGGCGCGACCTGAGTTTCGTAAATGACACGACCTTGCTGGCTAATCGTCACTTTTGCGTTCGACTTTGCAACACCAGTGACTTCAGGTGCATAACCTCTTAAATTAGGAGGTAACATCTGATCATCCGTTAATAAACTAATACCCGTAAAACGGAAGTTATCAAAAATGTCAGAGCGTGAATAAGTCTCACCCATAACAAGGCGAGCACCCCATTGGGTTATTGCTCTATAAAGGTAATATTGACTCCAATCCCAATTATTCTCAGTACTGCCATTCATGCCTGTTGTGTGTTGATAGTTTGCTTGCCAATCCGCACGAAAACGCCAAACACCTAAGTTAGCACCCGCAGTACCACTACCTGTAACTTGTTGTCTTTGTTTACCATTAGCAGGATCGGTCACATTAGCATTCAGGTTATAGTCAAAAATAAGCCCTGAAATACCTTCATCCCAACGAGATGGCGGATCCCAATCGTCGGTTGCATACTCAACATAGGCTTGAGGAATAGTAACAATAAAACTACCTGCACCTAAGTTAGTACTTGTTGTCATACCTGGTATCGATGACTCGTCAAGACAGGAGCCATCATCTTTCCAAGTTACCGCTTTGAGCCACTCAGGTTTCAATGTAAATTGATTGACTAATTCACGAGGAATACAAGGAATACTCGCTTTAGGATCATTTGCGGGGACAATATAATTAATGGTATAGAGATCCGGTAATTCATTATTGTTAACTTTAACAATAAATTCATACTTACCAGGCATAATATAGCCGGCACGAGAAAAATCTGATAAATCAATATTTTGTTTATCTTTTAGATCAAGAATATCAGAGTTAAACTCGATATCACCGGCTGCAAATACCATATTAGAGGCACTCGCCATACCAGCAATAATTAAATAGATCAGTGCTGCTACAGGTCGAATTGTATGCTGATTACTCTTTTTTTCTGCTTTTCTTGAAGCAGTTTTGAATGATTTAGCCATAAATAATCCAACCAATCCATTTAATAATATTCGAGTTTAAAACGCAGGGTTGCTTGATAATTACCTGCTCGTGGAATGTCGTTATTTTTAACAAGCCTTGCTTGATACAACAAAGACAACGATTTAGTATCGATATCCACAGGAGGTAAAGGTTTCCCTGGTGTTGCCAATCTTCCGTAACGGTCAGCAATAGCTAACGAAGCACCTTTGGCGTCGCCGAAAAGTTGGAATAATCCGTTCTGTGCAGGGCCTTCAAAAGTAGCAATAAAACGAGGACGTTCAGCTTGTGTACCTTTTTGGTCAACAAGGGAACATTCTGTTAATCGAATAGAGAAATGTTCAATAGGTCCTTGGCCTTCAACAGCTAAGGTCGGAATAGACACGGTACTCAAAGAGATAACTTGCTCTCGACTTCCTGCCGAGATAGTACATGTTGGCTCTAATATAGAACCTTGTAGACTAACCACGCCGAATCGCTGATGTGATTTTACATCTTGTTTTATATCGGTCACTGCCATTACAGGCTTAACAAATAATCCTGTTGTAACAAGTAATAATAGTGGCACCATCTTGCGATTCATTGTTTTCTACTCCATAAGATAAACCATAAAAATACAGCTAAAGATAAAGCCCTATACATCCTTATACAGGGCCTAAAAGGACATCTATTATTGGTAAGTCAATGCAAAAGTAGCGATTGCAGTAAAGTCACCAGGTACAGCTGCATCTGTTGCAGAACCTTGTAAGTAAGCAGCAAAGTTCAGATCATTTGAACCGTCACGAATAGTTTGAGCTTTTGTTGGTTCACCTAATTTAATTTGTGTACCACCAGCATCAGTAATAACAACTGCTGCATTTTTCGCTAAACCTTCGATGCCTAAAGAGCCTGGCAGAATAGCCGCTGCTTCAGCACCAGTGAAGGTAGTTTGAACTGTTTTATAAGTTTCAGTAGAGCATTGCAGTAATTTAATTTTGAAAGTATTAGAAACACTACGGCCGCCATCTTTCAGTGCATTTGCTGAAACTTGTCCTAGTGGAACACGTTGGTCGCCTGAGTTAGGATCAATTGAACATGGAGCATCAATGATTGAACCCCAAAATTCTACAGTACCATGACCTTGATCAGCCGCGAATGCAGAACCAGCAGCAACAGTTAAGCCTAAACCTAAAACTAAACCTAATTTATTTAATTTCATCTTTATGTTTCCTGAAAATATAAGAACGAAGATATTTAAAATAATAAAATTCAATATAAGCAAATTGCTTAAATGAATGTCACACTAAATAAAGTTTCTATATTTTGATAAAGTTCACCCAGCCAATTTCATATTTAATTATGAAATTAGATAAAGGAAGCGTATCAAGTTGGATATATTATTCTCTCTGGTTTTATTTAAGTCAAACCACCCCAATTTCATTAAGTCTATTTTTATTAATTTACTGATATTAGGTGTATTTTTTACATTTTCATACAAAATATTACTTTTTGAAAATGACGGAAATGGACTTTAAAGCCAAATAGACACTCTTAAAAAGAGATATACAAGATTTAAATTCTGCTATTTTGGAATTTAAAGTGAAAAGATCTGATTGTCTTTTTACGAATAGGATTAATTGTCAATTAAATAACATTTTCTTATTTATTTATTTTAACTCAATATAACTAAAATTTTACATAATGAAACAAATTAGACTTAATTAATTGATTTATAAGCAGATCAAAATAATGGATTTGTTAATTTATTTATTATCATTATTTAATCCCATGTATAAACCACATTAAATAACTCCTTTAATGATAATCCAAAATTGAAATAAGCATTAAAAATAAAACACAAAATAAACATAAGCATCTGTATTTAATATAAAAATTAATAGTTACATTTTTTATAGTTACGTATATTTACAATAAACAAAATAAAAAGAGCAGAAAAATCATAAGTAATTGATTTACAATTTATTATATAAATAAACTAATCAAGAATAGAGTATTTTTATAATAATTTAACACTTGAGATTAAGTGTTTTCACTTAGGAAGTTGAGGTCATAAAGCGAGTTTTTTGTACAAATTGCATTTTTTGATTAAGAACACTCTTATAAGTTAACTAACTGATAATTCAAAAAAGAAATTCGTGTAACGCCTATTTTTTTCTCAGAAAAACCTAAAAATTTAATCATTTGATTGAGAATAATTACGCTTTTTTTGGGTAAAAATTTTAATGTATTTATTAAGAGCGGCTTCAAAAATTTAAATTAATTATTTATTGGCTCCTTGACTATTTTACGTATTGCTACTAATTTCATTATTAGCTTATTCATATTATTAAATCTCCATAGAATCCACATTTTCTTATCAAAATAGAAACACAGTAAAATACATTTTATTTACATTACGAATTCATTAATTTAACATTACCCATATAATGCGTATAAATATTAGTCGTTATTACTTGTTTTTTAATTATCAAATTTTTTTCAATAAGAATATTGGTGTTTTTTTATTTTTACGATAAATTAGGAATAATTTTATATTATCTGAATAGATTTAACTCATTTTCGAATAGTTAATTAATCTAAAGAAGTAAGTTTTAAGGTATATATTGGAAACAATCCTTTATAGACTGAATAATAACAAGTTAATAATTTAAATAAAAATAGAGAATTACATTAGCATTATTTAATTATTTAACTAATAACGTCTTAATAAGAATATCATTATTAGAGTATCTTTATTTAATAAATTAAGTTAGCTTTATTTATCTTTTTCACGATGAAATAAAAAAAAGACATTTTCAACCTAATAGAAATCGATATTCTCTAAATACTCGCTTTAAGAGTATTCTTATCCTACATTTCAAGAAAAATACCTGTGTTAGATAATTATCATCATCATAAAATGACAATTTTATATTTATGCCCCATTTTCTTCTCTATATAAAAGAGTAAAAATTGATTATCCGTTCCTTCCTTTTTGCTGATCACACTATCAATAACTCGAGTTTGACTAACGGTACTTAGCTTTTTTAGCATAAAAAAAGGGCAGGGTTTCCCCTGCCTTACCAATTTGGTAATCAATCAAAGAAAAAGCATACGCTCTAAAACACCAAGTTTGAGTATCCTTTAGCGATATGCATTAGTATAAAAAAACATCAGGCATCGCTTCAGCAATGATGCTACTTCGTTTATCGGTACATTGATTTTCTGATGACGATTTTGATATAAAACAGTCTTCAAAAAACCAATAAATAGGTGTATTTAGATAGTTGGCTAATAGAACAAGATAACTTAAATCTATCTTGTTCATCCCGCGCTCATATCGAGAGAATTGCTGTTGACTTACACCAATTTTCTCAGCAATTTGCATACCGGTATAACCTAATTCTTTACGCTTTTTCTGAATACGTTTTCCAACCAACGCATTAACATCAATATCTGTAAAATCGTAATTCATCATAATATTCACCCATTATCATGATTAAGGCATCGTTAAAATAATTGATCCTGAACCAGAGAAATAGCCCGGTGCAACGCGACCATTTGTATGTAAAGTAGAACTTACTTTTACAGGCACTGAACCGCCAGCTGGAACATTAATTATGCTACCGGTCTCGCCTGGATAATCATCAAGAAATAAATCAGCATATAAACTGTTGTCTGAACGTAAAGGCACTCTCCCATTATCTGAACCTGATGCAATAACCATGACTTTCATCGCTAAATTACAAGTAACATTGATATTCTGATAACGCTGAGCACCTTCTAAACTATATTCATCTATATCACCATAATTAAGGTTTACAGCACCTTCTGTTATTTTGCAGGCACCAACAGGTGGCGGTGCGATACCACATAATGATCCCGGCAATAAACGTCCACTCGGTGATATTCCACTTGAATTTGGTTGATAAAATAATCCCACACATTCCTGATTAGAATTTAAAGCAGGCCCTACGTGATTTGTCTTTCCTTCAAGTGGAAAGGATATATTTCTTAAAACTTCCTCTCGAACTTCAGCCAAAGTACGCAACTTCTCAATTCTTGTGATAAGTTGCTTAGCTGATCCACCAGACCCATCAAGATCATGTTTATGGTTAATCGTTACATAACAAGTAGACCATCCATAACAAGGATTTAATGTTCCCGACGTTTCAGGATCCCAACGCTGAATAACATAGGTATAGGTTGCATTTGAGGGTGTTCCTGTCGATTCAGTAATATAAGAAAAGATAGATGCCATTGCGGGTGCCGAAAACAACAAACCTATTGCAATACATAAAGCCGGAAATCGCTTTAATATGGACATATAAAACCTCAACCCTAATAATTAGTCATAATTCAAATGGAATGTGGCGATTGCACTAAATGGGCCGCGTTTAATGGATTGGTTAGCAATCGCATCTGGCTCCCCTTGAATAAAGGCATAAAAATTTAAAATCGTGTCATCCGCATTTAACGAGAGTTTGTCTGTTTCTTTATTAACAGGTAGCGCATTTCCATTTTCAGATTCCAGTCCAACAGCAATACCCGCCGCTTGACTGCTTGGGCTAATCGCTAAAAAACCTTGTCCTGCCATAGCTTGATTTTCATCCCCTTTGAAAGTGATCTTGACGCTTTTACCAATCGTTAAATCACATTCAGACAAGCGTATTTGAAACAACTTGCTTGGTGTTCTTTGATACGCATAAAGGTTCTTGTCTGGTATATTGCCAAAATCTAATTCAACGGTTTCGTCACCAGGCTTTATGGTACAAGGCTCGTCAACTAATATGCCGTGAAAACGCATATTGTCTGGCGCTGAGAAAGCGGTTGATATTAATCCCGTAAATGTGGCAAGACCCAATATGAACGGGATCGATAACCTTTTTATATTCATCAATACGCTCCTATTGGTATTCAGCAAGCAGTGTTGCCGAAACTTCAAATGCACCTTCAGGCAAAGTGCTACCCGGTCTTTTAACGGGCACCGCTTGGATCACGGGAGGATTATCGGGTGATATCGCAATACGCTCGTTTAATTTAAAAGGCTTACCATCTTGCGTAAGATGAATGCCTAAATCTGGAATATTGGTTTGTAGCGCAGCTTCATCAAACTGTGTTTTAGGACCAATAATAGAAAGCCCTAAATCCCAACCTTTTAAATTTGGATCACAGACCAATCGATAATTCACCGATTCGGTATAGTTAATGCCATCTACTTTGTGAATACCTACGTTGTGTCCAAAGTAAACATCAATCAGTTCGTTATTACTAATGACACAAGGAGGGGGTACTAATAAGGTGCCAAATAATTTCATATTAGGTGCGTCTGCACTCATAACAGAATAAGAATTCAGTAATGCGATCAGACATAGGTACTTTAATTTATTCATCTTCTGACCTCTTACTGATAATCCACATGCAGTGTGCCACTTGCGACAAAATCACCACCCACTAAGGTTTCATTCTGATCACGAACAGGAACAGCTTCTAATTCAGGTAAGTTGGGATAGGTAAAATTCACCGCCTTACCTAAATCTAATAAGTTTCCCTGATACAGAATACGCACCCCTAATCCCGTAATATTTGTTTGTAGCGCATTTGAATCGAACCCTGTTGCGCTACCCGTAACATAAACTTTCATGGCATTGGTTGGCATTTTTTGGCAAGTCGCGGTGTAGTGGACAGGCTCTTTATAACGAACACCATCAATACGTGTACTCATCACCTCACCAAAATTAACTTCGATCATTTTGCCGTCATTAATTAAGCAAGGCGGTGGCGCAATGACATTCCCTGAAATATTGATATAAACAATTCCTGGAATAACATCTTTCACCGCTCTAGCGGGTAAATTCGCAACAGCAGTAAAACTTAGGCCTCCAGTAAACGTTGCCAAAATAAGAATCAACACTGCTTTGCTTGGGCTAAACCGCTGTTCCATTTTCATAAAATAGACCTATTTAGTTTCCTGCTGATGTTTCTGTAACTTTGCATTCATTGCCATTACAGGTGAATTTCATCTGTGGTCTTCCACCGTAATCATTGATGTAACTGAGTACAGGTGATGAGCCAAACGCAGAAGTATGCAGATTTATCGTTCCTGTGCTTTTAGGGGCAATCATGATTGGTTCAAAACCATCTAGGCTTTTTCCTTGCAATCCTGTTAACCCATCCACTAATGTCACGTAATAAGGTGTTGGGTTATTCACTTCATAGCGATCACCTTTCTTTATTAAGGTGATTTTTTCCTGCCAAGGATGGGTGAGATCCGTTTGTGTGGCGTAAATCGATGCTGGGCGATAAAAAAGTTTAATGCGCGTTTGTAGTGCAATTTGCAGTACATTAGGTTTATCGCTACGTGGTGGAATTTCACGCAAGTTAAAATAGAAAACGCTTTCTCTATCTTGTGGTAATTTGGCAATATCAGGTAATGACTGCACTTTTACTTGGCTTTTATCGCCCGGCTCAATACGCTGAATAGGAGGCAAAA
This sequence comes from Proteus sp. TSJ240517, assembly GCF_047921575.1. Lineage (NCBI taxonomy): Bacteria > Pseudomonadati > Pseudomonadota > Gammaproteobacteria > Enterobacterales > Morganellaceae > Proteus > Proteus sp. TSJ240517. The sequence goes on from NZ_JBLRMH010000002.1 coordinate 110,661, forward strand.
CTAATAATGGGCTGTCAATACGTTCTCCATTTTCATTTTCCATCCAGCCCTGAGCCAAATAAGGCAACTCTTTATTCTGATTACTGACATTTAAGCTAATAGACTTATCGGCACCATTAAAAATGACACGCGTTCTATCTAAAGCAATCGCAGCAAGAGCTTGGCTAGTAAAGACCATTCCAGTCAATAAAGTGGTTGTTACAATGAATAAGCGCTTTGATAACATCATTTTAAATTACTCTTTTTATCTGAAATTATTTTTATCTTTCCCTTTTTTCCTAACCTTATTGCGTGATCAGTTGAGGTTTAGGTAAGGGCTCTGTTCTTTGATTGATTGTTGAAGGTGTTGCGTCACCATCACTACAAGTCAGTAATAATGAAGACATAAATAATCCTTCAACTAATGTTGGAATACGGACTTTGCACTGCTCTTGACCATTCCAACGAACACTCAATAGATCATCACTGTTAATCCCCGTCAGATAGACATTCCCACCATCATTGACAATACCAAGCTCACGCCCCTTCTCAGTTGTGACACTGGCACCAAATGGTGGATAAGTTCCATCTTGTAAGCGAATGACAGCCATGGCTTTTTGCCCCGAGACCACATCAAAGTGGCGGTAGCCTATTGCGCCTTCTGTTAGGGTTAGCTGTTGAATTGAGCGTAATGCTTCAGCGTTATCTGGCATCTGATCAAGGTCGATGCTGGCACTACTGCGATAATAATCATTGATATCAGGCAGTACTGCTTTACCAAAAGCATTGGTACGCGTAATAGCGCCGATGCTTTTCACTGGAACATCTGAAATACCATCTGTATCAACAAGTAAACGAGTACTACCCGTACGACTTGTTCGGTGTAATGCACCACCTTTTGGTGTTAATGTTGCCCCACCTTGTAGTGATAATGTTGCTGATGTGTATTCACCATTAATATGGCTCGCACTAGCAGTGACCAATGCAGCATCAGCGTAATGCATGAGATAGGCATCTGCGGATGGTTTACCGTTACTGCTTAAACCAGCACCAACTCGATAGCTACTATTGTCATCAATACGATCGTAATAGCTGACATTATGTGAATTACCGTGTTTATTAATCACCGTGTTGTAGCTAATAGTTGCACGATCGCTCCAAGGCATACTGACATTCATATAAACGCCATTATCATTGGTGCCATTGAATTTATTGCGAAACGCCGACAGACTGAGGTTGATATTTTTAAAGCTACCAATATCCATCGTTTTGGCTAATGACAAGTTATAGTTATCGTTATTAGGCTTATTCCAATAAGTCTGATGGCTATAGTTTAAGTAAGCACTCAATCCCCATTCAGGGAACTGCTTACTAAACATAATGGTATAAAGCTCTTTATTATTATCTTCTTCACCACCACGATAACGGCGATCTAAATATTGGTTCATACTCATAAAGTCACGTTCAGAGAAGCGATAGCCTGCGAATGTCACTTGGCTGTTTATTTGTTCAAAACGTTTTGAGTAACTCACACGATAAGAGCCCCCATGATAACGCTTGTCATCACTTGGAATTTTTGCCCAAGAATGTGTCGCATCAAAAGAGATAGCACCCAGTGCCATTAGGTCACGACCAATACCCGCAGAAACCGAGTTATAATCGCCCGATACTAATGAACCGCCATAAAGTGACCAACCGTTACTGATCCCCCATGAGAATTCACCCATACCAAAAATAGGGCCTTCAGTATTACGGTTCATATCCGACGGTTTACCCGCAGATAATTTATATTGCACTCGGCCGGGGCGTGTTAAATAAGGAATACTTGCCGTATCCATTTGGAATTCTTGAACAGATCCATCTTGTTCTTCAACACGTACATCTAATTTACCACTCACTGCATCATTGATGTCTTGAATGCGAAACGGTCCTGGAGCAACCTGAGTTTCATAGATCACACGGCCTTGCTGGCTAATCGTCACTTTCGCATTCGTTTTTGCCACACCCGTTACTTCAGGGGCATATCCCCTTAAGTTAGGTGGCAGCATATTGTCATCCGTAGACAAGTTAACCCCAGTAAAACGGAAGTTATCGAAAATGTCAGAACGAGAGTAAGTTTCCCCCATCACAAGGCGAGCCCCTAATTGCGTGATGGCTCTATAAAGATAAAGCTGGTTCCATTTCCAACTATTTTCAGTACTATCAGGAAGACCTGTTGTATGCTGGTAACTTGCTTGCCAATCGGCACGGAAACGCCAAACACCAAGGTTCGCTCCCACGGTTCCTAAGCCTGTAACTTGTTGACGCTGTTTTCCTTTAGCAGGATCTGTCACGTTAGCATTGACGTTATAGTCAAAAAGCACACCTGAGATACCGTGATCCCAACGAGAAGGTGGATCCCAGTTTGGCGCTGAATATTCAAGATACGCTTGAGGAATAGTAAGAATAAGATTGCCATTTCCCAGACTTGCATTTACCGTCATTCCGGGAATAGAAGAGATATCAAGACAGCTTCCGTTATCTTGATATTTAACTTTTTCAGCCCATTCAGGTTTGAGCCCTATTTGATGAATCAATTCTGGCGGTAAGCAAGCTTCGCTACCTTTAGGATCATTGGCTGGTACAACATAGCTAATGTTATAGAGTTCAGGGAGTTCATTATTATTCACGCGAACAACAAACTCATATCGGCCGGGCATAATATAGCCAGCACGAGAGAAATCTGATAAGTCGATATTTTGCTTATCTTTTAGATCTAAAATATCGGCATTAAATTCAATATCACTATTTGCTAAAGCTGAACTTGAAATACTGGAAGCGCCAGTAAGAATTAAATAGATCAGTACAGCAACAGGCCGAATAGTATGTTGTTTTTTCTTTTTTTCCGTCCCTAAACCAACGGTTTTGAATGTTCTAACCATAAGTTATCCAACCCGATCCATTTAATAGTATTCCAGCTTAAATCGCAGCGTTGTTCGGTAATTTCCAGCTTTTGGTATTTCGTTATTTTTGACTATTCGCGCTTGGTAAAGTAACGCCATTGATTTGGAGTCAATACCTACTGGGGGTAATGGCTTACCGGGGATGGCTCGCCTACCGTAACGATCAGCTATCGCTAATGACGCGCCTCTCGCTTCACCAGAAAGTGCAAAATTACCATTCTCGTTAGAGGGACCTTCAAACGTTGCAATAAAACGAGGGTTGTCCGCTTCCTGACCTTTTTGTTCAATTAGCGTACATTCCGTTAATCTGATAGAAAAATACTCAATAGGTCCTTGCCCTTCAGTCACTAGCATTGGAATAGAAACCGTTGTCAGTGGAATAACTTGTTCTCCACTTCCTGCTGCAATCGTGCAAGATGGTTCTAAGATCGAGCCTGAAAGATTAAGTACCCCAAATCGCTGATGCATGTTTTTATCTTGTTTTACATCACTCGCTTCTGCTGTTGTTATCAGTAAGCTGGCAATAAGGCATAGCCATAGTGGTGTCATCTTGCGATTCATATTTTTCTCCGTAAGAAAAAAATCGTTAAAAATAGACACAGGAAATAAAGCACTGTACATCCTTGTACTGTGCTTATTTTTTCTTACTGATAAGTCAGTGCGAAAGTTGCGATTGCAGTGAAGTCACCTGGAACGGCAGCTTCTGCTGAAGAACCTTGTAAGTAAGCAGCAAAGTTCAGATCGTTATTACCATCACGTAATGTTTGAGCAGCACTTGGTGTGCCTAATTTGATTTGTTTGCCACCTGCATCAGTGATAACAACAGCAGCATTTTTAGCGATACCTTCAATACCTAAAGAACCTGCTAAGATGTTTGCATCTTCTGAACCAGTGAAGGTTGTTTGAACAGTTTTATAAGTTTCTGTTGTGCAATTCTCTAAAGTGATTTTAAAATCACGAGAATTACTACGACCACCATCTTTTAATGAAGCAGTAGAAATTTGACCTAATGGAACAGTTTGATTTTCTGAATCAGGATGAATAGAACAAGGTGCATCAATAATTGAACCAACAAATTTAACGGTACCGTGACCTTGATCAGCAGCAAAAGCAGAACCTGCAGCAACAGTTAAACCTAAGCCAAGAACTAACGCTAATTTATTTAATTTCATCTTTTTGTTTCCTAAAATATAAAGGACGAAGACATTAAAAATAATAAATTCATTAGGATTGAATTATTCCTAATTGAATGACTCACTTATTGAGTTTTTGAATTTTGGTATACTTGTGCCCGTCCAAAACGAAATTAAATATCGTTAGAAACAAAACAAAATACACCAAATTGTTTTGTTAAAAATTTTCATCTCGAAATTAAACACATTTAGATAATCAAACTTTAAATATCGAAAAAAGAGTTTATAATTCTTAGTGCAATTACTATAATTTGTGAAAAAAGTAAAAAAAATTATTTCTGGATTTTAAACAAAGTAACCAATCATGTTTGTTTTTTAAAATAATGATAAATATCAATATGTTAAATAAATGAAGATAAGTGATTAACATTAAATTTGACTTAAGTGAGAAGCCAGAGAATAATAGTAAACAATTTGGTGTATTCTGTTTATTTCTCTAAAGATAACCAAATTCCTATCCATACTCATTTTTCGCTTTTTCAATCAATCACTTTCATTTTCTAAAAATAAATAAACTTTCAATAAACTTGTTTAAAATGAACAAGTAAAAGTGTAAGCATAAAAAAAATACAACTCTTTATTGATGCATATTACTTGTTATAGTGATGCATCAATTGACTTTTGTTCCTTGTTATCTCATTGAAAAGGTTATGAAAATGAAGCAGCGCAAGTTTCTTACACGTTTTGAGATCAATTCTATTTTGAAGCAAGCAAAGGAAGGACGGTATCCAGAAAGAGATTACTGTATGTTTTTAATGTGTTTTTTACATGGGTTTCGCGTGAGTGAACTATGTAATTTAACCTTAAGCGATATTGATTTAGAAAGTCGAATACTCTATGTCAGACGCTTAAAAGGCGGTTTATCAACAACACAACCGATTATCGAAGAGGAGTATGAAGCGTTAGTTAACTGGTTGAAAAAAAGGGAAACATGGAGAGAGGCTGACTCAGAATGGGTCTTTTTATCCCAAAAAACAGGTCCAATTTCTCGTCAACAAGTGTATGGATTACTTCGCCGTTTAGGTAAAGATGCTAATGTATCCATAGCCCCTCATCCCCATATGTTACGCCATGCATGTGGCTATGCACTCGCTGATTTAGGTAGAGATACTCGTTTAATTCAAGATTATTTAGGACATCGTAATATTTCACATACTGTTATCTATACCGCAAGTAATTCAAAACGTTTTGTTCACATTTGGGACGCAAGAAATTAACAATATTTATTTAATTAATATATTCTCTAAGAATTAATACACTAAATAGAGTAGGCTATATTTTTTCAATAAGAATACAGTTAATTTTAATATAACTAAGAAAATTAGGAATTGTTTTATATTAAATAAATAATCACGATTGCAGGTATTAATAATTTATTAATAATCGTTTTCTAATTAAAGAATAACCCAATATCATTATTCTTTTTTTGATTATCTTTATTGGAAGGCAATAAATTTAATATCAGTCTTTATTTATTAATAATATTAAACATTATTTGTTTGATTTTCGATCAAGAAATAAGGGTCTTATTTAAAGAAAATATCTATTCTTAAAAATTTTATTCATTTGCATTCCATGCACACGCTTTCATATCTCACTATCCCCAACGTTATCGTTTGGGGATAGTTATTAATTTCCTTAAAAAATACAATTATCCTTTTACACAAACAACCTGTCGTAGTGTATGAACAACCTCAACAAGTGATAACTGAGCCTTCATAACAGCATCAATATCCTTATAAGCCATCGGAATTTCATCAATCACATCTTCATCTTTTCGACATTCCACATGTGCTGTTGCTCGAATTTGGTCTTCAACACTAAAAGCTTTTTTCGCTGCTGTTCGGCTCATTACGCGTCCTGCGCCATGACTACATGAACAGAAACTTTCGGCATTTCCTTTTCCTCTTACAATAAAGCTCTTAGCGCCCATTGAACCAGGGATGATCCCCATTTCACCTTTCTGAGCTGAAACGGCTCCTTTTCGAGTCACCAGTACTTCTTCGCCAAAGTGCATTTCCTTTTGTACATAGTTATGGTGGCAGTTCACCGCCTGTTGCTGTGTCGTAAAAGGTTTAGTTATTTGTGTCGATAATGCCGCCAACACGCGTTCCATCATAATTTCACGATTATGTCGGGCAAAATCCTGTGCCCATTCTACGGCTTCTATATAGTCATCATAGAAAAGCGTTCCTTCTTTTAAGTACGCTAAGTTTTTATCAGGCAAATTAGCGATATGTTCCCTCATATCTTCTTGTGCCATTTGTATAAATAACGTACCGATAGCATTACCAACACCACGAGAGCCACTATGTAGCATTACCCAAACATTATCTGATTCATCAAGACACAATTCGATAAAGTGGTTTCCTGTTCCTAATGTACCAAGGTGACGATAGTTATTCGTATTTCGTAAACGTGGGTACTTATCGGTTAAAACCTTAAAACGCCCTTCAAGTTGTTGCCAATGTTGATCAACAAGTTTAGGTGGGTTCTTCCATGAACCACGATCATTCCCTGATTGATAACTTGTTCTTCCATGAGGTACTGCTCTTTCTATTGCCGTTCTTATGGCAAATAAATTATCTGGTAGATCATTTGCGTGTAATGATGTTTTCACCGCAATCATTCCACACCCAATATCCACACCAACAGCAGCCGGAATAATCGCGCCTTTTGTTGGAATAACACTCCCGATTGTTGAACCTTTCCCTAAGTGAACATCTGGCATTACCGCCATATGTTTGAAAATAAAAGGCATCTTCGCGGTATTAATAAGTTGTTTTAGAGCATCTGCTTCAACAGGTACACCATTTGTCCACATTTTGATTTCAGCAGTTCCTGCTTCTTTTACTATTTGATGATCCAATATCATGCCTGTGCACCTTTAATTTGTACTAACCCGTTTAATACTTGGTCTAAACCGCCATAAACGGAAATCTTATCAATACGTTCTGCAATACGTTCTACGGTTTCTAGCTCTTTTAATCGTAAGGCTACTGGGTTGTTTTCCATCACTTTTGCCGTATTTAATAAAGAACGCGTTGCGGATGTCTCTTCTCTTCGACGAATAACATTAGCCTGTGCTGATTTTTCTGCCTCAACCACTTGCGCTAAAATCGTTTTCATTTCGCCTGGTAAAACAATATCTTTTACCCCTAATGAAGCCACTTCAATACCATATCCTTTAGTCACTTCACTGATTTTTTCACTCACTAAGGTGTCAATCAGCGTTTTATTCTCTAATAATTCATCTAATGTTCTTGTTCCTACGGCTTCGCGTAACGCAAACTGCAACTCTTTATATAAGAACTCAAGAGGTGAACTCAGTAATTGGTACGCTGAAAGCACATCGCTATAACGCCAACTTGCTGACAAATTAATGCGTAATGTTACTTTGTCTTTCGTTAAGATCTCTTGACCACTCACATCGAGTGTTTGTAAGCGCATATCAACAACCTCAACATCAACTTTGTGCTGATAACGCCAATAGCCTTTTAATCCCGGCGGCAATAGTGATTGAACTTCACCATCAACACGGATAATGCCAGCATGCCATGTCGGAATATCCACACTTAATACACCTTCACTGCCTTTTACAGTTTGGTTACGTAATTTTGGATGCTGCAATTTTTTAACCAAAGTTGGCGAAACTTCCAATTCATTTGCTGACAACACTTCCATTGAGCGTTGTGCATAATTCCAATAGAGACGGCGAGTACTCGGCGCTAAGATCTCTTTGAGTGAGCCATTTTCATAGAGTAAGCCAATCTCTTCATCAGATAACACAATATCAAAACAATATTCACTCACCCATTCTGGATGATATTGGCGTAAAAACTCGGCTTTCTCTTTTTCAATTGCAGGGCCGTTTAACTCCACCAGCTCAACACTTAATTGGCGACGAAGATCGAAAAATTTATGCTCACCAGCTACAAGGACGTCAATATACTCATCATCCTTCTTTAATAAACCCAGCTGTCCTTGTTTCACTTTTATTGTTGTTCTTATCATCATTGCTTCCTTTTGCTCTTCTTTATTATTAGCTTTCTTTTATTACCATTTTTATCGTGACTTGCTTTCCACGAACAAACTTGGCGAAATCGAAGGGAAAACAAGAGAGGAACGTTACTTTGTTTGTCTCTTCTTCTGCCTTCAATCCAGCGTAGTTGCTGGTGGATAAGCAAGGTGACGGTACTGCTGTCACAACGATTTTCTATCTTTAATTTTACATTTGGATTTGTAATGGTTTTTGGTGTCAGGAATCGAACCTGAAAATAACCCTCTTCACCTACAGAGTCCCGATGTGGAGGAACACATTTAGATAACACCACAGAGTGTTCTTTATGTGCCTACCAGATTTAAAATCTGCTCAAGACGCTCATAATATTGCGAGGATCGTGCCAAGTTTTTAAATCTCACTAAAAATATTTTTAATTCATTGTTTTTATTTGAAAAAATACTTTTAACGTAATTTTTAAATATTTAGCCATTGAATTAAAAATGATAAAAACCTATCTTTTTATCTATACATTTATAAATATAGATAAAAAATAAGTAGGGATAACTTAATGAAACGCAAAGTGGTGATTGGTGTTTTAGGCACAACATTAGATAAACGAGGTAAAAGTCATAAAAGATGGAACTCATGGCGCCCAACAATTTCGATTTGCCATCAAAAAGATTTCCCCGTTAGTCGATTGGTCATGATCCATCAACCTAATGATTCAATGTTAGCGTCAAAAATCACTGAAGATATTCATACTGTCTCCCCTGACACAGAGGTATTACCTTACGAAATTGATATTTGTGATCCTTGGGATCTAGAAGAGGTTTATAGTCACTTTCTTGATTTTGCAGTAAATTACCCATTTGATACTGAAAATGAAGAATATTATGTACATATCACAACAGGTACGCACATTGCCCAGATTTGCTGGTTCCTCCTGACTGAAGCCCATTACTTACCTGCAAAACTATTACAAACCTCTCCTTCTTCTAAAATAGAAAATGAAGATGGCAGCAAAACAGTACAATCATCCACAGGTAGTTATGCTGTTATTGATCTCGATTTAAGCCGTTATACAAAACTAACGAGCCGATTTGAGCATTACCATAATGAGTCCCTCTCTTTCTTAAAATCGGGGATCGCCACACGTAATGAACGTTTTAATACTTTAATTGCTCAAATTGAACGTGTTGCATTGCGCTCCGTTGCGCCTATTTTATTAACAGGCCCTACAGGCGCTGGGAAATCATTCCTTGCTCAGCGTATTTATGAATTACGACAGTCTCGCCATTTTGTAAAAGGTCGTTTTATTGCTGTTAACTGTGCCACTTTGCGTGGTGACAATGCGATGTCCACTTTATTTGGGCATGTAAAAGGGGCATTTACAGGTGCATTACAAACCAGACAAGGATTATTAAGAGAAGCCGATAAAGGGATTTTATTTCTTGATGAAATTGCAGAGTTAGGACTTGATGAGCAAGCCATGTTACTTAAAGCGATAGAAGAGAAATCTTTTTATCCTTATGGCTCAGATACTGAGGTACAAAGTGATTTTCAGCTGATCGCAGGAACGCATCGTGATATGGACAAGCAAATTGCGAAAGGACTTTTCCGTGAAGATCTCTATGCAAGGATCAACTTATGGTCTTTTTCATTACCGGGTTTAGCCGATCGTAAAGAGGATATTGAGCCTAATATCGATTATGAATTGCATCACTTTGCAAAGCTTTATCAAAAGGCAATCCGTTTTAACGCTGATGCAAAATCACACTATATTCGATTTGCAACATCTGAACAGGCATTATGGCGTGGTAATTTCCGTGAACTTAGTGCTAGTATAACGCGAATGGCAACACTTGCCGAAAATGGTCGTATTACCCTTCCTCTTGTTGATGAAGAAATTAATCGTTTAAAACAAAATTGGGGAGTTGCTTCCTCTTCTTTATTTAATAGCACTGATATTGATCTTTTCGATCTTAGCCAACTGAATACCGTTATCAAAACGTGTCAGCAATCATCAACACTCTCAGAAGCTGGTAGAAAACTTTTCGCAGTATCAAGACAAAATAAAAAACAACCCAACGATGCCGATCGCCTACGTAAGTATCTTGCGAAATTCGATTTAAGTTGGGAACAAATTCGATATGGAGAATAATATTTCATTATGGAGCTCACTTTTTTAGGCACTAACGCAGGCGTTCCTTCTAAAGATCGCAATGTCACCAGTATGGTGCTCGATTTACAAAATAAACAAAAAAGTATGTGGATGTTTGATTGTGGTGAAGCGACACAACATCAAATATTGCATACCCGCGTGAAACTACCGCGTTTAAATAAAATTTTTATTACCCACTTACATGGCGATCATATTTTTGGTTTACCGGGATTACTTTGTAGTCGCTCAATGGGTGGAACGGAAACACTTTTAACAGTATATGGTCCTACGGGTATAAAAGCCTTTATAGAAACGTCGCTAACATTAAGCCAATCCTATTTAACTTACCCTATTAATATTGTTGAAATTGACAAAGCGGGTTTTCTTTTTGAAGAAGAAGGTATGAAAGTCAGTTGTGAGGCATTGTCTCACCCCGTACCTTGTTTTGGTTACCGCTTAGAAGAAGAAAACAAACCAGGTAAGTTAGATGCAGAAAAACTGAAAGCGGAAAATATTCCAGCAGGCTCTTGGTTACAAGACTTAAAGCAAGGCAAAACTATAACATTACCAGATGGACGAACAATTGATGGTAAAGACTATATTGGTGATGAAATAGAAGGTCGTTGTATTGCTATTTTTGGGGATACTCAACCTACACCTAATGCATTAAAGCTGGCTAATAATGCCGATGTTATTGTTCATGAAGCAACGTTTAAGCATGAAATGGCAGAGCAAGCAAATAGTCGCGGGCATTCAACAACTGTGCAAGCGGCAACATTAGCAAAAAAGGCTAATGCTAAAAAGCTGATTATTACTCATATTAGTAGCCGTTATTTACCCGAAGACTGCGTTGAGTTACTCAATGAAAGCCAACAGATCTTTAGCCATACTGAAATGGCTTCTGATTTTGAGGTATTTAAGTTGTAATGGCATTTTCGCTAAATAACAATGGCGACATGATGTCGCCATTTCGCTATTCACAAATCATCCAACCATTGATTTAAACTTCTTTAATTATCCTTCAATAGCGCGGTACGTTTTATCTTTCCATCTTGCAAAATAAAATTCACTTTGCCATCCCAAAATTCCGCCAAAAAAACATCTTCTGGTTTATCAATATGTTGATTTTTCATCTCATCTTGTAGCCACACTTCGTCTTTTTCTATTTGCGCTAATTCTGATGTTCGAATAACTCCGTCTTTCATGACAATAATCGAAGGCATTTTTGCACCATCACATACCACCGTGATTTGTCCATCAGGTTCAATCTGGGCGTAATTGACTTCCTGATATGAATGAATACCTTGAGCATGAAGACGAGACGTGATGTTAAGAATGTCTATTTTATTTTTTTTCTCCATGATGTTTTCCATAATAAACTCTCCCTTCTTGATAATAGGAATAGGATTACCAATGGTCACTGCACGGAAAAAATTGAAATGTTTGCTGATATAATTAAGCAAAGAGATAAAACAGACACCAATTAAGAAGACGATAATATATTGATAAAGAGGGATCGCATCGGTATAAATTACCCCACCCATAATGCCACCGAGCACAAAATTACCAATAAAATCAATAGGTGTTAATTGGGAGAGTTGTGTTTTACCCGATAAATTCATATGGGCTAGTATGATAGTAAAACCAATAATAAATTTGATAATAACCAGAAAGTAATATTCCATTTGCGTCTCACATTTCCAATAATTTCTGCACTTATTATAAAGTAGAAAATCTCATCTAGATAAAAATCTAAATTATTTTTACTTTGTTTTTCATGGGATTTGACTAAGAAAAAACACTTAATATACTTAGGTTTGTTGATTTTAAGACTCGCACTATACTTATTAAGATAGTTTTGCCGTAATCTCTTACAATCAACGCAATAGTTTCTCGCCTTTTCTAGTTTTTACGCGGGATATCACTGAATTGTTTTTGAACACATATTTTGGAGAAAAAAATGAATAAAAAACTACTTACTTCATTGGTTCTAGCGGGTCTTGTTACCATTACAGCTGGTTGTGATGATTCATCTAAAAAAGTTGATGAAGGCATTGACAAGGCGAAAGAGACAGCAACTCAAGTCACCGAAACTGCGCAAGATAAAGCGAATGAATTAACTGAACAAGCCAAAGATAAAGCTGCTGACTTGAAAGAAGATGCATCAGCAAAAGCAGATGAATTAACACAACAAGCTCAAGAGCTAAAAGATAAAGCTGAACAAAAAGCAGCTGAGCTAAAAGATGCAAGTGCTGCAAAAGCTGAAGAAGTTAAGCAAAACCTAGAAGCTGAAGGTAACAAATTATCTGAAAAAGCCGCAGAGTTAAAACAAGATGCGAGTAAAACAGCAGATAACCTAATGCAAGAAGCAGGCAACAAAATTGATCAGCTAAAAGGTGATGCTGCAAAAACAAGTGATGATGTAAAACAGCAAGCCCAAGAAACTGAAAACAAAGCACTTGATAAAGCGGATCAATTAACCGATCAAGCGAAACAAAAAATTGATGAGTTAAAAACTGAAAACAAATAATCCGATTTCAGTTTTTTTGATGATTTGTGAGCCAGTAAATTTTTACTGGCTTTTTTTGTTCATAAAAAAGACAAGGGTTGATCGATTAAGCAAAAAATGTAACCATGTTCTCCTTTTTTCAACAGGAGAAACCTATTAAAGTGCGAAAGCAGCTATAAACAAAAAACAGCAATAAATTGATTTAATTGTCATTTTCTTCATCTTACGGAAAAAATAATTTACTTCCGTTCTTTTTATAAAACATCACACTAATTTGATGCTTTATTCAAATTTTCTTATGAACTTTTCTTTTCTGATCACATAGACAATCAGAAAATTGATAGCGAAAAGTCTCTTTCTAGGAAAATAACAAAAAATAGGTTAGCTATGAGTCAACAAAACGATATAACCCCTCAAAAAGTTAGGATGAAAATTAATCCTCCCGTTTTTTATACATCTGCATTATTAATTTTATTGGTCGTTGGCTTCTCTGCATTATTTCCAGAGCTGGCAAATGATAAACTCAGTCATCTTCAGGAAAATCTCTTCACGAATGCGAGTTGGTTCTACATTCTAGCCGTTGCATTGATTTTGCTGAGTGTGACTTATTTAGGGCTTTCTCGATTTGGTGAAATCAAATTAGGCCCTGATCACGCTCGCCCTCACTTTAGTTATTTTGCTTGGTTTGCCATGCTCTTTTCAGCAGGAATGGGGATTGGCTTAATGTTCTTTGGTGTTGCTGAACCTGTTATGCATTATCTGATGCCTCCAACCGGTGAAGCTCAAACCATAGAAGCCGCAAAAGAAGCCATGCGATTAACCTTTTTCCACTGGGGATTACATGCATGGGCAATTTACGCCATTGTCGCTTTGATCTTAGCTTTCTTCTCTTATCGCCATGGTTTACCGTTAACACTGCGTTCTGCACTTTACCCAATTATTGGTGATCGCATACATGGCCAAATTGGTCATGCTGTTGATATTTTCGCTGTTATGGGAACCGTATTTGGTGTCGCAACTTCCCTTGGTTTTGGTGTTCTACAAGTTAATGCGGGTTTAAATCACCTCTTTAATGTACCTATTAACCCTACGATTCAAGTCGTATTGATTGTTGTGATCACAGGGCTTGCAACCATTTCTGTTGTTTCTGGTTTAGAAAAAGGCATTCGTTTTTTATCTGAACTTAACTTAGGATTGGCGGTTATTCTTCTTTTATTAGTCATTATTCTCGGTCCAACTGTATTGATATTAAAATCATTTGTTGAAAATACAGGGGGATATCTATCCGAAATTGTCAGTAAAACCTTTAATCTTTATGCATACGAACCAAAATCGAGTGATTGGTTAGGGGGATGGACACTGCTTTATTGGGGTTGGTGGCTTTCATGGTCACCATTTGTAGGGATGTTTATCGCCCGTATTTCACGAGGTCGTACTATTCGTGAATTTGTTGTCGGTGTTCTGTTTGTTCCTGCTGGTTTTACTTTACTCTGGATGACCGTTTTTGGTAACACAGCGATTCATTTAATCAAAGATAAAGGGGCAGAAGCCCTAGCCAATATCGTACAACAAGATGTGTCATTGGCTTTATTTGAGTTCTTAAATTATTTCCCATTCTCATCTGTTTTATCCTTCTTTGCGATGTTGATGGTCGTTGTCTTCTTTGTGACTTCAGCAGACTCAGGCGCGATGGTTGTTGATACTTTAGCTTCTGGTGGTGATAGCGAAACACCAGTATGGCAACGCATTTTCTGGGCGGGTTTAATGGGCGTTTCTGCAATTACTTTATTGTTAGCGGGTGGTTTAACTGCACTACAAACAGTAACCATTGCAAGTGCACTTCCCTTCTCGATAGTATTGCTTGCTTCTATTTATGGACTAATAAAAGCATTGCGAGTGGATGTATATAAACGTGATAGCCAACAACTCACGACAATTGCACCACCAGCAAGCCGCAATCCGATCCCTTGGCAACGCCGTTTAAGAAATATTGCCTATTTTCCTAAACGCTCTCATGTAAAACGTTTTATGGATGAAGTGATCCAACCCTCAATGGAAATGGTATCTGCTGAGTTAAGTAAGCAAGCAACGCAATGTTTTATCCATAATGAAGAAGATGATCGAATTGGTTTTGAAGTCGATTTAGGCGATGACATGAATTTCTTCTATGAAGTTCGCCTACGTTTTTATACTCAACCTGCCTTTGCTTTAGCTGGATTAAGTGATGAAGAAAAAGACGAAGAACATAAATATTATCGTGCTGAAATTCATTTAAAAGAAGGTGGGCAAGATTACGATGTAATGGGTTGGACGAAAGAACAAATCATTCACGATATTCTTGATCAGTACGAAAAACACATTCACTTTTTACATGTGTTAGGTAAACAATAATTCTATCCACTGATAAAAGTCCAAAAGGTGATGTGTTAAACATCACCTTTTTTCTTACTTTCAAGATAACTTATTTTTCAGCTTGCGCCGAGTCATCAGCCTCTAAAGCAATCAACTCTTTTAATAGACCTGACAGTCGCTGTAATTTTTCAGTGGAAAATTTTTGCTCAATTAATTGATAGCCCTTATCTATTTTAGGCTGAATTATGTCGTATAAATTTTGACCATTAGCAGAAAGAGAGACAAACAGCTTACGTTGGTCACTCACGGGTTTTAAGCGACAAATTAATTCGTCCCTTTCCATTCGAATCAGAATGCCCGTTAAACTAGGTCGAAGAATACACGCTTTTTGCGCTAATTCGTGAAAATCAATAGAACGCTTATCCGCAAGTACTCGAATAATCCGCCACTGCTGTTCTGTCAGATTATGCTCTTTGAGAACAGGTCGAAAAAAACCCATTGCAGATTCCCGAGCTTGTAATAGCGCGATAGTTAATGATTCATGCATAATCAAGAAGCTCTTTATATGGTGTTATAGGTGAAATGACAAAATATCACTCAATATAGACAGTGAAAAAGTACCGCTGTTTATGGTTTATAAAATGACTATATTCTAAGAATAGACTAATTGTTACAATTATTCATATTAACAAATAAATAAAGTTGACTCAATTTTTGCAATTTTCTTCCCTTTGTGCAATTTATCACCCACGTTCCTTTTTTAGGATTAATTTCATCTTCCGCAACATCTTGAGCTATACGCAATTTTTATGAATTGGCAATTTGTGTTATCTGTTTACCAATCAAAAAAAGTAGCCTAATTTGCCTATTATCCTACCTCTATATTAGGAATAATGGCGCTTAGCGATAAGGTTGTCTCACCGTTATTTGAGATAAAGTTAACGAGTTGTAACAAAGAAAGATTGCTATCTTTGTTCATGCGCGGTAGCGTTACGGCTTTAAAACAACGCAACAAAGAAACCGGCAATAACATCACAACTTTGTTAGCGAAGTAGTTAGGTGATTTTTTTAGTTATCTAACTAATAATTATTTTAAGTGAAGACGCCCACAGACGAGAAGTCTGGCAGTAGGAGTAAATAATGTCTGAGGAAAAACAGGCTAACCCACTTTTTCGGGATGCGATGGCAAGCTTAGGTGCTGCGGTCAATATCGTGGCAACAAATGGTGATGCGGGATGTTGTGGCTTAACAGCAACAGCTGTATGTTCTGTTACTGATAACCCGCCTACCGTGATGGTCTGCATCAACAGTAAAAGCCAAATGAACGCTATTTTTCAAGAAAATGGAAAATTAAGCATCAATATATTGAATCATGAGCAAGAAGAAATGGCATGTCATTTCGCCGGAATGACAGGGCTTGCGATGGCTGAGCGCTTTACCCAACCAGGATGGCAAAACGGACAATTACAACAACCCGTATTAACAAATGCGCTTGCCTGCCTAGAAGGTGATATTTATGATGTACGCCAAGTGGGTACACATTTTGTTTATATGACCGAAATTAAGAATATTTCGGTGCGTGAAGATGGTGATGGGCTTATTTATTTCAAGCGTCGTTTCCATTCTGTTAAAAATGAACAAGTACCAATCCCTGTTTAAATTTCACCTATTTTACCTCAAGATAAAAACGCACTTTTAATAAGGGCGTTTTTTTATTGATTATAATCACATCATAAATTAAATATTTATTTATATTAAATGAATATTTATTTAACTAAATAACATTCACTAGCGTTTAGATATTTATTAAATATTTATTAACATCTGTTTGTTATAAAAGATTAATTTTTAATTATAATGAAAAATTTCTTTCTAGAATCAATTAGTCACATAATCAAAAATATTTTCTCTCTACTTTTATCCTGTATCTTTATTTAATTTACTCAGATTAAAATACAAACAAATAATAATCTTCCTGATTATATTTTATACCAAAGATCAATTAAATGACTTTATTTTAAAATAAACTAATGAATATTTTTTTCAATCTGGTATTAATCTTACCCACAGTGTGATCAACCTTTGAGAAGTCATTCCATCAATATATTAGTCTACTCGACTTGCTGATTACCTTCTTAAATTTGCAAACATCACTCTAAATGCGACAGATAATGTTACCGTCGTGTAACATTCCTCGTGAATGTGAGTAAATAACATCGTTGTTGAAAATAAATAATAATTAGGGGCATTACAGATATGGATAAACCCGCTCAAGTCGGTTTATTACAACAGCCTAAACCATTCTTTATGATTTTCTTTGTAGAATTATGGGAACGTTTTGGTTACTACGGCGTACAAGGTATTCTTGCCGTTTATTTTGTTAGTAAACTCGGTTTCTCTCAAGAACAGGCTTTCATTACTTTTGGTGCATTCTCTGCACTGGTTTATGGGCTTATTTCTATTGGTGGTTATGTTGGTGACCACTTATTAGGAACAAAACGAACCATTGTTTTAGGTGCTATTGTTTTGGCTATCGGTTATTTCATGACTGGTATGTCAATTATGTATCCTAATTTAATTTTCTACGCATTGGGAACTATCGCAGTAGGTAATGGTTTATTTAAAGCCAATCCTGCAAGTTTATTAGCGAAATGCTATCCACCTAAAGATCCACGTCTTGATGGCGCATTTACGCTATTTTATATGTCGATCAATATCGGCTCATTAATTTCTTTATCTATCGCCCCAGTACTTGCTGAACGTTACGGATATGCACTGACTTATAATATCTGTGGTATTGGCTTGCTCATGGCGTTATTAGTTTATTTCTTCTGTCGTAAAATGGTTGCCAATATTGGTTCTGAACCAGACCATTTACCGATGAACTTTAGCAAACTGTTATTAGTTATTGCTGGCTCAATTGCTATGGTATTTGTTTGTGCATGGTTATTGCACAACGTTATGATTGCAAATATTGTCTTAGTTAGCTTGTCTATTATTGTTGTCTTCATTTATTTCCGTGAAGCGTTTAAACAAAAAGACAGAGTTGCTCGTAATAAAATGTATGTTGCATTTGTTCTGATGTTAGAAGCTGTTGTTTTCTACATTCTGTATGCTCAGATGCCAACTTCACTGAACTTCTTTGCTATTCATAATGTTCATCACACGCTTTTAGGCTTTGATATTAACCCTGTAAGCTTCCAAGCACTAAACCCATTCTGGATCATTATTGCTAGCCCAATCCTTGCTATCGCTTACAGCCATTTTGGCGCGAAAGGTAAAGATTTCTCAATGCCAGCGAAGTTTACTGCTGGTATGCTTCTGTGCTCATTAGGATTCCTTACAGCGGCAGCATCAGGTATGTGGTTTGCCGATGCTCAAGGCTTAACATCACCTTGGTTTATCGTTCTGGTTTACTTATTCCAGAGCTTAGGTGAACTGATGATCAGTGCGTTAGGTTTAGCAATGGTTGCAGCATTCGTACCGCAATACATGATGGGCTTTATTTTAGGTATGTGGTTCTTAACACAAGCCACGGCTTATCTGTTAGGGGGTTATGTAGCGACTTTCACAGCAGCACCAGAAGGTATTACTGATCCACTACAAACATTACCTATTTACACTGATGTATTTGGTAAAATTGGTATTGTGACCTTAATTGTTGGTTTAGTGATGTGGGCAACAGTACCTTTACTGAACCGCATGATGAAAGAAGAAAGCAAAGACGTTAAAGTCGCTGGCTAATCTTTCAATCAATATCTAATTGAATATTAAGCGCCTATTTATAGGCGCTTTTATTTTGGGCTAAGAAGATTATTCTCTTTTTGCTAGCCATAAAAAAACCCGCTAAATAAGCGGGTTTAGTTTAATCATTAAGAATGATTCAATTACAGAACATCAATTGCATTCAGTTCTTTAAAGGCTTGTTCTAAACGAACAACCATTGATGCTTGTGCTTGACGTAACCAGTTACGTGGGTCGTAGTATTTCTTGTTAGGTTTATCAGCACCTTCTGGGTTACCTAACTGACCTTGCAGATAACCTTCGTTCTTTTTGTAGAACTGTAAGATACCATCCCAAGTTGCCCACTGAGTATCTGTATCGATATTCATTTTGATAACACCATAGCCAACAGCTTCTTTGATTTCTTCTGCTGAAGAACCGGAGCCGCCGTGGAATACGAAATCTAAGCTATTGTGTGGTAAGTTGAATTTTTCTGATACGTAGTCTTGTGAGTTACGTAGAATTTTTGGCGTTAACTGAACGTTACCTGGTTTATAAACACCGTGAACGTTACCGAAAGATGCCGCGATAGTGAAACGAGGGCTTACCGCACTCAGTTTTTCGTATGCGTAAGCAACATCTTCTGGTTGAGTATAAAGCGCAGAGCTGTCCATACCCGTGTTATCAACACCGTCTTCTTCACCACCCGTACAGCCTAATTCGATTTCTAAAGTCATATCGATTTTAGCCATACGCGCTAAATATTTAGCACAGATTTCGATGTTTTCTTCTAATGACTCTTCAGATAAGTCAATCATGTGAGAAGAGAACAGTGGTTTGCCTGTTTTAGCGTAGTGTTTCTCACCAGCATCTAACAGACCATCAATCCATGGTAATAATTTTTTCGCACAGTGGTCAGTATGCAGGATAACAGGAACGCCGTAATATTCAGCCATTTGGTGCACATGGTGAGCACCTGAAATTGCGCCTAAAATAGCAGCTTGCTGTGGTACATCAGATTTAAGACCTTTACCTGCGATAAATGCAGCACCACCGTTAGAGAACTGTACAATAACAGGAGAACGAACTTTCGCAGCAGCTTCTAACACAGCATTGATTGAGTCAGTACCTACACAGTTAACCGCAGGCAGAGCAAATTTATTTTCTTTTGCTACCGCAAATACTTTTTGTACATCATCACCAGTGATGACACCCGGTTTCACGAAATCAAAAACTTTAGACATGTAATAAGATCCTATATTTGGAACAGGTAGAAAATAACTTTCTACCTGTATGAGCTGACTTAATTACTGTTTAGCGCGTTCTTCTAACATTGCAACAGCAGGAAGTTTTTTACCTTCAACGAATTCTAAGAAAGCACCACCACCGGTTGAAATGTAAGAGATTTTGTCTGCGATATCAAATAAATCAATAGCAGCCAGCGTATCACCACCACCTGCGATAGAGAATGCTTCACTATCTGCGATTGCATTAGCAATGATTTCTGTACCTTTGCGGAAGTTAGGGAATTCAAACACACCGACTGGACCATTCCACAGGATAGTTTTCGCGTTTTTCAGGATCTCAGCTAAACGTTCTGCTGTCACATCACCGATATCCAGCACTTGTTCATCATCTTTGATGTCACTTGCTGATTTTAAAACAGCTTCAGCAGTTTCAGAGAACTCAGTTGCAACACGAACATCACTTGGTACTGGAATATCACATTTTTCCATCAGTTTTTTAGCATCATCAACAAGGTCTGCTTCATATAAAGAACGACCTACTGGATGGCCTTCTGCTGCGATAAAGGTATTTGCGATACCACCACCAACGATTAATTGGTCAGCAATTTTTGATAAAGAATCTAATACAGTCAGTTTAGTTGAAACTTTAGAACCACCAACAATCGCAACCATTGGGCGAGCAGGTTTATCTAATGCTTTACCTAATGCTTCAAGCTCTGCTGATAACAGAGGACCCGCGCAAGCAACTTGTGCAAATTTAGCAACACCATGAGTTGATGCTTGAGCACGGTGAGCGGTACCAAATGCATCCATGACGAAAACATCACATAATGCAGCGTATTGCTTAGACAGAGTTTCGTCGTCTTTCTTTTCGCCTTTGTTAAAACGAACGTTTTCAAGAACAACTAATTCACCTGCATTGACTTCAACACCATTTAAATAGTCTTTAGCAAGGCTAACTGGTGCAGTTAATTTATCTTTCAGATAGTCAACAACTGGTTTTAAAGAGAACTCTTCGTTGTACTCACCTTCAGTAGGACGACCTAAGTGAGAAGTTACCATCACTTTAGCGCCTTGTTTTAACGCGGCTTCAATTGTTGGTAAAGAAGCACGGATACGCGCATCTGAAGTCACTTTACCATCTTTAACTGGAACGTTCAGGTCAGCACGGATAAGAACTCGTTTACCCGCTAGGTCTAAATCGGTCATCTTAATTACAGACATGATGAATCCTCTCATTGATTCTCTAAAATTTAGTAATCTTCTGTTCAGTGCCTTGTATTATTACGCGACACCGTCATTAAAACATGATTATTTAAAACCAGTTGCAGCCATTGCTAACGTTGTATCAAGCATTCTGTTAGCAAAGCCCCATTCATTATCACACCAGACTAAAGTCTTGATCAGGTGTTGCCCACTGACTCTTGTTTGTGTGCCATCAACGATTGCACTATGAGGGTCGTGGTTAAAATCAGTTGAGACTAATGGCAATTCTGTGTAATCCACTATACCACGAAATGCGCCAGTTGCTGATTTTTGAATTAACCGATTGACATCTAACACATTTACAGCAGTTTTTACAGTGACACTTAAATCAATTGCCGTCACATTAATTGTAGGAACTCGTACAGAAATTGCCTCAAAATGATCCTTAAATTTCGGGAAAATTCGAGTAATTCCTGCCGCCAATTTCGTATCAACAGGAATAATAGATTGTCCTGCTGCACGAGTACGGCGTAAATCCTTATGGTATGCATCAATCACAGGTTGATCGTTCATGGCTGCATGGATTGTGGTTACTGTTCCTGACTCTATATTAAACGCGTCATCCATCATTTTAATGATGGGAATAATGCAATTTGTTGTACAAGATGCGTTTGAAACAATTCGGTGCTCTTTTTTAAGTTCGTGTTGATTCACACCAAAAACGACAGTTGCATCTAAATCCGTTGTACCGGGATGAGAAAAAAGTACTTTCTTTGCGCCTTGTGCAATATGCGCTTCGCCATCAGCTCGTGAGCCGTAAGCACCACTACAATCAAGTACAACATCAATACCAAGTTCACCCCAAGGTAAATCAGTAATATCAGCGTGATGAAATAAACGAATAGTATCATCACCCACTTGCAATAAATCGTTATTAATTCGTACATCCCAAGCAAAACGTCCGTGGCTGGAGTCATACTTGAGAAGATGCCCAATACCTTGTGCATCAGCCAATTCATTTATTGCAATAACTGTTATTTCAGCTCGTTTACCTGATTCATAAAGCGCTCTTAACACATTACGCCCTATACGACCAAAACCGTTAATAGCGACTCTGATTGTCATGTGACTTCCTTGATAACTCGTGATTTGCAACCGCTTAGAATAATAGAGCAAGATACTAATCAACAACGATAAATCAAGTAAATCTAGAAATTGTGCAGTCACCGACATTTTAGGATTAACTGAAACGGTTCAGCTTACTGATAATCAGATTACGAGAAATGAGAGAAGATCGCAATAGTAAACAAAGATGGAAGGATAAAAAAAGAGCACATCTGAGAAATTCTTCCCAAAAATGTGCCCTTGTTAACATTTATTGATTATTTAAGTAAAGATTTTGCCTGTGTAACCACATTTTCAACAGTAAAACCAAACTCTTCAAATAACTCGTTTGCAGGTGCAGATTCACCGAAGCTACGCATACCTACAATCGCGCCATCTAAACCAACATACTTGAACCAGTAGTCAGCAATACCTGCTTCGATAGCAACACGCGCTTTCACTGATGCTGGTAATACTGCTTCACGGTAATCTGCATCTTGTTTATCAAATGCATCTGTTGCTGGCATAGAAACAACACGTACTTTACGGCCTTCAGCTGTCAGTTGTTCATAAGCGCTAACCGCTAATTCAACTTCAGAACCTGTTGCAATAAAGATTAATTCTGGAGTACCAACGCAATCTTTCAGGATGTAACCACCCTTCTCGATATTTGCCAGTTGCTCTGGAGTACGTGGTTGTTGTGCAAGGTTTTGACGAGAGAAGATCAGAGCTGTTGGACCATCTTTACGATCAATTGCATATTTCCATGCAACAGCTGATTCAACTTGGTCACATGGACGCCATGTGCTCACGTTTGGAGTTACACGCAGGCTTGCCATTTGCTCAACAGGTTGGTGAGTTGGACCATCTTCACCCAGGCCGATAGAGTCATGAGTATAAACAAAGATACTGCGGATCTTCATCAGTGCAGCCATACGTACAGCATTACGTGCATATTCCATAAACATCAGGAAGGTAGCACCGTAAGGAACAAAACCGCCATGTAGTGCAATACCGTTCATGATTGCAGACATACCGAATTCACGTACACCGTAATGGATGTAGTTACCCGCTTTGTCTTCGTTCAGCGCTTTAGAGCCAGACCACATAGTCAGGTTACTTGGTGCTAAGTCCGCAGAACCGCCCATGAATTCTGGTAATACTTTACCGAATGCTTCTAATGCATTTTGAGACGCTTTACGGCTTGCAATGCTTGAAGGGTTTTGTTGCAGATTTTCAATAAATGCTTTGGAATCTTTTTCCCAGTTTGCTGGTAATTCACCAGAAACACGGCGTTTGAATTCAGCCGCTAATTCAGGGAATTGTGCTGCGTATGCAGCAAATTTAGCATCCCATGCAGCTTCTTTTGCTTTACCCGCTTCTTTCGCATCCCACTCTTTATAAATTTCTTGTGGAATTTCGAATGCGCCGTATTCCCAGCCTAACGCTTTACGTGTTTCAGCGATTTCTGCATCACCTAATGGGGAACCGTGAGAATCAGCAGTACCAGCTTTATGAGGAGAACCAAAACCGATAGTGGTTTTACAAATCAGCAGTGAAGGTTTGTCAGTGATTTGTTTTGCTGCTTCAACAGCTGCTTTAATGCTTGCTGCATCGTGGCCATCAATACCACTGATTACATGCCAGCCATAAGCGTCGAAACGTTCTGCTGTGTTATCAGTAAACCAACCATGCACTTGACCATCAATAGAGATGCCATTGTCATCATAGAATGCAATCAGTTTACCTAATTGTAATGTTCCCGCTAAAGAACACGCTTCGTGGGAGATACCTTCCATCATACAACCATCACCCATAAAGGCGTAGGTGTAATGGTCAACAATGTCATGACCAGGACGGTTAAATTGAGCCGCTAATGTACGTTCTGCAATAGCAAAACCCACTGCGTTTGCAATACCTTGACCTAAAGGACCCGTTGTTGTTTCAACACCTGGGGTATAACCATATTCTGGGTGACCTGGTGTTTTAGAATGCAATTGACGGAAGTTTTTCAGATCATCTAAAGAAACTTCATAACCAGACAGGTGCAGTAAGCTGTAAATCAGCATTGAAGCATGACCATTAGATAAAACGAAGCGGTCACGATCAGCCCAGTTAGGGTTAGTTGGGTTATGATTTAAAAAATCACGCCATAATACTTCTGCAATATCAGCCATACCCATAGGGGCGCCAGGGTGTCCTGATTTCGCTTTTTGCACAGCATCCATACTTAAAAAACGGATCGCATTAGCAAGGGTTTTACGAGTGGTCATTTTCTACTCCAAGTCGGATAAAAAGCATCTAGATAGCTGATTCTCTCAATGCGGGCAAAAAACCGCAATATAAAAAATCCACAAAGGTGGCTATCGTAATTAGCATAAAGCAATAATTCTTTGATTTGCACAGCATTTTTTACAATCAAAGCGGAAAATAACATTACACCACCGCATTGTTGCGCAACAAAAAGCAAAAGAGACAATAATTTGCGCAATTGAGAAGCGTGCTATTAAACCCTAGCTTGATATGACTAATCAAGATAAAATTTCATTGCTGAATTATCCATCAAATCAAATAAATACCGTATTTGTGTTAATTATAGCCTAATAACTGACTGGACTTGTTATCAGGAAGTAGAATTATACAAATTTTAAAAAGATAAAAAGCAGATAATTCACTGATTCAGTAATAAAAATCCTATTTACATCATATATAAATAAAAGGAAAGCATCGCGTAACACAGTTGTTACCCCTTTTATAAAAATAACTTATTTATATATTCTACTTATTTTTAATTAATTTTAGATAAGTAATATTCTAAGTGTAATTCCTTAAAATCTTCTTTTCTGACAAAAAAATGCAAATCAATAATTGATTTCAATAATAGAAAAAACTTTAAATTATCTCTTCTACAAAAAGCTTTTAATTTCAAAATTTCATTTGGATTGTTTTTCAAAATATAATAATTATAATTCATGATGATCATTTTAGACACAAAGACATTGAGTGCTGATTGATCTTTACTTAAGAAACTGGCTAATATTTTAAATATTTTATCCGTATCATTTTTATACGCTTTGATAAATTTCTCAGGTGATAGATAAATTAAACATTGATCTTCTAGTGTAAAAACAAAGTTTTCATCTTTCTCTAGAAGAAAATTAACGATCTCTATTTGTTGTTTTTTAATTATATTAAAATCATCATGATGTTTTTCATTACTGTATTTTAATACAAGATCATAAGTTACATTAATTAGCTCGTCAGCTTTTATTACTTCATCACTAGAATAACGAAAGTAGAGTTTATTATCTTTAACAATAAAATAATGATAATAAAAATCAGCAAATCCCATATCATAGAATAAATAATTAATAAGTTCGGTTTTATAGGTATTCTCTTTTTCTTTACCTAAAAAAGAAAGATCGGATTTTAATTGCGAAACAATATAGCTTGAAAATAAATTTTTATTATAAAAATTTTCATTTCTATTTATAGATAATAAATTAGGTAATATTCTCAGAAAAGAAAAAAATTGATAATAATTTTGATCATAAAGTTCATCACTAATAATCTCATCTATTTTTTTTGAATTAAAAAGCTCATTCCACCACGAAAGATAAAGAGCTGATTTATTTTTTAGTTTTACTGAAATAATTTCATCCAATTCTCCCTCCCAAGGCTGTAAAAATAAAATACCATGTTCAAAAGAAAGCGCTCTTGGATTAAATAATTTTCTTAATTTATATTGATAAATTTTAGTGATATCCATTTCTCTACGTCCTTACGTTATTATAAAACCTTAAAAAAACCAGCAAATTTAAATAGTTATTACTTTATTATGGTAGATCCCTATTGGCCAATATCCTTGATAGTAGATATTAACAATATTTTCCCAGTTGTCTCCAAGGGAAAAGTATTTTTCTGATAAGTATTGCCGAAATGCGTAACTAATCGCATTTTTAGCTGCAATATTGAAATCATGGGCATCATATTGAAATGGAGTACACGGGATATTTTTCACGCTATCCATCACACAACACGTTATCTTTATACGTTGTTCTATTAATGCCTTAGGTAGGGTTTGCTTTGTATAAAAAGGATCATCTTGAGTTGGTGAGGTAGGTAACCATATAAAATCTAACTCAGAGAGCAATAAACTCTCCAGACCTGAAAATAAAATCACATTATCAGCCTGTAAATCCGCTTTTCCCATATTAGAAAAAAAAGCGGAGCTCTCTATTTTGTGTCGTACTTCGTCAAAAAAAATCATGATTAATCGGCTCAATAAACTCAACATCAATTCTATCAACAGTCACAGTAATATACTGATTTTCAAAATATGTGTAATGATAAAAAAGATCATCTTCAAAGACTAAATTAGCAACAATCAATTTGTTATCGAACAACATTCCAGTAAGTTGGTAAGAAAACGTATTTTCTATTAAACAAATTCCATTACTTTCCTTAAAATAAAAATATTGATGAGCCGTTATAAATTCGATATTCAGACTATGTAACGAACAAAGATCAACAAATTTTTGGGAAATAACTAATAAACCGATTTTTCATCCCTTTTACATCAATAAGTGCGCCTTATGTATTAGCAATAAAACCAAACTTATAAAATGTCATTATTTCTCCTTAGGATCAGTACCAACGTCCCATAGGTGAATTCTCTCTCAGATTTTTATCAATCAATTCTGGTGTGATAATATTTTGTTCAATAACAGGAAGCATAATTTCATCTAGAATTTCGCAATCAATATGACAACCTGTATTATGAAATATAAGGGTTAGCGCTTTATCAATTAATGCTTGCTCATCATATTTTTTTATTTCAAGAATAAATTGAACAATCGCTTGTTTTATCTCTTTATTTTTACTGTATTCGGCTTGTTC
The DNA here is from genome assembly GCF_047921575.1 of Proteus sp. TSJ240517. Taxonomy (NCBI): domain Bacteria; kingdom Pseudomonadati; phylum Pseudomonadota; class Gammaproteobacteria; order Enterobacterales; family Morganellaceae; genus Proteus; species Proteus sp. TSJ240517. The sequence goes on from NZ_JBLRMH010000002.1 coordinate 137,979, forward strand.
CGTTTCGAATTCTTGATAATAAAAGTTATCGAGTTCTTTGGATAGCGTATTTAAACGTAAACGAAATTCCTGCTTCATAAATGAATCCTAAATATACCTAAGAGTATGATTTGATGTCTTTTATCAATAGCAAACCATCCTTATAAATAAAGATAAGAAATAGCATGATTAAGACAGATAAGCAAAGTGCTTTAGTTTGATAAAAGGAACAGTTTGATAGGCTATAAACGCAAAAACCCCAGCATAAATGCTGGGGTTTGGAATGTTGGCGGAACGGACGGGACTCGAACCCGCGACCCCCTGCGTGACAGGCAGGTATTCTAACCAACTGAACTACCGCTCCGCGTATCCTTTCGGACGAGGTGAATATTACGAATCTCTTGCCTTGTCGTCAACTGTTTTTCTAACAAAAAGATGCATTTGGATAATTTTTAATCTCAACTTACTCTTTGTGCTTTTTTTATATTCAAACAGTTTCATCATTTGGTGCAGGACGCCATAAACAATGCCCGCCTTTCTTCTCAACTAAATCTAATCGAGACTCATGCTCAGCAAGTTCATCTGCGGTTGCTCTTATTATTCTTAATCCTGAAACTGGGCGCTCGATACGCTGAATATCATTTTGCTCTTGCTCGTTACTTGATTCGCCTTCCATTGAAAATGCCAATGCTGTTTGTCCACCGGTCATAGCCAAGTAAACATCAGAAAGTATTTCAGCATCCAATAACGCGCCGTGAAGAGTACGTTTAGAGTTATCTATTAAGTATCTATCACATAAAGCATCAAGATTATTTCGTTTACCAGGAAATAATGCCCTTGCCATTGCAAGGCTATCGGTAATTTGGCAGAACGTTTCAGTAGGCGGAATATCACGATTAAGCTTTCTAAACTCATAATCCATAAAGCCGATATCGAACGATGCATTATGAATGATCAGCTCTGCGCCACGAATATATTCTAAAAACTCATCGGCAATATCAGCAAAAGAAGGACAATCCTCTAAAAATTCATCACTAATACCGTGAACTTCAAACGCTTCAGGATCAACTAATCTTTCAGGCTTAATATAAACATGGAAATTTCGCCCTGTTAGTCGACGATTGATAACCTCTACGGCACCAATTTCAATGATATTATGACCTTCATAATGAACGCCCAGCTTATTCATACCGGTGGTTTCGGTATCAAGTACAATTTGTCGTGTGATTGGAGTGCTCATAATCCGTTTTTATGTCAGACTTAGGGTTAGTTTTTCGTATTAATCAAAAAGGATAAGTCGCCTTTATGCACAAGCAGGTAGAAATATTCACCGATGGTTCATGCTTAGGCAACCCAGGCCCTGGTGGTTATGGCGCTATTTTACGCTATCAACAACATGAAAAAACCCTAAGTGAAGGTTTTTTTATGACCACCAATAACCGAATGGAACTTCTTGCCGCTATCGTAGCATTAGAAACATTAAAATTCCCTTGTAAAATTACACTGACAACAGATAGCCAATATGTCAGACAAGGTATCACGCAGTGGATCCATAGCTGGAAAAAGCGCCAATGGCGCAAAGCAGACAAAAGCCCTGTGCTTAATGTCGATTTATGGAAACGCTTAGATAGTGCTATTACTCGTCATGAAATTGAATGGCATTGGGTAAAAGGCCATGCAGGTCATGATGAAAATGAACGTTGTGATGAATTAGCAAAAACGGCGGCTCAATCACCTACACAAGAAGATACTGGCTATATTGAAAGCCAGAAAGATAAAACACAATGAATCATATTTTATAGCTCTGAGTGATTGCGTGTAGCACCTAATACTCGACCTTTTACACTCATGCGTGGCAATGCAAATTTCAATGCAGTGGGTGTTAAAGGAAGCGTTCTTTTACGAGCAATAATTAAATTTAAACAGCCACCGGCGTGATAGCGGCTACCATCACGTTTTATTGGTCTTGAACATGGCATAATCTGGAAATTCTGTTGTGTCATCACTTCGTAATTTAGCACACTAAGCCAATCAATTTGGCGTCGAAGTGAAAACATACGACTTGAATAAGGCTGTTTTTGTCGTAAAACAGGCGTGCATTTACCCAGTCCTAATAAACTAATAGGGTTAAAGCTCGTTAATACTATCCAGCCATCATCAATTAAAACACGATCAGCTTCTCTTAATAGCCAATGAGGATCTGCACTATAATCAAGTACATGAGCCATAAGGCAAACATCAACCGATTTATTTTCAAAGGGTAGATAATCTAAAGACGCGATAACATCCGCATTTATTGCATTTGATGTCACATTGACTTGATGTGAAACGATACTTAATTTGGTATCCAACTCGGCACTGAGTTGACCGAGTTTTAGCAAATGAAAGCCATACATTTTCGGCCACCAGTTTTGTAAACGCAATTCAATCGCCATGCGATAATATTCCCCCCAAGGAATATCACGCCAAGAATCCGGCATTGTAATTGGTTTTACTGAACGCGCTGCTTTCATTGTTTACCCCTTTATATTTTATAAGTAAGGTAACTTATATGGAGCTTATCAGAATTCCTGCTTTATCCGATAACTACATTTGGCTATTAAGTAATGAAAATAGTGAATGTGTGATTGTGGATCCGTCACAAGCAAAACCTGTTATTGAAATGCTCTCTCAACGCTCACTAATACCTATCGCGATTTTATTAACCCACCATCATGATGATCATGTTGGTGGAGTTGCTGAACTTGTAAAAAAATATCCTAACATTGACGTTTTTGGCCCACAAGAAACACAAAATAAAGGTGCCGAAAATATTATTCATAATCAAGAGCGTATTATTGTTGGCTCTTTCACTTTTAATGTAATTGGCACACCAGGTCATACATTAGGTCATGTTGCTTATTATTGTGAACCATATTTATTTTGTGGCGATACACTTTTTTCTGGTGGTTGTGGTCGTTTATTCGAAGGTACCGCACAACAAATGTTTAGTTCATTACAAAGATTGAGTGCTTTACCTGATAACACATTAATTTGTTGTGCTCATGAATACACCCTATCAAACATGGTCTTTGCACATCATATCATGCCAGAAAATGCACTTATTACCGATTATTTAGCCCAAGTTAGTGAAATGCGTAAAAATTTGCAACCTACTGTGCCAATAACACTAAAAAACGAAAAGAATATTAATCTTTTTTTGAAATCTGACGATATTGATTTACAAAGGATTTTAGGTATAACCCCTAATACTTACGCGCCAATTAAGACATTTACAAAATTAAGAGAATTAAAAGACAACTTTTAATTTCTATTGGTTGTTTTATTTTGGCACACTAAGTATTATTTGGTTCAAAAAACACACAGGATGAATTTTTCTATTATGAAGACAAAAGCGATTTTGTTCTCCATATTGCTCTTGGCGGGTTGCCAGCAATCGGAGAACATTAAACCTAATTTGTCTGCGATCACACCAACATCAACGAAAGGGACTTCAACTTCTCACCAACCTCAATATGATGTAAAAACCAATTTATGGGGTTATGTGGTAAGTGAATTAAAAATGGACCTCCCTGAAAATGAAAGGATCTCGCAGCAAGAATTATATTTTTTAAATAATCCCAAACATATACAGAGTGTTGCTTCTCGTGCTGAACCTTATATGTATTCGATTATTGATGAAATTGAAAAGCGTGAATTACCGATGGAACTTGCACTTGTTCCTGTCGTTGAAAGTGCGTTTAATCCCCATGTTACCTCTTCTGCAAATGCCGCAGGTTTATGGCAATTTGTACCAATAACCGGTAATTACTATGGTTTGGCACAAAACCAATGGTATGACGGTCGTCGTGATGTTATGGCATCAACTAAAGCTGCCCTTGATTTACTTGAGCGCCTTTATGTGATGTTTGATAGTGATTGGGCACTTGCCCTTGCTGCTTATAACGCAGGTGAAGGCCGTGTTATGCAAGCAATAAAGGCAAATGAAAGTAAGAATTTACCAACAGACTATTGGTCGCTTTCTTTACCCAAAGAAACTATGAATTATGTTCCTAAAATTCTAGCATTGAGCAAAGTTATTCGTGAAAACGAAGAAACCATTACTTTTCCAAAAAGTAACTACCGAGATAAAGCGTTAGCCTCATTTGATGTCGGCGAGCAAATCACGTTAAATAAAGTCGCTGAATTAAGTCAGTTACCTATTAATACAGTAAAAGATTATAACCCCGGCTATAAGCGTGGAATAACCGCACCGAATGGCCCTCATGTCATTATGTTGCCTCGCAATAAGCTTGACCAATTCCGTAACGCTTTTGAAGATGAAGCTGTATTAGAAACTATTCGCTTGGCTGTTGCCAAAACGAATCAATCTATTAAGCAAGAAGGCGTTTATAAGGTTCGTTCAGGAGATTCGTTTTACGCTATTGCTCGTCGCTACAATATGAGTGTAAAAGACTTACAGCGTATTAATGGATTGAATGCAAAGAGCACATTACTGGTTGGTCAAACATTAAAAATTCATAATGCAGGTAGTGTCAGTAATACCACGACAACGAAACCAACAAAACCTTCACCAAGCTACTATAAAGTACGCCAAGGTGACTCTTATTACAGTATTGCCCGCCGTCACGGCATTAATCTTAAATTATTAATGAGTTGGAACGCCGACATTAAGATGTTAAAACCGGGTACACAACTCACGCTTTATACTAAATAATTAATATCGTCTCTGTTTTATGCTTCTTTAAAAGCCATCGATATGTTTAATACCTTACAGGTGATAAATGTCGATGGCTTTTTTATTACCAATAAAAAAGCGCCTGATATTAACTTATCAAGCGCCTTGTTTTTTTAACTCTACCTGATTAATTCAGCGTATTCACTTACAGCCAGAAGAACCAAGCAAACAGAGAGATAACAAAGATACACACTAAGTTTAGTACACCACCAACACGTACCATTTCAGTTTGTTTAATGTAACCTGAACCAAAGACAATCGCATTTGGTGGGGTTGCAACAGGCAACATAAATGCACAAGATGCACCGATACCGATAATCATTGTTAACGCCATTACAGGCATGCCTAATGCTTGTGCTACTGTTGCAAAGATTGGCACTAACAATGCGGCACTTGCTGTGTTACTGGTAAATTCAGTTAATACGATGATAAAGGTGGTCACGGCAAGAATAATCACAAACCAATGGCTATTACCGAAAGTATCTTTCATAAAGTCAGCCATAACAAGGCTTGCACCAGAAGACTGTAAAATTGCGCTCAGCGTTAAACCACCACCAAACAGCATTAATACGCCCCACTCTGTGTTTTCTTGTATTTGACTCCAACTTGCGACACCAGTTACACCAATAACAATGGCCGCGCTCACAGCAATAACTGTATCTAAATCTTTTACACCACCAAAAGCACTGCTGATGAAAGAGCTGAAGATCCAGCAAAATACGGTAACTAAGAAGATAATCATGGTGATAACACGTTTGTTATTCCACTCTAACACTTCTAGTTTTAAGTCAAATTTGTGTTTTAAGTTAGGACGTAGCATCAGGTACATCACAATAAACATGATAGGCAATAGCACCAACATGATTGGAATACCGTACTTCATCCATGTAATAAAATCTAAGTTCAGTTGAGCTGCGGCAATCGCATTTGGTGGGCTACCAACCAACGTACCTAAACCACCAATACTGGCACTATAAGCCACACCTAATAATACGAATACAAAAGTATTACGCTCTGAACGAATATCTAAGTTAGATAAAATACCTAAGACTAAAGGGAGCATCATTGCTGCTGTTGCAGTGTTACTGATCCACATGGAGAGTAATGCAGTAACGCCAAATAACAGTAATACCGCGACTGAAAGTTTACCTTTTGCAATCATTAGTAAGCGGTTAGCAATTAAACGATCTAACCCTTGAATATGAAGTGCTGTCGCTAAAGCAAATCCACCAAAGAATAAGAAAATGATAGGGTTAGCAAATGATTTTAATGACTCATTGGTATTCATTAGCCCAAGTACAACGGCTAAAATAGGAATGAATAATGCCGTGATCGTTACATGAATAGCTTCAGTTAGCCATAGTACCCCTACAAATACCATTAATGCTAGGCCAGCATTAGCCTTTGGATCATAAGGTAAAAACTCTAACAATAGCAGTAGCAAAACAACATCTATTGCTAGAATAATTAACCCTCTCTTATTTATCGGGCTTGATTTTGCCGATGGGGCTAAATTGGACGCGTCCATGATAATACTCCACATTAACTGATGTGAACATTAGGTTCACTAAGCTTGAATTGTTAACGAAATAGGTTATATGTGAAATATAAAAACATTTCGCACCATTGAAAATGCGCAAAAGCGATAATTGGGATCTCATCCACGAGAATTAACCAATTTATTAATAAAAGAGTAATAATTGAACACTATTATCTCTTATGCATCACACTTTTTGATCGTTTAAAGGCAGCGGTAATTTTATTTTTGTTATATTTAGGCAAAAAAAATGGGTAAACATCAGGTTTACCCATTTAGAATCAATTAGATTTTCTAATCAAATAAGCGATTATGCTTGGCCTTTAACTTCTTTCAGACCGTTGAAAGGCGCTTTATTACCTAATGCTTCTTCGATACGGATCAGTTGGTTGTATTTAGCAACACGGTCAGAACGGCTCATTGAACCCGTTTTGATTTGGCCTGCTGCTGTACCCACTGCTAAGTCAGCGATAGTTGCATCTTCAGTTTCACCAGAACGGTGAGAGATAACTGCTGTGTAGCCAGCATCTTTCGCCATTTTGATTGCTGCTAAAGTTTCTGTCAGTGAACCGATTTGGTTGAATTTGATCAGAATTGAGTTAGCGATGCCTTTATCGATACCTTCTTTCAGGATCTTAGTGTTAGTTACAAACAGGTCGTCACCAACCAGTTGGATTTTGTCACCAAGAACTTTAGTTTGGTATGCGAAACCATCCCAGTCAGATTCGTTTAAACCATCTTCGATAGAAACGATTGGGTATTGTTTAGTCAGTTCTTCTAAGTAATGAGTGAACTCTTGTGAAGTGAAGGTTTTACCTTCGCCTTTCAGTTCGTAGTTACCAGTTTCATTGTTGTAGAACTCAGAAGCTGCACAGTCCATAGCCAGAGTAACGTCTTTACCTAAAACGTAACCCGCTTTCTCAACTGCTTCTTTGATAGCAGCTAATGCAGCAGCGTTAGATTCTAAGTTTGGTGCATAACCACCTTCGTCACCCACTGCAGTGTTCATACCTTTTGCTTTCAGCACTTTAGCTAAGTGATGGAAGATTTCTGAACCCATACGCACAGCTTCTTTCAGAGTCGGTGCGCCAACTGGTTGGATCATGAATTCTTGGATATCAACGTTGTTATCTGCGTGCTCACCACCATTGATGATGTTCATCATTGGCAGAGGCATAGAATATTGACCGTGAGTACCGTTCAGATCAGAAATGTGCTCGTACAAAGGCATACCTTTTGCAGCAGCAGCCGCTTTTGCGTTTGCTAAAGAAACCGCTAGGATTGCGTTTGCACCAAAGTTTGATTTGTTTTCAGTACCGTCTAAATCGATCATGATTTTATCGATGTTAGCTTGGTCTTTTGCATCCTGGCCAAGGATCGCTTTAGCGATTGGACCATTAACAGCAGCAACCGCTTTCAGAACACCTTTACCTAAGAAACGTGATTTATCACCATCACGTAATTCTAAAGCTTCGCGAGAACCTGTTGATGCGCCTGATGGAGCAGCCGCCATACCAACAAAACCACCTTCTAAGTGAACTTCTGCTTCAACTGTTGGGTTGCCACGAGAATCAATAATTTCACGACCAAGTACTTTAACGATTTTGGACATTCGGTTTTCCTCTGTACAAGTTAAATTTCCGAGAAGAGATACCCTATCTCTTCTCATATATCCTATTTCAGCAGACCTTTTTGGTTATCAAAGGCTGCTTTCACAAAGCCTGCAAATAACGGATGGCCGTCACGCGGCGTTGAGGTAAACTCTGGGTGGAACTGACAAGCAACAAACCAAGGGTGGTTTGGATTTTCAATAATTTCCACCAGCTTGTTATCTACTGAACGACCTGCGATACGTAAACCCGCATCTTCGATACGTTTTAATAGCAGATTATTCACTTCATAACGGTGACGATGGCGTTCTGTAATGGTGTTTTTGCCATACAGAGTACGTACTAAGCTATCACCACTTAAATGGCAAGGCTGAGCACCAAGGCGCATCGTGCCACCTAAATCACTGTCTTCTGAACGCACTTCGACATTACCGTCTTCATCACGCCATTCTGTGATTAACGCAATGACTGGATATTTACAATCTGGTGCAAATTCAGTGGAGTTTGCATCTGCCATATTGGCAACATTACGAGCAAACTCAATCATAGCAACCTGCATACCTAAGCAAATGCCCAAGTAAGGGATTTTATTTTCACGGGCAAATTGAGCGGCCATAATTTTGCCTTCGACGCCACGTTCACCAAAACCGCCTGGTACTAAGATTGCATCTAACCCTTTAAGCATATCAGCGCCACGGGTTTCAACATCTTGTGCATCAATCAATTTGATATTTACTGCAACACGGCTTTTGAAACCGCCATGTTTTAACGCTTCAATCACTGATTTATAGGCGTCTGGTAATTCGACATATTTACCCACCATACCAATGGTCACTTCGCCTTCAGGATTAGCTTCTTCGTAAATAACTTGTTCCCACTCTGCAAGATTTGCAACAGGGCAATCTAAGCTGAATCGTTTACAGATATAATCATCTAATCCCTGTGATTTCAATAGTGCAGGGATTTTATAAATGGAATCGACGTCTTTTAATGAAATAACCGCTTTTTCTGGCACATTACAGAACAGTGCAATTTTGGCACGTTCGTTTGCAGGAATAACGCGGTCTGAACGGCAAATCAACGCATCAGGCTGGATACCGATCGACAGTAACTCTTTTACAGAATGCTGAGTTGGTTTGGTTTTCACTTCACCAGAAGCGGCTAAATAAGGCACCAAAGTTAAATGCAAGTAGAATGTGTGCTCACGACCCACTTCTGCTGCCATCTGGCGAATCGCTTCTAAGAATGGTAAAGATTCGATATCACCAACTGTCCCGCCGACTTCAACTAAAACGACATCATGACCTTCACCGCCACGGATGATACGTTCTTTGATTTCATTAGTGATATGAGGAATAACTTGAATTGTAGCCCCAAGATAGTCACCACGACGCTCTTTGCGTAATACTTCAGAGTATACGCGACCTGTCGTGAAGTTATTACGACGAGTCATTTTCGTACGAATAAAGCGCTCATAGTGTCCTAAGTCGAGATCAGTTTCAGCACCATCGTCAGTGACGAAGACTTCCCCGTGCTGAATTGGGCTCATAGTACCTGGATCGACGTTGATATACGGATCCAACTTCATCATGGTGACATTGAGTCCACGGGCTTCGAGTATAGCCGCCAGAGAGGCTGCGGCAATGCCTTTACCCAGAGAGGATACGACCCCGCCGGTCACAAAAATATAATTCGTTTTCATGCTGAACCTGAAAGTTTAGGTGTATTAGGATGATGGATATAACTGGACGGGAACACAGTATACCCGAACCTTATTTTCGCTACAAACATTCTTAGTAGTATAAAGTTCTTTTTCATCACGCCACTTATCCGTTTAAACACGAAAAAACAGTAAAAATTCAATTAACTAAACCCGTGAAAATATTTCTCAAGCATTTTAGCTTAATCCTTTCAGCTAAGATATCACTTTTAAACAAGAGATGCTTTATTTTTTTCACGATATTAAGTGTAGCAGGTTTATAGCGAGATCTTTTGCTTATGATCATGCTTTTAATTTTTTTGAGGTTAATCACATTTTTAATGCAATAAAATGTAACTGCGAGATTTTAAATTACCCAAAAACAAAAAAAACGAAATTACCTTTTATAATTTCGCTTTTTAAATATTTTTATAAAAATAGCTGAAAAAACGAGATGTTATAGACTATTTTTATCGCACTTTATGTCACGTTGACGTTAATTTGCGTGTCACAATTCACTCAACCTGTTGTCTTTTTGCTTTCTGCCAACAGATCTCCATCTCTTCCAATGAGGCATTTTCTATGCCTATACCTTCTTCTGAGAGCATTTTTTCAACAAAACGAAAGCGTTGTTCGAATTTTCGACAAGCTCGATTTAATGCTTGCTCCGGTTTCTGTTTTAAATGGCGCGATAAATTCACCACAGAAAACAGTAAGTCACCCAGTTCATCTTCAACTCGAGAAGCATCTTGAGGCTCTTTTTTCACTTCAGCCATCACTTCATCAATTTCTTCATAAACTTTACCTAAAACAGGCTCTAGTTCATTCCAATCGAAACCCACTGAAGCACAACGCTTTTGAATTTTTTCTGCTTTCATTAAGGCAGGCAAAGTAGCAGGAATATCGTCTAACAGAGAAAATTGATCTTTGGCTTCACGCTCTTGGGCTTTGAGTTTTTCCCAACGATGCTTTTCTGTAGCTAAATTATTGTCACTTTCAGATGCAAAAATATGAGGATGGCGACGTTCTAATTTATTGCTAATAGCTTCGCAGACATCATTAAAATCAAATAAATTTTGCTCTTTTGCCATTCGTGAATAAAAAACAACTTGATAAAGCAAATCACCCAACTCTTCTTTTAAATCAGAAAAATCTTTACGAGCAATAGCATCTAACACTTCATAGGTTTCTTCTAATGTATAAGGTGCGATAGTGTCAAAAGTCTGCACTTTATCCCATTCACATCCACTATTAGGATCACGTAGCTGCGCCATAATTTCTAATAAACGAAAGATTTCACGATTTTCTGACATCATATTGCCTTTTAAATAAGAGTTAGCTTTATTCTACCTAACACGTTTTTAGATAAAAAAATGCCGAGAACAGTAGTCTCGGCATCTTATCATTTTAATATTTTAGTGAGAAAAGCGTTTCGCTTCTATCACATCAGGCAACTGATTAAGTTTTGCCAATATACGACCTAATACTTGGAGATTATAAATCTCAATATTCATATCGATTGTCGCAATTTGTTGCTTCACATCGCTACGGCTACTCACACCCAGTACGTTTACTTTTTCATTGGCTAAAATTGTCGTGATATCGCGTAATAACCCACTACGATCATTCGCTACAACACGTACTACCAATGAATAACCACTGGAATAATTCTCTCCCCATACCGCATCAACAATACGCTCTGGTGCATGAGAAAGTAATTCAGCCAGTTGCTCACAGTCAGCACGGTGAATCGAAATACCACGACCTTTAGTAATAAAACCGACAATATTGTCACCCGGAATAGGCTGGCAACAACGTGCAATATGGTGCATTAAGTTACCCACACCTTCGACAACAATACTTCCACCCGAACCAGTGGTTCTTGGTGCTGGCGTTTTGTTTTCGAGCGTGCGCAGTGCCTCTTTATCTTCATCTTCTGCAGTGGCTTTATTCAATTTACTTTGAATAAAGTTCACTAACTGGTTGATTCGAATATCACCGACACCAATACCTGCTAATACTTCATCAACACTATGAACGTTATAACGTGCGATCAGCAGTTTTTCTGCTTCTTTCATGTTGATATCCATATGCGCCAATTCGTTATCTAAGATCTGACGCCCCGCAAGAATATTTTTATCGCGATCTTGCTTACGGAACCAATTATGAATTTTCGCACGTCCACGGCTTGTCGTGACATAACCTAAGTTAGGATTTAACCAATCGCGACTTGGATTTGGATGTTTTTGCGTAATAACTTCAATTTGGTCGCCCATTTGTAATTGATAGCTAAATGGCACAATACGTCCGCCAATTTTTGCCCCAATACAACGATGCCCCACATCACTATGGATATGATAAGCAAAATCAAGCGGTGTTGAACCTGCCGGTAAATCAACAACATCACCTTTTGGCGTAAAGACATAAACCCTGTCATCAAAGACTTGGCTACGAACTTCATCCAGCATTTCGCCAGAATCCGCCATCTCTTCTTGCCATGCAATCAGTTTACGTAACCATGCAATGCGGTTTTCATAGCTGCCTGTACCACCTTTCGTCGCAGCGCCTGTTGCACCTTCTTTATATTTCCAGTGCGCAGCCACACCCAATTCAGCATCTTCATGCATTTGTCGAGTACGAATTTGAATTTCAACCGTTTTACCTTCAGGCCCTAAAACAACGGTATGAATAGATTGGTAACCATTTGGCTTTGGATTTGCAACGTAATCATCAAATTCATCGGGTAAATGGCGGAAATGAGTATGCACAATACCTAATGCGGCATAACAATCTTGAAGACGTTCTACGACTATACGCACCGCTCTCACATCAAACAGCTCATCAAATGCAAGATTCTTTTTCTTCATTTTGCGCCAGATACTATAGATATGTTTGGGACGACCATAAATATCTACATCAACATTCTCTTCTTTCATATAACCGCGTACTGTACTGACAAAATTATCAATATACTGTTCGCGGTCGATACGACGCTCATGAAGCAAGCTGGCTATTTTCTTGTATTCATCAGGATGAAGATAACGGAAACAGAAATCTTCTAATTCCCATTTTAATTGTCCAATACCCAATCGGTTGGCTAATGGTGCATAAATATTAAAACACTCTTTTGCAGCCAGTACGCGCTCATCTTCTGTGGCATCTTTCACTTCTCGTAAATGGGCTATACGCTCTGAAAGTTTGATGACCACACAACGGAAATCTTCCACCATAGACAACAACATACGGCGAACATTATCCACCTGAACAGAACTTGTTTCATTGGTATGCGTTGCTTTTAACTGGCGTATGGCGTCCATTTCCATTACACCACGAACTAAGCTCCAAATCGCATCACCAAAATGTTCAGTAACGATTTCCTGATCAATAAGATTTTCTTCAGCAAGTGGGAAAAGAAGCGCTGCCCTCATGCTGTCTTTGTCCATGCTTAATGTCGAAAGAAGCTCAACCATTTCAACACCACGCCACAATAGCAGTTCGGCATCTTCATGCCCTTGAACAGTACGATGGCAGTATTCCCAGGTTTGCATGATTTCACTACCCGCATTGACATGGGTTAAGTTCAAGCTGTTGACCCATTTATCAACAGCAAACTCTCCTGCAGGTGTTAAGTGAGCACTTCTTACTGCAACCATATTCTCTCCCTACACGGTATAAATCTTATTTGCGACTTATTTACTGGCTAACTGTTTATTTTCGACTAAATTTATTTTCGACTAAACAGTGCCATTGATTCCAGATGACCCGTTTGTGGAAACATATCCAACATTTTTAAACCAGTAAGCTGATATCCAGAATCTAATAATATCTTACTATCTCTGGCTAACGTGGTCGGATTACAGGAGACATACACGATTTTTTCTGCGGATAACTTCACAATATGTGACATTACCTCCAAAGCCCCTGCTCTTGCAGGATCTAACAATACTTTGTTAAACCCTTCTTTCGACCACGGCATCGCAGAAAAATCAGACGATAAATCTGCATGCCAAAAATACGCATTACCTAATTGGTTTAGTTCTGCATTTTTTTTCGCCATTTCAACCAGTGCGGGCACACCTTCTATACCCACCACTTCACTGACGCGTTTTGCAATAGGCAAAGTAAAATTCCCCATACCACAAAACAGATCTAACACGCGATCTTCTGGCGATAAATCAAGCCACTCAATGGCCTGAGCAACCATCTTAGGATTTATTTCATCATTCACTTGAATAAAATCAGTGGGTGCAAAACGTAAATTAAGACCTTCTATTTGATAGAAGGGTTCCTTCTCAATTGAAGTTAATCGTGCTATCTCGCTATTATCACCTGCAAGATACATCGTAACTTGATGAGTTTGAGAGAAATCACTCAAACTCTGTTTATCACTCTCAGGCAATGGCGATAAATGGCGTAAAATAACCAGCGGCCCATTATCAGCGAGTACCATTTCAACATGCCCTAAATCACGTACTGATGTTAAATTTTTAAGGCATGTCCAAAGAGGAGACAATAAATCATTTAGCTGTGGCTTTAATACTGGGCATTTTTTTATCATGACCAAATCATTAGAGCGCTCTTGGCGAAAACCCATCACCAACCCTTTTTCTGGTTGATAACGTAATCCCAATCTTGCTCTACGGCGATAGCCATATTCGGCTCCCGCAATCACAGGCTCGGCTGAAATAATTACACCCGTTTCACGCTTAATAAGGTGCGATAACATACCTGCTTTTGTTGTACGTTGTAGCGCAATAGGTACATGCTGCTGCTGACAACCACCACAACGCTCATAATATTCACAATGAGGCGCTATACGCTGTTCGCTGGTAGTCAAACGCTTAATAACCTCGCCTTTAGCAAACTGGCGCTTTTCTTCTGTTAAACGAATACGAGCAGTTTCTTGTGGGAGTAATCCTTTTACAAAAATCGTTTTGCCCTCAGCATGAGCAATACCTTGACCATTTGCATCCAATGCACTGGCGGTCACTTCCAGAGTTGTTGCCTGTTTTTTCACAGGACGTTTTTTAGGGGAATAAAACTGCACCATAGTATTAAATTAAGTATCAATGACGGATTAACAGTGAAATGACATCGTTTTAGAATACGCTGTATGTTTTTCAGCGTTACATGAATGACTATGCATTTCAGAAGAAAACATGGGGAGAGTATAACATCGAACAAGTTATTTACTTAACTGATATAAGCAATATTTTTGTTAAATTGAGAAAACTTTTAATGATAACAACCTAAGATACTTGTTTTATGGATTTTATATTGTTCTATAACTAACAAATATTATATATAACTTTTATATTGAATATATTTACAATTAATAACATCTATTTTCTGTTATTTTAATAAATCTTTATTATCACTAAGAAAAGTCTAAAAATTATCACCAATCAATTAGATAGCGTTTCTCTTAATGATTATAAATTAATCACAAACCATTAATTTCCTATATTCTTCATAAGCATAATGATCGGTCATTCCACTGATATAATCTTGAATTAATCTTGTTCTATAATAAAACTCTAAAATCTTTCCTTTTTCAGAATTTATATCATCTAGCTTTTCTAACATCTCGTTATAAGCCAGTTTATGTTTAACAGAAAGCTTATGATATAAACGCGTCTCAATTACATATTTAGGATGTTCATTATATTTATGCAATCTTAAAAAATCTTCAGTTGATAATAAAAGCAAGGGCTTATAGATATCAAGTAATCCACTGATTACACGATATCCTTTCATTTCAAGCTCTTCAACTTCAGGATGGCTAAATACCCATTTTTTAGCGACACTTTTTAATGTCGTTAATAAACGATGCTCCGCACTATTTCCTTCAAGCAAGGCATGATTAAAGCTCCCTTCATAAACTTGGGGAAGGTTTTTTATAAAACGGTACGCCGTATAAGGCACTAATTTTCCAGTAATATAAACTCGTAAATACATAAAAAACTGGTCTTGCATACTGCGTTTGGCTTCATTTTGATCGACTTTTTTATAAGCACGATTCACAGTAATATCGAATAAATCACCTTCGATCACATCACCATTTTCACGCCATGCATCTCGTAAAAGCTGAACAAGGCGGTTGATATCAAAAATCCCCTTTTCTACCGCATCATCTAAATCCGCAATGCAATAAGAGATGTCGTCAGCCGCTTCCATAATATAAGTGAGAGGAAAGCGACAAAATTCCCCCATATCTAATTTTTCTTGCACTTCTTTTACGAATGCTAATTCAGACCAGTAATACCCCGGTTTTTTCATTAAATAGCTATATTCTTTAGGCACTTCCCCTTGCCAATAAGCAGGACGGGTATATTTCAATACACAACCTATTTGAGCATAGGTTAAATTCAATTTAAGCAGATGATGCGCCATTCGAATCGCTTGAGCATTCCCTTCAAATTGACATAAATCTTGGCGTAAAGTTTGTCGCAATTCATTTAATTGCACTTTAGCTGAATACTGCATAGGAATAAAAGGACAACTATCGAATTCGGCTGTCGCCTCTGGTGATAATACTTTTTGAAACCAATGCTTAATCGCGGCTTCACCAAAATGTCCAAAAGGCGGGTTACCAATATCATGCATTAAGCACGCCATCTCAATTAAGCTTTCTAAACTATCAATACGATCACTTAAACCATATTCTTCAAGCTTATTTTGTTTCTTTAATTCGCCAATAATCTGTTTAGCGATATAACGCCCAATTTGTTGAACTTCAAGAGAATGAGTAAGACGGCTACGTACAGCAGAATTTTGTTCTAGGGGAAAGACTTGCGTTTTTTGTTGTAAACGACGAATAGCGGCTGAGTTAATAATACGTCCACGATCACTTTCAAATTGACGAGAAACCTGAATTTCATCGTTAATATCGATATCACTGCTGTTATATTTGCGTTGATAATTTAACTTCAGCTTAAAATCGATCATTTCTGTCCTCTTTCTGGTTTCGATGAAACGAATTCTCTATTCTTTGTGTTATATCGTGTTTTTCCGATAGATGTTAAACTCTATTTAAATTTCTATTTATTATTAACCTACAAGTGAGTATGACACAATGAGAGTTGGCGTAATAGGTGCAATGGAGCAAGAAGTCACACTTCTGCGTGAGAAAATTGAAGATTGCCAAATCTTATCTCGTGGCGGCTGTGAAATCTATACAGGCACAATCAACGGTGTTGATGTTGCATTATTAAAATCAGGTATTGGTAAAGTTGCAGCAGCGATTGGTACAACATTATTACTTGAGCATTTTCGTCCTGATGTCGTTATCAATACTGGCTCTGCGGGTGGCTTAGACTCAAGATTAAATGTCGGTGATATCGTTGTTTCAACGGAAGTTCGCTATCACGATGCAGATGTTACTGCGTTTGGTTATGAACCTGGTCAAATGGCACAATGTCCTCCTGCTTTTATTGCTGAACCCAAACTTGTTCAAATAGCAGAAGAATGTATTGAATCGCTAAAATTAAATGCTGTTCGCGGTTTAATTTGTAGTGGTGATGCATTTATTAATGGCGCTGAACCTTTAGCCCGTATTCGTCGCACATTCCCAGATGTTGCAGCCGTAGAAATGGAATCAACCGCGATTGGCCATGTTTGCCATCAGTTTGGCACACCATTTGTTGTTGTTCGTGCTATTTCTGATGTAGCCGATAAAGAATCGCACTTAAGTTTTGATGAATTTTTATCTGTTGCTGCAGAACAATCAAGCTTAATGGTGACAGCGATGTTGGATAAATTAAAAGACTAATTAAGTCGAGATAATTCTAATATTGCTTTATCAATATCCCGCCTTTATTTTTTGCTTATTCTAAGATAAAAAATAGGTGGGTATTTTTTACTATTGGAAATGTAATGCGTTTATTTATCAATTTTGGGTTATTACTCTGTTCATTATTTTGGTTCAATTTCGCCATTGCTATCACGCCCGCTGATCGTGTTATTACACTATCACCATCTGCCACTGAAATGGCTTATGCCGCAGGTATGGGTGATAATATTGTCGGAGTTAGTGCTTACTCTGATTATCCAGAGGATGCTAAAAATATTGAACAAGTTGCCAATTGGCAGGGTATTAATATAGAGCGCATTCTATTATTAAAGCCTGATTTAGTGATTGCATGGCAAGGCGGTAATCCACAACGTTCATTAGATCAATTAAAAGCTTTGGGTATTTCTATCATTTATTCTAATCCACAAAGTATTGAAGAAATCGCAGACGATCTCGTTACTCTTTCCAATTATAGCCATCATCCTGATATAGCATTAAAAAATGCCCAACAATTGCGCCAGCAATATCAAGCGTTACAGCAAAAATATGTATCAAATATATCGAATCACCCTAAAAAAAAGGTGTTTATTCAGTTTGGGATGCAACCTTTATTTACGACATCAGCTCGCACATTACAGAGCCATATTACAGCGCTTTGTGGTGGGGAGAATATCTTTGCTAATAGCCCTGTCACTTGGCCTCAAGTAAATCGTGAGCAAGTACTTACAAAGCGACCTGATTTGATTGTATTCAGTGGTAAAGCAGAGCAAATACCTACCGTACAAACATTTTGGCAACCCCAGCTTACTGTTCCAGTTATTGCTATTGATGAAGACAGTTTTAGTCGCCCTTCACCACGTATTATTAATGCAGCACAGCAAATCTGCGAAGCCATCGCTAATAATGAATGAGTGATTTTATGAAATAAGCTCAGAAAGAATAAAGAAGAGAAAAAAATTTTAACCGACAGACAAAAGTCGTGAGTGAGCAAGCAGTGCAACAAGGCAGACAGCGCGCAGTAAGCGGAGCATACATTAGTATGTGAGCATTACGAGCACTGCTCTAACGCCGTGGCACTACTGCACAGCCACGACGCCAAAGAAGATAAACAGCACAAAGCATTACGAGCGGTGCTATAACGCCACAGCACTACTGCACAGCCACGACGCCAAAGAAGGATCAGATACTAAAAGAAGAGCCGCAACCACAGGTACTCTTAGCATTAGGATTAGTTACAATGAAACGCGAACCCTCTAACCCCTCGGTATAATCCACACAACCGCCCACTAAATACTGCAAGCTCATAGGATCAACCACTAAGGCAACACCTTGTTTTTCTATGGTCATATCGCCTTCGTTCATTGCATCATCAAAGGTAAAACCATACTGGAATCCGCTACAACCGCCACCCGTGATATAAACACGTAAACGCAGATTTGGATTTTCTTCATCTGCAATCAGATCTTTTACTTTATTTGCAGCCGCGTCAGTAAATTGTAACGGCAGAGCCATATCATCACTCATTGTTCACTCCAGACTGGGTATTCCAGCAAAAAAACAGCCAGCAAAAATTTATCTTTCTTGCTGATATAATGTGATGATTATCTAATACCTGCTCATAACCTTCAAGTTTGTTGTGGACAAAATACACTTTTTGCTACCTATCGCTTTTTACGATAATTCACATACTCACAATAACAGTGATAAATCAAAATCTTGTTGCCGTGTATTTGGCTTCATCTGCGCGGTGCTTTAGAATACGCCTTAATCTTACGCTCACCCATCATTAGGAGTCTGACATGAGCAAGTCTGAAACGCTTTATAATCTCGCACAACAAGTGATCCCCGGCGGTGTCAACTCACCTGTTAGAGCATTTAACGGTGTAGGTGGAACCCCTCTTTTTATTGAACGTGCTAATGGTGCGTATATTTATGATGCCGACGGACGCGCTTATCTTGACTATGTTGGCTCATGGGGACCGATGGTATTAGGACACAACCACCCTGCTATTCGTGATGCAGTGACTGATGCGGTACAAAAAGGTTTAAGCTTTGGTGCCCCAACAGCCGCTGAAGTTGAAATGGCAAACTTAGTCACTGAACTTGTGCCATCAATGGACATGGTTCGTATGGTGAACTCGGGCACAGAAGCGACAATGAGCGCCATTCGCCTTGCTCGTGGCTATACTGGACGTGACAAAATCATCAAATTCGAAGGTTGCTATCACGGTCACGCTGACTGCTTATTAGTAAAAGCAGGCTCTGGCGCATTAACTATGGGACAACCAAACTCACCAGGTGTACCTGCTGATTTTGTCAAACACACCTTAACTTGCACTTACAACGACTTAAACTCTGTACGCCAAGCATTTGAAAACTATCCTGAAGAAGT
Source organism: Proteus sp. TSJ240517 (assembly GCF_047921575.1). Classification (NCBI taxonomy): domain Bacteria; kingdom Pseudomonadati; phylum Pseudomonadota; class Gammaproteobacteria; order Enterobacterales; family Morganellaceae; genus Proteus; species Proteus sp. TSJ240517. The sequence goes on from NZ_JBLRMH010000002.1 coordinate 157,726, forward strand.
CGCTTGTATCATCGTGGAGCCCGTTGCTGGCAATATGAACTGTGTACCACCTAAAGCAGACTTTTTACCGGGTTTACGTGCGTTATGTGATGAGTTTGGTGCTTTACTGATTATTGATGAAGTTATGACAGGCTTTCGCGTGGCATTAGGTGGCGCACAAGCCTATTACGATGTTGATCCTGACTTAACGTGCCTTGGTAAGATTATCGGTGGCGGTATGCCTGTAGGTGCTTTTGGCGGACATATGGATGTAATGTCTAAACTCGCGCCAATTGGCCCTGTTTATCAAGCAGGAACCTTATCAGGCAACCCTATTGCAATGGCAGCAGGTCTAGCGTGTTTACACGAAGTTTCACAGCCAGGTGTTCATCAAACATTAGATGAGCTAACAACGATGCTAGCTGACGGTTTACTTGAGAAAGCTCAACAAGCAGGCATTCCAATGGTTATCAACCATGTTGGTGGTATGTTTGGCCTATTCTTTACTGATGCGAAAGAAGTCGCTTGCTACCAAGATGTGATGAATTGTGATGTCGAGCGCTTTAAACAATTCTTCCACTTAATGTTGGAAAAACGCGTCTACCTTGCGCCTTCTGCATTTGAAGCGGGCTTTATGTCTATCGCTCATACAAAAGAAGATATTCAACGCACTATTGATGCGGCGGAATATGCTTTTGAAAAAATGAAAGGCTAGTTTAAATATCCCTTTATAAAAGCCAGTTTAAGTCGCGTCAGCGTCTTAAATCATAACCACCCGTTTTACGGGCGGTTATGATTTCTTTTTCCTATCCAATATCAATAGAAATATCATTTTTGACATCTTTGAATTAAATTCAACCCATTGTTGCCATAATGACTTTAAAACACAAATCGAAGCATCATATTTGATACTTTCGTGTTAAATTTAATCATTTATTGCCATGGTGGCTTTAAAATAAGACTTAAAGTATCAAAAATGAGCCTTAATAAAATTTTGAAGACAATCGATGATTTATCAGCTGAAGAAAAAACAAGGCTATTCTTAGAATTAAACTCTAAGCAAAAATCAAATAACTATCGTTATTTCAATGAGATATGCAACCCTGAAAAATCACTTAATCTATTTGCACTAGAAGAGCATGAGATTAAAAAAATCATTACCTTAGAGCTAAAAAAGCAAGGCATTACCTATGAAGAGATGGCTATGCAAATTGATATTAACCTTAAACTTGCTCAAAATAACTACGCTATAGCAACAAAAAACAAACGGCACTTACGTGCCGTTTTTATTTTACCTAACCTACGTGATGACTTACTCAGAAAACAGATCTTGTAACCACTTTGGCGCGCCACTTTCATCGGTATCTTGCTGAACGGGCGTACACAATCCATCTGGGTTTGATGTCCATACTGGCAATGTACGCACTCCACCGCCATAACAAGCAAAGTTACCTTGGGCATCAACAGACATCTCTGCGATATCTTCTGGTGCTGGTGGATTTAATTTCAACGGTGCCTGATTCTCTAAATAGTTACGATACAGCAATAATGCCCCTGTTGAACCCGTTAAGTTCGTTGGACCATTATTGTCACGTCCCATCCATGAAATCGTCACTTCTTTGCCGTCAATCCCCGCAAACCAACTATCACGTAAATCGTTAGTGGTACCCGTTTTACCCGCAAGGTTGTAATTACCAAATTTTGGTTTTAATACACGCCATGCTGTTCCTGAATTCACCACTTGCTGCATACCAAATAGCGTCATATAAGCCGCTTGAGGTGAAACAGTGGTTTCCGCTTGAGGATAACTTTGATAAAGCACTGTACCATCTTGGGCAATAACAGAGCGCAATGATGATAGTTTTGCACGATTACCTAAACTACCAATTGTTTGGAAGGTTTGAGCCACTTCCATTGGTGTTAAGTTTAATGCACCTAATAGCATCGCGGGTACTTTTTCCAGATTTTCCGCTGGGGCGCCCAAGTTAATCCAAGTTTGAATTACTCGATCTAATCCGACTTCTAAACCAAGATTTACAGTAGGTATATTGCGTGAGGTTGCTAATGCATCCACCAGCATTAATTTACCTTTATAACCGCGATCGTAGTTACGGGGTTGCCAAGGCTTACTCCCCGGAATAGGCACTGAAATAGGTTCATCAGCAAGCCATGTATTTAAACGAAAACGATCAGGCTCACTTAATGCCGTTAAATATGTGGCAGGTTTTGCCAGAGAGCCAATAGAACGACGTGCAGATAATGCGCGGTTAAAGCCCGCATATTGTGGTTGAGAGCCTCCTACTAACGCCCTAACTTCACCACTTAAACGGTCAACAACCACCATTGCCCCTTCAAGATCGTCTATTTTACGTGTTTTACGTAAATCAGCGACACCCACTTCAACCGCTTTTTCAGCCGCGTCTTGCGAGACAGGATCTAATGTTGTGAAGATTTTCGTACCCGATAAATCTTTTACTTTATCGCCTAGGGTTGTTTGTAACTCTTGGCGAACCAATTGCATAAACGCAGGTTGAGGCGTTAACGCTTCACTACGTGGCTTCACCCCTAAAGGACGCGCACTAAGCACGTTATAAAGCTCTTGGTCGATTATCTCTTGGGTTTCCAGCAGTTTTAATACTACATTACGACGCTCTAACGCCGCTTTGGGATTACGCCAAGGGTTATAAGCTGATGCACCTTTAACCATACCCACTAAAAGCGCTTGCTGATCAAGGCTTAGTTCATCAACGGGACGACCAAAATAATAAAGGCTAGCTAATGGGAAACCACGGATCTGTTCATCACCACTTTGCCCTAAAAAGACTTCGTTAAGATACAGCTCTAAAATGCGATCTTTGCTATAACTCGCATCCATAATGATTGCCATATAGGCTTCATTAAGCTTTCTTTTTAGCGTTCTTTCGTTAGTCAAAAATAGGTTTTTCACTAACTGTTGCGTTAACGTACTACCGCCTTGAACCGCTTTACCCGCAGTAAAATTCGCTAATACAGCACGACCAATAGAATACAGGCTGATACCGTCATGCTCATAGAAGCGACGATCTTCTGTTGCAATTAATGTATCCACTAATAACTGTGGAAATTTGTCTCTTGCTAAGAATAAACGTTGCTCACCATTTGCAGATTGCATCATGGTAATCAGCTTAGGATCAAGACGGAAAAAGCCAAATTGGCGCTGATTATCCATGTTAGTGATACTAACAAGTGAATTTTGCTCAAAGGCTAATTTAGCTAAGATTTGCTCTTCACGACCATCAGGGAAATCAAATGGTCGGCGCAACATTTCAATGGTGTTGCCTCTTACCACAAACTCGCCAAGACGTGTGATTTTGTTAACATTGCGGTATTGCATACCCTCAAGTAAGCTCACCATCTCTTTTTGGCTATAATTCATGCCCGGTTCTAAGTTAACGGTACGTCCGTAAACCGCAGCAGGTAATTCCCAAACATTGCCATCAAGGCGCTCTTTGATTTGAGAATGTAAATAAACACCATAAATGCCCATTAAAACCGCAACCACAATGGCGATTTTGACAAATAACCAAAACCAAGAACGACCTCTTTTGGTTTGTTTCGCTGGTCTTTTCTTTCTACTCATGAACTGTATCTCTCATTAAAACCCCTTTATCACGGGATAAAGAAGCCTAACATTGTCGCTATTTTTCTGTGTGATCCCACAAGAAAGCTCTCAAATACGAATAAAACTAGAGCATATTGATCTGGGGTGAAACTAATATTCATTTATTGGCTATATTTTTTTACTCGCCGAGTCGGTGCCGTATTCGCTGGATCATCAGGCCATAAATGCTTTGGATAGCGCCCTTTCATCTCTTTTTGCACCTCTTTATAACTTCCTGCCCAAAACGTGGCCAAATCTTGTGTTTTTTGGATAGGACGATGTGCTGGTGACAATAATTCCATGACTACAGGCAATTGACCATTCGCAATAATAGGGCTTTGTTGTTCGCCATAAACTTCTTGAATACGAATAGCAATCACAGGCGGCAACTCCAAATCATAATTGATAATCACTTTTGTCCCTGTCGGCGCCAAATAATGCGTTGGAAATAAGCTTTGAAGCAACTGATTTTCATGCCATGTTAATTGATTTTTAATAATCGTATTAATATCAATTTGTTGTAATGCTTTTAATGTCTGAACTTCTCCAAGTTCAGGTAAGAGCCATGTTTCTAACGTTTCAAGTAACACAGCTTCTTCTAAATCAGGCAATAACGCTTCTGGGCACCACTTTTTCGCTAAAGAAAGACGAATAAAAAACTGTTGAGTCTCTTCACTAAGTGCTAAAGCACTTAAGCCGTTCTCTCTTAACCAATTCAATAACGCTTGTTGCATTTGCTGTTTATTGGGCTTGTCGAGTTGACGCTGACTTAAGGTTAATCGCCCTAATTGACGTTGTTGCCATGCAACTAACGTACCGCGTTTTTCATCCCATTCAACCGTGGTATTATTTTCAATAAGCTTAGGAAAGGTAGCTGATATTTCATCAATATCAATAGGCAAAGCTAATAAAATACGGACATCAGCATAATGTGCATTTTGCAGTAATAATGGCGCTAAAATCCACGGTGCATTACTCATAGATTGCGAGTCATCCATCATAGCACCTTGCCCATTTGCTAAACGAAAACGCCCTTGATTATCACGATTTTTAGCAATCCTATCAGGAAATCCTACCGCTAATAATGAACCTAACAATTCCGAGCAAAACGTTCCTTTTCGATGTTGAGAGAGCTGTTTTTCACGTCGCGACCAGAAGGTATTCTTTTGTTGTGCAATCCACTCTAGATTAATTTCTTGTCCTCTTGGAGGCTCTTCTAAAATTGCACATAGACGTGCGGCAGTAACAAGATGATTATCACTTTGCTCACTCGCATAATCCAAAATTGCTGCTAATCGAGGCTCAATGCCCCATTGCGCCATACGTGAACCTCGTGGTGTTAATCCACCTTGTTTATCTATCGCCCCCAAACGATACAATAACTCTTTAGCGGCATGTAATGCTTGTGGTGTTGGTGTATCCAACCAGTTCAACTGATTAATATCACGACATCCCCACTGCAAAACAGAAAGCCATAACGATGATAAATCACTGCTTAATATTTCAGGCAATTGATGAGAAGCAACGCGCTCTGCTTGTTCTTGGCTTATTAAATGCCAGCAAATACCTGCCTCAAGACGCCCTGCTCGCCCAGCTCTTTGCGTTTGTGATGATTGACTAGTTCGTTGACGCAATAAGCTAGTGACACCACTTTTCAAATCAAATTGAGCGCGCTTTTCAATAGCACTATCAAGGACTAAACGAATTCCTTCAATGGTAAGACTTGTTTCTGCGATATTGGTCGCAAGAACGACTTTCCGATAACCTTTCTCTGTGGGTTCAATCGCTTTTTGTTGTTCAGCTAATGAAAGCGCACCATAAAGAGGAAATAACAAAACATTGTTATCCACTTTATCTTTTAGAATGTCAGCAACACGCACGATTTCGGCACTACCCGGCAAGAAAATCAGCATGGAACCCGATTCTTGCGCAAGTAATCGTAAAGCCATAGTAGCAATTTCTTGCTCAAAGGGTTGATGTGTATTGATAGGAAAATAGACTCGTTCTACAGGATAGCTACGGCCTTCAGCGCTGATCATAGGAGCATCCGGTAATAATGCGGTGAGCTTTTGATTATCCAATGTTGCTGACATAATCAACACACGCAAATCATCACGTAATCCCATTTGTACATCGAGCAATAAAGCCAATGCTAAATCAGCCTGTAAACTGCGTTCATGAAATTCATCTAAAATCACAAGGCTTACGCCAGCCAACTCAGGATCTTGCTGTAACATACGGTTTAATACCCCTTCTGTTACCACTTCAAGTCGAGTTTTTGAGCTGACTTTGCTTTCCGCTTTCATTCGATACCCCACCGTATTGCCAACTTCTTCATTCAGCTGACTGGCTAAACGATAAGCAATACTTTTGGCAGCAATTCGTCTTGGCTCTAATAAAATTATTTTGCCATCAAAGCAATTTTGCTCCAGTAAATAAAGGGGAAGCGCCGTGGATTTACCTGCACCAGTGGGAGCATGAAGCAAAACTTGTGGGGATTGTTTTAACGCAGCAACGATTTTTTCTGTTACATCAAAGATTGGCAATAAATGCACACAGGCTCCATGATTCATTAACTTTCTTGGCTTGGCATTGTAGCATTAGCGCTTTATTAAAGGTCATATTTTCCTCGGAGTCATTATGAAATTTGAGCAACCGCTACAATCCGCCACTTTACTAAAACGATATAAGCGTTTTTTAGCAGACGTTGTCACCCCAAATGGGGAAGAATTCACGCTCCATTGCGCCAACACAGGCGCAATGACGGGATGTGCGACTCCCGGTGATACTGTTTGGTATTCCACCTCTTCAAATGCAAAAAGAAAATACCCGCACAGTTGGGAACTTACACAGACCCAAACCGATGATTGGATTTGTGTAAATACCTTAAGAGCAAACGGTATTGTTGCAGATGCCATTGAAGCAGGTGACATTCCAGAATTATCTGAATATGACGAGATAAAACGAGAAGTGAAATACGGTAGTGAGAACAGTCGTATTGACATTTTACTTAAATCAAATCATAAAGTTGACTGTTATATTGAAGTGAAGTCAGTCACCTTACTCGACAACGGTATGGGTTATTTCCCTGATGCAAAGACAGAACGTGGCCAGAAACATCTTAGAGAGTTGACCGCTATCGCAAAATTGGGTTTAAGGGCTGTCTTATTCTACGCAGTTCCCCATACTGGCATTACGGAAGTGACTGTTGCTAAAGAGATTGACCCTAACTATGCTTCACTGCTAAAAGAAGCGAGTGATGCAGGGGTTGAAATCTTGTGTTATCGCATCAATGTTAGTGAATACAATTTAACAATTGGACAGCAATTACCTTTTATTTCAAATAGTTAATTGAAAAGCATGGCATTAGTTAAGCATTTTTTAACTAAAAAGGGACATTTACTTGCGTGCCTTCACACCATGAGAAAACTTATTGAAGGAATAATTGCTATCCTCGCGGGCATCTGCTATTTATAGCGCCCTATTTTTTCCCCTTCCTGTTTTGAAGGTGGGGATTATTCAGAAATGCGTATGTAGGAGAAGCATTATGCAAGAAGGGCAAAAGCGTAAAACATCGTCCATGAGCATTCTCGCTATTGCTGGCGTTGAGCCATATCAGGAAAAAGCGGGCGAAGAGTACATGAACGAAGCCCAATTAGCGCATTTTAAGCTAATACTTGAATCTTGGCGCAATCAGCTCAGGGATGAAGTCAACCGCACCGTTACTCATATGCAAGATGAGGCGGCAAACTTCCCAGATCCCGTTGACCGTGCTGCACAAGAAGAAGAATTCAGTCTTGAGCTGCGTAACCGTGATCGTGAACGTAAACTCATTAAGAAAATCGAGAAAACACTGAAAAAAGTCGAAGATGATGACTTTGGTTTCTGTGAATCTTGTGGAGTGGAAATCGGCATTCGCCGTTTAGAAGCTCGTCCTACAGCAGATTTATGTATCGACTGTAAGACATTAGCTGAAATCCGTGAAAAACAGATGGCTGGCTAATAATGAGCAAACGCCTCAGCCTAATACGTTGAGGCGTTAATCTGAATCTTTCGATGCACGAGATTACAGACTATATTGGGCGCTTTGCGCCATCGCCAACGGGTCAACTTCATTTTGGCTCATTGGTTACTGCACTTGGCAGTTATCTTCAAGCTCGCGCACACCACGGGCGTTGGCTTTTGCGCATCGATGATATCGACCCTCTTAGAGAACCTCCCGGCACTGCATCCCAAATTATTCGTACATTAGAACATTATAGTTTGTTCTGGGATGAAGAGATCCTCTATCAATCGCAACGCCATGATGCTTACCGTGAGATTTTACACACTCTTTGGAAAGAAGGTGTTTGCTATCACTGTCATTGTAGCCGTCATCGTTTACATGACTTAGGGGGTGTGTATGATAACCACTGTCGTCATCGCGAGCCACTCACAACTAATGTTACACCTTTTGATAAAGAGAGTGCATGGAGGTTGATCCAACAGCATCCTGTTTATCATTTTGAAGATGTCATTCAAGGTACATATTATTCAAAGAGTACGTCTATCGTGTTAGAAGATATGATTATTCACAGAAAAGATAACTTATTTGCGTATAATCTAGTGACAGTGATTGATGATAGTTATCAGGGTGTAACCGAAGTTGTTAGAGGTGCCGATCTACTTGATCCCACATTGCGACAAATCAGTTTACATAAACAACTGAATTTACCTATTCCGCGTTATGCTCATTTACCTTTAGCAATAAATCATGACGGTAATAAATTATCAAAACAAAATCACGCAAATGCGTTACCAGATACTGATCCAAGACCCGTCATTATCGATGCTTTACGGTTTCTTAATCAGCCTATTATTGCGGGTTGGCAAGATTATTCGTTAGCATCATTGTTAGAGATTGCGATAGCGCAGTGGTCACCTTCTGAGATTTTAAAACAAAATCATCAGCAACAAGGGTATGAATAAACCACACAAAGCATTCTCAAAAAATGTTCAGTAGGCTATGATTAGCCGCTTAATTTTTTAATTATTAGAATTTATTATTCGAGGTGTCATATTTTTAATCGAGTAGCACATTTCTGCCGTAATCTGCTAGGGCGACAAACAACGTCATCAGACACACAACCGGTAGCGAGTGAAAGGCCAGTCACTGCATCTGACCGACCAATACAAGAAACACAGAAACCTGTGCGTCGGCGTCCTGCTATATCCGCAGACCGTCCCCGTAAAAAAAAGAGTAATAAAGAAAAGGCGAACGGGAGTGATTTGCCAATGACTGTGATCCCAAGAGATCAACACCCAATTTCACGTAACGACATCAGTGATAATGCATTAAAAGTGCTTTATCGCCTAAATAACTCTGGCTTTCAGGCTTATTTAGTTGGTGGCGGTGTCCGTGACTTATTACTGGGAAAAAAACCAAAAGATTTTGATATTGCCACTAATGCAACACCTGAAGATGTACGTCGATTATTCCGTAACAGCCGTTTAGTCGGTCGTCGTTTCCGTCTTGCTCATATTATGTTTGGCCCTGAAGTGATTGAAGTTGCGACTTTCCGCGGCTCTCATGAAGATCATGAAGTTTCAGACAATAACCAATCCCAGCAAGCACAAAGCGGTATGTTACTGCGCGACAATATTTTTGGCTCAATTGAAGAAGATGCCATCCGTCGTGACTTTACATTAAACAGCCTCTATTACGGTGTTGATGATTTTGCTGTACGTGATTATGTTGGCGGTTTAGCGGATCTGAAAGCGGGTATTATTCGCTTAATTGGCGATCCTGAAACGCGCTATCGCGAAGATCCCGTCAGAATGCTTAGAGCCATTCGCTTTGCTAGTAAATTGGATATGCAAATTGCGCCAGAAACCGCAGAGCCAATTGCCAGACTTGCTCCTTTATTACGTAATATTCCATCGGCTCGTCTTTTTGAAGAATCGCTGAAATTATTACAAACGGGGCAAGGATACAAAACTTACAAGTTAATGTGTCGTCATCAATTACTTGAACCGCTGTTTCCGCTGATTGCATCTAAAATGACAGAGCAACATGATACGCCGATGGAGAGAATGCTAGATCAAGTTCTCAAAAACACGGACTACCGCATCAATAAAGAGATGCGAGTCAATCCGGCGTTCTTATTTGCGGCGATGCTGTGGTATCCATTAATTGAACATGCCGAAAAATTAGTCCAAGAAAGTGGTCTTTCTTACTATGACTCTTTCTCTATGGCGATGAACGATATATTAGATGAGCAATGCCGTACTATTGCGATACCAAAACGCATTACCACAACAATGCGTGATATCTGGCAATTACAGCAACGTTTACCTAAACGCCAAGGTCGTCGTGCGAATAAATTACTTGAGCACCCTAAATTCCGTGCAGCATTCGATTTACTGGAATTACGTGCCAATGTACAACACAATCCAGATCTTCAAGCGTTAGCTGGTTGGTGGGCTGATTTCCAAGCCTCTAACAATACGCAACAGCGCTCAATGGTCTCTGAATTAGGCCAAGCACTCGTTCGTAAACGACCGCGTCCACGTAAACGCCCTCGTCATCCAAGTGCAAAACCAGCATCAAGACACGAGAACACCAATGAGTAAACAGAAAAAACGTGTTTATATCATTTTAGGTAGCAATTTGAATTCACCTGAAAATCAGGTGAATTCAGCGATTAAGGCAATCAGTGAGATCCCACAAACAACATTGATTGCACAATCATCTTGGTATCGTACTCGCCCAATGGGACCACAAGATCAGCCTGATTATCTTAATGTCGCTGTTGCGGTTGATACAACGTTAGCACCTGAAGAGTTGCTTAATAACACACAAGCGATTGAATTAGCGCAAGGTCGTGTTAGAAAAGAAGGCAACCGTTGGGGCCCAAGAACGCTTGATCTTGATATTATGTTATTTGGTGATGACGTGATCCAAACCGAGCGATTAACCGTACCTCATTACGGGCTTAAAGTACGTGAATTTATGCTTTATCCATTAGCGGAATTAGCACCCGACCTTCGCTTTCCTGATGGTGAGTTATTAGCAGATAGATTGGCGTTAGTGCCTGAAAACGGCATGGAAAAGTGGTAATTTCACACTAGTACGTTCTTAATGCTAAAGGTTGATACTGTAAAAAATATAAACAGTATCAGCCTATCTCTTCTCTTTTACTTTCCCTCAATTTTTCAAACACATCTCTCCTCCCCAATCTCTAAACTCTTTTATATTTATTTTTCACATATAGGCAATTGATAAATATAAATAAAAATTATCATTTATTATTTTTCATTACTCATTTAATTACTTTTTCTTCGTTTTTAGTCCTTAAATGCTACAATCGAAAGCGGCTTTATTTTGATGATCTAACATTTTCTTTAATAAACAAACAATTATGTGAAGTAATTAATTTTATCTACACACAAAAAAATGACAATGATGGAGTTTGTTACAATGAAACCCACTACGCTTTCAACGCTGAACCGCTATAAGCAAGAAAAGAAAAAATTCGCCACAATCACCGCTTATGATGCAAGTTTTGCTCGCCTTTTTGCACAAGAAGGTATTCAAGCCATGCTGATTGGTGATTCATTGGGTATGACACTACAAGGTCATAACAGCACCTTGCCTGTCACCGTTGAACAAATTGCCTACCACACTCGTTGTGTAAGAGCGGGTGCGCCTAATGCTTTCTTGATTGCAGATATGCCGTTTATGTCTTATTCCACCCCTGAGCAAGCTTGTCTTAATGCCGGCATTCTGATGCAAGCAGGAGCTAATATGGTGAAGATTGAAGGTGGAAGTTGGTTAATTCCTACCGTTAAAATGCTCACTGAGCGTGCGGTTCCTGTCTGTATTCATTTAGGTCTAACACCACAATCTGTCAACGTCTTTGGAGGTTATAAAATCCAAGGTAGAGAGCACGATGAAGCCGAGCAATTGAAGCAAGATGCCATCGCCCTTGAAAATGCGGGTGCTCAATTGGCGGTATTGGAATGTGTTCCTGTTACTCTGGCTAAAACAATTACAGACGCATTAACGATGCCTGTTATTGGTATTGGGGCAGGCAATGTCACAGATGGACAAATTCTTGTTATGCATGATTTATTAGGTTTAACACCTCAAGCCCCTAAGTTTTCAAAAGACTTTTTACAAGAAGCAGGCTCCTTAAAAGGTGCGGTTAGTCTTTATGTTCAACAAGTTGAACAAGGCCTGTTTCCAGAAGAAAAACATTCATTTAACTGATTTATTATCTTAATTATCAATATTGTTTAAAAGGAGTCACGCCGTGCTAATTATTGAAACTACGCTTATCTTACGCAGAGAAATCAAGCGATTAAAGCAAGAAGGTAAACGCATTGCATTGGTTCCAACAATGGGTAATCTGCATGAAGGTCACCTAAAATTAATTGAAGAAGCGCGTATTCACGCAGATGTTGTGATCACATCTATTTTTGTTAACCCACTTCAATTTGATAGAGAAGCGGATTTAGCAAATTATCCTCGTACTTTACAAGAAGATTGCGAGTTACTGCGTGATAAACATGTCGATATTATCTTTGCACCTTCAGCAAAAGAAATGTATCCACACGGTATGGAAAATCAAACAACTGTTGATGTCCCTGTATTATCTACCGTATTAGAAGGCGCAAGCCGTCCTGGTCATTTCCGTGGTGTCACGACAGTTGTCAGTAAGCTTTTTAACCTTGTACAACCTGATGTTGCGATGTTCGGTGAAAAAGACTTCCAACAACTGCAAATTATCAAAAAGATGGTAAGCGATTTATGTATGGATATCAGCATCGTTCCTGTTGCTATCGTACGTGACAAAAATGGTTTAGCGCTCAGTTCGCGCAATCGTCTATTATCTGATAACGAAAAACAACAAGCCCCTGCACTTTATCAAGCGATGCAAGAAATTGCTGAACAACTAAAGTCGGGTAATCATGATGTTAATCAGCTACTGCAAAATGCAAAAAACACCTTAGAGCAGCAAGGTTTTCGTGCAGATGAGTGCTTTATTTGTGATGCGGATACACTCACACCATTAAATGAAGAGAGCCATCGGGCCGTGATTTTAATGGCTGCATGGCTAGGTAATACACGCTTGATTGATAACCAGCAAGTTAACCTTGTTTAATATTCATTATTAGAAAAATAGGAAACACAACAATGCTACGCACTATGTTACAAGGCAAACTTCATCGCGTAAAAGTCACACAAGCTGATCTTCACTATGAAGGCTCTTGCGCAATTGATCAGGATTTTATGGATGCCGCAGGCATTCTTGAAAATGAAGCGATTGATATTTATAACGTTGATAATGGTGAGCGTTTTTCAACCTATGCCATTTGTGCCGAAAGAGGCTCTCGGATTATTTCAGTCAATGGAGCAGCTGCGCGTCGTGCCGCCGTTGGCGATCGCTTAATTATTTGTTCTTATGTGCAAATTCCTGATAGTGATGCGCGTAGCCATAAACCTAATATTGCTTATTTTGAAGATAACAACGAGATGAAACGTATTGCAAAAGCGGTTCCTGTTCAAGTTGCTTAATCAATAAGAAATAACACATTTCCCCATAAACAGAGGTTCCCTGTTTATGGGGAATTATCACCTGAATAATAAATAATCTATTGTTATTATTTGCTTGTCACGATTCACCACGACAAAAACGAGACATAAGATTCAAAACCGTGTTTCTTCTCCATTTTTCCTCGCTTATCTTTCTGTAGCTTGTTATAAATCATATAAGTATTGTCTGACTACTCTCTGACTAATAAAAAATTATGATAAAAGTTGCTTTAGTAGATGATCACATTGTTGTGCGTTCAGGATTTGCACAACTCTTAATGTTAGAACCCGATATTCATATCGTGGGTGAATATTCTAATGGGCAAGAAGCATGGCCTTATTTAGCACATGACGATATTGATGTTGCTGTGATGGATCTCTCTATGCCTGGCGAAAGTGGTCTACAACTCCAAAGTCGCTTAAAACAAAAGCGCCCTGATTTTCGCACCATTATTTTAAGTATCTACGATACGCCCGCTTTTGTTCAAAGCGCATTAGATTCGGGCGCCCGCGGTTATTTAACAAAACGTTGTGGCCCTGAAGAGTTAGTACAAGCCGTACGCGCTGTACATCAAGGTGGCTGTTATCTTTGTTCTGATGCAATGAAAGCGTTACGACAAACACCCGAAAAAGAAGATGCATTACATACGTTAACACCTCGCGAAAGAGAGATTTTCAATCTTTTAGTTCAAGGCGTTAATGTCAAAACAATTGCGGTACAACTTAACCTTAGCCACAAAACCGTTCACGTTCATCGAGCCAATGTTCTTGGTAAATTAAGCTGTGAAACCACTATCGATCTGGTTCATTTCGCCTTAAAAAATCAATTGATTACAGGCTCGCTGTAAAATGAAAAGGGGACTGCGTTTTTTTCTTCAATCCCTCTTTTTATTACTCACCTACTCTTTACTTTGGCTATCGCTTTGGGTGATTGGCTTCTATTTAAGTAAAAACGGGCAACAAGCCGCCCTTTTCTTACCTCAAGGTCTACGATTAGCCCTAATAATTTTACTTTGGCGGCGTTTTTGGCTACCAATGTTATTTGCTGAATGGGGGCTTTATTACTGGTTAGCGCAAGAGCAATTAATTACCCACGCCATTATTTATCTCTCACCAATACTAAGCCTTATTATCGCGTTAGAAGTTCAGCGTATTTGGTGGCGATATCCTCTTTATTGGCAACGCCTAACCCTATTAATTAGTGCCGTTGGCTTTAATAGCCTGCTACAAGCCTTTATTCTTGGTTTTGTAATTAATACCACCAGCGGTATTTTTCTGACATCCGTTACTGGTGGCATATTACTCGCCCCTTTTGTTTTTTTACTTTATGAATATCTACGCGAATTACAAAGTCGCACTTTAGTCTCTGACGGCACACTCGATCCGCCATTAAGAACCCCCTTACTCATGTGGGGATTTCTATTTTGCCTTATCGGATTAAGTGCACAGTTTTTCTTAACACCCGAAATAGAACGCTTATTAGTTATTCTTGTTTTTATCCCTAATGTATTTATGGCGTATCGTTATGGCTGGCAAGGCGGCGTATTATCTGCAATATTAGGCAGCTTAATTATCACCTTTGCTCGACAAGTTAATGGCGCGTTTAATGACTTACGTGAGTTAGAAATGTTTTTAACTACGCAAGCTATTATTGGCATTGGTTTAGGGATAGCAATAAGCCGTCAACAGCAATTAGCCCATAATTTACGTCACTATCGATTACGCTTAGAGCAAGAACTTCAAGCTAGACGCGAACTAATGGAGCAACTTGTTCACACCGAAGAAGATGTGAAAAAAGCCATTGCTCGTGAATTACATGATGAGATTGGGCAAAATATTACAGCCATCCAAATTCAATCAATGTTAGTAAAAAAGATGGCTGATAACGATAAAACGCGCCAAACAGGGGAACAAATCGAACGGCTTGCACTGCAAATTCATCAATCTACACGTCAACTACTCCGACAATTACGCCCTCCTGTTTTAGAAGAAATGTCGCTTGAAAAAGCCCTTCACCATTTAATTAATGAGTTTGCTTTTGATGACAACGGTATCATCTGTAATTTTAATTACTCGTTAGATAAAGAGCCTAAAAATGAAACCATTATTTTTACCCTCTACCGTTTAGTACAAGAGCTGTTAAACAACATTAGTAAACACGCCAACGCGACCTATATCCAAATCTCACTGACTCAAAACCAAAACCGATTACGACTGATGATTAGTGATAATGGTATTGGCATGTTACCCACGTCATTATCAGCACAACAAAGTAGTGGCTTTGGATTACGCGGAATTGAAGAACGCATTCGTGCTTTAGGTGGAGAATGGGAAGTGGTAAATCATCACGGTACGAAAATAATTGTTAACTTACCCACAAATTCAAAAGAAAACAGTGAAAACTAAGAATAAGTCTTAGTCATCTACAACCTTATCTCATTCTTTTTCGCGACATTTTTTTTACATTTGCAACATCAAAGAGGATGTTATGTCAGGTAAAAATTCGGCATCAATAAATAAGACCTATAACTTTTGGCGCAAAAATTTAATGCTGTCGATGATTATTGGTTATGCCACCTTCTACCTCACACGTAAAAGCGTCAACTTTGTGATGCCCGTTATGCAAGTTGAATTGAATTTAGATAAAGGAGATATCGGTTGGATAGCCAGCCTTTTTTATCTCACTTACGGTTTATCTAAATTTGTTTCTGGTATTTTCCACGATAAGTGGGGATACCGCTGGTTTATGGGTGTTGGATTAGTAATGACAGGCATTATGAATATTATCTTTGCCTATTGTCTTTCGTTTCCTGCACTGCTTTTGGTCTGGGCACTAAATGGTTTCTTTCAAGGCTTTGGATGGCCACCTTGTGCAAGGTTGTTAACACACTGGTATTCACGCAATGAACGTGGCTTCTGGTGGGGATTATGGAATATCTCAATCAACCTTGGCGGGATGAGTCTTCCCATTTTAACTGCGTGGCTAGCGACGCATTATAGTTGGCAAGTCGCACTGCTTGTTCCCGGTATTATCGGCATCATCATCGGGCTATGGTTGTGTGTACGATTAAAAGGGACTCCCGCAGAAGAAGGACTTCCTACTGTGGGTGTGTGGCGGCGCGATGTGTTTGAATTACGTCAAGAACAAGCCTCTCCGCCTAAACCTATGCTAACTATTTTGAAAGAGAGCATTTTATTTAACCGAATGATTTGGTTGCTAGGGTTTTCTTATATTTTGGTTTATCTCATACGTATGGCGATAAACGATTGGGGAAATATCTGGTTATCAGAGACACATGGCGCCAATTTATTAAGTGCAAATGCCATTCTTTCTTTGTTTGAAGTAGGTGGCTTGCTCGGGGCGTTATGTTCAGGCTGGGGCTCGGATTTATTATTCCGCGGCCAACGAGCACCAATGATATTGCTGTTTTCACTCGGGCTTTTTACCGCAGTAACAGCACTTTGGTTAATTCCAATTCATCATTATGCGTTACTCGCAGCCTGTTTTTTTAGTATCGGTTTTTTTGTGTTCGGACCACAGATGTTAATCGGGCTTGCTGCAACAGAATATTGCCATAAAAACGCAGCAGGCACGGTAACTGGCTACTTGGGATTGTATGCCTATTTAGGGGCGGCAATGGCAGGTTGGCCATTAAGTCAGGTCATGGCGCATTATGGTTGGACTGGGATGTTTGCATTATTAACCAGTGCTGCGGCCTTAATGGGACTCTTACTAATGCCGTTGTTGATTGCTGATGTTAGCAAACAAGAGCATTCAGTTGGCCCACTTTCATTTTCCGATGACGACACATTTAAAAGGTTCTGAACATGAAATTGAAAACCCTCTCTACACTCGTTGCTGCTGGTCTGGCTCTTTCTGCGGTTAGCTTATCAACAAATGCGGCTGGTCGCTTAGTCGTTTACTGTAGTGCAACAAATGCGATGTGTGAAGCTGAAACAAAAGCCTTCGCCGAAAAGTATGATGTTAAAACTACCTTCGTTCGTAATGGTTCTGGGAGTACTTTAGCTAAAATTGAAGCTGAAAAACGTAACCCACAAGCTGACGTTTGGTATGGCGGTACAATGGATCCTCACTCACAAGCGGGTGAAATGGATCTGCTAGAGCCTTACGTTTCTCCTAATCTCGATCAGATCATGCCACAATTTCGTGATCCAGCTAAACGCAAAGGAAACTACTCTTCTGCGGTCTATGTCGGTATTTTAGGTTTTGGCGTCAATAAAGATCGCTTAAAAGAAAAAGGCATTGCTATTCCAACCTGCTGGAAAGATTTAATTAAGCCTGAATACAAAGGCGAAATTCAAATTGCTGATCCACAAAGCTCAGGTACGGCTTACACTGCACTGGCAACCTTTGATCAATTATGGGGCACTGAACAAGCCTTTGATTACCTGAAGAAAATCAATACAAATATCTCTCAATACACCAAATCAGGTATTGCTCCTGCACGAAATGCAGCCCGTGGTGAAGCAGCCATTGGTATTGGTTTCCTACATGATTACTCATTAGAAGTTGAAAATGGCGCCCCACTTGAATTGATCTCGCCTTGTGAAGGTACAGGGTATGAAATCGGTGGTGTCAGTATCATTAAAAATGCCCGCAATATGGATAACGCAAAATTATTCGTAGATTGGACACTCTCAAAAGAAGCGCAGGAAATTAGCTGGAAAGAAGGTAAATCTTACCAAATTCTAACCAATACCTCGGCTGAATCTTCACCTATGGCACTGAAATTATCAGACTTAAAACTCATTAACTACGACATGGATAAATATGGCGATAGTGAAGTACGTAAGGAACTGATTAATAAGTGGGTTACCGAAGTAAAAATGGGTAAATAGCTCATTAACAGAGCGAGATAACCTCTCGCTCTCTTTTTCTCATAATAATAAATACATTTACTCTCGGGGGATTTATGTCTCACACACTCGCTTTACCTGAAAAAAAGAGGCGGGATCCCATATTTTTATGGATCCTAATTGCATGGATGGCATTTGCGTTACTGCCATCATGGAGCCTTGACTACGGTCTTTTAGACTCAACAGCAGATGAATTGCTCACCTCTTATGGCTGGAGTAGCCTAAATATCAGTTGGCTCTGGTTTTTATTACCGAGTTTACTGCTATTTCGCCCATTAACTGCACCTAAACGTGAAAATCGCTCTCGCCACTATTTTGATGCGGGTTTTGCCCTATTTTGTGCATTTATTACGATAGTCAGTGCAACCCTTGAAGGGCGTGGCTTAGGTTATTCTGCGATCATCCTTTTTATTTCTCTGGGAATGATCATGAAAACCACCTTAACACGCCTTGAATGGCTGGGCGGTGATAGCTTTGTTATCGGCTCTTTGATAGCTGTTGTTGCACTGATTGGCGTCTTTATTATCTTCCCTAGTATCGCTATTTTTATTCCGATGTTTAAAGATAGCGCGGGCAATTTTGCACCTTTTGAGTTTATCGCGATTTTAAGCCAAGCCCATATTGTGCAAGTGATGCTTAACTCAATTGTGCTTTCTATTGCTGTGGGGATAGGTTGTACTTTCTTTGGTTTAATACTGGCCATTTATACGTCACGTATTGCGGTGCGCTCTGCCATTATCGGCCGTGTATTTTCTATCTTACCTATTGTTACACCACCTTTTGTTGTCGGTTTAGGGGTGACGTTAATGATGGGACGTTCGGGTTATGTGACAGAGTTTCTGGCCACTTACGCAGGACTTGAAAATACCAACTGGTTATATGGCTTTACAGGGATTTGGTTGGCGCAAGTGCTCGCCTTTACCCCTATGTCATTTATGATTTTAGATGGCGCCATTAAAACCATTCATCCTTCATTAGAAGAAGCCTCTTACACCTTAAGAGCAAACCGTTATCAAACTTTCTTTAACGTCTTTATGCCGTTGCTTAAACCTGCGTTAGCCAATGCGTTTTTAATTGTAATTGTGCAATCTCTTGCTGACTTTAGTAATCCGTTAGTTTTAGGAGGCAACTTTGACGTTATCGCCACACAAATTTATTTCTATATCACAGGCTCTCAGCTTGATTATCAATCAGCCAGTACATTAGGCGCATCACTGTTAGTTTTCTCACTATTAGTGTTCTGTGTGCAGTATATGTGGATTGGTAAACGCTCTTACGTCACGGTATCAGGTAAATCTTATCGCGGTGATGTTCAACCTCTTCCATCGTCACTGATCGCATTTGTGACTACTGTTTTAGGTATTTGGGTTGTCTTTAATATCCTGCTCTATGGCAGTATTTTCTACGGTAGCTTTACCGTTAACTGGGGAGTTGATTACACCTTAACACTCGATAACTTTATCAAATTATTTGGTCAAGGAATGAGTGACGGTGCATGGCCTTCATTATTAGATACCTTGTTATATGCGGGTATCGCCGCGCCGATCACGGCAATTCTCGGACTATTAATTGCCTATATCGTGGTGCGCCAAGACTTTAAAGGTAAAAAAAGTATCGAGTTCACAACCATGCTTTGTTTTGCCGTACCAGGAACCGTCGCAGGTGTCTCTTATATTCTTGCGTTTAACGACTCGCCTTTCTATTTAACGGGAACGGCGGCAATTGTGATTATCTCTATGACAATGCGTAACGTGCCTGTGGGAATACGTGCGGGTATTGCGGGATTAGGGCAAATTGATAAATCGCTTGATGAAGCTTCTCTAAGTTTAAGAGCGAACTCAATGAGAACCATTTTCTATGTGCTGTTACCGTTATTACGCCCTGCTATTTTATCTGCGCTGATTTATAGCTTTGTGCGTGCGATAACGACAGTCAGTGCCATCGTTTTCCTTGTTACACCAGATACACGCGTTGCAACCGCTTATATTTTAAACCGCGTTGAAGATGGTGAATACGGCGTCGCAATTGCCTACGGCTCGATTTTAATCGTCGTGATGTTGGCAATTATTTTCTTATTTGACTATTTGATTGGCGAAGCCCGTGTTTCACGCTCTAAAGCCAAAAATGCACAGTAATACGGAGTATAAATCATGACACAACAACATTTCGTTGAACTGAAAAATGTAATTAAGCGTTTTGGCACTAACACGGTGATTGAAGATCTCAGTTTGTCTATTCCACAAGGCAAAATGGTTTCATTATTAGGGCCTTCAGGTTGCGGTAAAACAACCGTATTACGTTTAGTGGCAGGGTTAGAAAAACCGACAGAAGGCAAAATTTTTATCGATGGCGAAGATGTTACCGACCGTTCGATCCAGCAACGCGACATCTGTATGGTGTTTCAGTCTTATGCCCTTTTCCCTCATATGTCGTTGGGCGAAAATATTGGCTATGGCTTAAAAATGCTGGGGCGTCCTAAGGCTGAAATCAAACAACGTGTTTCTGAAGCCTTAGAGCTGGTGGATTTAGCAGGCTTTGAAGACCGTTTTGTTGACCAAATTTCAGGTGGTCAACAACAACGTGTTGCATTAGCTCGCGCCTTAATTTTGAAACCTAAAGTGCTGCTTTTTGATGAACCATTGAGTAACCTTGATGCTAACTTACGTCGTAGTATGAGAGAGAAAATTCGTGAATTACAACAACAGTTTAATATCACGTCTCTTTATGTCACTCATGACCAAAGTGAAGCATTTGCCGTTTCTGATATGGTTTTAGTGATGAATAAAGGCAAGATAATGCAATTAGGTTCACCACAAAATCTTTATCGCCAACCCGCATCTGAATTTATGGCAAGCTTTATGGGAGATGCAAACTTATTCCCAGCCACATTGGGCGCTGATTATGTTGATATTTTCCAATATCGCCTACCAAAACCAGATACATTTAATACGACTAAAACCGAAGTTAGAGTTGGAGTTAGACCAGAAGCGATTACCTTATCTCAACAAGGCGATGTCTGTCAGCAATGTAAAATAGTGCATGTGGCTTACATGGGACCACAATATGAAGTCACGGTAGAATGGCAAAATCAAACCTTGCTATTACAAGTCAATGCCACACAGCTTCAGCCGAATGTAGGTGACAGTTATTATCTGCAAATTCACCCTTATGGTATGTTTATCTTAGAATAAGCGTCTTTATCTTATTTATCTTAAAGGCACCTTTGAGGTGCCTTTTTTCATCTCTTCTCCCTCTTTCAGAGAAAATATTTTTATATATAAATTACAATAAGTTATAAAAATATTATCATTTTGAAAAAATCACCACTTGCTAATGATAATTATATTTACTTACAATATTTACAAAATGTTATGTTATAACATTATAAAATAAAGGAGGTAAGTAAAATGAAAAAATCTGTTTTTAGTTACACAACGCTTTTTATTTCAATAAGTTATTCATTATTTGCAAACGCAAACACCACAACGAAATCAGAAGAAAAACCACAAAATGAGGTATTAAAGGTTTATTCAACGCCTTTACAAACACCACAAGAAAAAATGGCAACACCCGTTGCTGTCATTACACAAGAAGAGTTACGCGCTAATCGTAGTGCATCTATTGCTGAAACATTGACATCTCTACCCGGTTTTCATGCCAGTTTTTTTGGTGGAGGCTCAGTGCATCCCGTTATTCGTGGGATGTCAGGCAACCGAGTAAAAGTATTGCACAGTGGTAGTGATCTTATGGATGTATCGTCGATTGGTGCAGATCACGCAATCACGAGCGAACCTTTTTTAAGCCAGCGTATTGAAGTATTAAAAGGATCTTCAGCATTACTTTATGGAGGAGGCACAATCGGTGGCGCCATTAATGTTATTGATAGCAAAATTCCTATGTCAGTGCCTGAAAAAGGTTACGATGGCGAATTACATTATCAATATGATTCTGTTTCTAAAGGAAATACCGGTGCAGCAGGTTTGACATTAGGGCAAGATAATTTAGCTCTGCGTATTGAAGGCACGAAACGTTACCAAAGTAACTACAAACAACCCGAGCCATTACATCAAGGGGAAGCAAGCCGCTTAGCTGGTTCTTATCAAGATAACCAATCTGCAAATATCGGTGCATCATGGATCTTTGATGAGGGTTATATTGGAATTGGCTATGGTGAGCAACATCGCCGATATGGATTACCTGGTCATACTCATTTTCATGATCATGAGGAGGAGCATCATCACGCCCCTACTCACCCACCTTTAGTTGGTCATCATCATCATGATCACAATCATGAATACCCTGATGAACAACATGAGCATGGCATTCCCTATATTATTATGGAGAGTAAACGATGGGATCTTCGTGGTGAAAAAAGTAACCCATTTGCCGGTATTGAATCGGTACGTTTCAGTGCGGCCAGAACCCATTATCATCATGATGAAAAAGAAGGTCATGAAGTTAGTACCCAATTTAAAAACAAAGGAGATGAATTAAGATTTTCTTTCACACATCAACCTATTTTAGGCTGGCATGGTGTTATTGGCGGGCAATTTAATCAACGTGATTTTAGTGCTTATGGAGAAGAGGCTTATGTACCGTCAACAAAAACAAAAAATCACTCACTCTTTTTATTAGAAGAATACCAATTCGGCGATTTTCGCTATGAATTAGGTTTTCGCCAAGAGTGGCAATCACTGTTAAATAGAGAAACTCAAAAAAACAATAAACAGAGTGCATCTTCGATTTCTGCTGGATTAGCGTGGAATTTTACACAAGATTATTTTTTAAATTTATCACTATCACACACGAAAAGATTACCTGTTGCAGAAGAGCTTTACGCGAATGGTGTTCATGCTGCAAGTCGAACTATTGAAAAAGGCGATCCTAATTTAACCGCAGAGACGGCAAATAATATTGATATTGGGATAACTAAAGTAACAGGTGATATTCAATTCAATATTAGTACCTATTATAACCATATTGATAATTATATTTATGGCAAGTTTACTGGCGCTGAATTAAATAATGGATATCGACCATTACAATACGTACAACATGATGCTCAATTCAAAGGTGTAGAAGGTAATATTGACTATTACTATCACCAAGATAGCTTAATTGGTATTTCTGGTGATTATGTCAGAGCAAATTTACTGCATAATAAAGGAAATATTCCAAGGATCCCCGCTTATCGATTAAGCGTTTATATTAAACATAGTTTAACAGAAAATCTAAATGGACAAATTCGGGTTGATCACTTTGGAAAACAGAATAAAACAGCCGAATATGAAACGCCAACAGCATCTTACAATACAGTTAGCTTAGGTAGTGAATATATTGGCTATTTAGATAATACCAATTATACCTTGTATGCCAAAGTTAATAATATCTTTGATGCAAAAGGAAAAGACAGTACCTCTTATATTAAAGATGAAATGTATTTACCAGGTCGTAATATCATATTAGGCACTACTCTTACATTCTAAGTATAAAAAATAATTATGAAAAAAAGTAAATTCTCTATTATTTTACTTATGCTTTTGTCGTCTCCTTTATATGGAAAAGAGAATAATGAAGATAAAAGCAAAGGAAAAGAAATACCAAACGATGTTATTACTGTTAAAGCAACATCAATAAAAAACAAAGAGACTTTCTCTTCATTGTTACTGAATAATCGGGAAGAGATAAAAGGAAAACAACTTGAACAAATAAAGTCCAATACCATTGGTAATACCGTTTCAAAAGTCGCAGGAGTACAAGCAGAAGGTTTTGGCCCTAATGCCGCAAGACCCGTTATTCGTAGCATGTCTGGAAATAGAGTGGGCATTTTAGTCAATAATCTTCCTATTAATGATGTTTCATTTATCAGCGGAAATATGCCTATTCCCATTGATATGAACAGAATTAATGAAATATCGATCAGTAAAAACTCTGAAGCACTACTTTATGGAGGTAGTAGCAGTGGTGGTGCAATTCATTTGTGGGATGATAGGATAATGACACAGTTGCCTGAAAAAGCGATTTCAGGCGCCGTGACATTTAATGGAAGTACCAATAACGGTAATGGTGGATCAGCAAATATTAAATTCAGTAATGAAGAAAACTGGGTTTTTAATATTTCGGGTGCCACTAAACGAGTTACTAGATATAAAATTCCAACACATTCTAAAGCAGCACCTTGTTATAGCTATCAACAACTAAAAAGTCACTTTGCGTTACGTGATCAATGCCAAGTTGATATGAAAGTGTTTACCAGCCGTAATCCTGAAGCTTACCCTTACATTAGTGAGTTTTGGAAAAAATACAAAGTTGAATATGAATTAAGCGAAGATGATAAATATACTTTTAAAGATAAAGATTATTTTTCAGGTATTGGTTATGTTGATAATGAAGCTAACTCACAATATAAACCCGGCAGTCCCACATCCATTGAACATGTAACACCGCCTAAGCATTATGTTGAAAATAATAATAAAGAAATTCCTAATAGCTTTTTAAAAAGCCAAAGTGGTAATGCATCACTCTCTTATATTGAAGATGATGGTTATTTAGGCCTATCTATTACTGATTTTCAAACATCTTATGGTGTACCAGGATATGCTTATCTCACGTCGAAAACGACACGAGAAATGTACAAACCTATTTCAGTTTCAAACCATAATCGACGAATAGATATACAAGGAAAACATTATCACTTAACGCCCTTTTTCAGAGACAGCGCTTTTTATTACTCTTATTCTGAATCGAAAGATGAGGAGTTGGTCGGTCAAATTGCATCATCGGTATTTAACACTAAAAGCCATCAATTAGCGATAGAAACTGCACATACTCCGCTATTTAATCGTCTTAATGGTGCTGTCGGAATTAACGGTAATTATCGTGATCTGAAAACGTCTGGCTATGATGCTTATTTACCAAGTGTATTAACCAAAGAGTATGGAATATATTGGGTTGAGTCGTTAAATTTATCTCCTTTTGAAATTACTGCGGGATACCGTAAAGGCTATACCCATCATCATCTAAATATTCCCGATAATTATAATAGCGGTCGAGGACAAGGTTCAAATCTGCAAAATCGTCATTTTGATACCAGTGCAAATACATTAGCCTTATCTTTTACACCAATTGATGAATGGACATTAAAGCTACAAAAAAATATTTCTTATCGTGCTCCTGAAATTAATGAACTTTATACACATGGTCCCCACTATGCTTATTTAATTGAAGAACAAGGAAACAGTAAATTTAATACAGAAAAAAGTAAGAGCATTGAATTATCATCCATTATTGAGATTGGTAATTTTTCTAATAAACTCAATCTGTATAAAACTGACTATAGCGATTTTAAGTTTAGACGCTTAACGGGCGTAAGTCGTGGTGGCGTTACAGTAATGGAATGGGATGAAACTGATCTTGAAACAAAAGGTTTAGAATACGAATTTAAATATTTATATGAAATGCCTCACGACCATAATCTTACATTCACACTATTTGGTGATTTTGTTGAAAACAGAAGTAAAAGAAAGCTCTTTATTGCAGGTAATTATTTGCCTAATCTTCCCAATGAAAAACATGGTATTAGCCTTAATTATCAGCATGAAGAGTTAACCGCATTTAGTACTGCGACTTACTATAAAAAACAAAAAGAAAGTGGTGGATTAATGTATGGTGGGGATATTACTTTTCCTTCTTACACATTAGTTGATGCAGGAATTGGCAAAAAATATCATCTTGATAAATTAGATGTTTCTGTTGATTTTATTATTAATAATCTCACCAATACAGAAGCAAGACCCGCTTCTTCTCAGTTGAAATATTTAGCCCCTTTGCCAGGTAGAAATTATGGAGTGAATATCAAAATTGATTTTTAATATTTTCTAATTTAGCAAGATATAAAGTAAGCGAGGCACCCAATGGGTGCCTCTTTTTTATAATAATACTACGACATTTTCCCCTGGTGTGACATCCTGGTGTGAATGTTTGAGGTAATGCTTGGTGTAGCATATTGCTACGTTTTTATTGTTTTAGAAAAATACTTGTACTACTCCCTTTATTTTTTGAGAAGCTATCAGAACAAAAGCTGATAGCCTCCGTTCTCTCTCTATTTTCCTTGAGCGAGATATTTTTGCATTTCATCTGCTGGAACCATACCACCACCAGTAGCCCATACTAAATGCGTTGCATTTTGCATTTTTTGACTGTCTAGTGATAATCCTTGCAGATAATCTTTAGCTTGAGTGACATGTACAGCACCTGTCATTCCAGCTAAAGCCGAAGGTTCTAACTTAATCCCTTCTTCTTTATTTAATAAACTGAGTAAGTCATAAAGCTCTTGGTCATCAATAGTGTAATAACCATCAATTAAGCGCTCCATTGCTCGACCAACAAAGCCTGATGCACGACCGACAGCAAGACCATCAGCCGCAGTTACGTTATCGATACCAATCTCTTGTACAGAGATGCCTTCATGTAATTGGGTATAAACACCCAATAACATACAAGGTGAGTGCGTTGGTTCTGCAAATAAACAGTGTACTGCGTCACCAAATGCCAGTTTTAGCCCAAATGCAACACCACCAGGGCCACCACCGACACCACAAGGCAGGTAAACAAACAGAGGATGCTCACTATCAACACGAACACCTTGCTCTTCAAATTGGCGTTTTAAACGTAATCCCGCTACCGCATAACCCAAAAATAATGTTTTTGAGTTTTCATCATCGATAAAGAAACAGTTAGGATCTTTCTCTGCTTCTTTGCGGCCTTCTTCTACCGCAATGCTGTAATCTTGTTCATATTCAACAACATTAACGCCATGAGAACGTAATTTATCTTTCTTCCACTGACGTGCATCAGCAGACATATGAACACTCACACTAAAGCCTAATTTCGCACTCATGATCCCAATAGACATACCTAAGTTGCCTGTTGAGCCTACCGCGATACTATATTGGCTAAAGAATTCACGAAATTTATCAGAAAATAATTTTTCATAATTATCGTCTGTGCTCAACAATCCCGCGTTTATCGCTAATTTCTCAGCATGAGTCAGTACTTCATAAATCCCACCACGCGCTTTAATTGAGCCAGAAATAGGTAAATGACTGTCCTTTTTCAAACGCAATTGACCGCTAATAGATGTGTTATAACGCTTTTCAAGTGCGACTTTCATTTTAGGAATATCAACCACTTCTGATTCGATAATTCCTTGAGTAACAGCCGTTTCTGGAAATGCTTTTGCTAAATAAGGTGCAAAACGTTGTAATCTCGCTTGTGCGTCAATTACGTCATCTTGCGTTAAACCAACATATGGAAGTCCCTGGTCAGTGGTGGTCACTTTTGGGTTAAACCAAACCACTTCTTTTAAGTCCACTAAGTCACGAACTAGTGGAAAATTGCTTGTTAATTTATTTATATCTATATGGTTCATAGTCGTTCTCTTTTATATGACAAAAGAAAGCATAAATGTACCGCCTAATGCGACAAAGGAGGCAATAAAGGTCGCGACACTGTAAAAACGAAAAGTTTCACTTAAAGTTGCATTACAATACTGTTTCACTAACCAAAACAGTGAGTCTGTGACGATGGTACAACCAATAGCACCTGAACCAATTGCTAATGTAATAATTTCAGGGCTAATGTCTGGGTATAAAGGCATTAGTGGTGCAACAATTGCAGTCGCGCCCATCATTGCAACAGTTGCAGAACCAACAGCAGCATGAAGGATAATGGCGACTAACCAAGCCAATAAAATAGGATGCATATCTAAGTTAGAAAGAATTAACGCTAAAGATTCACTTAAACCACTACCTTTTAAAATGCCATTAAAAGCACCACCCGCACCAATAATTAATAAGATGTTGGCAATAGAGCTAAAGCTATCTTCTGTTTTCTTCAATAACGTATTCATGCCCATATTACGGCGAATACCTAGAATATAATAAGCAACAAAGGCAGCAATAAACATCGCAGTAATTGGGTTACCAATAAACTGTAATGCAGTATAAAGCGATGTTCCCTTTGTCATATTTAATTCTGCTGCTGTTTTTATCAACATCAGAACAATAGGCAGTAATACAGTAAAGAGAGTGGCACCTAATGAAGGTAAATCTTTTTCTTCACGAATTTCCATATCAGAAAATTCTTCAGGTACTGTTTTAAATGGTAAGCGTTCACCTAATATTTTTAAGAATAAAGAACCACCCACTAAAGATGCGACTAAACCAACTGCAAGACCCGCAACAATAACGGTTCCCATATCTGCCCCTAATTCATTAGTCACGAATAATGCAGCAGGATGAGGAGGAACAATACAGTGAACAGCCATTAATGCTGTACATAATGGAATAGCTAATTTTAATAATGAAGTATTTGTTTTTTTCGCAATAGAGAAAGCAAGAGGGATCAGTAATACCACACCCACTTCAACAAAGAGTGTAATACCACAAATAAGGCCAACCAATACCATAATAACGTCTGGAGATAACCAACGGCATTTTTGTAATGTAATACCGATGCGTTCTGCGGCACCTGATATTTCCATCATCTTACCAAGAATAGTTCCTAAACCGATAATTGCTGCTAAAAATCCTAACGTACCACCAATACCGTTTTCAATCGCATTTACCATTTCTAAAGGATTCATCTTCATTGCAGTACCCACAAAGAAGCTTGCCAATAGTAAGGCTAAAAACGGATGAAACTTAAGTTTTATTATAGTAAAAACAATGAGCAAGATACTAATTATAAGAGTACCTAGCACCCATAACGTTGAATCCATATATCCATCCCAAATATTTTATTTATTGTTAATCATATTGAATATTAATCATTCGGTACTTACAAATGATGAAAATTTACACTAAGATGAAATCAATTAACTCAAATAAGTGACACAATGCACAAATAATCACATTATGATAAGTAGCAGCATGGTATTTCATCTTAACATTAGCTTGATTGTTAACCTACGTTACTATTAACAACAAAACGAGAATAAAAGAATGTTTGAATCTTCTAGCGTGATTTTAAGAAATAAACGATTATCTAGTTATCAATTAGCAAGACATCACACTTTTGAAGCAACAGGTCGCCACCTTTCATTCGCTTTAGCAGCAGAAGAACTGTCCTTAACGCCAAGTGCTATTAGTCATCGTATTAATACGTTAGAAGAAGAATTAGGTATCAAGCTATTTGACCGCTTTCATCGCCGAATAGAGTTAACAGAAGAAGGTGAACGAATTTATTGGGCGCTTAAAAAAACGCTAGAAGATATTAACCAAGAAATTTTAGATATTCATAACCAAGAAGTATCAGGCATTCTCACCGTTTATTCACGACCTTCTATTGCCCAATGTTGGTTAGTTCCTCTTATTTCAGATTTTACTGAACGTTATCCCTCTATTGAATTAAATCTACTCACAGGAAATGATGATATTAACTTTCGAGGTTATGGCATTGATCTGGCGATTTATTTTGATGATAAACAACTACAAAATCTTTATTGCGAAGATTTAATTTCAGAATCTATTATTCCCGTATGTAGCCCTGAATATGCTAAAAAACATGAGCTTATTGGCAATATTCATCATCTATCCAATTGCACCTTACTGCATGATAGGCAAGCTTGGAGTAATAACTCTGATTTCGACGAATGGCGAGCTTGGAGTGAATATATGGGGCTTTCACTTTTTCCTAATCGTAGCAATATCTGTTTTGACCGCTCTGATCTTGCTGTTATTGCTGCGGTTAACCACTCAGGAGTAGCAATGGGAAGAAAACGTTTAGTGCAAAAACAACTGGCTAATAAAGAATTAATTATTCCTTTTGATAATAGTGAGCTTTTTTGTGCTCAGCGTTATTACCTCGTCACTCGAAATGAAAAAAATAATGCTAAAGTACAGCTTTTCATTCAGTGGCTGAAAAAACAAATCAAGGAAAGAATGTAATTTTCTAAGGAAAATCCGATGAAAGAGATGACCTTTTCAACACAACAGATCGTCGCTATTGCAAAATATGCAGGTTTAATCGTCGCAAATAGAAAACATATCACTGAGAATATTATTTATTAAAATAAACCCGCCAATTAGGCGGGTCTATCGTTTATTAATTCTAAACGTCTATGATCTTATTTAGCTAGAAAGTGTTTATCTTCAATCACAATTAAAGGTTCAATATCACTCTCTTTTTTAATAACCAGAGTTGGGTCTGAACGTAAACAACAACCGCCATAATGCCCGCCCACTGTAAAGGTGCAAACTTGGATATAACGATTTGCCACTTTTGGTAAACACCATAATTCTTGGTAAATATTTTCTTGATGATCAAACTGACCACTGGTTTCATCTAACACATTATCTTTATGATCGACTAAACCAATGTTACTACCACAACGACCTGCAATCGGTTTAACCGCATAACCACTTTGTGCAAGACGAGGTGTCACTGTGAAATCAGTATCTAACAAATAAGGATTATCAGGGAACAATTGCCATAAAATAGGTAGAATCGCTTTATTACTAGGAATAAGTGTCCAAAGAGGTTCAAAAACGGTAATTTCAGGACGTAAAAGCACATCGACCAAGCGGACTTCGCCTTCAGGATGCCCTGTACGAATAGGGATCAGTGCTTGTTGTTCACTCTCTTCTCTTAGTTGGTCTAATGCTGTTTCCCAAGCCCATGTTTTCCAAACACATTCAACAACCCGCTTGTCTGCATCAATCAATTGACCACGACTATTCCAATGAAGTTCATCTAATCCACGTAGAATTTTACTGTTATAACCTGCTTGATTCAGTGATTGTTGCATAAAGAGAGCGTGATAATCTTCTTCACTATCATCATCTTGAAGAATATGCACAAAAGGTTTTGCATCACAGTGTTTCCAAGCATCCGCTAATGCATCAAGTAAGCGTTCACCAGGGTTAAAACCCTCTTTAATTCCACCTTTCTGTGCCCATTTCTCGATGATTAAGCCAGCTTCGGTATGGCAAGAGGCAGAGTCAGCATTATATTCATAAACTTTGACACCACGTTCATCCATACAAAAATCTAATCGTCCCGTGATCATTTGATGGCGTCTGTTTTGCCATGACAAACGAATACGAGGCCACAACACTTCAGGAATATCGAATAAACGCAGTAGATTATCGTCTTTCAACACTTTTTCAGTTGCATGCAAATACATCAAATGCATTTCATTACTTGCACGAATAAGTTCCTGCTCTGCACTTTCTGAAATGGTGAAATATTCATAGCTATCTTGATTGATGATATGACCGTGTTGTGCGACGACATACGCTTTTTCTAGCGGTGAACTTTCATCTAACCATTTGCCATCCAACTGGCCTTTATTCTCAAGTTTTTCCGCATGAATGGCTAACAGTTCAGGCGCAATTTTAGGTTGAGGAAGGCTATAAGCATTAGGCTCTGTTTGGATCATCCAACCTAATAGAGTTGTATTATCAAAAGTATCTTGAATAAAGTAACCGTTATCCGTCACTTTAAGCGGTAATTCTCGAGTCCACTGTTGCCCAGCAGGTAATCGAGTGTGGATAACATTTTGTTCCGCAATACGAATTTTATCTTCAAGCACTTCAGTAATAACCGCAACATGCCCTGTTACTTTAAACTCACCACCTTCTTGCCAAATCAGCAAAGCACCCACTGCTGGTGGTTGTTTACTACCATTGGCAAAGGCTTGTAATGGCAATATATCGTCATTTATGGTTTTGCGTAAAAAACGCAGCGAAAATATCTCATAAGCCATTCCCACATCAGTAAATACAGTTCCATAATGTAAATAGAGAAAACGGCGAGCAAACTCAACACACTGCCACTTATGCCCCATATATTCATTACCAATATAACTACGGAATGAATCATTAGCGGCATAGTCTTCTTTATCAATACTGCTGTAATCTGAAGAGTAAATCGCGACACCACCAGGCGCATAGCCTAGCAATGTTCCAAATGGTTCATGACGAATGATATCTTTTACATTCATAATCTCGACCTTGACGATAAATAGATAATTACCCTGCAATACTTATAATTTGCCTAAGTATTATAGATAACAATCTTAACGCCGTAGACTATTAGATGTGAATGTAATTTTATAAATAACAATAAAATGAAAATTATTGTTTGGGTTTGACGCTATTTTAAGAAGGGAAATCGCAGCGAGATAAAAAAAAACTCAAAAATAACCCATTATAAAAAGCCTATAAAAGGTATTTTCGAGTATAAATACAGTCAAAGAGGGCTTTATCTTTTTTATTGTGATTGCATTATTTACTCTTTATTAATCATAAATGCGAGCATAAATAACAGAATAAATGGTGTTTAGGCAATATATAGCACTGCTTATCAAAAAATCCTCGATTATCCTGCTAGAAAAAAGAAAGATCTCAAAATAGTTTAATGAAAATTAATATCATCTTATAACGTAACGGGTATAAATAATTCATCCAATTAACCGATAACACAGTAGTATGGATTTGACTCATTCAAGCTGGAGTGCTTGTTTATTTTGAAGATCCATCACGGAAACTTAATATTCAATTTATTGGATATTATTGGTGGTTGATAGGAAGAATGAGGTCACTAATGTCAAAGATTTATCCCATTTCTCAAATTATTGGGCATAAAATTCGTAAACAACGCCAGCAGCTTCGCTTGTCAGCAAAAGTTGTCGCGGAACGAGTCGGTATTAGCCAGCAACAATTTTCACGTTATGAGAATGGGCTATGTAAGATTGATGTTGATATGCTCTTTCATATTGCACAAGAGCTAAAAGTCACTCCTGCATTTTTCCTCCCACCAAATGAAGAGCAAGTTTCAGCTGTGGCGCTGACACAGTCCAAACAGTTTTGGAGTGCTCAAAGTCAAATTTAATATTCTTAATATGGAAGTCTTCTATTTTATCTTCTTATTATGATAAATAAGATTTCCATATATCATTCTTAATTAGATGATTTCATTGAGTATTATTACCTGGAATTATTAATCCCATTCATATATTTCTTTCAGAACAACAAATTTTTTTCTTTTATAAAAGAAAACGTTATCACTATTTTCACTGACTTCCCTGCCAACTTAAGCGATATTTTTCGTATAGATTATCTCCTATTTCTAATACAAATTATGTTAACCTTATTAAGAATAATAACAATTATCATTCAATAATAGGGGTTAAACATGAAATATCGCTATGCACTCTCTCTCACTGCACTCTCATTTCTTTCTGCGTCCGCTCTCGCTGTCGAGTATCCAGTTGGTCATCCTATTCTTAAAAATGGTATGGAAATTCAAGGGGTTTATCTCCAACCTATCACAATGGATACCGAAGAAGGTCATCATGCGATGAATCACTTGGCTGCTGATAAGGCAGATATCCATTTAGAAGCAGATATTCATGCTACGGAAGATAATCCGAATGGATTTGCTGAGGGTGATTGGATCCCTTACCTCACCATCGAATACACCGTAACAAAATCCGACGCGCCTGCGAAAAAACAACAAGGTACATTTATGGCGATGGTTGCCAACGATGGCCCTCACTATGGTGAAAACCTGAAACTAGACGGGAATGGTCAATATAACGTGACCTATAAAATTTACCCGCCTTCATACAACAAAGATATCGCTTTTGGTCGCCATATCGATAAAGAAACAGGTGTTTCACCTTGGTTTGAACCCTTTGAAGTGTCATGGGATTTCACCTATAGCGGTACGGGTCGTAAAGGCAGTTACTAATTAGCTTGATAACGGATAAATCCAACCCTTTGGATTTATCCTTTTTCTCTTTTTTTAAGTGAAACGCTGATGATCAAAACTCTCTCTAAATATACATTATTACTACTGTTAATGGTGACATCCTCTGTTTTTGCAGCAGAGAAATACACCGTTGAATTAGAAATGAAAGATGGCGAACTTATTCCCCAAGTACTTGAAGTCCCCGCTAAAACACCTATTAGAATAAAAATTCGTAATACAGGCACTAGCCCTGTTGAATTTGAAAGTACACAGCTACGTAAAGAAAAAGTATTAGCACCGGGCGCCAATTCTGTCGTTGTAATCGCACCACTAAAACCAGGCCGTTACACCTTCTTTGATGATTTTCACCTTTCTCATCCTCAAGGTGAAATTGTTGCAACTGAAAAGGCAGAGTAATTATGGGACAAGTTCTGTTTGTTGTTTGGCGAGAAAGTTTTGAAGCGCTATTAGTGGTAGGCATTATTTATGCGTGGATAAAACGTTCACCAACACCACAACAAGGTATGAAATATTTATGGGGTGGCGTGGTATTTGGGTTATTTCTTGCCATTATTCTAGCGCTAAGTATTTATGGCGTATTTAGCTCACTCGAAGATATGTGGCAATCTCTATTTATGATCGCAATGGAGATCCTCGCTTGTGTACTTATTGTGCAGATGGTTTATTGGATGAATGGGCAAGGAAAATCATTAAAAGCAAATATAGAAAATGAACTCACCCAAAAAACACAGCAACAAAGTGCATGGGGTATTTTATTGATTATTGCCATTGCGATTGCCAGAGAAGGCAGCGAAGTCGTAGTATTCCTCTCTAGCCATATTATGGCCCTAAATGCACAAACAGCACTACCTTTCTTTATTGAGGTCTTTATTGGCTTACTTGTCGCTGCATTCACACTATGGCTATTTTTGCTGACTTCAAAAGTTATTTCATGGCGCTATTTCTTTACCGTAACAGGATTTTTATTACTATTTCTTGCCGTTTCTCTGTTATTAAAAGCCGTAGAAGAAATTGCAAATCTATTGATTGAAATGGATTTTGAATTACCTGATTTCTTTATTTATCCGCTTTGGGATATTAGCCATATTCTTGATGATTCCAGTGTCTTTGGTAATTTTTTAGTCTCGTTTTTTGCTTATCGCTCTCAACCCATTGGTTTAAGCGTGGTGACATTTATTGTGTATTGGGTGGTTGTAGCACTGTTATTTAAACGAGGCGCTCGCCATGCTAAATAATGTAAAGTTGCTAAGTAAAAAGATCACCATTTTTCTATTTATCTTGTTGTTTTCTTTTCCTATTTATGCCGAAAAAATTATTCAGGGTATTATTCAAGATAGCGACAATGTCGTTATTGCCAAAGGGGATATCCCCACTCCTAAAAAGTTTGAAACCGATATTTTAAATTATCGAGAAAAGGCTGTTGAAAAATTAACGCTAGTTGAAAAATCGCTCGATAAATTAATCGAAAATAGTGAAAAAAATCAGCTTATTAATGCACAAAATGCTTATCAACAAGCGCATTATCATTATGAAGTGATCCGCCCTATTATTGCCCTTTTTGGTACAAGCGAACGTTTATTGAATAATCGAGCCGATTTCTTTCTTGAAAGAGAAAATTCACCTCGTTTTTCAGGATTTCATTTAGTTGAATATCAACTGTTTAAATTAAAAGATCTTCAAAAAGCCACCGAATCAGCAAAAGCCCTTTTAAGAGGCATTAGTGACTTAAAAAAACGTGTCGCGATTGAAGATATTCCTATTCCTAAATTGGTTCAATCTGCGGGTGATAGCTTAGAGTTTATTTTAACTGACAAACTCGCTGGTATTGAAAATCAATATTCAAACAGCGATCTGGGTGATAGTTATGCCAATTTATCTGGATCGCGCTTAATCGTAGAGATCTTATCTAATCATATTCCAACGACAGAATATCAACTGCTTATCAAACAGTATGACGATATAGGTGCTCTGCTTTTAAAATATCAGCGCGATGAAGGTCTATTCCAGCCTTTAACCGCGCTTCCTGAAACAGAAAAAAGTTGGCTTTTTTCTCAAGTGACACAATTAGCAGAGCAAGTGGCAAACTTGCGTAGCACGCTCAATATTGATGTTTACTATCACTATAAAGAAGCAAGTGATGAAAAATAAAACTCTCTTTAAATCGCTATCAAAAAATCCTGTTAACCTAAATAAACGTACAACGTTAAAATGGTTAGGAGGGAGTCTATTACTCGCCAGTATAGGAGCGAAAGCAGTAGAAAAACAAAGCGCTTCTTCAATACCTCGTTATCAGCGCGCTATTGCCTATTTAGGTAAACATCAAGCGGGTGTTATTACGCCAGAACAAAAACATGCCTCATTGATTGCACTTAATCTGACAGTAACAAACGCCGATGATATAAAAAGAGTATTTACAACACTGACACAACGAATTGCATTTTTAACTCAACCCAGAGAACTTCAACAAAGGGCTAACCCGCATCTTCCCCCTGCTGAATCTGGTATTTTAGGAACACAATTACACCCTGATGAATTAACCGTCACCGTTGCTTTAGGTGATAGTTTTTTTGATAGCCGTTTTGGTTTTCAAGCTAAAAAACCTAAGCGCTTAGAGCCCATGAAACCCTTTCCTAATGACCGACTCGATCCTAAATGGTGTGGTGGCGATGTATTACTGCAACTTTGTGCGAATAGCCCAGAAAGTGTAATTTATGCGTTAAGAGATATTTTAAAACATCTGTCAGGGAAGGTTTATGCTGTATGGAAAATCGATGGCTTTCTTCCTTCTCGTGATATCGATAATCGACAAACACCTATTAATCTTTTTGGCTTTAAAGATGGCTCGGGCAACGCCCCTTCTTCAGATAATAGTTTGATGGATGATCTTGTTTGGATCACTGAGAAACAAAAAGAGCCACAGTGGTGTTTAGGTGGAAGTTATCAAGCTGTTCGCCTTATTCGTTTTGCTTTGGAATTTTGGGATAGAACACCGCTTGAAGATCAAGAAAATAACTTTGGGCGCCATCGCTCAACGGGTGCACCAATAGGTATGAAGCAAGAGATGGACGATCCTCAATTTGAAAAAGATCCCCACGGTGACAGAGTGCTATTTGATTCTCATATGCGACGAGCTGAACCAAGAAATCCAGAACGTTACAGTGCAAAATTACGCCGACGTAGTTATAGCTACTCATTAGGATTAACGCCTTCAGGTCAACTAGATATGGGGCTGATCTTTATCTCATTTCAAAATAACCTTAAAAAAGGGTTTATTGATACCCAAAAACGTTTAGATGGTGAACCCTTAGAGCGTTATATCAAACCTTTTGGCGGTGGATATTACTTTGTGTTACCCGGTGTTTCACAAGAAGGCGACATTCTGGCAAAAGGACTATTCGATTAATCAACACACGATTTTAGGCACTTTGCTTTTAATGCAAAAGTGCCTAAATACGTTCTTTAGCAAATTAATGGGATAAATGCGCCATTTTTGCTTTTAATGCATTGCCTAGCTCCACTTGCCTTTCAGGTTCAATAAATCCCATCGT
The DNA here is from genome assembly GCF_047921575.1 of Proteus sp. TSJ240517. Lineage (NCBI taxonomy): Bacteria > Pseudomonadati > Pseudomonadota > Gammaproteobacteria > Enterobacterales > Morganellaceae > Proteus > Proteus sp. TSJ240517. The sequence continues at coordinate 195,125 of NZ_JBLRMH010000002.1, forward strand.
CAATACTGCCGCCACCATTTCCCCTTTTTTATTAAATACAGGACATGAAATAGATTGTGCGCCAGGAATACCATCAGCAGGCTCCTGACGAATAGCAAAACCTTGTTGGCGAATAGTATTTTGCTGCTTTTGTGATAAATCTGCTTCAATCATCAAATCACTAAAGGTGGCAAAAACAGCACCCGCGGCACTAATTTTATGAGGAACAGGAGTATCAGGCAAAAAATCGATATCAACATGTTTAAAGCTACGGTTGTAACGTGTTAAAAACAGTTGATTACCTTGAGATATCACCAATCCCGTAGACATATTATGTTCGTCTCTGAACTCACATAATAGCTGATTAATCTCATCCACAAAGGATTGTGGTTTTGGCGTTGCCTGCGCTAAAAAAAGAATTTTACTGCCCAAACAATACTGGCTTCCTTCACTTTCTTGATACAGCATTTCTGAGCGACAAAGTGAAACTAAATACTTATGTAAGCGACTTTTTGAAAGCGAACAGGCTTTTGCAATATCTGACGATCGGGCAATCCCCCCATTCGACGCAATAAATTCGAGAATGGTAATAGCGATATCAACCGAGTTAACTCCTTGAGAATTCTGCATTTATTTTCTTCACACCTATTCGTTATTTACTTTGCTTTATGACGATATCCCATTATTCTTTTTTTGTCATTTTTACTAGTTTATTTCACTAAAACCTTATTTTAAATAGGGCTTTTTAATCATTTTCTATCGATTATTTTCTTTGTCTATTTTTAGATGATCTAACTCAAGGTTAACTATATATGAATTGAGTTTATATATAGTTAACTTTTCTTGTGCGTGAGAATGTCTATGTCTAAAAATCAAAAATGGGAATTAAATAGAAGAACGTTGTTAAAAGGAATGGGCGCTATTGGCGTGGCCGCTCTTTCTCCTAACGCGTTCAGTCTAGTTAATGAAAATAAACCCATATATAACCAAAAAGTACGGATCAAATTATCCGAATATAAAACCTTTCGTTCAACCTGTGCGATGGAATGTTTGCACTGTAACCTAACAGCTTTTACACATAATGGGCAACTTATCAAAGTTGAAGCCACTGAAGGCTTTAATGTGAAATGCTGTTTGCGTGGTATGAGCCGAACTAAGTGGGTATACCATAAAGATCGTTTAACCACACCTTTATTACGTGTTGGCGAAAAAGGGAAAGCCGACTTTAAACCGATCAGTTGGAATGAAGCGCTTGATCTTATTGAAAAGAATATCAGAGAAACCATTGATAAGTTTGGCAATGAGGGGCTATTTATCTCCACTCATGCAGGCAATATGGACTCGATTAAAAACGATATGGGTAAAGCGTTTTTCGATTACTTAGGAGGCTCCACAAAACAAGCTGGCTCTTTATGCTGTTCTGCTGTAACCGCAGCGATGATCCCAATGGTGGGTCTACGCTATGCAGATACTCGAGATACGGTAAAAGATAGTCGCTATATTCTTTGTTGGGGTAATAACCCAGCAGTCACTATGCAAGCCTATTTTAAAAACTACAACCAAGCTCGCCGAAATGGCGCCAGAATGGTGGTTATTGATCCTCGCTTTAATGAAACTGCGGCTAAAGCCGATGAATGGCTCCCTATTGTACCTGGTACAGATACCGCACTCGCTTTAGGAATGATCAAAATTATCATTGAAGAAAATCTCACTGATAAACCTTTTTTACGGGCGCATACCGGTGCCGTTTACCTTGTTGACTCACCACAAAAACTATTACGCCAATCTGATGATGATAAAGATAGCTATCTGGTTTTTGATACATTAAGTCAGCAACTTGTTCACCATGAAACAGCGAATATTGTTCCTGCGTTAACTCATGATGAACTGCCTGCTAATGCTGACTATGTGACAGTTTTTGAGCAAATTTATCAACAAGCACAACCTTGGACTATCGAAAAAACCAGCCAAGAAACGGATATTCCAAAAGAAACGATCATTCGTTTAGCTCGCGATTATGCTACCACCAAACCAGCGATGATTGTGCAAAATATGTCAGGCGCTCAACGAACAGAGTTTGGTGCTTATGTCGCAGCAAGCCAGTTTTATCTCGCCTTATTAACCGGCAATATCGGTAAAAAAGGTGCAGGAGTTTGTGATGCGGGCGGTGCTCGTCAAATGGCGAAATTTAGCCCGATTATTCCACCAGCACCTAATGCAAAACCCATTAAACCAATCCCTGTTGCAAAAGTCGGTGATTGGATTGTCAATGAAAGACCACACCCAATTAACTTTTGGTGGATCATGACAATGGGGGTGATGACGCAACTTCCTAACACAAATATGGTGCGTAATGCACTGAAAAAAGTACCTTTTGTTGTTGTCGCAGATAACTTGATGTCATCCACGGCACTTTATGCCGACCTTGTGCTTCCTGTTACCACTATTTTTGAAGATACCAGTTTAATGGCGGGTGTTCGTAGTCAGTATGTGCAATTAATGGAAAAAGCTGTTGAGCCACCAGGAGAAGCAAAACCTGATTATTGGATCTTTGCTCGCCTTGCTGAGCGTTTTGGCTTTGGTGAAGTCTTTAATCAGCCTATCGAACATTACATTGATGCTTGCCTAAAAGGCTCTGGTATTACTCGAGAAATGCTTGAAAAAGGCCCAGTACGCCCAGTTGAAGGCGATTGGATCCCATTTAAAGATGGTATTTTCCGTACTTCAACGAAAAAAGCGCACTTCTTTATTGAAGAGTGGCAGGGAAAAAATTACTCCCCTATTGCCACCTATTATCCAGTAAAAGAATCGATAAAAGGCTCACCTGAACTTGCCCAAAAGTATCCTCTTATGGCGGTACAACGCAAACTTGCCCGTAGTGTTCACTCCAGTCATGGTATGAATGAATGGATCTTAGAAGTACAGCGTAATCAGCCGAATATTCTTATCCATCCTAATGATGCCTTAGCTCGCGGTATTAAAAATGGTGAATGGGCTATCGCGTTTAATGATCGAGGTGAACACCGCGCGATTGCCGTTGTGACCACTCACATTAAGCAAGGTGTTATCTCATTAGACAATGGATGGTGGGAGCAACAAGGCGGAAGTAGTAGCCATGTCACCAATGATCACGTAGAGCCTTTAGGTAATGGTCATTGCTGTAATAGCACCTTAGTTAACGTAAGACGGGAGGCATGATCATGGCGAAGAAACAGTATGGTTTTCTGATAAATACCAAAGATTGCTACGGTTGCCGCACCTGCTCTATGGCATGTAAATCTGAAAACGTAACACCACCCGGTGTGCTATGGCGTCGTGTTCGTGAATTCAACGAAGATCAACCTAATGCACAAGCCTTTATTACTATGTCTTGTAACCATTGTGATGATCCACAATGCCTAAAAGTCTGTCCAGCTGACACTTATACCAAACGTGAGGATGGTATTGTCGTGCAAGATCATGACAAATGCATTGGTTGCCAGATGTGTATTATGGCCTGTCCTTATAATGCACCCGTTTATGATCCCGTTGAAGGCAAAACCAGTAAATGCAACATGTGCGCAGATAGACTGGATGAAGGCTTGAAACCACGTTGCGTCGAGTCTTGCCCTACGAGTGCCATCGAATTTGGTGACATTGAAGATTTACGTAAAAAACATACAACAAATTGGACTTTATTGGAAAAACGCTATGGCGTTCCTGATCACACCATCAGTAATCCTAATATTGTCATTATTGGTATGGAGGATTAATCATGCATGATTATCAACTGCCGTTAGTCCTGTTTACGGTGATGAGTCAGTGGGGCATTGGTGCCGTATTAGCACTTTCACTGTATCAATGGCAAAACCAGACACAAAACTCAGCGATATTAAATACCAAAGCGTTACGAACAACGATTGCACTAATTTGGCTAATTGAAGTTGTTGGCTCCTCAATGTCGATGGGGCATTTGGGTGATCCACTTGGCGCTTATCGTTCTGTATTAGGTATCGCTCACTCTTGGTTAAGTCGCGAAGCTATTGCCTTCGTGATGCTAAATGGATTGATTTCATTATGGGCATTAGCCAGTTGGGTACAACCTCATGCCATCCGCCGTAATAGCCTACTTGGCTTATTTTGTGGCGTTATTGGTTTGCCTGTTATTTTGGTTACGGCACAAATCTATTACCAAATGCAGGCACACCCGTTATGGCATACACCAGCAACACAAATTAGCTTTATTGGTACAGCCTTGTTGCTTGGCTTTGGCTCGATGATCCCTTGGTTACGTTTACAAGGTAAAACCATTAGCAATTCATTAAAAATAGGGACGTTAATCGGCGCATTATTAGTACTTGTGGGATTAGTTATGAGAGCACAAGTACTCGGTGCAGATGTAGCAAGCCTATTATTATGGTGGCAAGTCATTGCTAGTCTGATTATGGGTATTTGTATTATTACGTTGTCTCATAGTGCTTCATTTAGCAAAACATCGCTCTCTATTATCGCTATTTTGATGCTTTTTAGTGGCGAAATTACAGGAAGAATGTTGTTTTATGGCAATGTAATGGCGCAAGCACCTTGGTTTTAAGTATGTTATTTCTCTAGGTTAAATAGCTTAGTTAGCTTGCTTATTTAACCTAGCATTACTTTTCATTTTACCCCGAATTTATTCGGGGTATTTTTTTATCTCGCCCATATTATTGATTTTACCTTATCAGTACTCTTTTTATCTTTGTTGAAATAATCATCTGGCTATCTTTATCAATAATAGGCAAAATTAACATTAATAATTTAGCACAATTCCCTGTTTACTATTAGAAAAGAGAGCGCTTCACATGACTGGATTAATTATTACCATCGCGTTATTAGGTCTTATTTTTTATTATTACAACCGTATTATCTCTATGCGTGAAGCGGTTATCTCAAGTGAGACTGAAATTTCAGTGCAATTAGATCGTCGTGGCAAAGTGTTTGATAGCTTATTAGCCACCGTTAAAAAATACCTTAGTCATGAGTCTGAAGTATTTACTAAAATAACCGAATTAAGAACACAATCTCAAAGCGCAAATACCAAAGAAGCCAAAGCGGCTGAAGATGAGTTATCAAAAATTGTCTCAAGTGGTGCCATTAATGTCGCGGTTGAAAATTACCCTGAATTAAAATCCGACACTATCATGGCGAATTTACAAGAAGAGATTGTTTCAACAGAAAATAAACTCTCTTTTGCAAAGCGCGGTTACAACCGTACTTTAGAGCAATACCGTGCTTTCATCGCCTCTATTCCTGCGGTATTTATCGTCAAAATTTTCCCAAGCCTTGTTATTGATAAAGAGTACTGGCGCCTTGATGAAGAAACCATTAAAGCAGAAGAAGCACGCCGCATTAATTTCGATTAATTTGATAGTGATAAAAGATACTTATTACTTCTAGATTGATAAAAACAGCACTTAACGGTGCTGTTTGGAGTCACTAATGGATTTCAGAAATGTTCTACGAAAAAATGCTATTCGAACTCGTTTTGTTATAGCAACATATTTACTCTTAATGCTTATGATCGGTTTGCTGGTGGATACTGCTATTGGAGCCAATCCTTATTTAGATCTTACTGATAATATGTTGGCATTTCTGACTTTCAAAACGCTCCCTATTGCAACATTAATTATTCTCGCCATCTCGATTTTATTGCTTATCTTTATTCATTTTAAAGGGCATAAAATTATGCTCACGGGAATGAATGCGCGATTAATTAGCCCTGATGACACTTTAAATGCACAAGAGCGCCAACTCCTTAATATTGTTGAAGAGCTTAGCTTAAGTGCAACTCTTGGCTACATTCCTAAACTCTATCTTCTTGATACACCAGAAGCGAATGCCTTCGCAGCGGGTTGGTCTGAGAAAAACGCCTTTATTGGTGTAACAACAGGCTTATTAAATCGCCTTAATCGCCAAGAAGTACAAGCAGTATTAGCGCATGAAACAGGGCATATTATTCATGGTGATTCACGACTAACGTTATATGTTGGTATATTAGCTAACGTTATTCTGACGGTAACAAATATCTTTGGTAGCCGCTTATATATTGCCTCTGGTAACCGTGGTGGTAAAAGTAATGATGCAGCAAGTAAAGCACGACTCATTTTAATTATTCTAAACTTGGTGTTGCCGATCATTACACAGGTGCTCTATTTCTATTTGTCCCGTACTCGTGAATATATGGCTGATGCCGCTGCGGTTGATTTAACCCAAGATAATCAAGCGATGATTAATGCATTAAAGAAAATTTCAGCACAACATGACACTGAAAATTTTGAAGATGGTTCGACGGGACGTGCTTATCGTAAAGCAGCCTTTATTTTTAATAAAGGAGATTCGTTTTTCTCAACGCATCCCTCCATTGAAAATAGGATCGCAGTGTTAGAAGGTCGAAAAACGTTTTAATTCATGTTGATACAATGTAGTAAAAAGAAAAAAGCGTTTTCACCATATTGATAAACAGGTGAAAACGCTTTTTAATTCTTATTTCTTAGCAACAATCCGACTAACGATATTTTTCACCGTGATGGAAAATAGCCGTACGTAAACGCTCTTGTTGCTCATAACGCTGTGGAAACTCAATCGTTTTATCTTTACCTAATTCCACTAAAAGTTCATTCATGGTTTGAATACTGGTTGTGGCAATAGCATCATCAACCTGTTTAACCACTTCATCATAATGAGACATCGTTATTTCCTTTTTCTCATAAAAATCTTAACTGCTATCATATTACAAGAAAGAGAAATTCTATATTTTTAGTCGCACAAAGCATGACTAAATTGAGTTAAGTGGCTTATTTTTTGTCTCTTGCCCCAATAACATCACTGCTAATATTCCAATTACAATCGAAAAACTGAATATCAGAAATATTGAGCTTATTTCAAATTGATATTGAACCGAATATCCCACCATTAAAGGTCCTAATATTCCACCAATACGCCCTATTGCAGTTGCTGTTCCGGCACCCGTTGTCCGAATTCCATCGGGGTATTGTTCTGGTGTATAAGCATATAAAGCCCCCCAAGCCCCCAAATTAAAGAACGATAACAACATCCCGAAAATAAGCAATGTTGCAGTAGAGTCAGCCACACTGAAATAATAAGCACTAATGGCTGTTCCAGCTAAATAAGTCACTAAAACAAACTTTCGCCCATAGCGCTCAATTAACCAAGCTGCCGTAAAATAACCGGGTAACTGCGCTAATGTCATAATAAGCACGTATTGAAAGCTCTTAATTAAACTAAAGCCTTTTAACATAGCGACACTAGGCAACCACAAGAAAATACCGTAATAAGAGAAGACCACACAAAACCATAATATCCACAACATTAATGTTGAACGACGATATTGAGGTGACCAAATCAATGCCATTGATTGGCGAATAGATAAGCGTGTTTTTTTCTGTGAAGTGTGAGGAGATACAGGCTCAGGTAATTTTGAACGTAGATAAAGGGCATATACCGCAGGTAATGCGCTTAATAGCATTGCCATACGCCAGCCATAATCAGGAATAATAAAATACGCAATCAGAGCCGCAATTAGCCAACCTACCGCCCAAAAACTTTCGAGTAAAACAACAATACGACCTCGTTCGTGGGTTTCAACACTTTCACTGACCAGTGTTGAAGCAACAGGTAATTCCCCACCTAATCCCATACCAATAAAAAAGCGTAAAACAAGCACGACCATTAAAGAGCTTGCTAATGCCGTTAATCCACAACCTAAGCTAAACAATAGCAATGTGAAGATGAAAACAGGCTTTCGCCCTTTTCTATCCGCCATAATGCCAAATACAAAAGCGCCTACGGCCATACCAATTGAGTTTACACTACCAATCCAACCCAATTGCGATGCGGTTAATCCCCAATCTTCTTTTAATGCTGTGAGTAAAAAAGCCAATAGTCCCACATCCATTGCATCAAAAGTCCATCCCATACCTGCAATACATAAAAGTTTATTACGAGAGATTGCCTCAGGCGCTTTGCCTGTTTGGCTTGCCGTTGTCATTACATTTCCTTTCCATCCCCATCAAAGTGTTTAGTATACTAAACAAGAAAAACCATTTTGTTAATAGCGAAGTCATTATTTAAATAAAAATTAACATTTATGCTGAAAAAATAGCTAAAAAAAATCGGTATCTCTAATTAAGATACCGATTTCAAACTTTATAACTATCGATCGTGTCTTTTTGATTAGCTTCTTAAACCACGACCTTTTTCAATTAAATACCATGCAATAACATAAAACACAGCAATGAAAAGACACAGTACGCTAATCGTCACTGTTAAAGAGACATCAGTAATGCCCAGAAAACCATAACGGAAACCACTGATCATGTAAACAATCGGGTTTAATTTAGATACACCTTGCCAGAATTCAGGCAAGAGTGACAGTGAGTAAAACACACCGCCTAAATAGGTTAATGGTGTTAAAACAAAAGTTGGAATAATACTAATATCATCAAAGGTTTTCGCAAAAATCGCATTTAATAACCCCGCGAGTGAAAACACAATTGAGGTCATCAGTAATGTCACGACGACCATTGTCCAAGAGTGTATTTCCAATGGTACAAAAAAGAGTGAAACTACCGTCACTAATACTCCAACACAAATACCACGAGCAACACCCCCACCGACAAAGCCCGCAATAACAACATGCGTTGGAACAGGTGAAACTAATAATTCTTCAATGCTACGTTGGAATTTAGCACCAAAAAAGGAAGAGGAAACATTGGCATAAGAGTTTGTTATTACTGCCATCATAATCAGGCCAGGAACAATAAACTGCATATAATCTACGCCCCCCATATCGCCAATTCGTTTACCAATTAGGTTCCCGAAAATAACAAAATAGAGAGACATTGTTATCACTGGTGGAATTAATGTTTGCACCCAAATACGACCAAAACGGGTGACTTCTTTAATCCAAATTGTTTTGAGGGCTACCCAATACAGCTGAATCATTCCCTCTCTCCTTCTACTGTATGATCTTCATTCACTAAATGAACAAATAATTCTTCAAGACGATTGGCTTTATTTCTCATACTTAACACTTGAATACCTTGTGCATTAAGTTGAGCAAAAACACTGTTTAATCCTTGTTCTCTTTTAACATCGACTTCTAAAGTAGATGTATCAACCAAGCGATATTGATAATTTTGTAATTCAGGTAATGGGCTTTTAGGTGCTAAGTCTAAAATAAATGTTTCAGACTCTAATTTACTTAATAAACCTTTCATACTGGTATTTTCAACCAGCTCACCACGTTGAATAATACCAATATTCCGACACAGCATTTCTGCTTCTTCTAAATAGTGAGTCGTTAAAATAATGGTGGTACCTTCAGCATTTAATTGTTTTAAAAACGTCCACATTGAGCGGCGTAATTCAATATCAACACCCGCGGTAGGTTCATCAAGAATAAGCAATTTCGGTTGATGCATTAATGCACGCGCAATCATTAAACGGCGCTTCATCCCCCCCGATAAAAAACGTGCTCTATCATCACGTTTTTCCCATAAATCTAGCTGAGTTAAGTAAATTTCGGCACGTTCTAATGCTAATTTACGAGGCACGCCATAATAACCCGCTTGGTTGAGAACAATTTGTAATACGGTTTCAAACGGGTTGAAATTGAATTCTTGTGGCACTAATCCTAACTGGCGTTTTGCATTTACCATATCGGTATCGGTGTCATAACCAAACACTTTTACTTTGCCGCTACTCTTATTGACTAAAGAGCTAATAATACCAATCGTGGTCGATTTACCCGCACCATTAGGACCTAATAAAGCATAGAAATCGCCAGCCTCAACGGTGAGATTAATACCTTTTAGCGCTTTTACGCCATTGTGATAAGTTTTCGTTAACTCCGTTAACTCCAATGCATACGTCATAAGTGGGAATTACCTTTTATCAACTGCATTATTCAGCATTGACTGAGCTGAAATCAGAAAATAGCTATTCAACTAAACCTTGCTAATGCTAAGCATTGCTCACACGCTTCAATTCAGAAAATAGGCTTAGTTCAATAAGATCAAAATGGAATAAGGATATTCTAGAGAAAATAAGGTCGTAAATAAACCGTTTTAGGGTTTATGACACAAACGAATAAATAAATATTTTTTAACTATTTTAATAACAAAGAATAAGACCTGAAGAGAATGTAAATTAGCAATCAAGGCTCAAGGTTCTTTTATTTCTTACTGATATTCTGATGTTTTAATAAATTTATCCCTTAGTGCAATCATTTAGCCTAATTGATACCAATAAAATTATTGCCTTTGTTTCTCAAGTTTACTGATGAATATTATCTCGCCATTCATTACCTCAATCAATGATGTTCTTTATTTTTTATCATTTATGCTTTCAGTATAAAAATAAAACCAATAATCATAATCATTAAATTTATTTATATAATATTTATAAGTGTCTATTTTTGAATAATACAACAGTAGGCTTAACAAACAGTTATCTTTTTATACATTTGATTTACATCAAAGAATGTATTGATAAATTCATTAAACAAATGCTATAAAAAGATCTATCTTATTTGAACGCGAAAAAATACAAGCAATTATCTGTCACTTGGCTTTAAAAAGCCCTCTGATTAATTCAAAAGTAATGGTATAAAAATACCCTTTCTTAACGGATCTCTCGCATCCAACAATAACACAAGAGCTATTTCGTGTTGGCGTACTGTCAGCGCAAATGGTGGGAAACCGAATTTACAGGCAGTCACGTCATGATGAGAAAAATTGAAGAGCTGTTAGCCAATAACAAGCAATGGTCAGAATCTGTTACTGAAGAAAACCCTCAGTTTTTTAAAGATCTCTGTAAAGGTCAAAAACCTCACTTTTTATGGATCGGTTGCTCTGACAGCCGCGTTCCAGCAGAAAAATTAATTAACGCAGCACCTGGTGACCTCTTTGTTCATCGTAATGTCGCAAACTTAGTGATCCACACTGATTTAAACTGTCTTTCTGTGATCCAATATGCAGTTGATGTATTACAAGTTGAACACATTATTGTCTGTGGTCACTATGGTTGTGGTGGTATTGAAGCAGCGATTGAAGGCACTGAATTAGGTCTTATCAATAACTGGTTACTGCATATCCGCGATATTTGGTACAAGCACAGTTCCATGTTAGGTGAACTGGCACCACATGATAGATTAAACCTACTTTGTGAGCTAAACGTTATCGAACAAGTGTACAACCTTGGTCACTCGACGATCATGCAAGCAGCGTGGAAACGCGGACAAAAAGTGATGATCCACGGTTGGGTTTACGGTTTAAATAACGGTGAGCTACACGACCTTGATGTCACTTCTGATAGTCGTGAAAAACTTGAACTTTCGTATCGCCAAGCGATGGCAAAATTAAGCCATCCGCGTTAATTTACTCACCATAAAAAGTCATTAGAAGCCTTGATATTTAAAATAATATTAGGGCTTTTTCATATATTAAAAATATGAAGTTGCCTATTTGGCAACACCGAAAAAGAGTGCTATGCTGTTGTCAAATAGGAAGCAAGGGACAGGGAATGCACGTAATATCACGAGAGCCTTTTGATTTAGCATCTACACGTTTCCCCAATTGTACTCAATCACTTACTGATACTTACAGAACGCTAAAGCAGAATACTTATCAAACACCTGAAGCATTAAAAAAATCTTCCCAAGTTTAGATAGAATGAAATATAGAGAAAAATGGTGGGTTATCAATATTGGTGGAAATACGCTAAGGATCCTATTCTTTGCAGATTTTGAACGCGACAAAATATTTGTAAAACATATTTCTACTCATGCTGAATACGATAAACTCATTGATTACTATCGGAGAACAAAAGAATGATGATTATTGATGCAATTAAGGCTGCTAATAGCCTAGTCAATATAGTTCCTATTCTTGGTCGTAGCCAATCTCGTAAAGACTATGAAGAAGGTGTCAAATTAGTTGAATACTTAGTAGAACACGACCCAGATAATCCTTTAATTGATATGCTTTGTCATAAAATTGATGAATATGAGAATAGTGCTCCTGAATTTAGAGCATTCAATGCAAGACTAAATCAATGTGATGATGCCATTGCTGTTTTGCGTACATTAATGGAGCAATATCAATTAAACACCACTGATTTTAAAGAAGAATTAGGTTCGCGCTCTTATGTAAGCCGCATTTTAAATGGTGAACGTAATCTCACGCTAGAACATATTAAAAAACTAGCAGCTCGATTTAATTTACCTGTATCTATTTTTATTAAATAAGACCAACAAAAAACCCGCCTACAGCGGGTTTTTCACTTCTATTTTAAGTAAATTCATTACTCATCTAATAACGTTACATGCCCAATATAAGGCAGGTGGCGATAACGTTGTGCGTAATCGATGCCGTAACCGATAACAAATTTATCTTCAATGGAGTAGCCAATCCATTCAACAGGTACATCAACTTCACGGCGTGATGGTTTATCCAATAAAGTACAGATAGAAATAGAAGCTGGCTCACGTAAGCTTAAAATCTCTTTAACACGATTTAAGGTATTACCTGAGTCAATAATATCTTCAACAATCAGAACATCTTTACCACGAATATCTTCATCGAGATCTTTAATGATTTTAACGTCACGCGTTGACGTCATACCATTACCGTAACTTGATACAGTCATAAAATCGACTTCGTGGTTCACATTAATTTCACGACATAAATCTGCCATAAAAATAAAAGAACCTTTTAACAAGCCGATTAAGACAAGATCGTGTTGTTCTTGACGTGGGCGGTAATGTTCTGTGATTTCACGACCTAGCTCAGCAATACGCTGTTTGATCTCTTCTTCAGAGATCATGACATCAACAATATGTTTCATGATTTATTTCGATTGGGTTAACGGGGAAAGCAAACGATTGTACCAGAACTTCCTTCATCATGCGATGATCTGATTTAATGAAAATAAAGACACAAAATATTAATCTTGTGCCTTCCATTAGTTTATCTTACTGATATTAATGGTTTTTACAGTGTTTGATTATTTACTAACGGTAAAACCCGCCATCATACCGGTATCTTCATGCTCTAATAAATGGCAGTGCGCCATAAATGGATGCGCTTTTGTGGCTAAATGATCGAATTTCACCAAAATTTCGCTAAATTGACCTTCAACTTTCACGATATCTTTCCAGCCTTGGCGATGTTTTTCTGGTGCTCGACCATTTTCAGATAAAATACGGAATTGCGTACCATGCACATGGAATGGATGTAACATCATGTCACCACGACCAGAAACAACCCAACGTTCATAAATACCCTGTTTCACATCGAATGCAGGCTCTGTCATTGAGAATGGAATACCATTGATACTATTAGCAGTATAAATATCTAGATCTCCATTACCATGGCCACAATTCATTCCACCGCCCATCATGCCATTGCCATTACCTTGGCGCATATGACTCATTCCATGATGAATGCCCGCTAATGCTTTATCACCATAACGCTCTGTTAATGCCATCATACCTTGCATATCTAAACGCATATCCATACGTAAATGTAATGTACGAGTTGCAATGTTACTGAGGGTTGGTAATGCTGGAATTAATGCTAATTGATCGGGTAAAGTACCTTGTGCTTTTTCTGCTGACGGTAATAAACGTAATACAGGTAATACATTATCAAACGGTGCTAACACCATGCCCATTTGACGTACAGGTAAAGTGACAATATCAAAATCACGACCATCTGAGGTATCCACTAAAACCTCAAAACGCTCTCCCATTAAAATAGGGAGTTCTGTCACTTTTACAGGTTCTGCTAATAATCCACCATCACTGGCGATCACATACATGGGTCTGCCATCACTAGTGGCCAGATTTAAGCTACGTGCATTACATCCATTTAAGAATCGTAATCTTACCCAGCCTTTTGGCACAATATGCTGTGGTTGGATCGCCCCATTGGTCAACATCATATCGCCAAACCAGCCAATCGCCGCACTCATCACATCAAGCTGATAATCAATTTGTCCTTCACTATCTAAACGTTTGTCTTGCAAAATAACGGGTAAATCATCAATACCCCAGCGATTAGGTAATTTTCGGCTTGCAGTTTCATCATCTTCAATAATCACTAATCCGCCTAACCCCATAGCCACTTGTTGACCTGTTACACCATGCGTATGAGGATGGAACCAACACGTTGATTCAACTTGGTTTGGTGTAAAAGTCACTGTGCGAGATTTCCCAGGTGCAATCGTTGCTTGAGGGCCGCCATCTTCTTCGCCACTAATTTCAAGCCCATGCCAGTGAACGGTTGTCGTTTCGGGGAGTTGGTTATTGATATTGATAGTGACAGGTTGACCACGTTTCAATTTCAATGCAGGCCCTAATAAACTGCCGTTATAACCCCAAGTTGTTGTACTTGCCGTCGGAATAAATTGAGAAACACCTTGTTGAATATTAAGAACAATCTTTTGTTGAGCATCTGGGGTAATTTGAGGTGGAATAGCCAATGAAGGCGTGTTACTTTGGGCAAACGCAAAACGACTCCAGCTCGGTAATAATGTTACAGCACTTAATGTGGCGCCTAATTTTAAAAATTCGCGACGTTGCATAATATATTCCTTTGAATAAAAACAAGTTATTATGTATTTATCGAAATAAGATGAATAAAAAAGCTTTGTAAACTATTACTGATGCTAAAGTTTCCCCTTACTGGAAGGTCAATTTAAAACCCAACAAAATAGAAGGCCTTTGCAAAACTTTTAACTACATTAAGCCAAATAACAAAACTTGCTAAATCATCACACAAAGGAATAGCACGCCTAATGAAAAAAATGTTCGCCTTGTTCTGCACACTAACGTTTTCTTTTACTATGCTCTTTTCTTCGAGTACAAAAGCGTTAACTTACACGCAAGCAGAAGACTTGGCAGATTTAACCGCTATCTACCTTTTTCTAAATAAAGATTGTGGTTATGAGCAAATATCAAAACCTAAAATTGAAAGAGCATTAATGGTTTTTTCACGGTCACAACAATGGGATGTTAGTAATTACTCAACGTTGCCAATGAGTCAATTAAATGAAGATAGCTATAAAGATTTGAAAGGTATTGAAGTAACACACAGTAAGAAATGTCAGCTATTAGCGAATAAATCGCTAAGTCTATTAAATTATTAATACTTGTGTTAATTCACTATTGGATAAATAAAGCGAGATAACCTCTTTAAATACAGTTGTGATATAAAATGACTCATAGAGGTTATCAAAAGATTTTTCTACCTTTCTTTATGCTAATTATTTTTCTTCTGTCTATATTCGTTCCAATACAAAGCCACAGATGGAATACTTTGAATAATCAGCATTCGAAAAATATGATTCGACATAACAAAAGCCGCATCTACATTCATGGTTATCGCAGCAAAAGTCATTGCTTCCATACTTCCCGGCGCCCAAGCTAATACTAACGTTGCCCAAGGCACACCTGTTAGATAAGCCGCCCCATACGCCACAATCACGGTTAAAATCACATTAATAATCACAACTTGCACAGAAGAAAATGCATTTTTAATCAGTGATGAAAGCGGGAAAACAACAAAATGTGCGCCAATATTCATACCAATTAATACCATGCTCAATTCATTAAGAAGCATTGGAAACGTAATAGGCTCACTCACAAAAGATTGAACCAATATCGCGCTGCCTAATGAGGTCAGCATAAAAGGTGCAGGAAATCGGATTTTCTGTAATAAAAGCCCAGAGCCCAACCCTAACGCAATAATCAACAATAACCACAACAGAGAAATTATCGTCATTTCGGGTATTGCAAATTCAGGCATATTGGCTTTATCGGCTCCCACAATAAAACCCGCCATAATAATCAGCACCATTAAACGAATGGTATGAGAAATAACGATTTTTTGTGGTGGTGTTTTAGTATGATCAGTAAGAGCCAAAATAGCCGCCATCGCACCGGGTACGGCACCTAACATCGACTCTTCTTTTGTCCAACCGATATGACGATGAAACCAAAAGAAACTCACAAAAAACTGAATGGCTAAACAAACAACTAATGTCAGTAATAGAATAATTAAGTTATCAGCACTGCCTAAATGAACTTGATTAAACATTAAGCCAACCGACGAACCTAAAGTCAGTTGAATAAATGTCAATGTGTGCTTAGGCACTGACAGTTCCCATTTAAAGCGATAAGCAATGATGACAACAATAATCGGCCCAAACATCAGTGCCATAGGTAAACCAGAAAGGGTTAGCACACCACCAATTAATGCACAAAACAAAATACCCGGTAGAGTTTTCAAAAACGACATGTTGTGTTATCCAGCTTTTTTAATTATTGTTTCCATCCTAGCATTTGTATAAATATTTAATAACCAAATAGTGATAATGTAATTATTATTTTTTTTAATGCATAGAGCCGATTATGTCGCTGAAAATAACCACAAATCCCACATCAAATGAGATCAATGAAATTTATGAAGGTTTATTAACACATAACCTCAACTATATTCATATGGATCAATACACACCACTTGCGGTCTTTAAGGAAGAAAATGGTAAAAAGATGGGTGGGATAACAGGTGATATTTTAGGAAATTGGTTACGTATTCGTTATTTGTGGGTAGATAAAGCCTATCGAGGAAAAAATATAGCAACAGAATTACTGCAAGCTATGGAATTTGCTGCAAAAGAAAAAGGTGCCAAATATGCTGAAGTGG
The DNA here is from genome assembly GCF_047921575.1 of Proteus sp. TSJ240517. NCBI lineage: Bacteria > Pseudomonadati > Pseudomonadota > Gammaproteobacteria > Enterobacterales > Morganellaceae > Proteus > Proteus sp. TSJ240517. The sequence continues at coordinate 211,852 of NZ_JBLRMH010000002.1, forward strand.
ATACCTTTAGTTTTCAAGCCCTGCCTTTTTATCAAAAGCAGGGATTTGAAATATTTGGCACGCTAGAGAACTATCCAATTAGTGATAAGAAGTATTATTTAAGGAAAAAACTTTAACGCTAGTCTTATTCTTTAATATCTATTTTTTTGATAGCTCATTGATTTTATCAATGATATTTTTTATATCGCCTTTAATTTTCTCTTTTACCTCACTTATTTTAGACTCTAACATTCTATTTTGTATCTCAATTTCTTTTTGATCGTTATTTTCATCGAGTTTTTTCTTATTAATTTTATTACTTTTAGAATCAATTACTCTGCCTGCTTTCAACTTAAATATTACATCTTTTATTTCCTTTATTTTTTTCAAGTTTCCCTTTATTATCTCATCATCAATAATATATTTTAAACTTTTAGCCACTTTCTTGTTATCATAATCCACTCTTAAATAGGTAACTCTATTTTCACTTATATTAAAACTAACATTTTCAATGTTTTTATTTTTATTTTTGTAGTCTTTAATCAAGATAATATTTTCATCTTTTATTTCAATGTTATTCACGGAATCAATATCAATAGAATGCTCTGTTCTTAATTCACCTTCAAAATTATCATCAATTACACCTCTTCCATTAGCTATGTTATTTTGTTTTGAATTTTTATTATTACCTTCACTTAATGTAATTTTATTGCCGGTGATTTCTTTAGATTGTTTAATATCATGATTACTGATATTATCATCGATACTGATATTATTAGTTTTTATTTTTTCTCTACGTTTTGATCCTTCATTAATTACATTTAAGTTGCTAATATAATTTTCATTTGCTTGTTGGTTTTCTTTACTGTATCGCGCTTTTGATTCCTCTAATTTTCCTTTAAGCAAATGTATTTGCTCCTGTAATTCTTTTGATTTTTTAGTACTTTCAATGTATTTGTCATTTAACTTATTTTTAGATATATTGTTAGAATCAATAATCATATTTTTTTTATTAATATACTTATTTTTTAACTCTTGAACTTTACTTAATTCTGAATTAGTTACAATTCCATTTGTAGTATTATACGATAAGCTTTTAACCTTATTAAGAATATCAGACATATCACTACTTATCTCATTTACACTATTTTCTAAAGATGAAAAAAATTCGTCTACATTTAATTCGTCAACATTATTTTCATGTAACTGCGATGTAATATCGATATCTTCACTTTCTACTAATGGCGTACTCTCATAATTAACTGATAAAGGCTTATCAACAATATTAGAATTTCTTGATTTTTGTTTAAAAATATCACTTAACCTATTAATTTCATTATCTAAATAATCATTTTTTGAATTTAATATTATTTTATCAAGGTCTTTTATCAAACCATTAATGATAGTTTTCTTATCTTCAATATTAAAAACTTGTATATCCTTTAGACTATTATTCAAAATTTCCAAATCATAATTTAAAGTATCTTTTATACTTTTAAAATTATCTTTGTTTTCATTATCTAATATTTTATTAATTTCTTTAAAAAGTTGACTTATTTCATTTTTGTATGAATCAATATTATGATAAAATTCACTACTTGATTTTATATTTTTTAAAATATCCTCCTCTTCAAAATCTATTTGACTTAATGCCTCAGAAATATCATTAAGCCTACTTTTTATATTATTTATATTATTTATATTATTCACATAAGATTCAAATTCAGAATAAAAACCTTCATGTAAATTTATTATTTCTTCTTCTTTAAGCTCCATTTCATTTAAATAATCAGAAAATTCATAGAACTTACTTTTTAACGATGATAATAAAGTATCAGGATCTTCAATCGGTTCCTTAGATAACGGAAATCCAATATCATCCATAACTTCGTTATTATTTGTATCATCAAAGCCAACACTACCATTTTCTTTTTCAATATTTTCGTCAGAAAATAGCTCTCTTTCACCAAAAATTTCTTGTAGCCAGTCATTAGTGAAATCTTGATTTAATTCGATTATTAAATTATCTGTATTCGTCTCTACAGATTGATTTCCCGTTATATTAAGATCCTTTGTATCTTGATCTTGCCTAACAGATATATTATCTTTTATATCAACTCCCTCTGTATTCACCTCTACACTTCTATATTTTCTAATATCATATCCATTAATATATGTATTCGTCCAATCTATCGATAATTCTTTAAAAGAAGCATTTTCATTATTTCCTAATGCTACTTTTAGTATTGTTGATAAATTATTTTTTATTCTATGACTAAGCGTTTTATCAAAATTACTCAGTATACTTAATTCATCTTCAGCGATAACAAGTAAATTAACACAATCTATAAAGTTCTCTCTTTCTTTCTCTGTTGAAAAGTTACTCATAAAATCATATCTTTTATTTAAATGAATATTTTCAAAATTAAAAATTGAATTTATTAACTTGAAAATATTTTTCATACTTTTATCATTTATTGAAGTTATTCTATTTACAATAATTTCATTTAAATATTCTACAATTAATTTACTGTCAGAGCCTTCTTTTTCTGTATCATCTTGTACTGAGAAAAAATCTTTAGCTCTTTTTACTTCAGTTAAATATTTACAGAAACTGTAAAAATCAAATTTATCATTTGCATGAGAAATTATGTTATTTATAGAATTTAAATTTTTATTTTTTATTTCAATATTTTTTTTATCTATTTCATTAAAAATATTACTATGTTTGTTTGTATCAACAGTATCAAATAGTTTATTGTTTTTTATATCTTTTATAAGAAAACCAATCTCTAGTTTATGAAATAAAGAAGTCAACACATGAATAATTCTCTTACCAAAAGAAGGTGAAACTGGTGTATTTCTTATTTCAGTTATTTTTTTTGTAAAAATATAATCTTCCTTTTTGGGAAGATAATGCTTTTTATTTACAAATGACACGTTGGGTTTAAATAGATTTGTTTTGCTAATCATAAATCATCCACCTATATACCAATAAATATAATTAAATCATTAAAAATACAAATAAAAATAATTTAATGAAATTATTAAATATGTTCAAAATAATTAGCAAAATACTTTCTTAGCACTTCATCTTTAGATTTATCTAAATCATCAATACTTAACCCTAGTCGGCTAAAAATACTTTTTAAGTTATTTTCTACTGCTGTTTTTTGTGTACTACTAGTACCATTACCGCCATCTGTCACTTTACCGCGACTAACGTAATCAATTGTTACATTCTTTTTATTTTCAAAATAGCTATAATTAATTAATAAAACAACAGCATCTTGCGCCCATTTATAATTAATATTATTACTTGAGTTTTTAAATAGCCGAGTAAGAAAATCATGTCCATTATCATTTTTCTTTATATTTTCATAAAAACTATCATTAATTAATTTTATTTCTTTATCCGTTTGTTCTCCCATATTCTTATAAATATCTTTGCTCACCATCCTTATTAAGTTGTCTACTTTAGCAATAGAGTCTTTCTCGCCAATAAATTTTTCATCTTTTGATAACTGGTTAAATAATTCTTTTGTTAAACTTAAAGATGTTTCTTGTTTGATTTCTTCGAAATTACCATCAACAGTTTTTTCAATTTCTAATATATTCTCTTTATTAAAAATAGAATTAATAATTTTATCAATAAAATTCTCAATCTTTACATCCTTATCCTGACTATTGATTTTTTCTTTTATTAAATTTTTCAACTTATCGGTTGTCTTAGAAGAGGATAATTCATCTATATCTGAATTTAAAATAGCGTTTAATTCATTCATTATTTTATCAGGTAGATCAGAATAATTATTCTCGAATCTATTTTTAGCCAAATCAGCTTTAAATTCATCATTTATCAGTTTAATATCATTAACAAGCTTACACTCCAAAGCTTTTTCTAATGTATGATATTTGATCATAATATCTATTTTGTTATTACTATTTACTTTTTTAGATATTACCTTATTAACATTATCAGTAAATGTTTTATTAAGTTGTTCTAACTTAATTGAGAAATTGTTAAATGCATCATTATCATTTGATATATTATTAAATTTAAATGTATTTAACGATTTATTTATATTTTTATTCTCAAAGTTTATTTTTATAGGTAATAATGTTCTATTTATAAATTTAAATGGTGAAATTAAATTTACAATTAGATTTTTAAAGCTCCTTTTTTTCTCACTTCTAAAATAAAGTTTTTGTTCTGTATTTAATTCCTTCTTTCCTGAATTAGTAATAAATTCTGAAAGTTTATTTCTAGCTTCTTTTTTCAAATCACGCCCAGAATCTATTATATCCTCAGCACCACTGACTAAGTTAGTAATTGAATCCGCACTTTCTATTATTTTATTAAAACATTCTTCTATTTTAAGTTCATCCGTATTTTTATAAAATATATTTTCTTTATTAACTACATTTTCTTCACCAACTACATTTTCTTTATCAACTACATTTTCTTCACCAACTACATTTTCTTCACCAACTACATTTTCTTCACCAACTACATTTTCTTCACCAACTACATTTTCTTCACCAACTACATTTTCTTCACCAACTACATTGTCTTCACCAACTACATTGTCTTCACCAACTACATTGTCTTCACCAACTACATTGTCTTCACCAACTACATTTTCTTCACCAACTACATTTTCTTCACCAACTACATTGTCTTCACCAACTACATTGTCTTCACCAACTACATTGTCTTCACCAACTACATTGTCTTCACCAACTACATTGTCTTCACCAACTACATTGTCTTCACCAACTATATTTTCTGTTCTAAGATTTCCAGAATGGGGTTTATAAATATCAGGATTTGTTTTATTTAATATATTCTGACATTCTTTAATATACTTTGAATAATTTTCTTGTAATATTTCTTCTCTTTTTCCTTTATCAAAAGGAACAGTAGTATTACCGATGGAATTTATATTTTTTGTTAAACCCAAATTTTTATTTGTTTTATTATCAACCGTATCTATAGATGAAGATAAAATTGGTTGTATTTCTGAAATTTTCATTTTAATACCTATCAATTAAAAATTATTATAGACAGTCTATTCCTTTTATTTTTTTATGTTTATAAAAATCACACACAAGTAATTAGTTAACTAGTTTCAATAAAAAAACACTATATTATTAAAATTTAAAAATAGAAATAAAAAAAGATATCAACAAGTGATATCTTTTTTTATTTTACTGATTTATCTTCCGCTGGAATTTAAAAATAATTTATTTCTTAATCATTCTTTTAAATCGTTATATACCGTTGCTCTTGAAACACCAAGGTATTGGGCAGTAATTTCCATCGCCTTACGCAGCGAAAGATAACCTTCATCTTGTAAACAGAGTAACAACTCGCGCCGTTGATGCGGTTTTAATGCTCTTGGTGTGACTGAATAAGTCGCAGAAAACTCATCAATACGTTTTTTTAGCGAATCTTCCGTCACTGAACTAAAGGTTTCAATAATGTCATTACCTTCTTCAAGGGTTGCAAATTGGTTAAGTACCATTTGTAATCCTTTGATCATCGAAATATCAATATTTAAACATAACGCTGCAACATAATTGCCCTGTTTGTCTTTAATACCGATAGACGTACTTTTTGCCGTTCTTCCATCCGGAAATTGATTGGGGTAATTCGCCACAATCTGAGGGAAATCTGACGATTCAATACGTGCCATTCCTAGCTCAGTTGCTCTATCCCCTACTTTTCTACCTGATAGATTATTTTCAATGACCATAATGGTATTTTCACTATCGGTTAGATCATGAAGTACAACTTCACAAAAAGGCGATAATGTTTTACCAATGCCTTGTGCAATAAATTGTAGTTGTTCTACCAGCCACTCTTGGTCTTCTGTTTTATGTGACATAACGATCCCTGCAATAGCTAAAACGTAAATGATTTATACAATTTTAACTGATTTATTCAAATAATTAATCGTTATCTGCAGGATAATCAGATTTTGCCTGATTTAGAATAGCTTTTGCCATCCATTGAGTCATATCAATGACCTGCTGATCATCCATTTTCCAGATATCTTTCATTACCAAAAAGACTTCAGACCCATAAATTAAAGAGAAAGATTTAATCACCTTATCCCACATTTCTTCAGGATAGTGTGCTTTTAACGGTTCAATAACTTTGAGTAAAATCTCTTTACGGTGACCGCGAATAAATCGTTTTTCTGCATATTCACTTGATTGCCTCTCTTTTGCCCACTGCTGTAATGAGACTTGTAATGCACCACGCAGTGCACCTTCATGTTTAAACATTTGAGGATAGGCAAGATTGAGCAATTCAGTAATGCGCTGTTGCGTATTATCTTCAGGAGTGGGGTTCCATGCAATGATCGGTGCTAAACTTGCATCAACAGTGGCACTAATTAAATCACTTTGTGTTGGAAAATAACGATATGCGGTTGCTCTCGAAACACCTGCATGTGCCGCTAATTCCGACACTGTCGGTAACATTCCTTGCTCAAAAAGTCCCAATGCTGTTGTCACCAATAATTGATGGGTTCTTTTTCTTGTACCGGACATAGCATCCGTTTCGTCATTGTCACTCATAGAAAATCCTTCGTTATTTCCACACTTTATGTGTCTAATTTATTTTAAGTCAAATACTCACAACACTTAACGTTTACTTTAGGTGATTAATCACACCTTATCGACCTCTAGAGTATAAAAATAAAAATAATGAGACAAGAGTCTCAAAACGATGTTATGATAAATGAAACTCGAGTCTCATTATGGTTATAATCTATTCGTCGATAATCATAAAAGGTAAGGGAAGGCTTATGAAACAGTATTCTGGCTCTATTTATATTGCCACAACGCTTGATACTAAAAGTGCTGAGATTTTTTATGTCAGTGATTTAATTAAAAAAGCAGGCCTTCCTGTTAAAACCGTCGATTTGACAACTAAACCCACGACACTCGCCAAAGAAGCTGATGTCACCGCAGCAGAAATCGCAAGTTTTCACCCTAATGGTAAAGACGCGGTTTTCTGTGGCGATAGAGGTAAAGCCATAGAAGCGATGTCTATCGCATTTGAACACTATTTAACTCACCAAGATGATGTCTTAGCCATTCTTGGACTAGGCGGATCGGGGGGAACGGCACTGATTACACCAGCAATGCAATCTTTGCCAATTGGTGTACCTAAATTGATGGTATCGACGATGGCGTCTGGCGATATTTCAGGCTATATCGGTGCAAGTGATATCTCAATGATGTACTCCGTCACAGATGTATCCGGCTTAAATCGCATTTCTCGCAAAGTCCTAAGAAATGCGGCGAACCAAATAGCTGGCGCTGTTTATTTTTACCAAGAAGAACATGTTGTTGATAAACCGGCTGTCGCATTAACGATGTTTGGTGTAACTACGCCTTGTGTACAACAACTTACACAAAAACTTGAAAATAATTATGACTGCCTTGTTTTTCACGCAACAGGAAGTGGCGGTAAAGCCATGGAAAAACTGGCAGACAGTCACCTACTTCATAGCGTGCTCGATCTTACAACAACAGAAGTGTGTGATTACTTGTTTGACGGTGTACTTGCTTGTGATGAAGACCGTTTTGGTGCAATCGCCCGAACCAAAACCCCTTATATAGGTTCTTGTGGCGCATTAGATATGGTGAACTTTGGTCGCCCATCGAGTGTTCCTGAGAAATATAAAGGGCGTCAATTTTATCATCACAATGCGCAAGTCACCTTGATGCGTACAACACCAGAGGAAAACCGTCAATTAGGTATCTGGATCGCTGAGAAACTCAATCAGTGTGAAGGTCCATTGCGGTTTGTATTACCACAGGGCGGTTTTTCAGCTCTGGATATTGAAGGAGCCCCTTTCTGGGATCCTCAAGCAAACCAAGCTTTTTTTGATGCATTTATAACAACATTTAAAGAGACAGAGACTCGTCAGTTAGTCATCAGTCCTTATCACATAAACTCTGCTGAGTTTACTCAGCAAATTTATGATTTGCACCAGGAACTTATTTGTTAACCACGGAGAAAGAAGAATGACTCATTCACGTGAAACGTTACTAAAAAAATTCAATGAAATGATTGCACGCCATGAGCCAATTATTGGCGGTGGTGCGGGTACAGGGCTTTCAGCTAAGTGTGAAGAAGCAGGTGGTATTGACCTTATCGTTATTTATAACTCTGGTCGTTATCGTATGGCTGGCCGTGGCTCTTTAGCGGGTTTATTAGCTTATGGTAACGCCAATGAAATCGTTATGGATATGGCAAAAGAAGTATTACCTGTTGTTAAACATACACCTGTACTTGCTGGCGTTAATGGTACAGATCCTTTCTGTAACTTTGATAAATTCTTAGATGAAGTTAAAGCAACAGGCTTTGCTGGCGTACAGAATTTCCCAACGGTAGGTCTGATTGATGGTAATTTCCGCGCTAATTTAGAAGAAACAGGTATGGGTTATGGTCTTGAAGTGGATATGATCCGCAAGGCTCATGAAAAAGGTTTATTAACCACACCTTATGTCTTTAGTCGTGAAGATGCGATTGCAATGGCTGAAGCTGGCGCAGATATTATTGTACCTCATATGGGATTAACAACTGGCGGTAATATTGGTGCTGAAACAGCATTAACCTTAGCGGATTGTGTTCCTTTAATTAATGACTGGGCAAAAGCGGCAAAAGCAGTGCGTGCTGATGTGATTGTGCTTTGTCATGGTGGTCCAATTGCAACACCAGAAGATGCACAATATATCCTCGATAACTGCCCTGATTGCCACGGCTTCTATGGTGCAAGTTCAATGGAACGCTTACCAACAGAAGTGGCATTAACCGCAACAACCAAAGAATTTAAAAGTATTAAACGCTAATTCAAAATCATCAAGTTTGCCTAAGCGTTAATCTATATTGCCCACGTTATGTGGGCAATATTTTATGCAGATACTCTTAATCGATTAGACGAGTTTTGCAATTAATGTATTTAAATCCCCAGCTAAGAAATCAACTGGTGGAATTTCAATAACCGTATAAGCACCTGCACGTTGTTTCATACTTGCTCTTGCAGCAGACACCATAAATTGAGACGTCAATGCAGGGTTGTTAATACGCATTGAATATTCAAATAATTGATTATGTGTTTTACCCGAAACCCCTTTATGAGACATTTGCACACCATGTCCCACATCTTTTAAGCTATCAACACAATCGACTTGCTTAATATGAGTTTCATCAGAAGAGAAATAGCTATCTGCTTTAATGGCTTGCTCTACTTGATTAAAATCTACTCCAGCTTCTAATTCCACGTAAACCATACGACGATGAACGCCAGTTCCTAATGGAATAGTCATTGAAAGTGCATCTTTTACACCATCAATTGCTTTAGCCGCTACGCTATGCCCCATGCTCATACCAGGCCCAAAATTAGTATAAGTGATCCCTTTTGGTGCCATAGCTAACATTAGCGTACGAATAATAGAATCAGAACCCGGATCCCAACCTGCTGAAATAACAGCGACACGGTCATGTTTTTTTGCAACTTCATCTAACTCTGTTTTTAATGCCACAATTTCACTGTGAACATCAAAACTATCTACTGTATTAATGCCTAAGCTTAAAATAGATTTAGCTAATTCTTTAATTGCACGAGTCGGTGAACATAAGAGAGCAACATCAACATTACCTAATGTTTTAATATCGTTAGTCACGGTAATATTTTGCAGTTCTTCTGGAACATTATTGATATCACGACGAACAACACCCATTAATTCAAAATCTTGAGCAGCTTGAACCGCTTCTAATGCAAATCGACCAATATTGCCATAACCGACAATAGCCACTTTTATTTTAGTATTCATTCATTCCCCTGACTTTAACGTTAATCATCTCTTAATGATAATAGTGATTAGTTATCAATGAATAAACCATATAAACATCTTTTTTGCCAGATAAACATTATTTGCACTATTACCTTATAAATAAACCTTGTAGAATCTCTTATCTTCCTACGCGTTATATTAATAATATCGATTTCACTCTGTTTTTAAGAAGGTTTTCAATGCATCAGTCTGATGTAGCGGATCGCTCGCTTTTTTCCCTTAGTTGGCCAATATTTATAGATATTTTCCTACATCTAGCCACACTATTAATTAATACTTACATGGTAAGCCACGTTTCTACGGCTTACTTAGCTGCTATGGGCGTCGGTAACCAAGTCTTTGATCTTTTTATCACTATTTTTAGCTTTATTAGTGTGGGATGTAGCGTTGTTATTGCCCAATACTTAGGCGCGGGTAAAAAAGAAAAAGCCAGCCAAGCAATTCATATTTCTATCGCGTTTAACTCTTTGTTAGGTATTAGTAGTGCCTTGATCATTCTTTTCTTTGGCTACAATATTCTTAACATAATGAATACGCCTGAGCACTTGGTGCAAGATGGCTACAACTACCTGCATATTATTGGTATTTGCCTTATTCCTGAGGCCATTTCGATTATTCTTGCAGCTTGTCTGAGAGTTTATGGTAAATCTAAAGCAGCAATGTATGTCACACTGATCGCCAATATTGTTACTGTCATTGGTAATATGATTGTGCTTTATGGCTTTTTTGGTTTACCACAATACGGATTAGTGGGTGTTGCGTGGTCAACGGTTGTTGGTCGTATTATTGCAGTTATTTTATTATGTGGATTACTGTTCTACGGTTTGCGTATTAAATTCGAAGCCAAACAACTCGTCGTATGGTCTAAAAATATGTTAGGGAAAATCCTACATATCGGTTTACCTGCTGCGGGTGAAAACTTGGTTTGGATTTTACATTACATGACTGCATCGGCTTTTATTGGATTAATGGGCGAAGTTCCTCTTGCAGCACAAACTCTCTATTTCCAACTGTCACTGTTTTTAATGCTTTTTGGCATAGCGATTAGTATTGGTAATGAAATATTAGTGGGTCACTTAGTGGGTGCAAAACGCTTTGATGATGCTTTTAATCGTGGGTGGAAAAGTTTAAAAACGGGTGTGATATTTACCATCGGGGTGGTTATTGTTTATTGGTTTATGCGTGATCCTATTTTGTATTCGATCACAGAAGACCAACGCATCATAGACCAATTGATCCCGCTGTTTATTTTGTCCGTCTTTTTAGAACCAGGTCGTACTTTTAATATCGTGATGGTGAATGCCTTGCGTGCTGCTGGTGATGCTAAATTTCCGCTGATGACAGCTATCTGCTTTATGTGGGGTGTTGCTATTCCGGTGGGCTATTTCCTTGGTATAAAAATGGAAATGGGCCTAATTGGTATCTGGATTGGTTTTCTTTGTGATGAATGGCTACGTGGCTTAACTAACGCATGGCGTTGGCGCTCTCGTAAATGGCAAACTAAGCGCTTGGATATTTAAATTAATATTAATAATTAATTTTCTGATAAAAAAGCTCCCTCATATTTCAATATTTTTTGAGGGAGCAACTTAATGTAATATCTATTTATTCTTAAAATAAAGAAGTGTTAACTCTATATCAATCATATAATAAAACTGGATATCATTAGGTATTTTATTTATATTATAATCTTTGAGTTCTTCAATAAAAGAATTAATTACACCATTGGTAAATTTTCTATTTTCTTTACTTAAAAGCAATTCCTCTGGTATATACTCTATTTTTTTAAAAAATCACTCGTTATTTTCTTTTTTACTTCACTTTTATCAATAATTAAATTTGATAAATTATCCATTGATAAAAATGATCCATTTACACTTTTTTTTATCATTTTTATTATCAGCATTTCTTTACTTTCTTCTGATAGTTTTATTTTATTTAATAAACCAGTTTTATTTAATTTTTCCACACTGGATTCAATTATTTTCTTTAACTGATTAAAAGCATTTTCCTTATTTCCAATAAACTTACCCTTATGTTTAATTAATTTACTTAAGTAATCTAATTTTCCTTTTATCCCGTTTTCTTTATTATTCAAAATAATTACTAACGATTCAATTAACGTTTTTTTATCAATAATACAGTCTACTATTTTCTCTACAATATTTGCATATAAATTTATCTTTTGGAGTTCATGTAATTTATTAATCTTAGAAAAGTCTTCTGTAAAAAAACCAGTAACATCTTGTTTCACATTTTTATTAAAGATATAAGAATACACAAATAAATAGTTTTTAATGTCATTAATTAATTTTTCATCATTTTTAACTATCTTATAATCCAAGGGTAAACCACTATCAATATAGTAATATATCAGATCTTCAATATTTACATCATCTATATTTTTTAGTGAAAATATTTTCAAAGAAACTTCGTTATTAAATCCTTCAATTAATTTATGTTTAGATATTTTAATTTTTTTATTAGTAAAAGCATTTTCTATATATCCTGCTAGTTCTGATTTTATCTTTGATGTAAGAATTTCTTTTTCTTCAGAGGTCAAATTTCTTTGGGGGAGTTTTGGTCTTGAATTTCTAATTTCTTGTAGTTCACGCTCATTAAAATCGTTATTACCACGCTCTGCTTCAGCATTCTGTTTATCTGTACTATCATTCTTTTCAAGAACAACATGATGTAATGCTCCAGTCATATCCATATAGATACTCTCAGTAGCTTCTGAGGACTGATCGCTATTGCTAACAATATCCGTTGAAACATTGCTATCATCTAACGGCATATATTTTACATAAATACCCTCTTCGACGTAGTTTGAATAGCATTCTTTATTTTCTTTTAAATCATGAGAGGTTAATTTTACGCATGATTTATTAGTCATGTTTTTATTTTCGACTGATAAAATTTCCTCACTAACATAATTTATAGGTTTTTCTTTATTATCACTTACAAAATTGGATTCTAAATATATGTTAGGAGTAAAAACAATACATCTATTATCTAATGATGAAAATTTTTCAGCCATGATATTATCTGATTTTTTTTCGAAACTATTATTAAAAAAATGATTTAGAACTATATTAGATGAAGTAATATTAGAATGCATAATTATATCCTTATTAATCTATTTGTCATTATTATAATATCCTTTATAACTTATCTAACTATCAATTAATAACCTAAAAAAAACATTTTATTTTAAGAAACTTTTTAATGGTTTTTCACAAGAAATATGGCTTAACATAAATTTAAAAATATTAACAATAAAAAATAACCATTAATTAATATTAAATATTTATTATAAAAAATAATTATTTTTCTATAATTCTAATCGTTTTTTATGGTACAAGTAAGTGTTGGTTTTTTCTTATCAAGAAGATGAATTAGATTAAATAAAGAGAGAATACAAAAATCAAATGCAATGCAATCTTATAATAAATCTCGTTGATGGTTTATTTCTTATCCGAAAGTTAATACCACCACAAATAGGGAAAATGACTCTGCGGGAATTATGCCGTTATCAAAAGACCCGCGTGTGCTTGTATTATAATGAGTTAAAGAATTAAAGGCGTTGGATGTTAAGAATATTAAAATCCACGACACTATAATTGTAACAGCAATACTACCTTCAGATCTTAATTACGATATTCCTACCATTGCCTTCTTTGGCCATTTAGGTACCAGTGCAGAACAAGTTAATAAGAAAAAAGCGCAAGTTATTCCTTATAAAGGTGGTTATCTTTATTTAAACAAGTAACTTGATATCTATTACGTCATTTAGCATGGTAACAAAACCATTTTGTGTGTTTTTATTTTTAAACATTATCAATTTCATCATTGAAATTTAAAATACAGCCACAATAAAAACCATGGGCACCACCATCATAATTTTAGTTTTTTTTAACTTTTTCCAATAATTCTTTTAATGTAAGATGCTTATTTTCATTCGATATTTTAAGCTGTTCGTCTATTTCATCTAAAAAACCACCAATTAATTTATTATTATTTATTAAATTAAATCTAGCTTTATGTACTTTCTCTATCAATGCTAGATTTCTTTCATTTATCTTATCCTTTCCTGCTAGAATTTCTTTTTGTTCCTCTGTTTCTTTTAATTTCTCCTCTTCACTAGGCTGCTTAATAATTTCTTCTACAACACCATTTTCATGCTTGCTTTGCTCATTTTTTAAATATTGTAAGTAAATAATATCATTAACTTTTTTAGTTAATTTGAAAAAAGAATCTGATTCAACCAATTTATTTAAATAATTTTCCTTATTAAAACCGTTTGATTTTTCTTTATTTTCAATTCCATTATAATCTTCTAAAAAATTAGAGACTTTAGCAAGAAAAGTATAGCCATAACTATTATCGCCATCTGATAATCTATCTAATAATGATATGTCTTTTGTTGTTTCAATCAAGAAAGATTTAAATTTGTCCTTTTCAATATCTAATTTGTTTTCATTAGAATGAAATTCAACTTTACTATCATTAGATTCTATCGGTGTATCATCGTTATTTAAATTAGATAGCGTTGATAATTCTTTTTCATCATGTTCACTTATTTCATAAGAATGAAAATTTACAGATTCATATCTTGCATCATCAAATTTACTTTCTTTTAAATAATTAGAATTGGATTTCTCTAGTAATTCAACATTATTATTCATTCGAGGTTTAAATTTCATATCTGTAATATAATCAATTAATAACATCTTACTCTTCAACAAACTATCTTGTTTACATGAATGAAGAGCGTTAATAGCTTCATCAATTGGAATCAATTCTCCATTCGGAAGCTCAATATCTTTCAGAATATTCAGTCTTTCTTTTAAAGTATTTTTTTCATTATCTATGTGAGTAGACTCTATCATTTCATTATCTATGTGAGTAGACTCTATCATTTCATTATCTATATTGTTTTGTTCTTCATTACTGACAATTAAAATTTTAGGTTTTAAAAATGTACTCTTTGTATTATATATATTTTTATTTTCATAACGATTAGGGTGAATAAATTCATTTATTGTATTCATCACCTTGATAGATAGATTAGAAATAGAGAGTTTTATTTTCCCACCTATGGAGACTATTTTATTCGCAATAGAGGGTGATTTTCTACCAATTTCATTGATACCATTCATTATCATAATACTCATGTTATTTATATATAAATAATATTTTACTCTCAGTATTTCTCTCATCTATCACTTCTCTTTTCTATTTTTTTAAATAAATAGCATTTATTTTAAGAAAAAAACTTAATAACTTTCAAAAAAATATATTAATTATGATAAAGAAATAATAATGAATTAAATGAAGTTTAATGATTAACTTCACAAAAATAGAAGTCATAAAGTAAATAAAAATAACCTCACCTATACAAAACACGATTTTTTTTAATAAAGAAAAAACCAAAAATTAAACATTGATTAACATTAAAAAATTACTGTAAAAAAAATTATTTTCCTCTAATTCCCTGCTGGTTTTTTTATGATACAACAAGTAGGTGTTGCTCTTTCCAATAAATGAGACAACTAAGCTTTAATAGAGAGAATACAAAAAATCAAACACAATGGAGTCTTGTCATGAATCTCGTTGAACGTTTTATTTCTTATACAAAAGTTAACACCACCACTAATAGGGAAAATGGCGCTGCTGGCATTATGCCTTCATCAGAAGGTCAGCGAGTGCTTGCACTGCAATTAGTTGAAGAGTTAAAAGCGTTAGGTGTTGAGGATATCAAAATTCGTGATACTGCAATTGTTACCGCAACACTCCCTTCTAACCTTGATTATGAAGTGCCAACGGTTGCTTTCTTTGGCCATCTAGACACCAGCGCTGAACAAACGAACGATACCAAAGCACAAATTTTACCTTATAAAGGTGGTGACCTTTGCTTAAATAAAGAGCTCGATATTTATCTACGTCAAAGCGAATTTCCTGAATTAGAAAACTATATTGGTGACGATATTATCGTGACCGATGGCACAAGCCTATTAGGTGCTGACGATAAAGCCGCTATCGCCTCTATTATGGATATGTTGCAGTACTTTAAACAGCATCCTGAAGTTAAACACGGTACAGTTAAAATTGGTTTTGTGCCAGATGAAGAACAAGGTTTACGTGGTGCAAAAGTTTTTGATACTAAAGAATTCGGTGCTGATTTTGCCTACACCTTAGATTGCTGTGGTATTGGTGAATTAGTGTACGAAAACTGGAATGCAGGCGATGTTGAAATCACCTTTACAGGCGCATCAGCGCACCCAATGTCCGCCAAAGGTAAATTAAAAAACTCACTGTTAATGGCACATAAATTTGTTGCTATGTTACCGGGCGGTGAAGCACCTGAATATACAGAAGGCCGTGAAGGTTATTATTGGGTAAAACAATTAGCAGGTAATAGCGCGCGTACTGTATTAAAAATGGATGTGCGTGATTTCACCGAAAAAGGTTATGCGCACCGCATGGCATTTTTAAAACAACTCTCAGATTATTGTGAAGGTTTATGGGGTGAAGGCTCTGTCACTTGTAAACTCGCAGATCGTTATGCCAACGTGTTTAATAGCCTGCAAGGCGATAAGCGCTATCCTATCGATATTGCAGTGGCTGCTTATGAAGCGAATGGTATTACACCTCGCCCAATCCCAATGCGCGGTGGTTATGATGGTGCAGCACTCTCTCAAAATGGCCTGCCTTGTCCTAATATTTTTACTGGTGCTCATAACTTCCACTCTATTTATGAATATCTGCCAGTTAAATCGCTTTATGCGGCAAGTGATGTCTTAAAATCTGTCGTTAAGATCACCGCTGAACGTTTTGCACCTGGAGCTAAAGCATGATCCAAATTCTTGCGGTCTTAGTTGTCGTTGTTATTGTCGCTAGAATGATCTTGAAAGGATATAAAGCAGAACCTGTTTTGTTAGTGGCGGGTTTAGCCTTAATGGCGCTAACGATGATGTTTGGTTGGGGAGATATTCTTCCTAAAAATGTCAAAACAACAGGTATTGGCTGGCTAGATCCTTTTGAAGTAATGCGTGATCTCTTTAGTAGCCGTGCGGCTGATCTTGGTTTAATGATCATGGCGCTGATGGGATTTGCACATTATATGGATCATATTGGTGCCAATGAGGCCGTTGTCCGTGTTGCAACTCGCCCATTGAAAAATATGCGCTCACCTTATGTGTTGCTATTTTTCTCTTTTTTACTCGCAAGTATTTTGCAACTTGCTATTCCTTCAGCAACAGGATTGGCCGTTCTATTAATGGGTACGATGTTCCCGATTATGATAGGGCTTGGCTTATCCCCCGCTTCCGCGGCAGGCGTAATTGCAACATCATTGGGCGTTGCTTATACCCCAACAGCAATTGATGCCATTCGTGGTGCAAAAGCGGTTGATTTAGGCGTTGTTGAATATGTGCTTTATTACCAAGGACCTGCGGCGATTGCTACCGTATTAGCCGTTGGTATTACACATATCTTCTGGCAACGCCATTGTGATCGCAAAGCTGGGTTTGTGCCTCAATTAGGCAAAATGTCTGAAGAAGCAAAGAGTGATAAAAATGTACCCGGCTTTTATGCCTTACTGCCAATGTTACCTATCATTATGGCAGTAAGTTCATCAAGCCTATTTGTTGAAGGTATTCACCTTGATGTAGTCACTATTGTATTGATTTCAATGGCAATTTGTATGCTGATTGAAACATTACGCTTACGTGATTTTAAATCAGTGTGTGCGGGCTTCCAGCATTTCTTAAAGGGTATGGGTTCTGCATTTAGTAATGTTGTGGGATTATTAGTCGCAGCGGGTGTTTTTGCTCATGGTATTAAAGTCAGTGGTGCAATAGACAGTCTGATCGTTATGGCAGAATCTGTTGGCCTACCACCATTTGCAATGGCATTGGTCTTCGCTGTCGTAACATTAGCTGCCGCGATTATTATGGGGTCAGGTAATGCACCTTTCCTTGCCTTCGTTGAACTTATTCCACAAATTGCCCATAGCATGGGCGTAAACCCAATTGCGATGATTTTACCAATGCAACAAGCGTCACATATGGGACGAGGTATGTCTCCAGTGGCGGGTGTGATCATTGCCGTATCGAGTGGCGCAAAATTACAGCCGTTTGATGTTGTAAAGAGAACAGCAGTACCGCTTATGGTCGGTTTTGTATTCCATAGTGCTATTATTGCTATCTTCTATTATTAATAAATATGCCTGAAGCAATAATTGTTGCTTCAGGTTATTTTCAAATAATAAACTTCTTAAAAATAAGTGAAGATAATTTATTGTTATTTTCATAAATAAAAAATTAGTTATATTTTATTTAAAATATATTTACTCAATCATTTTAAAACAAAGATAAAATCACTAAATTAATGAAAATATTAACAAAACAATAAGATGTTATTCTTATACAGCAGAAAATAAAACGCCTATTATTTATTTTGTTAAAATGATGACATGATATTAAACGCACTCACTCATTGCCATTTATTTTAACTATTCTGAGTTAGCCCACATTAAGTATGATAATTATACTAGCAATAGAATGGTGTATTCGTTCTATTGCATTTTTATTTAATCTTATTATTAGATATTAAAACCATCTCATTCTTTTTTATTTCTCATCACTTCTTTTTAAGAAAAAAACACAAAATGCCTCTCTTTTTATCAATAAATACTGCAAGAGAGCCAAAACGGTTGCTTTATCTTTGATATAGAAAAAATTACCAGTTTTAAAGTTAATAAGGGTGATATTTTCTCAAAATTTGTACAATCTTAGTAAATTCAGAAAAAACTTTCTCCCATAAATTCAGTATGATGTTTGTATTAAAAATAGAATAACCCATTGAATTTTCATACTGTTTATTGGATGCATGCAATGAAAGAACAATTATCTTCTCGTTGGAAAATATTGATAGCGGCAGTTAAGCAACAAGTAAAACCCGCTTTAGGTTGTACAGAGCCTATTTCGCTTGCATTAGCGGCTGCAACAGCAGCAAGTTACTTACAACACGCGATTACCCGCATTAGTGCTGAAGTCTCTCCTAATTTAATGAAAAACGGTATGGGCGTAACCGTACCAGGTACGGGCATGGTGGGATTATCCATTGCCGCAAGCTTAGGTGCCGTTGGTGGTGATTGTAAAGCAGGTCTTGAAGTATTAAAGAATGCAACACCAGAGCATGTTGAACAAAGCAAAGCACTATTAGCCGCGGGCATCGTGAATGTTTCAATTAAAAAAGAGTGCCAAGAAGTTCTATATAGCGAAGTGACTGTTGAAGATAGTGAAAACAGCGCAACTGTCATTATTGCAGGTAACCACACTAATATTGTTAAAATTATTCATAACGGTCATGTTGTTCTTGATAACACTTGTGCTGGCGCAGAACAATCTGCATCACCTTGCGAAATAAAAGAAACGTTAACCCAAACCAATACTCAAGAAATTTACCAGTTTGTTACCCAAACGCCAGTAGAAGAAATTTCTTTTATCCTTGAATCAGCACACTTAAATGATGCGCTATCAAAAGAAGGTTTGAACAATACTTATGGTTTACATATTGGGCAAACTTTACAGCGCCAACAACAGCGTGGCTTATTAGCAAAAGATTTATTATCAGAAATCATGATCCGTACTTCTGCGGCGTCTGATGCACGTATGGGGGGTGCCGTTTTACCCGCAATGAGTAATTCTGGCTCAGGCAACCAAGGTATTGCCGCAACGATGCCTGTTGTCGTGGTTGCTGAATATTTACAAGTTGGCGAAGAGAAAATGGCAAGAGCATTAATGCTTTCCCATTTACTGGCTATTTATATTCACCATAAATTCCCTGCACTATCTGCGTTATGTGCAGCAACAACCGCATCAATGGGCGCAGCTGGTGCAATTGCATGGCTAATGGATGAACGTTACGAATCTATGGCTATGGCAATTAGTAGCATGATTGGTGATATCAGCGGTGTGATTTGTGATGGTGCTTCAAATAGCTGTGCGATGAAAGTCTCAACTGGCGCGAGTGCAGCTTATAAAGCTGTGTTAATGGCTCTAGATAACACTTATGTGACAGGTAATGACGGTATTGTCGCTCATGATGTTGATTCTACAATTGAAAATCTATGTGCACTAGCAAGCCGTGCAATGCAACATACCGATGTTCAAATTATTGAGATCATGGAATATAAAGCCGTTGCTAATGGCTAATTTGAGCGTTTAAAAAAAAGCACCCCATAATATTGGTTATTATGGGGTGAAACATAAGATCCTAGGAACAGGATCCTCCTCAAGTCAGGAGCTTATCAATATTCGTTACTGCTATTTACGGATACTACGGTTCAACGACTACGCTTACTTTACTGCTCTACTTCTTACTGCTTTTTAACACTCACTACAGGGTATTAGGTTAATAAGCCTTCTCTTCTGTGCTAGGCATCAATGCATCAAAATTGGCTCTTATCTCTTCTTCTGGTAATTGAATACCAATAAAGACCAATGTACTTTGACGAGTTTCATCTTCATTCCACGGTCTATCCCAATCAGCACTATAAAGGCGTTGTACACCTTGGAATAACAAGCGATTAGGTTGGTCTTTAATATTTAATATCCCTTTATAACGCAAAAGATTATCAGCAAAGCTTAATAATAATTTTTCCATTACGTCTGAAACTTCTTGTAACTCAACAGGGTAATCAAACTTTAGTACAATCGAATTGATGTCATCTTGCTTATCAGCCTGATAACGAAACAGAGGCTGTTTTACATCGAGGTTATCGTTCAACATAAAACCTTTTACGTTAAACAGTAATCCTAAATCAATTTGTCCATGAATAACGGTATGCACAGGCGCTCTAGCATTAATACGTCTTAGTCGTGCCATTAATTCAGGAGAGGCTGGAGTGACGTCTGTTTTCGTCAACAGAATGCGGTCGGCATAACCAATTTGTGATTGTGCAATCGTAAATTGATCCAGTTGTTGCTGAGCGTGAACATTATCAACAAGCGTGATAATGCCATCTAATAAGTAGCGCTGGCAGATGATCTCATGAGAAAAGAATGTTTGGCTAATAGGACCTGGATCAGCCATTCCTGTGCATTCAATAACTAATCTATCAAATTCGATTTCACCACGATCTAGGCTGTCACATAAGTCTAATAGCGTATCTTCTAATTCATTCGATTTACTGCAACAAATACAACCATTGGTCAGTGTTTTTATTTGAGTGGCTCTATCACCAATGATTTCATCATCAATAGGGACTTCACCAAATTCATTTTCAATAACGGCAATTTTATAGCCATGCTCTTCATTAAGCATATGACGTAAAAGTGTTGTTTTTCCCGATCCTAAAAAACCGGTCAGTATTGTCACTGCAATAGGTTCCATCATTTATCTCCTTTACGGATCATTAGCAACAGCGAAAACCGCCTTTACCATCACCACCGCCATAACGGGCTTCCTGACGCTCACGGAAAAACTCGTTATAGGTCATAACAGGCTTATCTGGATGGTTATCTTTCATGTGTTGCACATAATTATCGTAATCAGGAATACCTATTAGCATACGTGCTGCTTGTCCTAGATATTTTCCAGCTTGTCCTAAATTACCAAACATAAGTTTCTCCTAAGCCCCGTACTGGCAAGCCAGCACGGGGGTTTAACCTATCTACCTAAATTAGTGACCTGAGGACACTTTTACATCTTTTGGCATAGGAACATACGGTGTTTCTTGTGATGTATCTTCTGGGTTTTTACGCGCTTTCATTGCGGTACGGAAACCGTAGAAAATGATGCTGTAAACAACCACTAAGAACAGAATACTTAAGCCAGCATTGGTATAGTTGTTAATTACAATATGATTCATATTGGTAATTTCAGCCGCAGTTAAGTCAGCACCACCTGCTAAGATCTTCGCTTTGTATTCATTTGCTAAGTAGAAGAAACCTTCCATTTGTGGATCATCGCTGAGAAGTTTCAGACCTAATGCCCATGTTGTACAAATTAATAACCATACTGCTGGAACAACTGTCACCCAGATATATTTAGTACGTTTCATCTTAACTAAGATAACAGTACCTAATACCAGAGCAACTGCCGCTAACATTTGGTTTGAAATACCAAACAGTGGCCACAAGCTCTTAACACCGCCTAATGGGTCAACAACACCTTGGTATAACAGATATCCCCATAATCCTACGCAACCCGCAGTACCAATCACACCCGGAATGAACGAATTTGTTTTCTTCAGGTAAGGGATAAAGTTACCTAACAAGTCTTGGAACATAAAGCGACCAGAACGTGTACCCGCATCTAACGCCGTTAAAATAAAGAGCGCTTCGAACAAGATCCCAAAGTGATACCAGAAGCCCATATCCGCAGCAGGAATGATTTTATGGAATACCATCGCGATACCAACAGCTAAGGTAGGCGCACCACCAGCACGATTTAATACAGAAGGCTCACCAATATCTTTCGCCGTTTGTAGAATTTCTTCTGGCGAAATAACAAAGCCCCATGAACTCACCGTTGCAGCAGTATGCACAGTAACTTCTCTTAACTGCTCCATAATAACTGCTGTATTTTCACCACCTAATTCATGAAGGTTCGGCATAGTAATACCTAAACCTGCTGGTGGTGTATTCATTGCAAAATACAGACCAGGTTCAATGATAGATGCAGCGACTAACGCCATGATCGCAACGAATGATTCCATTAACATTGCACCATAACCGATAAAACGCGCATCCATTTCATTGGCGATAAGCTTAGGTGTTGTACCTGAAGCAATCAGTGCGTGGAAACCAGAAACGGCACCACAAGCGATAGTGATAAATAAGAATGGGAATAAAGCCCCTTTCCACAATGGTCCTGTACCATCGACATATTGAGTAACCGCTGGCATTTTCAGTTCAGGATTTAGGATAACAATACCAACGGCTAAACCAACGATAACCCCAATTTTCAGGAACGTCGCTAAGTAATCACGAGGAGCAAGGATCAACCAAACTGGCAGTAATGCAGAAACAAAAGCATAACCAATAAGACCAAAGGTGATTGTTGTATCTTTAAAGGTGAGTGCAGGTCCCCAGTATGGATCATGAGCAATAACGCCACCAAACCAAATCGCAGCAATCAGTAATACAATACCGATAACAGAGACTTCACCGACACGGCCTGGACGGATATAGCGCATATAGATACCCATAAACAGGGCAATTGGTACTGTTGAACAAACAGTGAACACACCCCATGGGCTTTCTGCTAATGCTTTAACAACGATAAGCGCAAGCACTGCAAGAATGATGATCATGATAAGGAAACAGCCGAATAAAGCGATAGTACCCGGAATAGGACCCATCTCTTTCTTTATCATCTCACCAAGTGAGTTACCATTACGACGTGTTGAAATAAACAACACCATAAAGTCTTGTACTGCACCAGCAAGCACAACCCCAGCTAATAACCAAAGCGTACCCGGTAAATACCCCATTTGAGCAGCAAGAACAGGCCCTACTAAAGGACCAGCACCCGCGATAGCCGCAAAGTGGTGACCAAATAAAACATAACGGTTAGTTGGAACGTAGTTCAAACCGTCATTATTAACAACAGAAGGTGTTGCTCTAGTTGGATCAAGCTTCATCACTTTTTGAGCGATATAAAGACTGTAATAACGATAAGCAACTAAATAAACGGCAACAGAAGCAACAACTATCCATAGTGCACTGACGTGTTCACCACGGCGAAGCGCAACCACTGAAAGACAAAAAGCACCGATAATCCCTAGGATCACCCAAGGTACGTGCTTTAAAAATGCATTTTTGTTCATGAGACACCTTTTTTTCAGGCAAGACCGAACAGCCAAAGAGTAATGCGGGACAGCTGAGAATGATTTGAGCGAATATGAGAGACAACTGCCCGCTACTACATAATAAGAAGAATGAGATATAAACAGTGCGACAAAATCGCTTAGCGGTTGTATAACGAATTAAGCGGTCTGTTTTTTGAGTTGAGTGGTTCTGTCTTTTTGAAATGGCTATTTTTTTGTGATCTAGATAACAATTTTATTTCTTTCAATAAGTTAGAAAATCATTAAATAGAAAAAAACCTCCTTTTCACTAACAAAAAAGGAGGTTTTTTATAACATTATTTAATCAAGTAGTAATTATTGGCTAAATTGAACGGATATCAAAAACACGTTACCTTTTCGAGCAGGTGAACCATTAAAACGCCATTGATATGCAGCATCAATAACGGCATTATCTATGCTCATATCACCACTGCCAAATTTCAATAGCACCACAGTAGGAACACCTTGAGGGTCAACATCAAGTTGTAAGATCATATCCCCTGTTTTAGGTGCTGTATCAGGTGCATTCACTTTCGGTAATGCCTGATCACTGCCTTTGATATTCGCTGATGAGAAATCAATACTAAATGTCCGATTTGATTGCTCAACAACCTTGTTGTTTAGTGGCTTACGTATCACTTTACTATTAGGATCTGATGCTGGTATTACACGTTGAGCTAATTGAATCTGAGTTAAGTCATCACTGAGATAATCATCTGAAGGTTTAACTTCAATACCTTCAGGTAAATAACGCATATCCATTCGCGCTCGTAAGGTTTGATAGCGATCTAAGCGAGCGCCCTCAAGTGTATGTATCACCATTCTCATTTCTAACATTTGCATCAGCGAACCAACACTTTCTTTTGATTTTTGCTGTGACGCTTTAGCAAATGCCCCTGCTGCAATTTCAGGATCTTCATCGAGCCATGTTATACCCCATCCTAACCAGACATCTTCACGATCGGGTTCTAATGCGATGGCCTGTTCAAAATGAGTACGCGCATTGAGTAATAAAGTTTGCCAATATTTTCTCTCTTGAGGATAAATTTTAGGAGAACTGGCTAAATTGTTGGTTCCTACGTTGTAATATTGCAATTCAAAACGTGCTACTGTTCTCACGATATCGGCATTATCCTGATGAAGAGCGAGTTTTTCATTTAAAAAGCGAATACTGTTATCCCAACTTTCATGGTTATTTTTACCATTAGGCAATGTCTGCAACTCTTTTAAGATAGCTTGTAACGCAGCACGTTTTTCTTGCTGTTGTTGAGATAATCTAGGGTAATAAGATGAATAAGGATCATAGCTGGAGCGAGTTGCTTCTCTTCCATCATCTAATTCTGGCGCTTGCTTTTTCAGTTCTGTATAAGCATTTTCAGTCAGTGTTATCCCTTTTGCATCTTGTCTCGCATAAGCTTTAACCAGTTTTATCAATGTTGATTGTTGCTTAACCGCATACTCTTTCCAACCAAGACGGGTACTTTCAAAACGAACTGTCACACGTTGGCGATATCCGTCTTTGTTTGGCATAAAACGCCAATGACGAGCCGCTTTCACTGCTTGATCATCGAAAGCATCAACACCACTACTGTTTTGCACCCAAAGCCCTGAAATACGCCCTTGAGGATCGACATCAACGGATAAAATAACATCTGCACGAGGGATATATTTTCTGATTGTTGGATAACGGATTTCAGTTAAGTTTTTCACTTCATTAGGTGATTCAACGATCACTTCTCCGGGATACTCTTTTCCCATCATTGATTGCATTTCAAGATAAGTGGTTAAATCATTATTGATTGCATTACTCACTGGTAATCGCTGATTAGCAAGCTTAGTGACTTCTTCTGGTGGTGTTCTGTTTTGTCGATAAAAACGATCTTCAATAACACGCGCTTGTAATATCTGATAAACCTGACGCTGATTTTCAGTAAGCTCTGAAATTGCTTTTTTCAACAATTGTTGCGCTGAAATATCATTATGACCTTGCTTAGCCTGTTTGAGCGTATCTGCCACCATTAAAGCTAACATCGCTTTTTCAATTTGTGCATCCAAAGAACGATGGGCGATATAAGTAAGTGATAAAACTTGCCATGCCTCAGGTGATAATGGCGCAACAGCAATAACATTAATACCTGATTGCGTTAATTGAGCATCATTACTATTTGAAAGGGAAGCTAATGCCTGAGCGACCATAATCTCAGGTTGATTTAATAGCCAGTCGCCATAAAAATTGAGTGTTTTTACAGCTTCCGCACGTTCTGATGTTCCCTTGGTATGAACTAAATAAGCTTCTTTCGCTTTTGTCGCCACAATCACATCATCACTAAAATAATCCAATCCTGGTAAAGCAATTCGCGCTTTCTCAATAGCACTAATAGATGCCAGCGCTTTCGGTTGATTAGACCGAATAATGTTACGGATCTCATTTTCACTATTAACAACAAAATAATGATAATTTTGCCATTCAGATTGTTCTATATTTTGTAAAACAAAGCGACGACGATCTTCTAATTCACTTTTGGGTATCACCGAGAATGACACCCCCAGCGCCATTAAAAGGACTAATCCACCACCACATAAATAGTAAATGTTTTTAGCTCGCCACGATTGCAATAACATAACAATCGTCATAATAAGAGAGCCTAACCATAATCCCAGTAAGAAATTACGTTCATCAAAGCGAACAGATGAGGGGAGAATTTTACTATTAAAACTATCAATCAAGCTAAAGGTTGAAACTAAGAAGGCTGGCAACCAGAAAGGGAACAGTAACGTTATAACGCCAATAATAATCAGGATCAGCTTTATTCTTTTTTTCATGTTATTTTCCCTAAATTATGGCTTTCTTTTCAAAATATGCATTGAAGGGAAAACAAAAAGAACTAACAAGATAATGGCTAAAACCATTAAAAACATCACACTCAACATCGTTATTAGTATTTGCTCAATATAATCCGCTTTGATTAAATCTGCGATCCAACTAGAACCTAAACCACCGCTGGCTCCTTGTGGAATAAAATTCATCAGTAATAACCCCAAAAATACAGGGACTATCATGGCAATAGCGGTATGTAATATGACTTTGGGTACTTGGTTTATTGCATTTTTAACCGCAATAAATATCGCTGGCGGTTGAATAGGTTTCGCTGGCGTAGTTTGAGTTGGCGCTTGTCGGATATTCGCATTTTGTACTCTTTTTTGACGAACTGGCTCACGTTGCGTTTGGTTTTGTTTCTGAGTAATTGCAACTTGCTGTAACTTCGCCTCTCTTGCACAAGCTGCGCAAGCTTTACCTGCAAAATGCTGGTGGTTTTTATCTTTTTGACAAATGACTAACTGTTGCTTTTCGGGTTGTGCATATTCATAAAGTGCTGTCGTCCATGTTTTTGCACTTGGTCTTTGCGAAGGTGTGCCTGAAAATGCTTTATCAAAGAGCGTTCTTAGCTTATCAGGTAATTGTTTATGTCCACTGGCGACATTTGGGGTGATCAAATTATGCGCCTTTATGCCATAACCATAAAAATGCCCCGCAATACGTCTTGGTATATCCGTAGGTACAGTGTCATTTTTAGGTCGGCCACTAAAAGGGTGGATACCAAAATTAAGCAACTGAAAAATAATAACGGCTAAGGCAAATCGGTCTTGCCACTCTTCTTGAGATTCTGGAACGGTTTGTTTTGCTTGAAATTCAGGGGCAAGATATTCAACAGTAAATTGCCCAGCAGGAAAACGCGTATTCTCACCTTGGATACTAAATCCATCACAATCGAGAAGAGACATATACAGACTTGATTTATAAAACCGCAAATTCAGCGGTTTCATATCAATAATACGGTGCCCTTGCTGATGTAAAGCATCAATCAATGAGCAAAGGTTATATGCGAGACTCACTTTCGCCCCCATTCCCGTGGGTAAGCCATGCGCTTTGGCTTGGCGTTCTTGAAGAATGTATTCCAACTCAATCGTATTTTTGACATCAAGTTCAGGCATCACAAAGCCAACAAATTGCTTTTGGCTATTGTATAAACGTGCTTGAGGCCATGCGAGTTGGATAATGGGCGTATCGTTAACAGAAACGGGCTTTAATGCAGGTTCTAACTTCTGCATTGCCGTGATCTTTTTCAGATAATAGGCTTTATCAATTTTGTCATGATAAACTTTTGAGACTTGGAAAGGTGCATTATTAATATGGCTAACGCTACCCGCACCACCGCTTTTTATCAAATCACCTATTTGATAAATCTTACCGTTTTCATCTTGTAATTGCCTAGATACTGGTTGAACTATCCCTTTCTTTCTCGCTTTTACCACAACTCTTCATCCCTGATGCAAATAACTAAGGTTTTATCATCGCCTGTGATTGAGTGTGTTCGAGGATCAGCTAAAGTCCCTGCTAATGCCTCACTTCCACTATCTTCTGATACAGTTTTTAAATAACGGATCACAGGGGTGATAAACGGTTCATAAAGGGCATCACCCGCTTTATTCATGGCAAAAGGCTGTACACCATCAGACATCAAAATAACTTGTTTTACTGGTTTATTTAGGGGAATAACGCGTAAATGCGCTTCCCAATTTTCTGACGTTACAAACCAAGTTTGATTCGCATATTCTCCATTTTCAGGTTGTGATACATAACTTGTACCATCACAGTATTCCACCACAGCAATACCGTCACCCAAATGGAATAAATAGCCACTATCATCACCGACCCAACATGCAACCAATGTTGATGCATATTCATTAAGCGCACACTGCTTTATTTCTGCATATTCAGCCAGTTGGAGGCGAATATCTTCAATAAGTTGTTTAGCTCCTTGTGTTATCTGTTTTTCGGTTAACAAATCAATGTTTGGCCACTCTGTAATACGTAGCGTAAATAACCGAGCAACAAGCTGAGCACCTTGTTCACTATAATGAGAAGAACCAGCACCATCACAAACAGCAGCGATAAGATATTCACCTTTACGACGAATAAAATAAGCATCCTGACAGGGAATTTGACGTTCTTGATGGGCAATGCCTGTCACAGATGCCCCATAAGCTAACCAATCATTCATCAAACAGGTACACTCGCCCAAGAATCAGTTGAAGGTAATTGTGCCGTACCGCCTGGTGTAGATTGTGAAACAACCTGCATACTGGCGCTTAGCCACAAGAACAGTTCTTTAAATTGCAACCCTTTAAGCATTTTCACGCCGTTAACGCCATTACGACTAAAACTTCCCATAACTTCTGCTGATGCGCCATCAACCATAATCGGAAACACCGCTGTTTTTTGGCTTTCTTCTGCTTGGCGACAAAGCTGTGCAGCCTGTTCCCATTGGTCTGTCGGAACACCATCAGACATTAAAAATAGCCAAGGACGTGTATAAGCAACACCCGCTTGTTTAAAGCGCTGTTTTTCTGCTTCAATTTCTTCAAGCGCTAAAGTAATGGCTTGTCCCATTGGGGTTGTGCCATTAGCTTCTAAAACAGGGGCTGTGAAATCCATAGCATCTTTCCAATCACCATGAACCGTACATTGGTCATATCCGCCGTATTCAATCACTAAAATACGTACACGTTTAGCCGCAATCACATCATTTTTGAGTTCTTGTTCGAGTAATTTAAGCCCTTCATTTAATTGTTGAATAGGTTGACCATACATACTGCCAGAGCTATCTAGCACTAAGATCAGAGGGGTACGTTGTTCACTGTTATCAACCAAAGCTACGTCAGGGATCATGGGATGCTCCATCAATCAGTTATTATTTTTCATGATAATGATTAATGTAACATAAAGACGCAAAATTCATCAGAAAGAAAAAAGCGATAAAAGGAAGATAAAGATATTTCTGAAAAAAAACAGGTTTTGAGGTTTTAAATAGAGTGTTTTAAATTAAATTTTAGAACATTTACGCGATTTTAGATGAAAAAAAGCACCTCATTACATTAAGTAAAAGGTGCTTTTTAAATAAAATATTTATGATGTTAATAGTGGATCTTTTGGCGTCCAGCAATAGAGTGTGAAAGCGTTGTACCGTCAACCATTTCAAGTTCGCCGCCCACTGGAACGCCGTGAGCTATCCGGCTTGCCGTAATATCATACTGAGCACAGATTTCAGCAATATAATTGGCTGTAGCTTCACCTTCAACCGTCGGATTGGTTGCCAAGATCACTTCAGAAATCGTCTCTTGGCTTAAGCGCTCTTCAAGTCTATCTAAACCAATGTCCATAGGACCGATACCATCTAAAGGGGATAAATGCCCCATTAAGACAAAGTATCGCCCTGCAAACTGCCCTGTCTGCTCGATAGCATGAATATCCGCAGGACTTTCGACAACACAAATTTGCCCATTTTGCTGACGACGAACATTCGCACAGATGGTGCAACGCTCTTCTTCAGTAAAAGTTCGGCAATCACAGCAATGACCGATTTCAGACATTGCACGCGCGAGTGCTTGTGCAAGTCGCATACCACCGCTTCTATCGCGTTGAAGTAGTTGGAAAGCCATTCGTTGCGCTGACTTAGGCCCGACACCGGGTAAACAACGCAACGCTTCCATTAATGATTCAAGAAGTGGGCTGGTTTGCATTAGAATGGCATCTTAAAGCCTGGTGGCAATTGCATACCGTTAGAAACAGAGGCCATTCTTTCTTTTTGTGTTTCATCAATACGACGCGCAGCATCATTAAAGGCAGCAGCAATCAGATCTTCCAGCATCTCTTTGTCATCTTCTAGCAGGCTAGGATCGATTTCAACACGACGGCAATTATGAGCACCATTGATAGTGATCTTAACTAAGCCAGCGCCAGATTCACCTGTCACTTCTAAGTTTGCGATCTCTTCTTGCATTTGTTGCATTTTTTCTTGCATTTGTTGGGCTTGCTTCATCAGATTACCCAAACCACCTTTTCCGAACATAATTGTCTCTCTTTGTAAAAGCCACACAGTATGAAGTCATACAACATGTTGCGATTAAACAGGTCGGATACTCTCTTCATCCAATTCAGCATCAAAATATTGCTGTAATGTTTGAATCGTTTTATCCGTAATAATCGATTGACGCGATAACGCCAATTTTTCATCATAAATGGCTTGTCGCCACTCCAACGGTGTTTTTACCGTTGGATCATCATCTTCTATAATTGTGAGTGAAATTGCTTTTCCATGCAATTCACTTAACGCATTAGTAAGCGTGCGTAACGCATTTGCAGAATTTAAATGTTTCTGTTTAGTTCGTAAATGCAAAATAACGTTTTCTTCGTTTACTGTCTCTTTATACGCATTTAATGCCAGTTGTTGCACCAATTTAGGGAGTGGCATTTTGTCAATTTCAGCCGCCCAAGCATCTCTTTCTTGCGACTCTTTAGCAATTTTTGCTGCTAATTCAGGTGTTTTTTCATATTCGAGAACTTCTTTGATCTCTTTTGGTGAAGAAACAACCTCTTGCGTTGACATTAACTCAGGGTTTTGCGGACGCCACTGATACTCTTCTTTTTTCTTTTTTTCAGGCGCATTAGTCTGACGCTTCGCTGCTTGCTGGCGTTTTTCACTCACGGCTGCTAGCCGCTCTAATGCACTAGCAGCCGGCTTGGCCCGATTAGGCGTCGCCGGTTCAGACTTTTTGGGCGGGGTTTGTTGTTCCGTCCCCTTTATTGCCTGCCTTGCCCTTAGAAGTTGTGCTGCGGGGCTATTGCCTAATGAAGCACTATTTTCTATTGGTGAAGAAGATGGGTGATCCACTTGAGGCGAATGAGTCTGCACAGTTTGCGGAGCATAATGTTCAGACATTCTATTTGTAGGCAATGATGCTGAAGGTAAAGTTTGTGCTAATGGCGCAGAAGGTATTTCATCAATCACTGTTTTAGGATGAAAAGCAAGCGCACGTAACAGAGTCATTTCAACCCCCATGCGTCTATCTGGCGCATAAGCCAGTTCTTTTCGCCCTACTAATAAGGTTTGATAATAGAGTTGTAAATCTTGTGGAGAAACAGATTTTGCCAATAAACGTAGGCGTTCTTGAGTAAATTGCTCTTGAGGATTTTCTTCACTAGGCAATAACTGCAACATCGCAATTTGATGCAGTAATGAGAGTGTTTCAACCAAGAAATTTTCCCAGTCAGTACCTCTTGAAGCGACTTCATTAACCAGCGACATGACCTGTTGACCATCCGCTTTTACTAGTGCTTCAATCAATGCTAATGGTTGAGCGTCATCAATCGTGCCAAGCATTTGGCTAACCACTTCTGCACTGACAACACCTTCGCCACTTGCGATAGCTTGATCTGTTAAGCTTAATGCATCTCGCATACTGCCATCGGCAGCGCGTGCAATAAGTTGACGCGCTCTTACATCATTTTCAATATGCTCTGCTGATAGCACTTTTTCGAGTTGTGTCGCAATTTGGTCAATATCTAATGCTCGCAGATGAAATTGCAAGCAACGTGATAAAATCGTGACAGGTAATTTTTGTGGATCAGTCGTCGCTAATAAGAATTTAACGTGCTCTGGCGGTTCTTCTAATGTTTTTAGTAGCGCATTAAAACTGTGACGAGAAAGCATGTGAACTTCATCAATCAAGTAGACTTTAAAGCGTCCTCGCGCTGGCGCGTACTGCACATTGTCCAGCAGTTCACGGGTATCTTCTACCTTAGTACGAGATGCAGCATCGATTTCAATTAAATCGACAAAACGCCCTTGTTCTATTTCAAGGCAATTTGCACATTGACCACAAGGTTTACTCGTAATACCTGTTTCACAATTGAGCCCTTTGGCAAATAATCGGGCAATAGTGGTTTTTCCGACACCTCGTGTGCCAGAAAAAAGATAGGCGTGATGAAGTCGCTGATGATCAAGACCATTAGCTAAAGCAGTCAACACATGACGTTGACCAACAACATCGTTAAAAGTTTGTGGGCGCCACTTACGGGCAAGTACCTGATAGCTCATTGATTCCGCTAAATTTGAACAAGATTTATCTCTATGCTAACACAGGGACGACCTATTGAGCGAGATCTGTAAGAAACAAATGAGATATTGGAGAAAGAACCAGCAGAAATTTAAGGTAAAGATAAGAGGTAACAATTGTGCGGGCAATATACATTTATAAAAATAGAAAAATTATAAATGATATATAAACACCCGCACTCTTACTTGTGTTTACGATAAGAACTTAATTAGTTCTTCTCTAAACAGTGAAGATATTAATGTCCTGGAAAATCAACCAGTGTAAAGCTATGAACACCTTGTTTTTCTAAGCGTTCGATACCGCCTAAATCAGGTAAGCAGATAATGAATGCAGCTTCTGTCACAGTACCACCTAAACGGCGGATCAGACGAGCAGTTGCTTCAATGGTGCCACCTGTTGCTAGTAAATCATCAACCATTAATACTTTGTCTTGATCCGTAATGCTATCTTTGTGGATCTCTAAAGTATCTGTGCCGTATTCCAGATCATAAGTTTCACTGAGCGTTTCGCGAGGCAATTTACCTTTTTTACGAACAGGAACAAAACCAACACCTAGGCGTAAAGCGACTGGAGCACCAAATAGGAAGCCACGCGCTTCGGTACCCACAACTTTAGTGATACCCTGACCTTGATAGTGTTCTACCAATAAATCAATGGTTGCCTGATATGCAGCAGGATTATCCAATAATGTAGTGATATCACGGAATAATATCCCTTCTTTTGGATAATCAGGAATGGTTTCAATACTGTCTTTAATAAATTGCAGTTGTTGCGCGTTAGCAGTCATAATCAGTGCCATAATAAAAAACGAAACGATAGAATCTATGCAATATGCCGTTAAAATGCAACAGAAAGCCAATTAACAACTCTTTTTTGTTGCTTTAAGTCAATTCATGTTTTTATCAAAACAGGGGCAAGAACCAGATGAATAAACCTGATCCTTTAAGCTTATTTAAAAAACAGATAGACAATCTAGCCGAAACAGTGGCGCCTATTGCAAACAAAAAAATTGCAGCACCTTGCTTCGACACGACACTATTCCACCGCCGAAGTGATTCCCTTGGTGGCTACATGCAACAGATCCGCGATAATTTTACCCAGTTAATCGCTTGTGTTGAGGCACAACGAAGCCAGCAAGTTAAATTTCTGGCCACACAAATCCTACAACAAATTGAAGCATTAACTCGTGAATTATCGACACAAACACTAAGAAAGCAAGAGAACCAGCTTACTCAACGAAAAAAAAGTGTCGATTCATACCAAAAGCTTGCCCAACATCAGGATTATGAGCGCCGATTACAAGCCATGATCCAAGATAGAGAGCTTTCATTAACGCAAGCTCAGAGCTTTATGAAGCAACAAGAGTTACAAAAAGAGATTGCCGCTCTTGAAAATCGCCTTGCGCGCTGCAAAAATGCCCTGTTCTCTATCGAAAAGAGCATTGAGAAACAAGAAGATAAATTTTAAAGGGAATGATAATGAGTTTAAAAGACGCACCAGAGTCTGTTCAATTGGCAGTCGATCTTATCTATTTACTTGAAAGCCACCATATTGATCCTAAAACAGCACTAGAAGCCCTCGAGATTGTGCGCCAAGATTATGAAAAAAAATTAGCGGCACAATCTACTCATTCATCCCTTTAATTAAGCAAAAGGCGTATTGGCTTCGGGTGTTGAGCCATCAAGAGGACGTTTTATCTCTTGTACTTCATCACCTTGTTTATTATGCAAATAGACATCAAGTTGGTTAAACGCAATATTGATATTATTTTCATTACACAGCTTATCAATAGCGCGGTTAACTTCATCTATTGCAATATTTCTGTCACCTAATGTTCTGACATAAAAACGCAAATCATGATTCAGGGTGCTTGCCCCAAATTCAGTAAATAGCACCACAGGTTCTGGTTCAGTCATCACTCTGGCATTCTCTTTAGCGGCCTTCATTAAGATCTCTTTGACCTTATCGAGGTCAGATCCATAAGCAACACCCACTTGAATAATAATACGTGTCACCGTATCAGATAATGTCCAGTTAATAAGCCGTTCAGTTACAAACGCTTTATTTGGAATAATCACTTCCTTGCGATCAAAGTCAGTCACTGTCGTTGCTCTAATACGAATTCGGCTAACCGTACCAGAATAAGTACCAATAGTAACCGTATCACCAATTCTGACGGGTCTTTCGAACAAAATAATTAAGCCAGACACAAAGTTTGCAAATATTTCTTGTAAACCGAACCCTAAACCAACCGTTAAAGCTGCGGCTAACCATTGCAGTTTTTCCCATGCTACACCTAATATTCCCAGTGATACGATGGTTCCGATAGCAATAATAATGTAGGTCAAAATGGTTGTGATCGCGTAAGAAGCACCTTGTTGCAATTTTATACGAGATAAAATTAATACCTCTAATAAACCTGGTAAATTTCGGGTCATAAACCAAGAAATTGCCATAATAGAAACAGACAATAATAGGTCGGCAACAGTAACCGCTTTAACGACATTACCAAGCTCTGTCGGCAAAGTGTAACTCCAGAGCGTTATTCCATCTAAATAGGTAAAGACCGTAATAAAATCAGACCAAATACCATAGAAACTAGACGCAAAGATGATAAATAAGATCATCGTTGTCAGTCTTAATGATTGTTGATTGATTTGATCCATATCCATTGGTGGTTCTTGAATAGGTTCAAGAGTGTTATCTTCGCCTTCTTTTTTCTCTTTAAGCATTGCTTGTCGACGCTCAAGTGCACGACGATAGGCAAGGCGTCGAGCCGCAACAGTTAAGCCGCGCAAACTGGCGTGATAAGCAATAAACCACAGCATGAGTAGATATAAGCTATCAATCCAACGATTTGCTAAACGCAATGCGGTGTAGTAATAACCAAAAATAACCAATCCCATTAAAATAAGGGGGGAAAACGTTAATAAGGTAATGACGACCGTTCTAACAACATGATTGCCCTTTTCTTGCCACATTTCACGGCAAAATGGCAACGCACATAAACTAATACCAAATAATGAAATAATCGCAACCAATTGCCCAATAACATCACCCACCAACAGCAATGGATTATTAATGCCATAAGCTGAAAGCAGAATAATTGGCAACATTGGCAGTGATAATCGTAATAAACGTTTACGATTTTGCTGAACGCGTTCGAGAGGAATTTTAAAATGTTTTACTGCAACACCATTGTCAGACATTAAGCGATAAGACCATTCAAACATCAGCCAAAATACCGCAAATTGCCATGCAAAAGACCAAATAAATTCTTGCTGAACATTAAAGCTATTAATTAGCCAATACCCTATTGCTAATACAATACAAGAAAGGGGTAATGTTTTTATAAATACAATCCCTAATGCTAATGGCGTATGCAGTTGTGAGTCTTTATTAAGCTTATTAATATCCGCATTCAGTTTTTCAAATTGCATATCTAGCTTTTTACGTTGCCAAATAATCAACAAACTGAACGAAATAAGTGCAATAAGTACAGGAAGTGATTTCTTAGCCCCGATCAACAGATTTTCATTTGACCAGTTAAGTTTAAAACCTTGAAATTCGGCAACCGCTTGAGTCGGAAATACTGCAAACCAATTAAGGTTAATCGGCTTATTACTGCTTACCCAGAAAATTTGCTGAGCCAATGTGTTTTCGAGTGAACTTACCACGCTGCGTAATTGTTGCTGATCCATTTGGAGATTAATCGAACCCGAAATTTGATTACCTAATTGGTTATTCAGTTTATCGAGCAGTTCTCTACGAGCATCAACTAATAGTTCCAAAGCATTGCGTAACTCTTTTTGCGCATTAGCATCAGAGGTTTCAGGATGTGTTGATTGATACTCTTTCATCAACTGATCAATATAAATATTAGGTTGAATGATTTGATCACGTTGCTTGTTTATTTCAAATTGTTCTAATCGCAGATCGGCAATTTTATCAGGCAGATTATTAATAAATATACCATCGGGTAAATCAACTTGCTCTTCAAACAGAATACGTGACAGTAATAAACTGCCTTTAAGCACATCAATTTGTTCTTTTAAATTACGTTCAGATTGAATAGCTCTATCTAAGCGATTCTTGACTAGTAAGCTATGGCGATTTAAATCATTATTATTTTGCGTGGTAACAATCAACTTATCGCTAAGCTGTTTATTGATTTCTGTTTGTGCCAAATAAAATGGATCATTATTAATGATCTGATTCTCAAGCCCTGTACTTTGAGCTTCTTTGGCAGTTTCCTCTGAGCTATCTAAGCGTTTATCATTGATAGCATCCTGAAGTAATTGAGCATGCTCTTGTGAAAGGTCGATATAAGCAGAACTATAATCTCGCTGTAGTTGCAATAAGCTTTGCAGTTGCACATTTGATTGGAGAGTTCGCTTTTGAAAATTATTTTGTTGTTGAAGATAATATTGTTCTAATTGCAACAGTTGCACTGCCGAAGTACGCATTTGTGCTTTATCAGCACTGCTTTTATTCAACAAGGTTCTTATTTGTTGCAGTCTTTCTGAATTGCTAAATAAAACAGATTGCGCCCTTTCAGGTTGTGTTTGTAATACAATAAGCTCATTACTGTAGTTGGCTAAATCATCTTGAGATTTTTGTAATGACTGTAATACCGTTTCAAGTTGAGATTCTAATGTTGCAAGCGGTAAAGCCTCTAATGATTTTTTATAATCGTCAGCTTCTTTATTAGCGACTTTTTGTTTTAATTGATCGAGTTGATATTGAGTACTACGCAATTTTTCTGGTAATTGATCGACTGTTTTATTGTAGCTTGTCGATTTTTTTTCTAATTGTTGAATATCATCAAGTAATAAAAGCGATTGCTCGAGATCAGCAATAGTTAATTTATCTTCTGCACTTAACTCACTGCGCTTATTTAATAAATTAAGCTGGTTTTGAATGCTTTCTTGAGTCGGTAAATTACTCGGTACCGCGGCTAAAACAGCGGTAATGGAAAGGCTCCAAAGAATAAAGACAATAATCGAAGCTGTAATAACCGTCTTTATTTGACTATTAAATTGAGAAAAAAGAGTTTTTGTACACATGGTTAAGCAACTTGTTCAACTAATATTGAAAAACTGTCTCTTAGTATAATCCAATTGCTTTAAATTGGCAGTGTAAACAGAACAAGTTGCTTGGGATGTTTCTCGCCTGAGAAAACGAAATAGTGATCAGAAAGTCAGGATTTTATCGGCATCTAGTGTCCACTGCGCTAAATCAACTAAAGTTCCTAATTCTGCACCATCAACAAGTGGTAAATCACTGATACCACGGGTGTCTGTACAGGTTTTACATAACTTAACAGGCACATTTTGCGCTGTTAAAATTTCCAGCATTTGCTGTAAGTTGTAGCCTTCTTTAGGTTGTTGACGAGCTAAAGCCCCAGTCACAGCATCAGACATTAAAAAAATATTTAATTGAGTTTCTGGATGCTGTTCTTTTAATGTAATCGATAAACGCAGTGCGTTAAATAATGATTCATTGCCATAAGCTGCACCATTAGCAATAACTAACACCTTACTCATGAATGTCTTCCTTTTGTTTAAAAATAAATTAAGAGGTCGCAGATATTCTCATATTTGCACTGTGCTTTATCATATCAATAAAGCTATCAACCAAATATTGACTTTCATCTTTGATAGAAAAACTTTCTGGTGAAAATAACCAATTTTCGGCAAGACCTGTCATCATGGCTCTTAACATAATGGCGGCTCTTCTTAAATTAAGGTCCGTAGGAAGCTGTTTTTTTTCAATACAACGAGATAAAGACTGTTCTATTCTAGAGTGATCCGCTGCACACAATTCTCTGCGAATTTCAACAATTGGTGTCATTTCACCGACAAATTCGCATTTATGGAAATATATTTCTAAAAGTGCATTATGTTTGGGATCTTCGACAATTGATGTCAATATGTAAATAAGCAATTCTCTTAATACAAATAGTGGATCATCTGGGTATTTTGATTGATACTCTATTTCTAAAGATTCTATTTTTAAGTCGGTGAGTTCGCACGCTTCAGTAAATAAATCCACTTTATTTTTAAAGTGCCAATATATTGCGCCACGGGTAACACCTGCCGCGGCTGCAATATCTGAAAGTGATGTGGCAGAAACGCCTTGCACAGTAAACAGCCTAAGTGCAGCATCAATAATCTGCTGTTTTGTTTCTTGTGCCTGCCGTTTAGTTTTTCGTGCCATTAATCCTCGATTTTGACTGAAGTTAATTTACATACATTCATGTATGTTTGTACTATACATCGCAATCAATCATCAACTTAATTATTTTTATCCCGGGAAACAACGTTTGAATAGAGGTTTTCTTATGCGAAAAAACAGAGGGGTTTTGCCTCTGGCTCTGTTAGTGCTATCAGGCAGCTTGGTTCTTGCTGGATGTGACGACAAAGCTAAACAGTCTGCTGGAGGTCCACCTCCTGCACCCGCTGTAGGTGTTGTGACGTTAGGAGCGCAAGCTCTGACAATCACTACTGATTTACCAGGTCGTACATCAGCCTTCCGTATTGCTGAGGTTCGCCCTCAAGTTAGCGGCATTATTTTAAAGCGTAACTATACAGAAGGTAGCTATGTAGAAGCAGGTACATCACTGTATCAAATCGACCCAGCTCTTTTTGAAGCAACGTTAAATAGTGCGCAAGCTGAATTATCAAAAGCGAAAGCAAATGCTGAAATTGCTCGCCTCACTGTAGAGCGTTATAAACCGCTACTAGGTACAAATTACGTCAGTAAACAAGATTTTGATGCCGCAACATCACAATATGCACAAGCGGCTGCCGCAGTTAAAGCAGCAGAAGCAGCAGTGACAAGCGCAAAAATCAATCTTGAATACACCAAAGTAACATCACCAATTTCAGGTCGTTCAGGCAAATCAACCGTAACTGAAGGCGCTTTAGTCGCCCAAGGTCAACAAGTTGCACTGACAACAATTCAGCAAATCGATCCGATTTATGTCGATGTGACACAATCGAGCGAAGATTATCTGAAATTAAAAAATGAAATTGAAAGCGGCATTATTCGTCAAGAACAAGGTAAACCTGTTGTTCATTTAACACTGACGAATGGGCAAGCTTACGCACAGAAAGGGCATTTAGAATTTTCTGATGTGACTGTTGATGAAACAACAGGCTCAATTACAATGCGCGCTATCGTACCTAACCCGAATGGGGAATTACTACCAGGTATGTTTGTTCGTACTAAGTTAGAGAATGGTATTCGTCAAAATGCAGTTTTGATCCCACAACAAGCCGTTATTCGTACAGCGCGTGGTGAAGCGACAACAATGGTTGTAAATAAAGACAATGTTGTTGAAGTTCGTACCATTGAAGTGTCACAAGCTGTTGGTAATAAATGGCTCGTTAATAGTGGTGTTCAGGCTGGTGAGCGCGTTATCGTTTCTGGATTGCAAAAAGCAAAACCAAAAATGACAGTAACGGCTCAAGAAGAGAATTTAGATGCGAAGCCATCACCTGAACAAACTGAGCCAGCTAAGAATCCTCAATAAGGAGTCGGTGATCCATGCCTAAGTTTTTTATAGATAGACCGATATTTGCGTGGGTAATTGCGATAATTACCATGCTCGCAGGTCTTCTGGCACTCATCAAACTGCCTGTTGCCCAGTATCCAACGATTGCACCGCCAGCGATTTCTATCTCTGCGGTTTATCCTGGTGCTGACGCCACCACTGTGCAGAATACTGTTACCCAAGTTATCGAACAGAATATGAATGGTATCGATAACATGGTGTATATGTCTGCGACCAGTGACTCAGCTGGTATGATGAATATCACTCTGACCTTTGAAGCAGGTACTGATCCTGATATCGCGCAAGTACAGGTGCAGAATAAACTGCAACTTGCCATGCCGTTATTACCTCAGGAAGTGCAACAACAAGGGATTAGTGTTGATAAATCCTCAAGTTCATTCTTGATGGTTGCGGGTTTCATCTCAAATGACGGCTCAATGTCACAAGATGATATCGCAGACTATGTGGGTGCAACGATTAAAGACCCATTAAGCCGTGTAACCGGCGTGGGTGAAACCCAGTTATTTGGTACTCAATACGCGATGCGTATTTGGTTAGACCCAGATAAACTGGTGAAATACAACATGACCACACTTGATGTTATCGGTGCGGTTAGAGCACAGAATAACCAAGTGGCCGCAGGTCAATTAGGGGGTACACCTCCCGTTCCTGGCCAGCGTTTAAACGTATCTATTATTGCTCAAACTCGACTCAATACCGCAGAGCAATTTGGCGATATCCTGATGAAGGTTAACACCGACGGTTCACAGGTTAAGCTAAAAGATCTTGGTATAGTTGAAATGGGTGCTGAAAGCTACAGCACTATTGCTCGCTTTAATGGCCTACCCGCTTCTGGTATTGGTATTAAATTAGCAACAGGTGCTAACGCATTAGATACAGCAACCGCGGTACGTGCAGCATTGGCTGAAATGGAGCCATTCTTCCCTGCGGGATTAGAAGTTGTTTATCCTTACGATACAACGCCATTCGTTAAGATCTCTATTTTCGAAGTGGTAAAAACGCTGATTGAAGCAATTATGCTGGTATTCGTAGTAATGTATCTGTTCTTACAGAACTTCCGTGCTACGTTAATCCCAACAATTGCAGTACCCGTTGTATTGTTAGGAACCTTCGCCATACTTTCGGCGTTTGGTTATTCGATAAATACCTTAACGATGTTCGCGATGGTACTTGCCATCGGGCTTCTGGTGGATGATGCCATCGTTGTGGTAGAAAACGTCGAACGTGTTATGCAAGAAGAAGGCTTATCGCCTAAAGAAGCAACACGTAAATCCATGGGACAAATCCAAAGTGCGCTGGTCGGTATCGCCCTAGTACTTTCTGCGGTATTTATTCCAATGGCATTCTTTGGTGGTTCAACAGGTGCAATCTACCGCCAGTTCTCTATCACCATCGTATCAGCAATGGTTCTGTCTGTTTTCGTTGCGTTGATTTTAACACCAGCACTTTGTGCAACGATGTTAAAACCTGTACCGAAAGGCAGTCACGGTGTGCAAACAGGTTTCTTTGGTTGGTTTAACCGTACCTTTGAAAAGAGTAGCCACCACTATACTGACAGTGTATCCCGTACTCTTCGTGGTACAGGTCGTTACTTGCTAATTTACGTTTTATTAGTCGCAGGTATGGCGTTAATGTTTATTCGCTTACCAGCATCGTTCTTACCTGAAGAAGACCAAGGTGTATTACTGACAATGGTTCAGTTGCCTGCGGGTTCAACACAAGAACAAACACAAGACGTACTAGAAAGAGTAAACGACTACTTCAATACTGATGAGAAAGAACTCGTTAAATCGGTCTTTACCGTAAGTGGCTTCGGCTTCGGTGGTCAAGGCCAAAATATGGGTCTGGTCTTCGTTGTATTGAATGATTGGGATGAACGAAAAGCAGATGAAGACAAAGTTCCCGCAATTGTAGGACGTGCCAATAAGGCATTATCCCAAATTAAGGAAGCCTTTGTTTACTCATTTAACATTCCAGCGATTGTTGAGTTAGGCTCTGCGGGTGGTTTCGAATTCGAGTTAGTGGATAAAGCTAACCTCGGTCACGAAAAACTCATGGAAGCTCGAAATCAATTACTAGGAATGGCAGCGCAACAGCCTCAAATGTTAACGGGTGTGCGTCCTAATGGTCAGGAAGATACTTCACAGTATCGTCTGTATATCGACCTAGAAAAAGCACAAGCTCAAGGTGTTGCAATCAGTGATATCTATTCAACATTAGGTACGATGTTTGGTGGTAGCTATGTAAACGACTTTATCGACCGTGGTCGTGTTAAGAAAGTTTACGTTCAAGCTGAATCACAATACCGTATGTTGCCACAAGATATCGGTAATCTTTATGTTCGTAACAATGTCGGTCAGATGGTTCCATTCTCATCGTTCATTGATACAAGTAAAGATCCTTGGTTATACGGCTCTCCTCGTTTAGAGCGTTATAACGGTTTACCAGCAGTTCAAATTCAAGGTAGTGCAACACCAGGCCAAAGTAGTGGTGATGCAATGCTTATGATGGAAGATCTCGCAAGTAAACTACCAAGCGGTATCGGTTATGAATGGACAGGAATGTCATATCAAGAACGTTTATCTGGTAACCAAGCGCCTGCGCTGTATACCATTTCCTTGATAGTTGTATTCCTTTGTCTTGCTGCTCTTTATGAGAGCTGGTCAGTACCATTCTCCGTTATGTTAGTCGTTCCACTGGGTGTTATTGGTGCTCTTGCATTAACATCAATAAGAGGCCTTGAAAACGACGTTTACTTTAAGGTTGGGCTCTTAACAACCATTGGGTTATCGGCGAAAAACGCAATCTTGATTGTTGAATTCGCCAAAGACTTGATGGAGAAAGAAGGTAAAGGACTCATAGAAGCAACTTTAGACTCTGTTAGAATGCGTCTACGTCCAATTCTAATGACTTCACTTGCCTTTATGTTAGGGGTTATTCCTCTAGTATTAAGTAACGGTGCAGGTTCTGGTGCTCAGAACTCAGTAGGTACAGGTGTATTCGGTGGTATGATTGCCGCAACCTCCCTTGCTATCTACTTTGTTCCTATTTTCTTCGTCGTGATCCGTAGACGATTTGCGAAGAAAAATGAAGATTTAGAGCATCCAAATCATTCACACTAATTTGAATGAATTTGAGTGGTAATGCCAAAAAGGTCGCGAAAGCGACCTTTTTCTTTATCTATTGATGCAATATCTATTGATACACTGTTTTAAATGAAAACTTATCTCATTATATTATTTTTAGAAAATATCTCTTTAATCAATAAATTCATTTTATTTTTTTTCTTATATATGACTTTTTGTCAAAATTAAGCAGTTCTGTTATTTATAAATAACAACGATAATTATGCCTCATTTACACGCTTAAACATTTAAAATATAATAAAAACAAATAAAATCACCAAGTTAAGAGAAATGCTCTTTAATCGAGGTTTCTTGATTTTTACGAAAATAGACAAAATTCTGTTGTTCAGATAGTGACTTATGCAATAATAGTGCTATATTAAGCAAAGAAATACTTATTGTATAAGTTTTAAACTCATTCGTGTGCAATTGAGTGTTTAGTGTTGTCTTTCGATATGCTATTACTTTGTTAGAAATAATAAATATAATTATTAAACTCTTTTAGCATACGAGTAAATATAAACACTCATTTTCAAGTTTATGTTTTTTATT
Source organism: Proteus sp. TSJ240517 (assembly GCF_047921575.1). Classification (NCBI taxonomy): domain Bacteria; kingdom Pseudomonadati; phylum Pseudomonadota; class Gammaproteobacteria; order Enterobacterales; family Morganellaceae; genus Proteus; species Proteus sp. TSJ240517. Next base: position 255,788 of record NZ_JBLRMH010000002.1, read on the forward strand.
AATCCATTAATGAATTATGTGATGTATCCCGTTAATAAGTTCAACTTTAAGTATTTATCATTATTAATGAATATTTTCTATTAATTCAATTACGATATGTTATGGACGAATATTCACCAGAAAAAGTAGATTTAGCCGAATTGTCGTTTTTGTGCGAAGAGCTATTACAGCAAGCTTTAGGCTCATTAGATAAAGGAAGCACAATTTGGCACAACGATCTGAGTAGCACAAAAAGCGTTGACCTTAATGTTCTAATTGAACACATTATGGACTTTAGTTGGAAATTTAAGATTAAACACCCAGATAAACATGTAATTAATACGCTTATAGAAGAGTACCTTGAAGAGACTTATCGTTTATTTGGTAATACATCAATTTCTTACTCAGATATCAATAATTGGAAAGAGTTAAACCAGTCACTTTTAGCTCTCATTGCCAAAAACCCAAAAAGTTATATTAAGTAATTTTAATTATCTATAGTTTTATTTTAATAATAGAGAAAAGACAACATGACTAAGACAGACTATCTAATGCGTTTAAGAAAATGTACTTCAATCGAAACATTAGAACGTGTGATTGAAAAAAACAAATATGAACTCTCTGATGATGAACTGGAGCTGTTTTATTCAGCAGCAGACCACCGTTTAGCAGAACTCACAATGAATAAGCTATATGATAAAATTCCAGCGTCTGTTTGGAAATTTGTAAGATAATCTAATTCTATTTAATTGCCTTAGTTTTATTTTTGCTATTTTTATTTTTTATAGTAGTAGGGTTATTAGTTCTTAATTTAGATATCGTTTTATTCACGTTTTCTTATCAGTAGAATGATTACACACCATCATGCCGTTGACTTATTACGGCATGACTGCACTGCTTTACTCAAATATTCCTTTCATTTATAAATACGACCGTAAATTTTCCAATAATAAATTGATACATTAAGCATACTATTTTCTATTCAATAATATTGACTCTTAAACCCAAAGAAAACAGCGCTCAAAAAACACGTATGGAGAGTAAAAATATAAGGGGAAATAACAATCTTAGAAGATAATAATTATGAAAGATTAGATATTATGAAAGGCTAAAAATTGGGTGGGGCCTTGCCAGCGACATCCCGGCACACACGACACCTGCCATGGCTGCTTCCTTCCGGACCTGACCGAGTTAACAAGTTAGCGTTGCGGGAGAACCAACAAGACCCCATAGATTGTCTTATTGCTAAGACGTCACGCATTATGTTTTAAACTGATCCAAATAGCAAGGAAAGTGAGCCTAAGTGATGATTAATTACCCAAATCTACACTCGCTGATTATTCAATTGCCTTTAACGCTCTTTTTGCCTCCCATAAATTCATCAGAGAGTATTCAATAAGTGGGTAAACCATAATCTCATCAACTCTGTTTATTTATCATTAAATTGCTATCTAAGATAAAAAGGGAGATTATTTTTTATCTTCTTAGGATTGTATATAATCAACTTTATAAAAAATAACCAGATCTAATGATACAGGTACACTATGAGTCAAGCATTGAAAGATCTCATCAATTTGATGGCACTTGAAAAAATAGAAGAAGGTCTATTTAGAGGTCAAAGCGAAGATCTAGGATTACCTCAAGTTTTTGGTGGGCAAGTTGTAGGACAAGCACTATACGCTGCAAAACAGACTATTGCAGATAACCGCTATATCAACTCATTTCATAGCTACTTTTTACGTCCTGGTGATAGCCATAAGCCTATTGTTTATGATGTGGAATTTATCCGTGATGGCGGTTCATTTAGTACTCGTAGAGTCAGCGCTATTCAGCATGGCAAACCTATTTTTTATATGACCGTTTCTTTTCAAGAATTTGAAGAAGGTTTTGAACATCAAGATATAATGCCTGATGTTCCTTTTCCAAATGAACTTATCTCACAACATGAGATTTTAAAGAAATTAGCACCCAAATTACCCGAGCCGATTAAATCTTTAGCACTACGAGAAACACCTTTTGAAGCGCGTCCAGTGCAATATTTTAGCCCTTTTGGCTACTCTAAAGCGCCTGCTGAACGCTATGTTTGGTATCGTAGTCGTGGTGAAATGCCATCAGATCCTTTCTTGCATCAATACTTGCTTGGTTATGTTTCTGATTTTGATTTTTTACCAACCGCTCTCCAACCTTATGGCTTAGGTTTTATGGATACAAGTCTGCAGGTCGCTACGATTGACCATTCTATGTGGTTTCATCGCCCATTCCGTGTAGATGATTGGTTACTTTATGTAATTGAAAGCCCTTCAGCATCAGGCGGTAGAGGATTTGTGAGAGGTAAATTCTTTAATACAAATGGTCAACTAGTAGCGTCTTCTGTTCAAGAAGGGGTTATTCGCCAAAAACGTACTAAACATTCAAAATAATATCTTGGCATATTCCCCCCTCAAACGAGGGGGAATAGACAATTATTGTTGATAAGCTCTTTCACCATGAGTTGTTAAATCTAATCCATCATGCTCTTCCTCTTCTGAAACACGTAAACCCACCAGCTTATCAGCGATTTTAAAACTTATATAAGCGACAACACCAGACCAAATCACGGTGATCACAACACTCATTAATTGAATTAAAACTTGTTTACTGAGTGTCATACCATCGCTATATCCCACTCCACCTAAGAATGAAGCCGTAAACACCCCGGTTAATAAGCAACCTGCAATACCACAAGTACCGTGGATACCGAAAACATCACAAACATCATCCGCTTTTAGCCAGCGCTTTAAAACAACAACGCCCCAAAGCCCGATAATGCCCCCCATTACACCGATAAATAAAGCCCCCATCACTCCGACCGTGCCAGCAGCAGGTGTAATCGCCACTAATCCAGCAATACAACCAGAACAACTCCCTAGCATGGAAGGTTTTCCTCTGGTGATCCATTCTGATGCCGTCCAAGAAAGTACAGCGCCTGCGGTTGCAATTACTGTATTTAGAAATGCTAAAGCCGCAATCGCATTTGCACTACCAGCAGAGCCTGCATTAAAACCAAACCAACCAATATAAAGAACCGCGGTGCCTGTGAAGACCATTGGTAAATTATGAGGTTTAAGCGCTGTATGCTGACTATCACGTCGCTTACCAAGTAAGTAAGCACCAACAAGAGCCGCAATAGCCGCATTAATATGCACGACAGTTCCCCCTGCAAAATCTAATGCACCATCATCGATTAACCAACCACCTTCTCCCCATACCATATGCGCAATAGGGATATAAGAAAACGTAAACCAAATAACCGTGAAAATAAGCAGTGCGGAAAAACGGACTCGCTCGCCTAATGCACCAACAATCAATGCAACAGTGATAACAGCAAAAGATCCTTGAAAAGCAATATGTACATACTGATTAATTGAACCAGAGAGTGAATCTAGTGATACGTTATTCAAAAAAGTAAGTGACCACCCACCCCAAATTTTATTACCTGCGGTAAATGCCAGACTGTAGCCAAATATAACCCAAAGAATAACTACAACACTGAAGATCATCATCACTTGCGTGATCAAAGAAAGTACGTTTTTCCCTCTTAATAAGCCGCCATAGAACAGAGCAATACCAGGTATAGTCATAAAAAAGACCAAAGCAGTACATATCAACATAAAACCATTATCAGCTTTATCAACAATCACTGTTTCAGTCGCAAATACAGATGAAGAAAAGTGTGTAAGCACTAACATTAATAACAAAGAAAGTAAGCGTTTCATCGAATATCTCCTTTAAAGTGCTTCATCACCAGACTCGCCAGTACGAATACGGACTGCCTGCAATAATTCCAAAACAAAAATTTTTCCATCTCCTACCTTCCCTGTATCAGTCGCTTGCATAATCACTTGCATAACTGACTCAAGTTGCTCATCGCAAATAGCGAGTTCTATTTTTACTTTGGGGAGAAAATTAACTTCGTATTCTGCGCCTCTATAAAGCTCTGCATGCCCTTTTTGTCGTCCATAACCTTTGACTTCACTGATTGTCATTCCCTTTATACCTAACTCAGAAAGCGACTCTCTTACCTCTTCTAATTTAAATGGCTTAATAATGGCGATGATATATTTCATATAAACCTCGTCGATATTTGAAAGAACCAAGCAAATATAGAAAAGCAAAAGGCATGCCATTATTTAATCAATTGATATTTAAATAGAAATTTAATTATTGAAATAGTTAAAATGAAAAAACTCACCGAGTTGGTGCAAAAATACGGCTGCTATTTTGATAAAAGCGAGATAATGAGGAAATAAAAAAAGACACATACATAAAGATGATGTGCCCTCTAAAATTATATTTTTTATTTAAGGTTATTATTCTACTTCAACAGGTTCTTGTTCTTGTAAAGACTCTCTGACTTGCTGTAATTGATACATATTATAATATCGACCTTTTTGTGAAAGTAACTTAGCATGATCACCCTGTTCAACAATTGCACCACGATGAAGCACCACAATCTCATTGGCTTCAATAATAGTGGAAAGTCGATGAGCAATAACAATCAGTGTTGTTTTTTCCCTAACTACTTTTAACGCCTTCTGTATGGCTTGTTCTGTTCCTGAATCAATATTTGCTGTTGCCTCGTCCAAAATAAGAATACGAGGAGGTATTAATAATACACGCGCCAATGCAAGTAATTGTTTTTGTCCAGCGGATAAGCGGCTACCTTGCTCACCGAGTTCTGTTTGTAGTCCTTCAGGTAAGGCTTTAGCCCATTGATCAAGTTGAACTGTTTCTAATACCTGCCATAAATGTGACTCATCACATTCACGCCCTAACGTAATGTTGTCATGCAGTGAACCTGATAATAAAACGGGATCTTGCTGCACCATTGCAATACCACTGCGTAATGCAGTATGAGAATAGTCCTCTAAAGGTTGCCCATCTAAATGGATATTTCCTTTTTGCCAAGGGTAATTTCCCATTAATAAACTTGCTAGAGTACTTTTGCCACTCCCTGTATGCCCAACGAATGCGACAAAATGACGAGCAGGAATAGTTAAATTGATATCTTTTAATACCCATTGCTCATCACGATACGCAAACCAAAGAGAGTTAACATCGATATTACCTTGAGTGATGGAATGTGATGATGAACCGTAGTGCTGTAAAGGCGCATCCATCAGTTCAAAAACACGCTCACCAGAGACTACCGCCTGTTGCAAAATCGATTGCTGAGATGTCAATGTGATCAAGGGTTCATTTAATCGACCTAAATAACTAATAAACGCATAAATAACCCCAACACCAATAACTGCACTGCCCTGATACCCAAACAACATTAATAAGCCACACAGAACCAACGCAGAGAGCATACTTAATAAAGGACGTAATAACAGACCATCCAGTTTTAACGCTTTCATACGTGCTTGGTAATGTTGCCAACTGTCATCTGACATTCTTTCACCAAATCGAGCTTGCTGCCTAAATTGCTGAATAACTGACATGCCATTGATAACTTCGTGGAAACCATCATTTATATTGGCTAAAAAGTGGCGCACATTGCGAACTATTGGCGTGCTTAGTCGCTGATAAAGCATCATCACACCTATCACCGCAGGAAATATCATCATTGCAACAAGCGCCATTTGCCATTCTAATAAAAACATAGCTATCAGCATTACAACCACTAAAGCAATTGCTCGGAATAATGTCGGCAAAACGTTCACGAACAAATCTTTAATCGTCTCTGTATCATTTGTTACACGAGAAATTAACTGCCCCACAGGCTGATTATCAAAAGCACTTAATGGCTGTTTTAGAGCCGCACTCATTACATCAGTACGTAATTGTTGTACAACCCCAACAGCGGCATGATTAAACACAATGGCCTGATAATAGTGAAGTGTAGCGGCGATCACCTGCAAAAGAATAAAAGCCAATGCTAGACCTAATGATGACATTAATTCCACATTATTCGTGGCAACTTTTGCATCAATAAAATAGCCAACAATTAATGGTCCCCCCACTTCTGCAACGGCGGCTACCCACAACATAATGACACCCCATGCCATTGATTTTCGGTAGGTTTTACCATAAGTCAAAAGACGCTTTAATGTAGGCAATAGCGCTTTAACGGATTTATTTTTATTCATCGTCATCCAGCGCGGCCTCTAATTGCTGATAATGGTACATATCTTGATACCAACCTGGTATTGAAATTAATTGCTGATGTGTACCTTGCTCTATAATCTCACCTTGTTTTAAGACTAAGATATTCGTAGCACCAACTAATGCAGATAAGCGATGAGCGCTGATAATTAATGTTCTATCTTTTCGCCATTGTGACAAATTTTGTAGGATTTGATATTCAGTTTGTCCATCAACAGCAGATAATGCGTCATCTAATAATAAAATTTCGGCATCCAATAATAGTGCTCGGGCAATAGAAATACGCTGTTTTTGTCCACCAGATAACATCACACCTTTTTCACCTACCTGTGTTTGATACCCTTCAGGTAAGCGTAAAATATCCTCGTGAATATTTGCCAGTTTCGCAACAGACTCTATTTCTTCTTTTGTCGCATCAGGACGACCTAAGGCAATATTTCCCGCGATGGTGTCTGAAAATAAGAAGGGGGTTTGATTAACAACAGCCAATCGTGCTCGCCATTCATCTAGTTTCAATTGATAAATAGGAACTGATTGAAAACAAATTTCACCTTCAGTGACATCGTAAAGTCGTTGAATGGCACTAAGTAATGTACTTTTACCACTTCCTGTCACACCACAAATACCTAGCATTTCACCCGGTGATAATGTGAAATGAATGTTTTTCAGTGTTTGTGTCGTTTGTTCGGGATATTGGAAACGTTTGATATTAACAGATAAGACTCCTCGACCTTGCTTTGGTGATAATTCACCATCAACCATATCGAGTTTTTCATCCAATAAACTATTAATTCGACTATAAGCAGCACTGCCACGCTCAACAATATTGAACATCCATGCTAAAGCCAGCATTGGCCAGATCATTTGCCCCAAATACATCACAAAGCTGGTTAATTCACCCAATGTCATTCTGCCATTAATAACAAAATAGCTGCCACCAGCAACAGCGAGTAAATTAGCAAAACCAATAGCCATAAAAATAGTAGGATCAAATAGCGCATCAATTCTTGCAACGCGCATATTTTGTCGTCCAGTTTCTTTTGCCACATCATCAAAACGGGAGGCATGCTGTTGCTCTAGTCCGAATGATTTGATCATACGAATACTACTCAAGCTTTCTTGTGCTTGATTATTAAGTGAAGAGAAAAGTGCCTGTGCGGTTTTAAAGCGACTATGTAATTTATCGCCATATCGCTTAATCAAAATTGCCATGATTGGCATAGGTAATAATGAAATCAGCGTCAGTTCCCAACTTAACTGAATACTCATCATGACAAGCACAGCAAGCCCCATAACCATAGAGTCCACTAAGGTCAGTACACCTTCACCCGCAGCAAAAACCACTTTATCAACATCATTGGTGGTACGTGCAATTAAATCGCCTGTGCGATAACGATGATAAAATGAAGAAGATTGTTGATTAAGTTGTTGATAAATTTGCATCCGCAGTTTTATTGCTAATTGATAAGATGCACCAAATAACCAAAGACGCCAAAAATAACGTAAAAGATAAACCGCGAGGGCAATTAATACCATCACGCCAATCCAGTTGATCACTTGGCTAAACGTCAGACTATGGTTATCGACACCATCCACAATGATCCCAACAATCTTTGGAGGGATCACCTGTAATACTGCGATAACCATCAATAAGAAAATGGCACCTACATAACGACGCCATTCACTGAGAAAATACCAACTGAGCTGTGAAAATAGAGCCACGCCTTAAATCCTAAGGTTATACAAAAAATAAAAGTGCCAGTTGGTAAAGATGAACCTTATTCAGGTATCGGCATTGCCGTTGTGTATTTAATTTTTTCCATTGCGAAGTTAGAAGTCACATCAATAAGACCCGGTACGCCATTAACCATACGCTTATAAAATAGGTCGTAACTTTTCATGTCTACTACTTCAACATGCATTAGATAATCACACTCACCCGCCATTCGATAGAATGTCAGTACTTCTGGCATTTGCTTAACAAATGAAACAAACTGTTCGTACCATTCGCTATTATGTTGCTGTGTTCTAATCATAACAATAACTGTTAGACCTAGCCCGATTTTTTCACTATCAAGCAGCGCAACGCGCTTACGAATATACCCTTCATCCTCTAGTCTTTTCAATCGTTTCCAGCAAGGTGTTGAGGTTAGGTTAACAGCCTCAGCCAAAGTATTCAGTGAGAGGCTTGAATCTTCCTGTAACAGCGCTAATAGTTTACGGTCAATCTTATCTAACATAGATACTCCTTCAAAATATGCCCCTACAAAAAATAATGATAACCTGCCCCTTACTATAAGAGTAATCATCTAATGATAAATCGGTAATAAATTGCCATAATATATGTACTTTTATGCGTACTAATCCTTATAGAAATTCAATATTCAGGAGTATTCTGATGAAAAAAACGGTCGTTGTCTTTAGTGGTGGACAAGATTCGACAACCTGCCTTATTCAAGCGTTGGAAGAGTACGATGAAGTACATTGCATTACATTTAATTATGGGCAACGCCATAAAGAAGAAATTGAGGTAGCACAAAAAGTTAGTCAATTACTAGGTGCAACCGCTCATAAAGTTTTAGATGTAAGTTTACTCAACGAACTCGCCATCAGTAGCTTAACTCGAGACAATATTCCTGTTCCTGATTTCAAAGAAAGTGAAGAAAGTGATATTCCTAGTACCTTCGTACCAGGTAGAAATATCCTTTTCCTCACTTTGGCTGCAATTTACGCTTATCAAATTGGTGCAGAGAGTGTCATCACTGGTGTTTGTGAGACAGATTTTTCTGGTTACCCTGATTGTCGTGATGAATTTGTAAAAGCTCTGAATCATGCTGTCAGCTTAGGTATTGCTCGTGATATTCAATTTATCACGCCATTAATGTGGCTAGATAAAGCCGAAACGTGGGCTCTCGCTGATTACTATAAAAAGTTAGATTTCGTTCGTCATGAAACTTTAACTTGCTATAACGGTATTCAGGGGGATGGCTGTGGTGAATGCGCAGCTTGTCATTTAAGACAACGCGGATTAAACACCTACTTAGCCGATAAAACACCAATTATGCAGACAATGAAACAGAAAGTGGGTCTTAAATAATCATTGGAATTACCTTATTAATTATCACTGCTGCCTGCCATTCTATTCACTTATGCAGTGATAATTCATCAATTATTATCACTGCATTAAATTATCTTAGATTAGCCTGAAAGCATTTAATAAGAGCTCTCTAATACTCTCTTTGTGTATTAGGAAGATTGGCGTACATATTCAAGCTTCTCTCTTAACTGTTCTGTTAATGTCAGTGCTTTTTTGGTATTGATATCAACAAGAACAAAAGTAATTAATGCATCAGAGATAAGCGCACCGTCTTTTTTTCTCACAATCTTTTGAGAAAGTACGCCACTTTTAATTCCCACTTCAGCAACATCACAATCAATAAGTAGCTCATCACCTAAACTTGCAGGTAAGCGATAATTGATATTGATATTAGCAACCACTAATGCCAAGCCATTGCGCTTAAACCAATCAAAATCTAAATGTTGCTCAATCCAATCCCATCGAGCTTGTTCTAAAAACTCAAGGTAACGCGCATTATTCACATGTTCAAAAACATCTAAATGAAAGCCATAAACTTTAATTAACGTACTCATATCAATTTATTACCTCTTGATTATTCTAATAAACTTTTTATAAAGTTTTTTTGCGATACCATAAATATAGCCAAGAAAATAAATTTAGTAATTTCTGATATAGGTTTATCTTGTTTTCTTTTAACAAAGAAAACGCTAAGAAAACGTGTTTCTCTTATCAAAATAAAAATCAAAGAGAAACACGGAGATTTTCAATCAGTATTCACGTTTCTGCTATCACTTATACTCAACATCGTATAAGAATGAATACCTTAATTAATAACGATAAAATCACGATTTTGATCAACTAACTTCATACCAATTCCAAAAACTTTTTCAAGTTCATCAATAGAGGTAAAACGCCCTAACTGTTCGCGGTAATCAATAATGGCTTGCGCTTTCGCTTTTCCGATCCCTTTTAATCCCATTAGTTCATCTACTGTTGCTGTATTTAAATTAACTTTACCTTCTGCACTGGCTTTGTTTTCTTTAGCATCACGAGCAACAGATGAGTGAGTTTCAATAGAAACTGTTGGTGTTGAAGCTGGTGTTTCTTCTGCATAAGAGAAAGGAGAAAGCCCTAATCCCAAGGCAAGACAGATAGAAGCCATAAAACCTGACAACATTTTTTTATCCATTTTCATAATCATAATTTCCTTTTATTCAATAATTTTAAATTCAATAGCAAACAGAGATTTCTGAATGCAGAAAAAGAATGCCAATATACTGATAAATCATCAATTGTATAAAAAGAGAACTACGAGAAGGCAGGAAAAATAAAAATGAATAAAAGAAACATTACAAGAAATTGTCGGGCTTGCTCTCAAATATGAATTTTTCGAAAAGCGAAGCATTTGCTTCAATTATCAAGAATAGTAACCATAAAAAAACCCAGCTTTACGCTGGGTTTTCAATGCAATAACTCAAATTTGATTATTGATAATCTTTATCAAAAATTTCAATTTTAGCGTTATCTTTTAGGTCACGTAATATGAGTTGTAACGCTTCTTCGCCCATCTGAGCACGATAGAGATTAGTCATAAACTCTAACTGTTCAGATGTTGGTTTGCCGTCTGTTACGCTATCTAATTGAATAAGGACAACTTTAGTACCTGGTACATTAGTCATACCATACTCTTTTTTGCCTTCAGCTGGCTTTGGCATAGAGAAAATCGCGGTTTGTACTACATCTGTTGCAGATGAGTGAACAATGCTTTCTTCACTACCAAACGAAATGTTAGCAGCTTTCAGTGCTTCTTCGCCTTTACCTTCTTTTAATGCAGCTAAAAGTTTTTGGGCTTCTGCATTCATTGCTTGCGATGCTTTTTGCTGTTTAACCAGCATAACAACTTGATCACGTACTTTGTCTAATGGTTGGGTTGCTGAAGGCTTGTAACCTTCTACACGCACGATAAATGCACTGTCATTACCTAACGTCACCATGTCTGAATTCATGCCTGTTGGGCCATTTTCATCCACTAATGAACCACCAAAAATTAACTGGGTGAGTTTTTCATTATTTAATGGTGCAGGAACCGTATTTTCATCAAACCAATCAGTATTAACCACGGTCACGTTGCCCGCATTTGCAGCAGGAGCTAATGTGTCGTTGTCATTAGATGCAGCTTGGCTCACTTTTTGTTGTAATGCGAAGAAATCATCAATTGCTTTGTTTTCACGCATTTTTGCCAGTAAATCTGTTTTCACTTCATCAAATGGTTTTACAACAGATTGTTTGACATCATCAAGGCGGAAAATTGCGTAGCCATTGCTGATTTTAACAGGTTCAGAGATTTGACCTTTTTCTGTCAAACTTGCATTAGCAAGCTCTGGTAACTCTTGTCCAATAGTTATCCAACCTAAAGAACCATTTTGTTTCTTAGAGAAACTATCAATAGATTTTTCTTTCACTAACGAAACAAAATCAGCACCTTTTTTCAGCTCGTCTTCTGCCGCTTTAGCTGCTGCTTCATCAGCTAAGACTAAGATGCTGTACTGTTTCTGTCCTGCTGCCGTGAATTCATCAATATTACTATCGTAGTAAGCCTTTGCTTCTTCATCAGTAATGTTGATCTTATTAAAATCTTTTTGAGCATTTAATTGGATATAGCTAATTTTAAATTGCTCTGGCGCGATGAACATTTGGTTATTTTGCTCATAGAACGCTTTCACTTCTTCATCAGATGCCGTTTCTTTTTCAAGGAATGGCTGAATGTCTAATGATGCTAAACGTACATTACGGCTTTGTAGCATTAATCCCGCAAATTCTTTAACTTCGCTATCTAAGGCAAAATCCGTACCTTGGATAGAAAATTTTAATTGCTGATTAATAAGGTTTTGACGAATACCTTCTGCAAAAGCATCTGCATCAATATTATTGCCTTTCAATAAATCGACATATTTTTTATTGTCAAATTTGCCGTCAGTTTGAAAGTAAGGAAGTGCAAAAATAGCATCTCTAATTTGCTGATCACCGGCTGAAATACCCAGATTTTGTGCAAATTGATCAAGTAATGCTTGGTTGATCAGTAAATCAAGCGCTTGTTGGCGAATAAGTTTCTGACCTTCTTCTGATGAAGCAAGAGCAGCAAAATTTTCACCCATATCTTGTTGTAATTGAGCACGACGTTGCTGATAAGTTTGCTCTAATTGAGAACGGCTAATTTTATATCCGTTAACTTCAGCTGCATCATTAACGCCTGAACTAAAGAGATATCCGCCCACACCAGTTAGGACGAAGGAGAGGATGATCACAGCTAATAATATCTTTATAAATGGATTATTAGCAGTGGAACGAATGTTGTCCATCATAACGAGACGAGGCTCCGTTTGGTGAAATAAAAATTATTTTTTATGGGTGTTACACGACTATTTTGAGCACAGCGAAAAGATAATATGCCCATGCTGGCTTAATATCAAAATGTCACGACACGCGACAATCATTAAAAACAGCCAGTCCCGTATTAATGCGCAGTCTTAACACGCACTTTCTATAACTAAGAAAAAACTAAACAGCATTATTTGATTCATTGATTACGATAACCATTTAACTCACCACTGAATCATTCATTGTTATCTATTTCAGTTATAGAACAACGCGTCATTCTATCAAATGACTACTTCAGTTTCACGTCTTATCGCCAGAGAATACAAGGTTTAATCGTGATTTATAACCTAAAAAAGAAAAGCGCATCTCAAAAAGATGCGCTTCATTTTTTAATTGAGTCGTTTTCTGTTTACCCATAACGTTAAGCTAATAACAAATTGGCAGAAAATAAGTTCAACTATTATTGATTAACTGCGTCTTTTAAGCCTTTACCTGCACGGAATGCAGGAACTTTTGCAGCTTCAATTTGAATTTCTTTACCTGTTTGTGGGTTACGGCCTGTACGAGCTGCACGATCACGTACAGTGAAAGTACCGAAACCTACTAATGCTACATCATCACCTTTTTGTAAAGATTCAGTGATAGAAGCAACCAGAGCATCTACAACACGACCTGCTGCCGCTTTTGAGATATCTGCATTTGCAGCAATTTTGTCGATCAGTTGAGTTTTATTCACGCTTTCATCCCCATAATTTTATGCGTTATTTTTCACCATTAATGGCAAATTTTGCAAACGTCGTTATATCAAGCCTTTTTAGATATAGCAAGACCGATAAAACAGCATTTTTAATTAAAATCCCCATTAAATTAGCGACACAAAAAAAGGCTGGCAAGCTTTTATTACTTATCCAGCCTTTTTTTTAGCTATTATTTATGACTAATATCACTCTTTAGTGTGATTTATCAGTCACAACTTCCATGCCAAACGGCGAGTTTTGCAGGGCTAGCGATAAAACTTCCTCAATTGTTTTCACCGGGTGAATATCCAGGTCAGCAACAATATTTTCAGGAATTTCTTCTAAATCACGTTTATTTTCATCAGGGATAAGAACTGTCTTAATTCCACCACGATGTGCAGCAAGTAACTTTTCTTTCAGTCCGCCAATTGGCAAGACATGTCCGCGTAACGTAATTTCGCCCGTCATTGCAACATCAGAACGCACAGGATTACCTGTTAGGCTTGATACCAATGCAGTGCACATTGCGATACCTGCACTTGGACCATCTTTTGGTGTTGCGCCTTCAGGAACGTGTACGTGAATATCACGTTTTTCATAGAAATCGCTATTAATACCAAGTTTATCCGCACGAGCACGAACTACCGTCATTGCCGCTTGAATAGACTCTTGCATTACTTCACCTAAAGAGCCGGTGAATGTCAGCTTGCCCTTACCTGGTACACTTGCTGTTTCAATAGTCAGTAAATCACCACCAACTTCTGTCCATGCAAGTCCTGTTACCATCCCTACTCGGTTTTCTGTGTCAGCACGACCGTAATCAACTTTACGAACACCTAAGTAGTCTTTGAGATTATCTTCGTTAATCTCAATATGTTTGATTGTGCTATCCATTAGCAGTTGTTTTACTGCTTTACGGCATAATTTAGAAATTTCACGCTCTAAACTACGTACACCCGCTTCACGCGTGTAATAACGAATAATGCCCATAATTGCGCTGTCGTGGATTGTCAGCTCACTTGGTTTTAACGCATTACGTTCAATCTGTTTTGGTAACAAATGTTGCTTAGCAATATTCAGTTTTTCGTCTTCGGTATAACCTGATAAACGAATAACTTCCATACGATCTAACAACGGTGCCGGTATATTCATGGAGTTAGATGTCGCCACGAACATCACATCAGACAGATCGTAATCAACTTCCAGATAATGGTCGTTAAATGCGATGTTTTGTTCTGGATCTAACACCTCTAACAGTGCAGAAGCCGGATCGCCTCGCATGTCTGATGACATTTTATCAATTTCATCTAACAGGAAAAGAGGGTTTTTAACGCCAACTTTCGCCATTTTCTGAATTAATTTGCCTGGCATAGAACCGATGTAAGTACGACGGTGACCACGGATTTCAGCTTCATCACGCACACCACCTAACGCCATACGAACATATTTACGGCCAGTTGCTTTAGCAATAGATTGACCCAGCGAGGTTTTACCCACACCTGGAGGCCCTACTAAACACAGGATTGGCCCTTTAATTTTGCTAACACGAGACTGTACCGCGAGATATTCAAGGATACGCTCTTTAACACGTTCTAAACCGTAATGGTCAGTATCAAGAACTTCTTGTGCTTTCACTAAGTCTTTTTTAACTTTGCTACGGCTATTCCAAGGAACTTGAACCATCCAATCAATATAGCTACGCACAACCGTGGCTTCTGCTGACATTGGCGACATCATTTTTAATTTCTGAAGTTCCGCTTCTGTCTTTTCTTTTGCCTCTTTTGGCATTTTAGCAGCGTCGATTTTACGTTTCAGCGATTCCATTTCATCAGGTGCATCATCCATCTCACCTAATTCTTTTTGAATAGCTTTCATTTGTTCATTGAGATAATACTCACGCTGACTCTTTTCCATCTGCTTTTTAACGCGGTTACGAATGCGTTTTTCAACTTGTAGCAGATCGATTTCTGATTCCATCATTGCCATTAAATATTCAAGGCGTTCTGTGACATCAGACATTTCAAGTACAGCTTGCTTATCTTTTAATTTCAGCGGCATATGAGAAGCAATGGTGTCTGCTAATTTCGCTGATTCTTCGATAGCATGTAATGAGGTCAATACCTCTGGCGGAATTTTTTTATTCAGCTTGATATAACCTTCAAACTGATTAATCGTTGTACGATTTAAGACTTCCTGTTCGCGCTCATCAACGGCTGGCGTTTCAAGGTATTCTGCTTTCGCCTGAAAGTATTCACCATTGTCAGATAACGTCGTAATTTTGGCACGACGAATACCTTCAACAAGCACTTTCACTGTTCCATCAGGCAGTTTTAGCATCTGTAAAACAGACGCAACTGTACCAACAGAAAAAAGATCATTAACACCTGGTTCGTCAGTAGATGCATCTTTCTGCGCAACCAGCATAATTTGTTTGTTGTCGTTCATCGCAGCTTCTAAGCAATGAATAGATTTTTCACGACCAACGAACAACGGGATCACCATATGCGGATATACAACGACATCACGTAATGGCAATACAGGTATTTCAATACGTTCTGGACGCTCAGGATTCATAGAGCTCTCTCTTCGTTTTTAGCTTAACGCTTTTACAGGTAATTTTATTCGCATGTCACCAAATAAAATTAATTCCACGGATTGTCAAAATATATAAGGGCACTTTTCTGACATTCAATAGCCTTACCCATTAAAAAAACAAAATGAGGGAAAATTCCCTCATTTTTATTGCGTTGGCGCGCCTTATCTTAAATTTCCCTCTTATTTTGAGAGAAAACTAGATAATGTCAGACAAGAGACATTGCCAAATTACGATGTATTATTCACCAGACGCTTGGTTTTCTAGCTGACTATAAATAATCAGTGGCTCAGATTTTCCATTAATAACGCCTTCATCAATGACCACTTTTTCTGCATTTTCAAATGAAGGAAGGTCATACATCGTATCAAGTAATGCTGCTTCAACAATCGAACGTAAACCACGCGCACCTGTTTTACGTACCATGGCTTTTTTCGCAATCGCAGTCAGCGCTTCCTTACGAAATTCTAAATCTACACCTTCTAATTTAAATAATGCCTGATATTGCTTAGTCAGTGCATTCTTAGGTTCTTGTAAGATTTGGATTAACGCTTCTTCGTTTAATTCGCCGAGTGTTGCAACAACAGGTAAACGACCAATAAATTCAGGGATAAGACCAAATTTAATCAGATCCTCTGGCTCAACTTGAGCTAATAATTCACCTTCGCTAGCTTTCTCTTTTTGGCTTTTAACTTCTGCACCAAAACCGATACCTGAATGTGTATTTAAACGTTGTGCGACAACTTTATCGAGCCCAGCAAATGCACCACCACAAATAAAGAGGATTTTAGAAGTATCAACTTGTAAAAATTCTTGTTGTGGGTGCTTACGCCCGCCTTGAGGAGGCACAGAAGCCACAGTGCCTTCAACTAATTTCAATAATGCTTGCTGTACACCTTCACCAGACACATCACGAGTGATTGATGGGTTTTCAGATTTACGGGTGATCTTGTCAATTTCATCAATATAAACAATACCACGTTGTGCTTTTTGCACATCGTAATCGCATTTTTGTAGCAGTTTTTGAATGATGTTTTCAACATCTTCACCCACATAACCCGCTTCTGTCAGCGTTGTGGCATCTGCCATAGTAAAAGGAACATCAAGGTAGCGTGCTAATGTTTCTGCTAATAACGTTTTACCGCTACCAGTAGGACCAATCAGCAAAATATTACTTTTTCCCAGCTCAACACCATTGGCTTTATCGCCATTACGCAGACGTTTATAGTGGTTATAAACGGCAACAGCCAAAACTTTTTTAGCCAATTCCTGACCGATAACATAGTCATCAAGGTGCTTACGGATTTCATGTGGCGTTGGCAATTCACTGCGTTCATGATGAGGCGCCAGTTCTTTTATTTCCTCACGAATGATATCAACACAAAGATCGACACATTCATCACAGATATAAACCGACGGACCAGCGATCAATTTTTTTACTTCATGCTGGCTTTTACCGCAGAAAGAGCAATACAGAAGCTTCCCTGAGCTATCTTTGCGCTTATCTGTCATCAGTCAACCTCACTTAGTTATTCTTCTTATTCAATTAATAAGAAGAAGAAAGACTTTTTACATAGAGATATTAATAGCCGTTTCCTTTGCGCAATTCTATAACAAAGGAAACGTGTTAATTCAATTGCTATTACAACGTGTAATGATTAGCTACGTTGAGTATAGACTTTATCCACTAATCCGTATTCTAACGCTTCGTTAGCGGATAAGAAACGATCACGCTCAGTGTCTCTTTCTATTTCTTCAATAGATTTACCTGTATGTTGAGCCATTAGCTCATTCATACGGGATTTTACTTTCAAAATTTCTTGAGCATGAATTTGAATATCTGTTGCTTGACCTTGGAAACCACCTAATGGTTGGTGGATCATCACACGAGAATTAGGTAAGCAAATACGTTTACCTTTCGCACCAGCAGATAATAAGAAAGCGCCCATTGAACACGCTTGTCCCATACAAATGGTGCTCACATCTGCTTTGATATACTGCATGGTGTCATAAATAGACATACCCGCGGTAATCACGCCACCTGGTGAGTTGATATACAGGTTGATGTCTTTCTCTGGGTTTTCTGCTTCTAAAAATAGCATTTGAGCAACGATAAGATTAGCCATGTGATCTTCAACTTGGCCAGTCAGGAAAATAATACGTTCTTTTAATAAACGTGAGTAAATGTCGTAAGAACGCTCTCCTCGCGAAGTTTGCTCTATAACCATCGGCACCAGAGCCATATTAGGTGCGAATTGTTCCTGTGTGTCGTTAAATGACATGTCTGTCTCCTATTGCATTCTTATTGGTGCCAATGACAACAATTTTACTTGAGATAATTGATCATGACCATTTCTAATGATCTAATCTCTCACAAGACATTCAAGGCGCCTCGCGAGGAGTGATAAAGAGAATATAGAATTATCTGGAGATAATCGCTCAAATTTCAAGGCAAAATTTGATAAATATATACAAACTGAAAAAAACCCGTGGTAAAAACCACGGGTTTTTGCTTAAAACCGATATTCGCGGTTAAGAATTAACCCATTTGAACTTCGTTCATCAGTTCAGTGAAGTTAGTTTCTTTTTCAGTTACTTTAGCATTTGCTAAGATTTTTTCTACCGCTTGCTCTTCTAACGCAAGATTACGGATGTTATTCATCAGTTGTTCGTTCTTGTTGTAGAACTCAACAACTTCTGATGGATCTTCATAAGCTGAAGCCATTTCGTCGATCAGTGCATTCACACGGTCGTCTTCTGCTTTCAGTTCATTACTATTGATCACTTCACCTAACAGTAATCCAACGATTACACGACGTTTAGCTTGTTCTTCGAACAGTTCACGAGGTAATTGCAGAGCTTGTTTCTCGTCGCCACCAAAACGTTGAGCTGCTTGACGCTGCAGAACTTCGATTTCACTGTCAACAGCGGCTGCTGGTACGTCAACTTCGTTTGCTTTAACTAAGCCATCGATAACTTGTGATTTAACACGAGTACGGATTGCATTTTTCAGTTCACGTTCCATGTTTTTACGTACTTCAGCACGTAAACCATCAACAGAACCATCAGCAATACCAAAACGTTTGATGAACTCTTCAGTTAATTCTGGCAGTTCACGCTCTTCAACTTTTTTCAGGTTGATAGCGAATTGTGCTTTTTTACCTTTCAGGTTTTCAGCGTGGTAATCTTCTGGGAAAGTCACATCAATTGTGAATTCTTCGCCAGCTTTATGACCGATAACGCCTTCTTCGAAACCTGGGATCATACGACCTTGACCCATTGCCAGTACGAAATCTTCAGCTTTTCCGCCTTCAAATTCTTCACCGTCAATAGAACCGTTGAAATCAACAGTTACGCGATCTTCTGCTGCAACTTCGCCGTCTTTGTCTTTCCACTCTGCTTGTTGCTTACGCAGTGTTTCTAACATGTTATCAACGTCTTCGTCTTTAACAGTAACAACAGGTTTTACAACTTCAATGCTTTCCAGATCTTTCAGTTCGATTTCTGGGAAAACTTCGAATTCTACAGAGTAAACAAAGTCTTCACCTTCTTTGTATTGCTCTGGTTTGTAGTCAGGCGCGCCAACTGGGTTTACTTTGTTTTCGATGATAGCGTTAATGAAATTACGCTGCATCAGATCACCCAGAACATCATTCAGCACTGACATACCGTAACGCTGTTTAACCATTGACATTGGAACGTGACCTTTACGGAAACCATCAATGCGAACAGTTTTAGCAGCTTTTTTCAGTTCACTGTCTACAGCAGTTTGGATATCAGCGGCTGGTACGGTGATTGTGACACGACGCCCTAGGCCTTGAGTCGTTTCAACAGAAACTTGCATCTTGTTACCTCAAAATAAGTTTTAGTGCTCGGTCTACTTTAAAGGAAACTAACATGATATTGACATGTTTAGGTTTATTTTCCTTTCAGAACCGGGGCCGCCACATTTAAAAAAACGAGGATCCCTGATATCAGAAGCATCCCGAAACCTTACTGAAAATTAGACGCGACATTATAACGATCTAGAGGGGTTGAGTCGAGAAAGAGCCGTTTTATTCCTCAATTTTTTCATAAAATCGAGCAACTCACCCCTTTTTCCCTCTATAAAGAACAAAAAATACGCATCTTAGGATCTATTTACTCACGATTAACGATAAGGTTGTTAATCTTCTTGGCTTCCGCCACGACACCCAGGAGAGCGCAATGCTTTATCCTGCTGTTCATTCCATTCGCTCAAAGTAAAAGTGTGTAATGCTAATGCATGAACACCATTTTCCATTTCATGAGCTAATGTTTGGTACACATCACGATGGCGCGAAACACTACGTTTCTCATTAAAATCATCACAAACGATAATGACTTTAAAGTGGCTTTCAGAGCCTTCGGGCACATTATGGCGATGGCTTTCGTTTATTACTTGTAAAAAATGCGGTGAAAAGCGTGAAATCAGCTTATTCTCAATATCATCACGGATCATCTCTGCCCCTAATACTCTAGCCTTTATACCACGGCAAACCAAAAACAAGTCAACCAGACTATATCGATTTAGTCGTTATCAATACAAAATGATGGGCTTATTCTTTTTAATTTTGCTGATGATAATCGCTTATTTTTCATCTTGAGTAAAACCATTGACCGAATATTGTCAAATACATGAGCAAAAATGAGAGTAATTTGAAATAAAATCAATTGATAAAATCAGATAATTTCGTTCGTTAAGGGGATATTAGCAACTTACCAGCAGTGGTATGATAGGCTAAAGTTTGAAGCCTATTCTACTTGTTAACACAACAGACATATTTAACCGAGATTACCTCATGATTAAAAATTTACTCTGTGCTGTTTTTGCATTAACACTGCTTTCAGGTTGTGCAACTCCTAGTAACAAATTATCTATTGAGCCCACGATGTCAGTTCCTGCGGCTGACCCTACGATGCGCCCTATTTCACTGAATATTTCAAGCCAAGACAAACGTGCATCAAAAAATCTAGCGGAAATCAACCGTAACGGTAAATTAGATATCCTTGTTCCATCTCGTGACATTGCATTTTTAATGCAAGAAGTTCTACAAAAGCAAATGGCAGCGCGTGGTTTTATGATGGGTTCTCCTGCTTCTGCTGATGTGATTATTGTTATCAATAAACTCAGTGCAGATGTGGGTGAAGGAAGTGTTCGTCATAATATCAGTGCAAAAGCGGATATTTCAGTTATCGTCACCTTACCGAATGGCAGTTCTAATACCAAAACATTCCGTACTAGCTACAATGTTCAAGGTCCATTTGGTGCAACTAATGAGAAAATTGCCGCCGCGATTAACAATGTCTTAAGTGAACTCGTTAGCGATATGGCAAAAGACGCTTCAGTCAGTCAATTTATCAAATCTAACGCCCGTTAATTTTATTAGAATAAACGACCTGTTATCTCAAACAGGTCGTTGAAAGGAATTTTTGCATGGTTCAGCCCACCTTCAAACAAACCACTTGGTATAAATCATTTATTCTTCTATTACTTGGCTTTACTTCTGGATTACCTCTGGCACTCACAGCGGGTACATTACAAGCTTGGATGACAGTAGAAGATATCGATTTAAAAACCATTGGTTTTTTCTCATTGGTGGGACAAGCCTATGTTTTTAAATTCCTCTGGTCACCCTTTATGGATCGCTATACCCCATCTTTTCTTGGTCGACGCCGAGGATGGATGTTGCTCACTCAAATAGGGTTAGTGCTTGGTATTGCAGGGATGGGCTTTTTAAATCCTAACGACCATTTATGGTGGCTTGCCTCTTTAGCTGTCATTGTTGCCTTTTGTTCCGCTTCACAAGACATTGTTTTTGATGCCTATAAAACCGATATTTTAAAAGCCGATGAGCGTGGTACTGGTGCTGCAGTTTCTGTATTAGGCTATCGCATAGCAATGCTTGTTTCTGGAGGAATGGCGCTTTGGTTAGCGGATAAATATATTGGCTGGCAAAACATGTACTGGTTAATGGCTGCCTTAATGGGTATTGGTATTATTGCCACATTACTTGCCCAAGAGCCAGAAACCGCCGTAAAGCCGCCACGTACACTCTATGAAGCTGTTATTGAACCTTTATATGAGTTCTTCTCTCGTAATAATGCTTGGCTAATTTTACTGCTTATTGTGCTGTATAAAATGGGTGATGCCTTTGCCCTTAGTTTAAGTACTACTTTTCTGATCCGCGGTGCTGGATTTGATGCTGGTGAA
This sequence comes from Proteus sp. TSJ240517, assembly GCF_047921575.1. Taxonomy (NCBI): domain Bacteria; kingdom Pseudomonadati; phylum Pseudomonadota; class Gammaproteobacteria; order Enterobacterales; family Morganellaceae; genus Proteus; species Proteus sp. TSJ240517. The sequence goes on from NZ_JBLRMH010000002.1 coordinate 277,933, forward strand.
GTAGGATTAGTGAATAAAACACTTGGGCTTGCCGCCACGATTGTTGGGGCATTACTAGGTGGTTTATTAATGCGCCGTTGGAGTTTATTTAAAGCACTGATGATTTTTGGTATTTTGCAAGGCGGTTCAAATATCGGTTATTGGTATTTAGCTATTTCTGAGCAAAGTATTTATAGCATGGGTGCAGTAGTTGCATTTGAAAATATCTGTGGCGGTATGGGAACAGCAGCATTTGTTGCCCTCTTAATGACGCTTTGTCATCTCTCCTTTTCAGCAACACAATTTGCGTTGCTCTCGGCTCTCTCTGCGATTGGTCGTGTTTATGTTGGCCCAGTTGCAGGCTGGTATGTTGAAAGCCATGGTTGGGAAGCATTTTACCTTTTTTCTATTGTTGCTTCTGTACCCGGTCTTATCTTGCTGTTGATTTCGAAAAACACACTTATTTATACGCAAAAAACAGGTGAATTCCTTAGAAGAACTTTGTTTATTAAACAATACCGTTTTGCTATTTATGGTTTGATGCTGACTGTTCTTTTCTTTCTTTGTAGTTTAATTCTTGTGATCACAAATTCACTACCAACTTTAGAAATGTTCCAGTCTGTCGATTTTATTCAATCAATAGATACTGATAGATTAAGTTCTTGGGCTTCAACACTCTTTTTATATGGTGTTATTGTTGGTGCGGTAAGCCTTGTCTTTGGCACAATCCTAGATTATTTAGCACTTAAGAAAACAACACACTAATCTTGTTGCTTTCTTCACTATATTCGTCAGAAAAAAGGACAGCTTAAGCTGTCCTTTTTGTATTCTTAATAGAGAAAACAGTAAGTGACTATTTAAATAATGTTGAACTATCTAAATAACCTAACTTTGACTGATTTACCTTTGATTTTACCTTGTTGCAGCTGTTTCCAGACTTGTTTTGCAATAGATTGTTTCACAGCAACATAAGCATGTGTTGGGTTGATCATAATTTTACCGATATCGGCACCATTGAAACCCATATCACCCGTTAATGCGCCTAAAATATCACCTGGGCGCATTTTGGCTTTTTTACCACCATCAATACATAATGTTGCCATTGTTGCTTCAAGAGGCGTAATTTGTAGCCCAGTAGGTACTGGTAACCAATTTATCTTCATATGAAGCATCTCTTCTAAAGCGTTAGCACGCTGAATTTCTTCTGGTGCACAAAAGCTAATCGCCAATCCACTTTCACCCGCTCTGGCTGTACGGCCAATTCGGTGAACATGCACTTCAGGATCCCACGACAATTCGTAGTTAATCACCATTTCTAACGCTTTAATATCAAGTCCACGAGCTGCAACATCTGTTGCTACTAATACACGACAACTCCCATTAGCAAAGCGAATCAGCGTTTGGTCACGCTCTCTTTGTTCCATATCGCCATGTAAAGCAAGCACACTTTGGTTGCTTTCTGTCAGTGTTTCATACACATCTTGGCAATCTCGCTTTGTGTTACAAAATACAACGCAAGAGGCAGGCTGCTCACGACTTAACAGCTTTTGCAGCAATCCTATTTTTCCATGACGAGATATTTCATAAAACTGCTGCTCAACAGCAGGAAGTTCATCAACAGAGTTTATTTCAATAGTTACTGGATTTTGCTGAATTTTACGGCTAATTGCTGCGATCTCATTTGGCCAAGTTGCAGAAAAGAGTAACGTTTGACGTTCCGTTGGCATACGAGAAATAATATCGTTGATATCATCAAAAAATCCCATATCCAACATTCTGTCTGCTTCATCTAATACCAATGTTTTCACATCATCTAAAGTGACAGTCTCTTTTTTTAGGTGATCAAGCAATCTACCTGGTGTTGCAACAATAATATGTGCAGCATGTATTAATGAATCACGCTGGATACTAAATGGAACGCCACCACACAGCGTTAATACTTTGATATTTGGAAGGTAACGAGCAAGGCGACGTAACTCATTTGCAACTTGATCAGCAAGTTCTCGCGTTGGACATAAAATAAGTGATTGAGTATTAAACTGTTTTGCATCAATGTGTTGCAAAAGCCCCAAACCAAAAGCAGCTGTTTTACCGCTGCCTGTTTTTGCTTGAGCGCGGACGTCTTTTCCTTCAAGAATAGCGGGCAAAGCGGCTTCTTGAACTGGAGTCATAGTGAGATAACCCAATTCATTAAGGTTAGCGAGTTGTTCAGTAGGAAGTGCGTTAAGTTCAGCAAATGAGGTCACAATGAAAATTCCAAGTAAGATAAAAACGAATATTGGTTAATGATACTATCCCTTTATTCCTGTGTCGTGAGGTATTTTTACGCGACTTTTACTACATATTTTTCTTTCTTCTTTTAATTTCTTTTTTCCTTGCCAAAAAAACCAGTTATTAAGCGCTCAATCCATTCAAAACAGATAAAATAATAAAAATAAACTAAACAATACTAAAATTCCTACTTTTAATTATCAATTTAATATTCTAGAAATAGATCTTAATTTCAAAATTATGATCTACAAATTTAAATTTAGTAGTTTATAGTTTCAAAATATATTAAAAAACAAATTCATCGCGAAATTATTTCATTAAATTTAATTGAGATTAATAATGATAAAAAAAACATTTTTATTAACCATCGCAAGTACACTTTCTTTATCAGCTCAAGCTAGCTATTTAGGTGGCTTCGCTAATACCAGTATCAATTATCTTGATTGGACTTCTCATACAACACACAAAACAGGGAAATCTTCTCATAAAGATGATTTTGCCTATTTAGAGCTTGAAGGTGGTGCCAATTTTTCATGGGGCGAATTTTATGGCTTCTTTGATCTAGAAAACCCATTTAATCCTCGGAAAACACAACCGGGTGATAATCAACGTTATACCGTTAAAGCAACAAGCCGTATTTATTTAGGTGAAAGTCCTTTTAATTTATACGGGCATGTTTACGGCACATGGTCACTTCCAGGAAAAGAGAACGGTGGCAACTTCCATGAAGTTAATACGCTTTACGGTCTAGGCTATAACACACAAATTGATAATTTATGGTTTAAACCATTCGTTGCGCTTCATTATGTCGATCAAACTTATTATTCAGGAAATAATGGCTACGTCGTTGGTTGGGTTGCTGGATATGATTTTTCCATTAGAGATCAGAAGTTTAGCATTAGCAATTGGCATGAAATGGAATTTAGCCGTCATAAGCGTTACGGCAATGGTGGGCAAAATGGGTTCAATGGCGCTTTAGCTTTTTGGTGGCATCCAACGACCTCTATTACTACGGGTATTCAATATCGTTATGCTTATAAAAAGCTAGGCGAAGATTTTCTGCAAGACGGCATTATATATAGCTTGAAATATAATTTTTGATCGTTAATTGTTAATTTTTATTACAGCGAAAGCATTTTTATTCGCTGTAACCTTTTTTTATCACTTAATGAAAAACTTTCTCATTGGATATAAATATTCATCAAATCACTAATTATCCATATAAAAAATCAAACAAGCATCAAATATAGATATTAAACATCAATATAAAAAGGATTTTACCCATCAACTCTCCTCCGACCTCTAATTTGTTATTTTTTAATCAGAATACGTTTTCTTACACTTTTTACTGCATTTTTATTTGTAAAAATATGTATTTATTTTAAAAATATGGTACTTTATGAAATTATAGTTAATACGCAATAATTAAATTAACATTTATTTAATGGTTTGATTACTTGTGATCACATTAACACAAAAGACTAACCAACCACTTACTTACCATTACAATTGTTTACACTGTCGCAACCTTACCGTAAAATGTCCTTACTGATACTGATGAAACAACAATAGAACCTTTGTCATTTGGGTCGTTGGATGAGACTTATGAAATACATAAAAAGTATTGGGACACTTTCGCTATTAGTTGCAGCTCTTCTATTAAGTGGCTGTGATATGGCGTTAATGAATCCCAAAGGCGCTATCGGCGCTGAGCAAAAAACATTAATCCTCATTGCGCTTGGTTTAATGTTAATTGTTGTGATACCGGTAATACTGATGGTGATTGTTTTCGCTTTTCGCTACCGTGAATCTAATACTAAAGCCACCTATCGCCCAAACTGGGCTCACTCAAATAAAATTGAACTTGTCGTTTGGACTGTGCCAATTATCATTATTGTGATTTTGGCAACGATTACATGGAAAACAACCCATGAGCTTGATCCTTACAAACCATTAGAGTCCACAGAAAAACCTGTCACCATTGAAGTTGTTTCAATGGATTGGAAATGGTTATTTATCTATCCAGAACAAGGTATTGCAACAGTTAATGAACTGGCTTTCCCTACTAATGTTCCTGTTAATTTCAAAATCACTTCTGACTCTGTCATGAACTCATTCTTTATCCCTCGCTTAGGTGGACAAATCTATGCGATGGCAGGAATGCAGACTAAATTACACTTAATTGCTAATGAACCTGGTGAATATCAAGGTATGTCAGCTAGTTATAGTGGACACGGTTTCTCTGATATGAAATTTACAGCGATTGCGACACCTGATCGTGCCGGTTTCGATGCGTGGGTTGAAAAAGTCAAACAATCGTCAGATACGTTAAATACGACCGCTGCATTTAATGAACTTGCTAAACCAAGCCAGAAAAATCCAGTGACCTACTATTCAAGCGTGAAGCCAATGTTATTCCAAGAGACCATTTCTAAATTTGGTCACACAGGTCATGGCGCTCACACCAGTGGCAATCAGACAGCACATGCTGATGCAACAATGAATATGAACATGAGCCATGCGGCGCATGCAGGAGCAGAGGAATAAAGGCATGTTCGGAAAATTAACTCTCGATGCAGTCCCGCTACATGAACCCATTATCGTAGTCACTTTACTCGGTATTGTTCTTGGTGGACTTGCTGTTGTTGGCGCTTTAACTTATTTCCGCAAATGGAAATGGTTATGGAGCGAATGGTTAACCAGCGTTGACCATAAAAAAATTGGTATTATGTATATCATTGTTGCAATGGTCATGATGTTCCGTGGCTTTGCCGATGCGATTATGATGAGAAGCCAACAAGCGCTTGCCTCCGCAGGTGAAGCTGGTTTCTTACCACCTCATCACTATGATCAGATTTTTACCGCACACGGCGTTATCATGATTTTCTTCATGGCAACACCTTTCGTTGTGGGTCTGATGAACCTTGTTGTACCTTTGCAAATTGGTGCTCGTGATGTGGCCTTCCCTTTCCTTAACTCACTGAGCTTCTGGTTCTTTGTAGTTGGTGTGGTACTAATCAACCTTTCTTTAGGTATTGGTGAATTCGCACAAACAGGTTGGTTAGCTTATCCACCACTTTCTGGCTTGGAGTATAACCCAGGAGTCGGGGTCGATTATTGGATATGGAGTTTACAGATATCCGGTATTGGTACGCTTCTAACGGGGGTTAACTTCTTCGCGACTATCCTGCGTATGCGTGCGCTGGGTATGAGCATGATGAAAATGCCAGTATTCTCTTGGGCAGCTTTATGTACTAACGTCCTAATTATTGCTGCATTCCCAATTTTAACAGTCACTATTACGCTGTTAACTTTAGACCGCTATCTTGGTACGCACTTCTTTACCAATGATATGGGCGGTAACATGATGATGTACATCAACCTTGTATGGGCTTGGGGTCATCCAGAAGTTTATATCCTCGTTCTGCCAGTATTTGGTGTGTTCTCTGAAGTTACAGCAACATTCTCTAAAAAACGGTTATTCGGTTATACCTCTTTAGTTGGTGCAACTGTCGTTATTACCGTGTTGTCATTTATCGTTTGGTTACACCACTTCTTTACCATGGGCTCTGGCGCCAACGTCAATGCCTTCTTCGGTATCGCCACGATGATCATCGCTATACCAACAGGGGTTAAAATCTTTAACTGGCTGTTTACGATGTATCAAGGTCGTATCGAATATAAAAGCCCAATGCTGTGGACTATCGGTTTCCTTATCACCTTCTCTGTTGGAGGAATGACTGGGGTTCTGTTAGCCGTTCCGGGTGCAAACTTCGTTTTACATAACAGCTTATTCTTAATCGCTCACTTCCATAACGTCATTATTGGTGGTGTAGTATTTGGTTGTTTCGCTGGTATGACTTACTGGTTCCCTAAAGCATTTGGTTTCACTCTGAATGAAAAATGGGGTATCCGTGCATTCTGGTTCTGGTTTATAGGCTTCTTTATGGCCTTTATGCCACTGTACATTCTTGGCTTTATGGGTATGACTCGTCGTTTAAGCCAAAATATCAATCCAGAATTTAACCCAATGCTGCTTGTTGCTGCTGGTGGTGCTGCACTGATTGCTATCGGTATCGCTTGCCAAGTTGTTCAAATCTACGTGAGTATCCGTGACCGTGATCAAAACCGTGATTTAACGGGTGATCCATGGGGTGGACGTACTCTGGAATGGTCAATTTCTTCACCTGCTCCGTTCTATAACTTTGCCGTTGAACCTAATGTTCAAACTCGTGATGAGTGGTGGGATCAGAAAGAAAAAGGCACAGCTTATCAGCGCCCTGCTAAATACGAACCTATCCATATGCCTAAAAATACAGGCGCGGGTGTGATTATTTCAGCATTTAGCTTAGTCCTTGGTTTTGCCATGATCTGGCATATCTGGTGGTTAGCTATCGTTGGTTTCGCTGGCATGATTGTCACTTGGATCGTGAAAAGCTTTGATACAGATGTGGATTACTATGTCCAAGTACCTGAAATTGAAGCTCTCGAGAATAAGCATTATGAAGAACTGAAAAAAGCAGGTGTGAAATAATGTCTACTCAAACTGTAAATAACACAAACGCCCATGAGCATCATGGGCACCACGATGCAGGAGCGACGAAAGTTTTCGGCTTCTGGATCTACCTAATGAGCGACCTTATCCTGTTTGCCAGCTTATTCGCCACTTATGCGGTGCTTGTTAACGGGATTGCGGATGGTCCTTCAGGTAAAGAGATTTTTAGCTTACCGTTTGTTTTAGTTGAAACCTTCTTACTGCTATTTAGTAGTATCACTTTTGGTTTCGCTATGCTGAGCATGAATAAAGGTAGCGTTAGCCAAGTTAATCTATGGTTATTTGTGACTTTCTTATTCGGCTTAGGTTTCGTCATCATGGAAGTTTACGAATTCCATGAGCTAATAGCAGAAGGTTATGGCCCAGATCGCAGTGCATTCTTATCTGCATTCTTTGCATTAGTTTCAACGCACGGTCTTCACGTAACTGCGGGTTTAATTTGGATTGTTATTATGATGATCCAAGTATCACGCCGTGGTTTAACTGAAGTTAACCGCACTCGTTTAAGCTGTTTAAGTCTGTTCTGGCACTTCCTTGACGTTGTCTGGATCTGTGTGTTCACCGTAGTTTATCTGATGGGAGCGATGTAATGAGTCATCCAAATACTTCTCCTTCAGGCGCAAGCCACGGCAGCATGAAGTCTTATCTGATCGGCTTTATTCTGTCTGTTATCCTCACCGTTATTCCATTTTGGATGGTGATGGAAGGAACAGCGACACCAGCAACAATTCTATGGACTGTTGTCGGTATGGCAGTTGTGCAAATTGTGGTTCACTTAGTCTGCTTCTTGCATATGAATACGTCATCAGAAGAGCGCTGGAACGTCGTCGCATTCCTGTTCACACTGCTTATTATCGGCATTGTTGTCGTAGGCTCGTTGTGGATTATGTACAACCTGAACATCAATATGATGATGGATTAAGAGTTGTCGCTATGATTAAGCAATACCTACAAGTCACCAAACCAGGAATTATTTTCGGAAATTTAATTTCTGTAATAGGTGGTTTTCTTCTCGCTTCTAAGGGTGAGATTGATTACTCCCTATTTTTCGCGACTCTACTTGGGGTGTCTCTGGTCGTTGCTTCTGGTTGTGTTTTTAACAACTACATTGACCGTGATATTGACCGTATCATGGAAAGAACGAAGAATCGTCCATTAGTTAAAGGATTAATTGACCCTCAAATTAGCCTGATTTATGCCTCAGTTTTAGGTATTGCAGGTGTTGTGCTGCTCTATGTAGCAGCCAACCCACTTGCAATGTTTATCGCTGTATTCGGTTTTATTATTTATGTTGGGGTTTATAGCCTCTATATGAAGCGTAAATCTGTTTATGGCACACTGATTGGAAGCTTATCTGGCTCTGCACCGCCTGTTATCGGTTATTGTGCCGTTAGCGGTGAATTTGATGCAGGCGCGGCAATCCTATTACTTATCTTTAGTTTGTGGCAAATGCCTCACTCTTATGCCATTGCTATTTTCCGTTTTAAAGACTACCAAGCTGCAAATATCCCTGTATTACCTGTGATTAAAGGGATCTCAGTAGCTAAACGTCATATCATTCTCTATATTCTGGCGTTTATGATTGCAACCTTAATGCTGACATTAGTCGGTTACGCGGGTTATAAATACCTGATTGTAGCTTCAGCCGTTAGTATTTGGTGGTTAGGCATGGCTTTATCTGGTTACAAAGCAACCAATGATATTGTGTGGGCACGAAAATTATTTATTTTCTCTATTGTCGCAATCACTTCATTAAGCGTAATGATGTCTGTTGATCCAACAAGCTCAACAGAAGCGGTTCTTGCGTATCTAAGATAATGTATTTACTAAAGTAACCCAAATACCAGTCAGCCTTCTGACTGGTATTTTTTTTATCTCTTTTATGACTTCACATAATATCAGTACAGTTTTGTCTTTTTTGTATCCCATTTATTGATTAACCTCACTAAGAAATGCCATTACAATGGGGATATCAGTAATACGAGGTAATCCATGAATGATAATAAAATGACCCCATTAGAGCGCAAAGCAACATGGGGACTAGGCACTGTTTTTTCTCTTCGCATGCTTGGCATGTTTATGGTACTCCCAGTTTTAACCACCTATGGGCTTCAACTACAACACGCAACAGAATCACTCATCGGATTAGCCATCGGTATTTATGGATTAACACAAGCGGTATTCCAAATTCCTTTTGGTATTTTCTCTGATAAATTCGGCCGAAAACCGATAATTGTTTTCGGCTTAATTATTTTTATTATTGGTAGTTTGATTGCAGCTCTCAGTGACAATATCTACGGCATTATTATTGGTAGGGCATTACAAGGAGCGGGAGCTATCTCAGCAGCAGTAATGGCTTTATTGTCTGATTTAACGCGGGAACAAAATAGAACAAAAGCAATGGCCTTTATTGGTATTAGCTTTGGGATAACGTTCGCTTTAGCCTTAGTTTTAGGACCTATTTTAACGCATATTTTCGGCTTACAAGGTCTTTTTTGGGGCATTGCCCTACTCGCCTTTGGTGGCATTATTATTACGCTTTTTACTGTACCGAACAGTGAACATCATATTCTTAATCGAGAATCTGGTTTTGTCCGTGGCAGTGTCAAAAAAGTCTTATTTGATGCACAACTTCTTAAGCTTAATACCGGTATTTTTTCTCTACATACTTTATTAATGGCAGCCTTTGTTGCGCTTCCTCTTGTCATGAGTGAAGCTGGCTTAGCAAAAGAGAAACATTGGATTGTTTATCTTGTCACTATGCTTATCGCCTTTATTACAGTATTGCCTTTTATTATCTATGCAGAAAAGAAACGAAAAATGAAACAAGTGTTCTTATTCTGTATTTTCTTACTGATTGTGGCTCAGGCAATTCTTATTATTTCAGGCTCTAGCTTGTGGTTAATTATTGCGGGTATTCAGGTCTTCTTTATTGGCTTTAATATTATGGAAGCCCTCCTTCCTTCATTAATCAGTAAAGAAGCGCCAGCAGGTTATAAAGGTACAGCTATGGGAATTTATTCCACCAGCCAATTTTTAGGTGTGGCATTGGGCGGAATTTTAGGCGGATGGCTTTACCAGCATTATAGTGCACAAATTGTATTTTTAGGCTGCTTAATGATTGGCATTATTTGGTTTTTCATTAGCCTAACATTACGCCAACCCTCTTATGTCAGTAGCTTACGCGTTGAATTACCTGAAAATCTATCTTCAAGCCAACAACAGCAACTACAACAATTATTTAAGCAACAACCAGGTGTTAATGAAGTTATGATTATGGCGGATGAACAGAGTGCTTATATCAAGGTTGATACTAAACAAACACCAAGAACAACATTAGAATCTTTAGTGTCTTCTGTTTAAATATCAATAAATCCAAATAAAAATGCGCTGTTTATTTCAGCGCATTTTTTTATGACTCAATGGATAAACAATTAGTCACGGAAGTTGTTAAATTGGAAAGGTTGCCCTAATTCACCTTCTCTTACTAATTTCATCACAGCTTGTAAGTCATCACGGGATTTACCTGTAACACGCACTTGCTCGCCTTGGATCTGGGCTTGTACTTTCAATTTACTATCTTTAATCAGCTTAACAATTTTCTTCGCTAATGCTGAATCAATACCTTGTTTTAAGGTGGCTTCTACGCTGTACATTTTTCCGCTGTGAGTCATCTCTTCAGGGATATTTAATACCGCACCATCAATCCCTCTTTTTGCCATTTTCTCACGCAGAATATCTAATAATTGTTGAACCTGAAATTCAGATACACTGGTCGTTTTCACTGACTCTGATTTTTCGTTTAATTCAAAGCTTGCTTCAACGTTACGAAAATCCCAACGAGTAGTCAGTTCACGTTGTGCGTTTTCCACCGCATTACGCACTTCATGTAAGTCAACTTCAGATACGATATCAAAAGATGGCATTCTTTCTTCCTCAATAAATAAATACAACCCGAATAATAGCTTCTTTTAGGGTTGCAAAAAAGCATTGCACATTCAATAACAAATTTATCCCTTTAATTTCCTCTTACAGTAAAGCGCAAACATACTTTAAACAGAGAAGTATAATCAATGTTATAATTTTAGCTAAATAGTCTAATGACCGTCAGTAGCCACCTTACGCTATTACGATTTGCAAAAAGAGGCACAATGAAAATTACCGTTTTAGGGTGTGGTTCGATTGGTAAACTTTGGGTTGCAGCTTTAACACGTCAATCTCATGAAGTACAAGGTTGGCTAAGAATACCTCAGCCTTTTTTAGACGTGAGTGTTGATAATATTAATGGCGAGCCTTTTTATCAGCGCATTATCGCTAATCAACTGGAATGGTTAAAACAGAGTGAATTATTAATTGTTTGCTTAAAATCTTGGCAAGTTTCAGATGCGGTTAATGCGCTATTGCCTTATCTTTCTGCACAATGTCCTATTTTATTAATTCATAATGGTATGGGTACTGCCGATGAATTAACAGCAACACAACACTCAGTCATCAGACCTATTTTACAAGGTATTATTACTCATGGTGCTTATCAACAAGGACAAGATGTTATTCATACCGCAACAGGAATAACACATATAGGTCCATTAAACCATGTAGCTCAACAATATAGCTATTTAGCAGAAACCTTGCATCATGCTTTACCCGATGTCGCTTGGCACAATGATATTCATACAATTAGTTGGCTAAAACTTGCTGTTAATTGTGTTATCAACCCTCTTACTGTTTATTATCAATGCCGTAATGGGGATTTATTGCGTTATCCTGAACATATTCAAAAAGTATGTGACGAAGTTTATCAAGTTATGGAACGTGAAGGCGTTATACCAACATCTCAAGCCCATCTTCATGGCTATATTATTGATACGATAGAACAAACGGCAAATAACTATTCCTCTATGTATCAAGATGTGAAATATCAACGCCATACAGAAATTGACTATATTACGGGTTATTTATTACGCCGAGCTTCAGAACAAGGGCTTGTATTGCCAGAAAATAACCACCTTTTTCAATTTATTAAACAACAGGAAGGCAATTATGACCATATCAGCGCTCATCTGCCTAGCTAATGGAAGTGAAGAAACTGAAGTCGTGACTACCGCAGATTTGCTGGTAAGGGCAGGTATTAATGTCGTGCTTGCAAGTGCAGAAGATGATGTTGATGAACTTATAATTACATGTTCACGAGGCATAAAACTTGTCGCAGATGCCCCCTTAGTTCGTGTTGTCGATCACCACTATGACGTTATTATTCTACCCGGTGGATTACAAGGTACTGAAACATTAAGAGACAGCCCTTTAGTCGTTGAGAAAGTACGCCGCATGCACAGTGAGAATAAGCTTGTTGCTGCGATTTGTGCAGCACCCGCAATGATCCTTGAATCTCATAATATTTTTCCCATCGGCAATATGACGGGTTTTCCTGCATTAAAAGATAAAATCTCATCGAAAAAATGGGTTGATTATCGCGTCTATTATGATGAAAGAGTTAACTTAATTACCAGCCAAGCTCCAGCAACATCTATCGATTTTGCACTAAAAATTATCGAACGCTTAAAAGGCAAAGAAGCTGCAGCAGATGTTGCCAAACAGCTTGTATTACCACCCGGTATTTATAATTATCAAGATGAATTTACAGGGTTTGGGGATAGGTAATTAATAAGAACCACTAAAAAGAATACTCTCTAGTGGTTCTCATTTTTATTGCTTTATTCAGATATTTTTTATATTTGCTCCATTTCTAACATGTTAATATTTAAAAAAGGAATAAATTTAACTATTTGAATAAGACATAAGGTTATAACACTCTGGGCATAGATATTTCTGAAAACAAAACTATTATTTTTAATGCTCACCACAATCGTAGAGTAATAACTTGTTCAGATAAAAACCCTAAAATTACCATAATAGGTAAAACACCAAGAATAACGATATTCAGTATTTATCAAAGAACTAAATTTGGTGATAACAACAGAGATGGTAATCCTTTAATATATTCATTAAAAGGTATATTTAACTATACAATAACAATAGATGAATTATATAAATTCAAACCCTCTTTTTTAACTATTCTAAATAAAATAAAATCTAAGATAATAAATCAAAATACTGTTTTTATCGTTATGCCATCATCTACAAAAGTCCCATATTTATTAGCAAGAAGAGTTTCTCGCCATTTTGGAACAGTATTATTTAGTGATGTATTTGTTAAATGTACGGTAGAAGAAGTAATTAATCGATTTTTAACTAAAGAATTAAATAAAAAATCATCTAACATAAAATCATTAAACAAAACTTTATCTGAATTGCAATCTTTACCACCTAATACTATTTTCACAATGAAAAAGATCCCTAATAAAATTAGACATTATTTTTCCCCTTGGAAAATAGATCCACAATTCAATATAAATAAATTATATAATTGTAATATTATTTTAATTGATGATTTACTCTCAACAGGCACAACATTAAAAGCAGCAACAATAGAATTAAATAAATTAGGGTTATCTTGCTCTACTGCGATCTGTCTTTTAAGTAATCTTTAATGATTGATATCCTTTTAATATTAATATAATCTTGAATGCTAGATAATATTTTCTGGCATAAAGAGCCAACATACGCCCTTGGCTCTATAAATATGAAGCATTTTGTAAGAAATGTGGGTTCGCGCAAGCACCGTAATGATGGTCAAGCAATAAGAGCAAAGTAATCATCTAGAGAATGGCAGCGACATTCCGCAATATAAACCCCAAAAGCCACTTTTCAGTGGCTTTTTTATTCGTAAGATCAAATCGTTAGCGTATTATTTTTTACGATATACTTTAACGTTTTCAAAACCTTGCTCACGCAAATACAGCGCTTGTAAGCGGCTCATCATTCCGCGATCACAATAAAGCAAATAAGTTTTGGCTTTATCTAAATCACCAAACTGGGTGCTTAATTTATAGAAAGGTAACTCTTTAACATCAACACCGTCTATCTTTAATGGCGAAGTTTCTTGCTCTTCAGGTGAGCGGATATCCAAAATAACATCGTTAGCACCAAATTCAGATACCATTTCAACTTCAGTAACTTGCTGTACGGTTTCTTCTGCAATACGACGAATATCCATATTCTTGGCGTTTTCAACAACGTTATCAAGAATAGAAAAATCAAACTTCTCTTCTTCCGCTTCGATCTTCGCTTTTACTGCTTTCACTGTTGGGCTTTTTGAAATAACACCACAAAATTCTGGCATTGTACGAGCAAAATCTTCTGTACCAATTTGGCGGGCGATATTGATAATGTTCTCTTTATCATGCGTGATAAGAGGGCGTAAAATTAACGTATCAGTCGCATTATCAATTAAACGTAAGTTAGTTAAAGTTTGGCTAGAAACTTGGCCTAATGCTTCACCCGTTACAATCGCTTGGACACCATAGCGTTCTGCAACACGGGATGCGGCACGTACCATCATACGTTTTAATACAACGCCCATTTGACCATCATCGACTTTTTCTAAGATTTCTGCGACAACAGGTTCAAAATCAACAGCAACGAAATGCACTTTATGTGAACGGCCAAAACGGTTCCATAAATAATGAGCAACTTGTTTAACGCCAATTTCGTGGGCAGAACCACCTAAGTTAAAGAAACAATAGTGAACTCGGCTACCACGACGCATTAACATATAGCTTGATACACCTGAATCATAACCACCAGAGATCAGTGATAAAACATCTTCCTGTGTACCAATTGGAAAACCTCCAATACCTTCATAGCGCGCATTCACTAAAATAAGTTTGTCATCTTCAATTTCTAAATTAATGGTGACATCTGGACGCGTTAATTTCACTTTTGCGCTTTCAACGTGTTGGTTAAAACCACCACCAACATAACGCTCAACTTCATTTGAAGTAAAACTGTGCTTACCACGACGTTTGGCACGAACACAAAATGTTTTGTTTTCAACTAAATGCTTAAATGCCGCAAAAGTTTGCTCAAAAATATTGTGTAAATCAGTATACGGATGCTCTTCTACTTGTAAAAAGTGATGAATACCAGGAATACGTGTTAATGCATCACATACCGCTTCACTTTTGCTTTCATCTTTACTCACAACAACAATGTTATCCCAATTGCGGACAACTGTGATTTCATCACCTAATGTATTAAGTACATTACGAATATTGCTAGTGAGAATTTTGATAAAACGTATACGAACAGATTGGCTTTTGATCGTAATTTCGGGGAATAATTTAATAATAAACTTCATAGTCAATGGTCATAGGTTATTAAGTAGAAACATAAACTACAGTGATGTTAATTGACTGGAGTTTATAAAAGTCACAAAGTATATCACCAATATTTAGGGCTCACCCGCAAAAATCATCGACTGAATAAGAAATTTTCTTCTCACTTGTAGTAAGATGATCGCTATTATTCAGCGCTAACATGCTTTATTATCAAAAATATTATGGCTAAGAAAACGACACCAATTAACGAAGACATCGCACAAGCACCAAGTTTCGAAGCATCTATGCAAGAACTTGAGCAAATCGTAAACCGTTTAGAATCCGGTGAACTCCCTTTAGAAGAAGCGCTTAATGAGTTTGAACATGGCGTTCGTCTAGCCCGTGTTGGACAAAAAACATTACAAGACGCTGAACAGCGTGTTCGTATTCTTCTAAAAGAAGACGATAATGCAACTCCTGATGATTTTATCCAAGAGGCAGAATAATTGAGTAACGCAACTTCAAGTACGGATGCGTTCCGTCAGAAATTAGATTCCGCCCACCAGCGTGTTGATCATGCATTAAACCAAGCGCTATCCGCTTTACCATTCACTGACATGCCTCTAGGTAAAGCCATGCATTATGGTGCTCTTTTAGGTGGAAAGCGCTTACGTCCTTTCCTTGTTTATGCAGTGGGTGAAATGTTTAAAGTCCCCGCACTTAACCTTGATGCACCAGCCGCCGCAGTGGAATGTATTCACGCTTATTCTCTCATTCATGATGATTTGCCTGCGATGGATGATGATGATTTACGTCGTGGTAAGCCTACATGTCATATTGAATTTGGCGAAGCCAACGCAATTTTAGCGGGTGATGCATTACAAACACTCGCCTTTGAGATCTTAGCAAAAAATCCAATGCCTGATGTTGCAATGGCTGATCGTGTTGCAATGATTTCTGAATTAGCAACAGCCAGCGGGCTTGCAGGTATGTGTGGCGGTCAGGCACTTGATCTTGAAGCCGAAGATAAATCGATTGACCTCGCATCTCTTGAAAAAATCCATTTACACAAAACAGGTGCATTAATTCGTGCAGCTGTTCGCTTAGGCGCATTTAGTGCTGGCTCAAAAGGCCATGATGTATTACCCGCACTAGATAAATATGCCCACTCTATTGGCCTTGCATTTCAAGTACAAGATGACATTTTAGATGTCATTGGCAGTACGGAAGAAACTGGGAAACGTCAAGGTAGCGACCAAGAGTCAGGAAAAAGCACGTATCCAGCCCTCCTTGGATTAGAGCAAGCTCAAAAGAAAGCACAGGAATTGTATAACGAAGCACTGGATGCCTTAGCGTTTCTTGAGCAATACGAGTACGATACAACCACGCTTAAACAATTAGCGAGTTTTATCGTCGAACGGAAAAACTAATAAAAAATAAAGAGAGCAGCTTACCTGTTCTTTCCCTATTACAAGTGATTAATTAATAGGCATCACATGAGCATTGATATCGAAAAATATCCCACATTGGCGTTGGTTGAAACACCAGAAGATTTGCGCCTATTACCAAAAGAGAGTTTACCTAAACTCTGTGATGAGCTAAGGCTATTTCTTCTTAACAGTGTCAGCCGCTCAAGTGGTCACTTCGCCTCAGGTTTAGGTGCTATTGAGTTAACGGTTGCTCTTCATTACGTCTATAAAACCCCTTTTGATAACCTGATTTGGGATGTTGGTCATCAGGCCTATCCTCATAAGATCTTAACGGGTCGCCGTGACCGCATTGATACTATCCGTCAAAAGAATGGGTTACACCCCTTCCCTTGGCGAGAAGAGAGTGAATACGACAAACTTTGTGTCGGTCACTCTTCAACCTCTATCAGTGCAGGTTTAGGTATGGCTGTCGCCGCTGAACAAGAAAAGCTGAACAGAAAAACAGTTTGTGTGATCGGTGATGGGGCAATTACTGCGGGTATGGCTTTTGAAGCAATGAATCACGCAGGAGATATTGAACCAGATATGCTCGTTGTACTTAATGACAATGAGATGTCGATTTCAGAAAACGTTGGTGCATTGAATAATCACCTTGCGCAATTGTTATCTGGCAAACTGTATACCACCTTGCGTGAAGGTGGAAAAAAAGTCTTTTCAGGTATTCCACCCATTAAAGAATTACTTAAAAAGACAGAGGAACATATCAAAGGCATGGTTGTCCCAGGCACCATGTTTGAAGAGTTGGGCTTCAACTATATCGGTCCTGTTGATGGCCACGATGTTATTGCATTAGTACAGACATTAACTAACATGCGTGATCTAAAAGGCCCTCAGCTTCTGCATATTATGACTAAAAAAGGTCGTGGATATGCGCCTGCTGAGCGTGATCCAATTAGCTGGCACGCAGTCCCTAAATTTGATCCTCAAACTGGGACATTACCTAAAAGCCCTAATGCACGACCTACATTTTCCAAAATTTTTGGTGACTGGTTATGTGAAGAAGCCTCAACCGATCCAAAACTCATGGCAATTACCCCAGCTATGCGTGAAGGCTCGGGTATGGTGCGTTTCTCAAAGGAATACCCTTCACAATACTTTGATGTTGCGATCGCAGAACAACATGCCGTTACCTTTGCAGCAGGTTTAGCAATTGGGGGTTATAAGCCGATTGTTGCTATCTACTCAACATTCTTACAACGCGCTTACGACCAAGTGATCCACGACATTGCCATTCAAAAACTGCCTGTTTTATTTGCTATTGATCGTGGTGGTATTGTGGGAGCAGATGGTCAAACTCACCAAGGTGCTTTTGACCTCTCATTCTTACGCTGCA
Organism: Proteus sp. TSJ240517; assembly: GCF_047921575.1. NCBI lineage: Bacteria > Pseudomonadati > Pseudomonadota > Gammaproteobacteria > Enterobacterales > Morganellaceae > Proteus > Proteus sp. TSJ240517. The sequence continues at coordinate 295,777 of NZ_JBLRMH010000002.1, forward strand.
TTCCTAATATGGTCATTATGGCGCCAAGTGATGAAAATGAGTGTCGCCAAATGCTTCACACAGGTTATCACTATCAAGATGGTCCTGTTGCCGTACGCTATCCAAGAGGCTCTAGTGTTGGTGCACAATTGCAACCACTTAGTCCACTACCTATGGGTAAAGGTATTATTCGTCGCCAAGGCAAAGGTATTGCGATTTTAAACTTTGGTACATTACTACCAGAAGCGTTAGAAGTTGCTGAAAAACTTGATGCAACTGTGGCTGATATGCGTTTTATCAAGCCTCTTGATAAATCACTTATCCTTTCTCTGGCTGAACAGCATGATATGTTGGTAACGCTAGAAGAAAATGCCATTATGGGTGGTGCTGGCAGTGGCGTAAACGAGTTACTCATGCAAGAACGTTGCTTAATACCTGTCCTAAACTTAGGTATACCTGATCTGTTTGTACCACAAGGTGGACAAGAAGAGATCAGATCTGACTTAGGATTAGATGCAGAAGGTATTGAGAAATCAATTAAGGCTTATCAAGCTAACTAATTGAATTAAAATGATTAAAAAACCTCTCCTAATTAACCACAGGAGAGGTTAATGTATTTCTAGGCTGTGATTTATCTACTTTTATCATACTGGTTTACATTTCCACACCCCATATTGTCGCCCTTATTACAACCTTGTCCATCATCACATTTTTATGAAATTCACTGAAAATAACCTCTTTCCTTCTTGAATCCATTCAGCGTTAATTTATTCAATCAGTTAGATTTTTCTTTCTTTTTGTTTGCCAACGAAACGTTTCGATCACGCTCACAATATGAATAAATCAAACTTGTTTTCCCACCTTTCTTTTCTACTATGTAGACAGCGAAACGTTTCGCTGAGGAGGAAACATGAAAAAAGGTGTATTACTTAATAGTCCTATTTCGAGTGTAATTTCACGTTTAGGACACACTGACAAAATCACTATTGCAGATGCTGGATTACCAATTCCCTCCTCTGTTGAACGAATTGATCTTGCTCTCACTCAAGATATTCCTGACTTTATGTCAGTCTTACAAACCGTTACCCATGAAATGCAAATCGAAGCGGTGATGCTGGCGGAAGAAATTAAAACCATCAATCCCTCTCTGTTTAATGAAATCCTCTCTTATCTCAATTTATTAGAACAAGAGCAGAAGAAACCTATTCAAATAATGTATGTTTCACATGAAGCATTCAAAAAGCAACTTACTGAAAATAAAGCTGTTATTAGAACCGGTGAATGTACGCCTTATGCCAATATTGTGTTGTTTTCTGGTGTGACTTTTTGAGGGCAATATGGAACCTTTACTTGAACTTAAAGATATTGATAAGTCATTCCCTGGTGTAAAAGCACTATCAGGTGCCACACTTCGAATTTATCCCGGTAGAGTAATGGCACTCGTAGGTGAAAACGGGGCAGGCAAATCAACACTAATGAAAGTGCTGACTGGGATCTATAAAAAAGATGCGGGTGAAGTCATTTATCAAGGCAAAAGCTGTGCTTTCAATGGTCCCAAATCTTCCCAAGAAGCAGGAATAGGCATTATTCACCAAGAGCTTAACCTTATTCCAGAATTAACCATCGCAGAAAATATCTTCTTAGGTCGTGAGTTTACTCGTGCTTTTGGCGCTATCGATTGGAAGAAAATGTATGCAGAGGCTGATAAGTTATTAGCCCGATTAAACCTTGCTTACAGTAGTCACCGTTTAGTGTCTGAATTATCGATTGGTGATCAGCAAATGGTAGAAATCGCCAAGGTTCTTAGCTTTGGCTCAAAAGTCATCATCATGGATGAGCCAACAGATGCGTTAACCGATACTGAAACCGAATCTCTATTTAGCGTTATTCGTGAACTAAGAGATCAAGGTTGTGGCATTGTTTATATCTCACATCGTCTAAAAGAGATCTTTGAGATTTGTGATGACGTGACTGTACTGCGAGACGGCCAGTTTATTGGTGAAAAACCTGTCGCCTCATTAAAAGAAGACACTCTGATTGAAATGATGGTGGGGCGTAAGTTAGAAGACCAATACCCTCGTATTAATATCCCTCAAGGAAAAACCAAACTTAACGTCATTAACCTCAGTGGCGAAGATGTTCATGATGTCAGTTTCTCATTACATGAAAGCGAAATTCTGGGCATTTCTGGATTAATGGGCGCGGGTCGTACTGAGTTAATGAAAATTATCTACGGCGCATTACCTAAAACCAATGGCACTGTTGAATTAGATGGTAAACCCTGCCAAATCAAAAAGCCGGTTGAAGGATTGGAACAAGGCATTGTTTACATTTCTGAAGATAGAAAGCGTGATGGTTTAGTGCTTGGCATGTCGGTAAAAGAAAATATGTCTCTGACAGCCCTTCGCTATTTTAGCCGCGGTATGGGTGTGCTTAATCATAAAGAAGAGCAACTCACTGTCGGTGATTTTATTAAATTATTCAATATAAAAACCCCTTCAATGGATCAAACGATTGGCTTTTTATCTGGGGGAAATCAACAAAAAGTGGCTATCGCAAGAGGCCTAATGACTCGCCCTAAAGTGCTTATTCTTGATGAACCCACTCGTGGCGTTGATGTGGGCGCTAAAAAAGAAATTTATCAGCTAATTAATAAATTTAAACAAGAAGGATTAAGCATCATTTTAATTTCTTCTGAAATGCCTGAGGTAATGGGAATGAGTGACCGTATTCTGGTTATGCATGAAGGTCGTATTAGTGGTGAGTTTTCCGCTCACAATGTCACACAAGAAATGCTAATGGCAGCGGCTGTTGGTAAACAATATGACGCTAAAGTAGGAGTTTGATATGAGCACGAATTCAATTCCAGCGTCAAAACGTTGGTTCTCAAAAGCTTGGCTATTAGAGCAAAAATCGCTGATTGCATTGCTACTTCTGATTGTTGTGGTTTCCACACTCAGCCCTAATTTTTTTACCTTAAACAATATTTTCAACATTCTCCAACAAACATCGGTTAACGCCATTATGGCGGTTGGAATGACGCTAGTTATTTTAACATCTGGTATCGACTTATCTGTTGGTTCATTGCTTGCATTAACAGGTGCCGTTGCCGCTTCTATGGTTGGTGCGGATGTTAATGCGCTTGTTGCTGTTGTTGGCGCATTGGCATTAGGTGCCGCTATTGGTGGTGTAACAGGAATTATCGTTGCTAAAGGTAAAGTTCAAGCCTTTATTGCTACGTTAGTCATGATGTTATTACTGCGCGGTGTTACTCGCGTCTATACCGACGGTAGCCCTATTAATACCGGATTTAGTGATAATGCCGATCTGTTTAGTTGGTTTGGTATTGGTCGCCCATTTGGCATTCCAACGCCAATTTGGCTCATGATGATTGTCTTTTTGAGTGCATGGTATTTATTACATCATACCCGTTTAGGTCGCTATATCTATGCACTAGGGGGTAATGAATCTGCCACTCGCTTATCGGGTATTAGCGTCGATAAAATCAAAATCATCGTTTATTCATTATGTGGTTTATTAGCCGCCCTTGCGAGTGTCATTGAAGTTGCTCGACTTTCATCAGCACAACCAATGGCAGGTAATGGTTATGAGCTAGATGCGATTGCTGCCGTTGTTCTCGGTGGTACCAGTCTTGCAGGCGGTAAAGGTCGTATTATCGGTACATTAATTGGTGCACTTATTCTAGGATTCTTAAATAATGCACTGAATTTATTAGGAATATCATCAAACTATCAAATGATAGTAAAAGCGGTGGTCATCTTACTTGCTGTTTTAGTAGATAACAAAAAATAACTCTCTATTCTCTTAATCCGAACCCCGACAGGAACTTATATTATGAAACTTAAAAAAATGGCAACACTTCTTTCTGTTGTTGCATTAAGCGCCACAATCAGCGCTAACGCATTGGCAAAAGAATCAATCGCGCTTGTTATCTCAACACTAAACAACCCTTTCTTTGTCACAATGAAAGACAGTGCACAGAAAGAGGCAAATAGATTAGGTTACGACCTTGTTGTTCTAGATTCTATGGACAACCCAGCGAAAGAGCTTGCTAACGTGCAAGATCTCACCGTAAAAGGTACACGTTTAATGCTTATTAATCCGACAGATTCAGATGCTGTGGGGAATGCAGTTATTTTAGCCAATAAAGCTAAAATCCCAGTTATCACCTTAGATCGTGTTGCAAACAAAGGTGAAGTCGTCAGCCACGTTGCTTCAGATAATCGCCTTGGCGGTAAAATGGCAGGTGATTATATTGCTGAAAAAGTCGCTAATGACGCCAAAGTCATTCAACTAGAAGGGATCACAGGAACATCTGCATCTCGTGAACGTGGTGAAGGTTTTAAACAAGCCGTTGATGCCCATAAACTGAATGTACTTGCAAGCCAACCCGCTGATTTTGACCGCACCAAAGGTCTTAACGTGATGCAAAATCTGTTAACTGCGTATCCTGCTGTTCAAGCTGTTTTTGCACAAAATGATGAAATGGCATTAGGTGCATTACGTGCATTACAAACTGCTGGTCGTACCGATGTATTAGTGATTGGTTTCGATGGTACAGATGATGGGATCAAAGCGGTAAACCGTGGCATGTTAGGTGCAACCATTGCTCAACGCCCAGATCAAATTGGTATTATCGGCATTCAAACTGCAGATAAAATTCTCAAAGGCGAGAAAGTGGATGCAACAATCCCTGTCGAGCTTGAGTTAGTTATAAAAAAATAACAACAACAAATACCACGGAGTGATATTGCTCCGTGGTGGCTTTAATCATTAAAACACGTTTTCACAAGGATAAAGGCTATGACGACACCTCGCCTTGCTGTTCTAGGTAGCATCAATGTTGACCACATTATGAATATTTCACAATTTCCAAAACCTGGTGAAACCATTATTGGTCATCAATACAAAATAGCCTTTGGTGGTAAAGGTGCAAATCAAGCTGTCGCTTGCGGTCGTAGTGGCGCCGATATTACCTTTATTGCTTGTGTCGGTGATGATGCAATTGGTAGTGAAATCATAGCTCAACTGAAAACAGATAATATTCATATTGATGCAATTAGTATTATTCCGCAGATACCAACAGGTGTCGCGATGATCCTTGTTAATGAACAAGGTGAAAACGTAATTAGCATCGTTGCAGGTGCGAATGGCGCACTAACGCCAACACATTTTCAGCAATATCATCATGTTGTTGAGCATGCTGATGCCTTACTGATGCAATTAGAATCACCATTAGAGACAGTCTTTGAAGCAGCAAAACTGGCAAAGTCACATCACACGAAAGTTATTTTAAATCCTGCTCCAGCAGTGCCTCTATCTGATGAATTTCTGAGTTTTATTGATGTTATCACTCCAAATGAGACGGAAGCCGAAATATTAACAGGCGTTTCTGTGCATGATGAAGCTGGTGCAGCAAAAGCTGCTGAAATCTTACATCGTAAAGGTATCAAACAAGTGCTTATCACTTTGGGTAGCCGTGGCGTATGGTTTAGTGAACAAGGAAAAGGCATGATAATTCCCGGTTTTCGTGTCGAAGCAGTTGATACCATTGCCGCAGGTGATACATTTAACGGTGCATTTGTCACTGCAATATTAGAAGGGAAACCTTCCGTTGAGGCTATCCGTTTTGCTCACGCAGCAGCTGCAATTGCAGTTACACGTCATGGTGCGCAATCTTCAGTTCCTTGGCGTCATGAAATCGAATCATTTTTAGCAGAGCGAGCATAGTACTTTGGCAACAATGAAAGATGTCGCCCGTTTGGCGGGCGTTTCGACATCAACTGTTTCTCACGTTATCAATAACAACCGTTATGTTAGCGAAGGTATTCGTAAAAAGGTTAACGACGCTATCGAAACCTTAAATTACGCGCCTTCTGCTTTAGCGCGTAGTTTAAAAATGAACTGTACTCACACTATCGGTATGTTAGTCACAGCCAGTAGTAACCCGTTCTATGCAGAAGTTGTGCGCGGTGTTGAACGCAGTTGTTATGAAAAAGGCTATAGCCTTATTTTGTGTAACACCGAAGGGGATTACGAGCGCATGGATAGCAGCCTTGAAACCTTGCTGCAAAAACGTGTTGATGGCTTATTATTGATGTCAACAGAAGCCAGAGCGCCCTCTCATGAAGTGCTAAACCGTTATCCTCGTTTACCGATGGTGATGATGGATTGGTCCCCGTTTGAATATGGGGGAGATATTATTCAAGATAACTCTCTGCTCGGGGGAGAAATCGCAACCAATTATCTGATTGAAAAAGGCTTTACTGAAATTGCATGTATCGCAGGCCCACAAGATAAGCTTCCTGCAAAACATCGTTTGCAAGGTTATTATAATGCGATGCAAAAAGCAGGATTAGCTATTCGAAACGAGTTTGTGTTAACCAGTGATTTTGAATTTGCAGGTGGATTTAACGCAATGCAAAAATTACTCTCACTTTCTGTCTTACCACAAGCTGTTTTTACCTGTAATGACGCGATGGCTGTTGGCGCTTATCAAGCCATTTACCAAAAAGGTTTGCGTGTACCTGATGATATTTCCGTCATGGGTTATGACGATATCGACCTAGCCTCTTATATGATCCCACCGCTTTCGACTATTCACCAACCTAAAGATGAATTGGGAAAACTCGCTGTCAGCCAATTATTGCATCGTATGGAAAACATTGATGCCGATGATAATGTTCTGGTGCTTACCCCCAAACTTATAGAGCGTGGTTCGGTGATAGATTTCATAAAATAACAACAAGAAAGTTAGCACTATTATTACTGATGCTCTCTTTTAAGATGAGGGCATTTATTTCTAGTTATATTTATAAAATTAAAGATTTAAAATCAACTAGTTAAATAATTTTTAAAACTATGTCTATTTATCTTTATTTCCTATTGAACCCTCTATATTTTAGCTACTTTCCCTCGTTATTTACGCCATAGACCATGAAGGATGCAAATTTCCATCAAATCTATTATACTATTGCCCTTTCGCATTATCTGATGCAGCGCCATTTAGGGTATTGCTTTAGAATTTTCATGCTTCAATGATAATGTGTCCTTTAATTTATGGGGCAAGTGTTATCCTCATTTTGACGATTAATCACTTCCCATTTTGATAAAATTTGAGAGTATTATTATGTCATTACCTTCTTGTCCTAAGTGCAATTCAGAATACACCTATGAAGATGGTGCAATGTATGTGTGCCCTGAATGTGCTCATGAGTGGAACGATGCTGAGCCTGTTGCTGAAAGTGATGAATTGATTGTTAAAGACGCTAACGGTAACTTATTAGCTGATGGCGATTCAGTGACTGTGATTAAAGATCTCAAAGTCAAAGGTAGCTCAACCATGCTGAAAATTGGTACTAAAGTAAAAGGTATTCGTTTAGTGGAAGGCGACCATAATATTGATTGTAAAATTGATGGCTTTGGACCAATGAAGTTAAAATCTGAATTTGTGAAGAAAAACTAAGATAAATTAATAATACCTTTATTAATTCATTCAGATATTATCAGCATTCTCAAAGGCGCTTATTAAGCGCCTTTTTGTTTCAGTAAACCTTACTCGTTACTCTCACTAAAGTGATCAAAGCCTTTAAGATTAGGGTAAACATCTTCACCATTTCGTAAATAACGAATGCCTTCGCTAATCGGCATAATTTGACCAATACAATGAAAATCTGCACCTGTATGCGCTAATGCGATCTCTAAAGCACCACGATTGATTTCTGGTACTGTAAAGCAAAGCTCGTAATCTTCACCACCACTCAATGCCCAGATCTCCGCTTGTTCTTCACTCACTTCTGCTTTCATTGCAGGCGAATAAGGTAATGCATCTAAATTTAAGCGCGCACCACAACCACTTGCAGTAAGAATATGATCCAAGTCTGAAATCAGCCCATCAGAAATATCAATCGCAGATGTCGCTAAATGGCGCAATGCTTGACCTTGCAGTAAACGAGGTTGAGGACGCAAATGCCTTGCAACAAAATAGTCACTATGCTCTTTTTCTGTCGGCTGTAATCTATTTTGTAATACAGCAAGCCCTGCCGCGCTATCACCTAAAAAACCCGTAACATAGATCCAATCGCCAATTTTAGCGCCAGAACGAAGTAATGCGGTTCCTTGTGGAACAAGCCCTTGTATTGTGATTGTTAAGCTCAAAGGACCACGAGTAGTATCACCTCCGATTAGCTGGATTGCATAATAATCAGCTAATGCAAAGAAGGAGCGGCTGAATGCCTCGAGCCATTCACTATTTGTATCAGGAAGTGTCAAAGCTAATGAAGCCCAAGAAGGATCTGCACCAACGGCAGCTAAGTCACTAATATTTACAGCCAGTGCTTTATACGCTAAATCTTCAGGTGAGATAGAAGGAAGGAAGTGAATACCACTCACTAAAGTATCGGTGCTAATAGCAACTTGTTGCTTTTCAGGTACCGTTAATATTGCGCAGTCATCTCCAATTCCTGTACTCACATCTTTTCGTTTTACAGGCTGTGAAGTGAAATATTGCTTAATAAGGGAGAATTCACCACAAGGCATTATCTATTTCCTATTTAGCTGTGCATACTAAATGAGTTTTATTAAACAAAAGGCCGGAAATACCGGCCTTGAATTATTTACCATAGAGGAAACGTGAAAAACGTTATTTTTTACGTACAGTTGGTGCAGCTTTATCAAGCACGCCATTAACAAATTTATGGCTATCGTCAGCACCAAATACCTTAGCCAGTTCAATCGCTTCGTTAATCGCAACTTTGTAAGGAACATCTTCACGGAAGCTAAGTTCAAACATTGCTAAACGTAAAATTGCTTTTTCAACTTGACCTAATTCTTCAAGTTGACGGGATAAATAAGGTTCCATCGCCTTATCTAAACGTGTTGCATTAATGGCAACACCCACTAAAAGCTCACGAAAATAAGCAATATCTACACCTTGGGTATCCTGCTCGGATAAAAACTCCAATTCCACATCCGCGATGTCATTTCCGGATAATTGCCATGAGTAGATAGCTTGAACAGCACACTCACGAGCACGACGACGAGCAGCAGGTTTCACAAAATTCCCCTTAAGTTAAAACAGATGATTAGCCTTTTATGGCTTTAAGTACATTGATCATTTCAAGTGCTGTCATTGCCGCTTCAGCACCTTTGTTGCCCGCTTTAGTTCCAGCGCGTTCAATAGCCTGTTCAATATTTTCAGTGGTTAAAACACCAAAAGTCACAGGGATCTCACTTTGCATCGCAACTTGAGATAAACCAGAACTACATTCGCCAGCAACGTATTCAAAATGTGCGGTTCCACCACGGATAACAGTACCTAATGCGATAACTGCATCGTATTTGTCGCTTTCGGCTAATGCTTTAACCGTTAATGGCAACTCATAAGCGCCTGGAACCCAAACGACGGTAATATTTTCAGAGGAAACTTGTCCAATGCGTTCTAATGCATCAACCGCACCTTCTAATAGGCTGTCATTGATGAAGTTATTAAAACGGGCAATTGCAATTGCTACGCGTGCATTTGGCGCCGCGACAACACCTTTGATTACGTTCATAGGTTACTTTTTTCTCCTATCCGCGGGGGCGCGGATTTTATCATATTCTTTCCCTTACTGCGCTCTGTTTTATTATTACACAGTAAAGGAGCCAAAAACCCTTGATAAATCAAGGTATTTAGTTGGCTGATAACGATGTCGTAACGACAGGAAATAACACACACGGCGCCATTTTACTACAAATAGCGCCGTAGACACACTTATTTGCGTCTATTAATAACGAGGTTTTAAACAAACTCTGATATCAGAGCCAATTTGTTGAAGAGAATCTACTGTAAATTCAGGTGCTTCTGATAATGACGATAGTGGAGAAAGTGTAAATAATCCACGCGCATCATTGCCTAAAATTTTAGGAGCAATATAAATAATAAGCTCATCAACAAGCCCAGCCTCTAATAATGCGCCAGCAAAATGAGCCCCACTTTCAACCCATACAGTATTGATATTGCGTTTACCCAATTGCATCATTAATAAAACTAAATCCACACCGCTGTTTTTGCCATTCGTTGGTAATAGGATTTCTGATACATTCCCCTGCCAGTCACTTGGGTGTGATTTTGTACGCGCCAACCAGCATTCGCCTTCAATTTGAGTGATTTTATGATCTTCAGTCACTCTATTTTGGCTATCAGCCACAATACGAATAGGTTGGCGTAATGTTTCTTCCGGATAAATGGCTTTTATCTCATCTGAAAGCTCATCCCAACGTACATTCATAGAAGGGTTGTCAGCAAGCACGGTTGCACTTGTCGTTAAAATAGCGCTAGCTTGAGCTCGGAAATTTTGTACATCCCGACGAGATGCTTTAGAGGTTATCCATTGGCTTTCACCTGATGCTAATGCCGTTTTACCATCTAAAGATGCGCCCATTTTGAGCTGAATATAAGGAAAACCCGTTCTCATGCGTTTAAAAAAGCCAACGTTAAGTTTTTCAGCTTCTTGCATTAAAACACCATGAGAAACATCGACTCCTGCTGTTAATAACTTATGTAAGCCTCGTCCAGCAACTTGAGGATTCGGATCTTGCATCGCAGCAACAACGCGTTTTATACCTGCATTAATCAAAGCATCAGCACAAGGCGGTGTTTTACCAAAATGGCTACAAGGCTCAAGAGTGACATAAGCTGTTGCCCCTTTTGCTTTATCTCCTGCCATTTTTAATGCATTGACTTCAGCATGAGGGCCACCTGCGTGATGGTGATAACCTTCACCAATAATCTCACCCTCTTTTACAATCACACACCCCACATTAGGATTAGGCGATGTTGTAAAACGACCTAATGCTGCAAGCTCAATAGCTCGACGCATGTAGTGTTCATCCTGCAGGCTTTCATTTTCACTTGGATTGTCGCTGTTGTTATTTATCATAATAATTACATGTAATTTTATTATTTATCGTTATTTTTCAAATCATTAAATAAAGGACAGTATTAATGTATTAATCCTGTAATTTTGCAATTTCTTCACCAAAATCACGGATATCTTCAAAACTACGATAAACAGAAGCAAAGCGAATATAAGCCACTTTATCGAGTTTCTTTAGTTGTTCCATAACAAAATTGCCAATTTCTTTTGAAGGGATTTCTCTTTCACCCGTCGCTCTTAATTGTGATTTGATATGACTTATAGCAGCTTCAACATCGTCTGAACTCACTGGACGCTTTTCTAGCGCTTTAAGCATGCCTCGACGAAGTTTCTCTTCATCAAAAGGCTCACGTATTTCATCACTTTTCACAACACGAGGCATCACTAACTCTGCTACTTCAAAGGTAGTAAAACGTTCATGACAAACAAGACATTGGCGACGACGGCGCACTTGTGAACCATCACCAACAAGTCTGGAATCAATTACCTTGGTATCTACGGCTCCACAAAATGGGCAATGCATAGTTATTCCTACTTTTGACAATACTCATAAACAGTGTACCTGTTCAGTGAACAAAAAACACCCTGTCAGTATACACTGGCAGGGTGTTTGCGATGTTTTATCAGAAAAACGCTCTATTATGGTAAGAGTGTTGTCTGATCTGCACCCTCTTTTTCCACTTTTTGTACAATCAAGTGTTCACGTTTCATTCCCATTTTCAGTGCTAATGCAGAAGCCACATAAATAGAAGAAATAGTACCGATTGAAACACCGATTAACATAACTAAAGAGAAGCCTTGAAGCATTGAACCACCAAAGATGTACAGCATTAATACAACTAATAATGTTGTTGCTGATGTCATGATGGTACGGCTTAATGTCTGTGTAAGAGAAACGTTCATAATTTCATATGATGTTCCTCGACGAATTTTACGGAAGTTCTCACGAATACGGTCTGATACAACGATACTATCGTTTAGTGAGTAACCGATAACAGACATCAATGACGCTACAATGGTTAAGTCAACTTCTATGTGGAACAGTGAAAGAACACCCAGTGTTATCACTACGTCATGCGCAAGTGCAATAACTGCACCTAACGCCAAACGCCACTCAAAACGGAATCCAACATAGATAAGAATACAGATAAGTGCAGATAACAACGCCATTGCACCTGTTTGAGCCAATTCACTACCAACACTTGGCCCCACAAATTCAATACGTTTTACCACAGCATCGTTATCAACTTTAGCATTGATGACATCGATGACTTGCTTACCTAATTCTTGACCAGCCTGTCCTTCAACAGGAGGCATACGCACCATAATATCGCGGCTGCTACCAAAGTTTTGTAATAGAGGATCTTTAAAGCCTGCTGCATCTAGGCTATCACGCATTTTATCAAGGTCGGCTGGTTGACTGAGATTGATCTCAATTACTGTACCACCTGTAAAATCCAGTCCCCAGTTAAATCCTTTCACGGAAATGATAGCAATTGACGCTATCAAAAGCAGAAACGAAATACTAAAGGCGACGTTGTCCCAACGCATAAAGTCAATGACTCTACGACCATGGTTTAATTGTTCAACAGTATAATCCTGTGCCACAACGTGCTCCTTAAATAGACAGTTTCTTAACGCGTTTACCACCATACAACAGGTTTACAATCGCACGAGTACCGACGATAGCGGTAAACATGGATGTTGCAACCCCGATTGCAGTTGTGATAGCAAAGCCTTTAATTGAGCCGGTGCCGACTGCATAAAGGATCACAGCTGTAATTAATGTGGTTAAGTTCGCATCAATAATACTGGAGAAGGCACCTTTATAACCTTCATGGATTGCTTGTTGTACTGATCGACCATTACGTAACTCTTCTTTGATACGTTCGTTTATCAGTACGTTGGCATCGACGGCGACGGCAAGTGTTAATACGATACCTGCAATACCCGGCATGGTCAGTGTTGCGCCTGGTAATAGTGACATTACCCCAACGATTAACACTAAGTTTGCCATTAATGCAGTACTCGCAATCACACCAAATTTACGATAATAAATTATCATAAAGGCAACAGACGCAATCAGACCCCATAAACACGCTTCTAAACCTTGGGTAATATTTTGCAGACCCAAAGTTGGACCAATCGTTCTTTCTTCAACGATTTGAATAGGTGCAATCAACGCACCAGCACGTAATAATAGAGACAATTGACGTGCTTCATTCGCATTTGAAATACCCGTAATACGGAAGCTATTTCCTAAACGACTTTGAATATTCGCAACGTTGATCACTTCTTCACTTTTAACTAATACAGCTCGGTCATTCTCATCACGTTTACCGCTGTCTTTATACTCTACGAACAATGTTGCCATCGGTTTACCGACGTTGTCTTTCGTAAAGTTAGACATGATAGAACCACCCGCGCTATCAAGTGAAATATTCACTTGAGGTTGACCATATTCATCAGCTTGAGAAGTTGAGTCAGTAATGTGGTCACCCGTTAAAATAACGCGTTTATAGAGAATGGTTGGCATACCTTCACGGGTATATTTCACTTCTGAGTCACCCGGAATACGACCCGTTTCTAAAGCAGAAGGATCAACAGTGGTATTGACTAAGCGGAATTCTAATGTTGCTGTCGCACCTAAGATTTCTTTAGCGCGAGCGGTATCTTGGATACCTGGTAATTCAACAACAATTCGGTCAGCGCCTTGACGTTGAACTAATGGCTCTGCAACACCTAACTGGTTAACACGATTACGTAAGATAGTGATGTTTTGCTGCACTGCATAAGTACGCGCATCACGTAAACGCTCGTCAGTAAAAATAGCTCTTAACGAGTTATTTGCGCCATCTCTAAAAATGAGATCTTGATTACGACGAGTTAAGTAATCTGAAGCTTTAGCGCGATCATCCGAATTACGGAAACGGATTTCAACGCCATAGTTATCCGTTTTACGGATAGATGAATACGGAATGCCTTCATCACGTAATAATGTACGTAGACTTTCAACATTTTGTTCCTGAAGTTTACCTAACGCGGTTTCCATATCGACTTCCATCAAGAAGTGAACACCACCACGTAAGTCTAACCCCAGTTTCATCGGCTCACCGCCAATGGCTTCTAACCATTTTGGTGTTGCCGGTGCAAGGTTAAGTGCAACAATGAACTGGTCACCTAATGCAGGCAACAACACTTCGCGGGCACGTAACTGAATATCAGGGTTACCGAAACGAGCCAAAATCGCACCATTTTCAAGTGCAATAGATTTCGCTTCAATTTTTTCTTTATCTAATAAAGATCGAACTTGATCCAGTGTTTGCTCATTGGCGGCGGTTCCCCGCGCGCCAGTGATTTGAACAGCCGGATCCTCACCATATAGGTTAGGAAGTGCGTAAAGCAGACCGATGAGGATAGCGGCTATCAACATCAGGTACTTCCACAAAGGATAACGGTTTAGCACGGCAGTTCCCTTTTCCCTTTGGGGAAATGTTATTAAATAGCTTTCATTGTGCCTTTAGGTAATACAGCGGCAACAAAGTCACGTTTGATAGTTACTTCAGTTGTTTCATTCAGAGCAACAACGATATAGCCGTTATCTGAAACCTTAACAACACGACCAATTAAACCACCAGTCGTTAAAACTTCATCACCTTTACCAATAGAATCCATCAGTTTACGATGTTCTTTAGTACGTTTTTGCTGTGGACGTAGGATCATAAAATAGAAAATCAGAATAAAGATCACTAACATCGGTAAAATAGACATAAAGCTAGCTTCAGGTGCTGCTTGTCCAGCAGAAGCAACAGCATCAGAAATGAAAAAACTCATTCACTTTTCCTCATTGTTGTCGATATCGACGATATTCAAGTTATAAGCCCAATATCATACACAGAATTGGGCTTTCTCGTATACATTATTCACACTTAGTCGCACAGCCATTTAGCGGTGGGACGGGTTTTCCAATACGTTCGTAGAATTCGTGTACAAACTCTTCAAAACGCGAGTCTTCAATAGACTGACGAATTTCAGCCATCAAACGCTGATAATAACGCAAGTTGTGGATAGTGTTCAGCCTTGCACCTAAAATTTCGTTACAACGATCAAGATGATGTAAATAAGCACGGCTATAATTTTTACAGGTATAGCAGTCACAATGTTCATCAAGCGTTGATGTGTCAGAGCGATGTTTCGCATTACGAATTTTAATCACACCATCAGTTACAAACAGATGACCATTTCGTGCATTTCGTGTTGGCATAACACAGTCAAACATATCAATACCACGACGAACACCTTCAACTAAATCTTCTGGTTTACCGACACCCATTAAATAACGCGGTTTATTCGCAGGAATTTGAGGGCAGACATGCTCTAAAATACGATGCATATCTTCTTTAGGTTCACCGACCGCAAGGCCGCCGACAGCGTAACCGTCAAAACCAATTTCGACTAGTCCTTTTACGGAGATATCGCGTAAATCTTCGTAAACACCGCCTTGAATAATACCGAATAATGAATTTTTGTTATTAAGTTCATCAAAGCGCGCACGACTACGTTTAGCCCAACGTAATGACATCTCCATTGAGTTTTTCGCATAATCCCAATCGGAAGGATATGGCGTACACTCATCAAAAATCATCACAATGTCAGAACCCAAATCGTATTGGATTTCCATTGATTTTTCTGGGCTTAAGAAAATCTTTTCACCATTAATAGGGTTACGGAAATGCACACCCTCTTCTTTAATTTTACGCATTGCGCCTAAACTAAAGACTTGGAAGCCGCCTGAGTCCGTTAAAATAGGGCCTTGCCATTGCATAAAATCATGTAAATCACCATGTAACTTCATGATTTCTTGACCCGGGCGTAACCATAGGTGGAAAGTGTTGCCTAAAAGAATTTGTGCACCTGTTGCTTTTACTTCTTCAGGAGTCATTCCTTTTACTGTGCCGTAAGTACCCACTGGCATAAATGCAGGTGTTTCAACAACACCTCGTTCAAAAATAAGGCGACCGCGGCGAGCATTACCGTCGGTTTTGTCTAATTCGTATTTCACTAATCCTCCAAGCATCAGAAAAACAGTCCAATGCGCAATAAAAAACAGCACATTCTAATCATTTGTTAGACGGCTGTATATGTTACTTCAACAAAAACCCGTGCTTAGTCAAAGGGATTAAGCAATAAAATTGAAATAACAATTCATAAAATGAAGAAAAACGTTAAAAAGAATAATAAATCTTTATTCTTGTCCTACTTTTTCATTGATAGCTAAAGGATTACAAGTAATAAACATCGCATCACCATAACTGAAAAAACGATACTCTTGCTCAACCGCTTCTTTATAGGCATTCATGGTATTTTTATACCCAGCAAAAGCAGAAACCAGCATGATTAAAGTCGATTCAGGCAAATGGAAATTCGTAATCAATGCATCAATAATTTGATATTGATAACCCGGATAAATAAAGATTTGGGTATCATCGAAGAAAGGTGCTATTAACGCATCTTTTGTTGCCTTAGCCGCACTTTCTAACGAACGAACAGAGGTTGTCCCCACAGCGATCACTCGATTACCACGCGCTTTACACGCTAATACAGCATCAACCACTTCTTGTGGTACTTCTGCGTATTCAGAATGCATTGTGTGTTCTTCGATATTATCAACACGCACTGGTTGGAAAGTTCCCGCCCCTACATGCAGTGTGACAAACGCCATCTCAACACCTTTTTCTTTTAAGGCTTGAAGTAATGGTTCATCAAAGTGTAATCCCGCAGTAGGTGCTGCAACAGCGCCTGGACGCTCATTATAAACCGTTTGATAAAGCTCTTTATCAGACTCTTCATCAGGACGATCAATATAAGGAGGTAAAGGCATATGCCCAATGCTATTAAGAATAGTTAGAACATCTCTTTCATCATCGAAGCGAATTTCAAAAAGTGTATCATGACGCGCAACCATAGTTGCTTGTACACTTTCATCTTCACCTAGCACAAGCGCAGCACCTTCTTTCGGTGATTTGGAGGCTCTAACATGAGCAAGGACGCGATGTTCATCAAGCATACGCTCAACTAGTACTTCGATTTTACCACCTGACGCTTTACGTCCATAAATACGCGCAGGGATCACCCGCGTATTATTAAAAACCAGTAGATCACCGGCATTTATTTTATCTAACACATCGGTAAAAATACCGTGTGATAAAGCACCAGTCTCACCTTCTAAAGAGAGCAAACGACAACCACTGCGTTGAGGTTGTGGATAGTGAGCAATCAAGGCTTCTGGCAATTCAAATGTAAAGTCTGATACACGCATAATTAAACGACTACTTTCATAAAAAACAGGCGGACTAGTCTAGTGCTGCCAGCTTATCAGTGCAAGAAAGAAGCCCTTTTTTATTCAAAAAGCGCTATGATGATGTGATGAATTATCTTGCTTACTTACATCTGGCCTTTAGGGCAAAAAGCTCTCTATTAGGCAATATGATGGCAGATTACGTTAAAGGCGCACCTAGCTCTGATTACAGCCAAGCTGTTATTGAGGGCATTCGCATGCATAGACGCATTGATGTGCTTACAGACACTCACCCATTAGTCAAGCAAGCTCGCCTTTTATTTCCTGATGAATATCGCCGAGTTTCACCAATTACCTTAGATGTTTTTTGGGATCATTTTCTTTCTTTAAATTGGTTGAAATTTGAACCAGATTTACCGTTGATTGAATTTGTTACCAAGACCCGAAATATTATTGAACCTGATTTATGGCAAACACCAGAAAAATTCCAAGAGCTTAATGAGTATCTATGGTCACAATCTTGGTTAATTCGTTATGCTGACAAGGCATATATTGCTCAAACATTGAAAGGAATGGCAAGAAGAAGACCACGATTAAGTGCACTAGCTGGCTCTTATATTGTTCTTGAAACCCACTATGACGAACTAAGTGAAATTTTTTGGCAGTTTTATCCACAATTGCTAGAAAGAGCACAACATCACCAACTTGATGACTGATACATTTAACTACCATATTGAGTTTCATCTTTTTGTCATATTGTAGAATTACATTTGATATATCAAAGAGATGCTAAGTCAATTTATCATGTTATTCGTAACGATTTGTTAACAAGCATAGTATTCATTTCCAAAGTTGATTAGAATGAATCGTTATACAAGGAGTCATAAATAATCCTACTTTATTGTATTAAGTTGATAGTTATAATCTATCAAATAGATTGTTCTGTTTAACTTTATCAATAGCGATTGATTATTTATGCTGTATGCATCATTTAAAAACAGGGTATACCCCTTGAATTTACTCTAAATAGTTCGAGGTGTAGCTAGGCGACAAGTGAATAAGTCGCTAAGAGCATACATAGTATGTGACTAGTGCGAATGAACGCAGTCAACAACGCTACGACTTGAAATATGACGAATAAAAACAGGGTACACATCCTGAATTTACTCTAAATAGTTCGAGGTGTAGCTAGGCGACAAGTGAATGAGTCGCTAAGAGCATACAATAGTATGTGACTAGTGCGAATGAACGCAGTCAACAACGCTACAACTTGAAATATGACGAGTACAAACTCTTTCAATCTACAGGAGTACATTATGGTTCTGGTTACTCGCAAAGCCCCTGATTTCACAGCTGCTGCCGTTTTAGGTAATGGCGAAATCGTTAATGATTTCAACCTGCATTCATTTATCAAAGGCAAACCTGCCGTTATTTTCTTCTGGCCAATGGATTTCACTTTTGTTTGCCCTTCAGAGCTGATTGCATTTGATCACCGTTTTGAAGAATTCAAAAAACGTGGCGTTGAAATCATCGGTGTTTCAATGGACTCTGAATTCGTTCATAACGCATGGCGTAAAACCCCAATTGATGATGGCGGTATTGGTGAAGTTAAATACCCAATGGTTGCTGATATCAAACATGACATCATCAAAGCTTACGGCATCGAACACCCAGAAGCAGGCGTTGCTCTGCGCGGTTCATTCCTGATTGACAAAGAAGGTGTTGTTCGTCACCAAGTCGTTAACGATCTACCACTTGGTCGTAATATCGATGAAATGATCCGTATGGTTGACGCACTGCAATTCCACGAAGAACACGGCGAAGTTTGCCCTGCACAGTGGGAAAAAGGTCAAGAAGGTATGGGCGCATCTCCAGACGGCGTTGCTAAATACCTGAAAGCAAACTCTGGCAAACTGTAATATTCCAGTAAGCTACTATTTTTCTAAAAGCCTGTGAAAACAGGCTTTTTTTTATTTATTCAGCACTTATCTATTTATTTCTTATCAACTCTATTTATTACTGCAATTAGTTATACTCAAGCTTATTGTTTACCTGCTTAAAGATAGTTTTGTGATCATCACATCAAAAAAAATTCTCATCACCAATAACCTCTCTCTATACTTATTGTTACGCAATTGTTAATTCTTATTAATAACAGCGTAAAACTCTATATTTGTATTTATTAAATATAACTCCCTGTTATAAATGGAGATAATAATGATTACTATAAAAAAGACTCACCTGCTGTTACTCACCGCCCTTTTTTCACATTCACTTTATGCTGCCTATGAACCCGCGGTTGAAGCACAACATGGTATGGTTGTCTCTTCTCAACATTTAGCATCACAAGTCGGGAATGATATTTTACAAAAAGGGGGGAATGCGATTGATGCCGCCGTTGCAGTTGGTTATGCGCAAGCTGTCGTAAATGCCTGCTGCGGTAATATTGGTGGCGGTGGTTTTATGACAATACACCTTGCTGATGGCACAAATACCTTTATTAATTTCAGGGAAACCGCGCCTGCCACAGCGTCTAAAAATATGTATTTAGATAAAGAAGGTAACTTAATTAAAGGTGCCAGTTTATATGGCTATCTCGCTTCAGGTGTACCTGGTACGGTAAAAGGGCTTGATGCTGCATTAGAAAAATACGGCACCCTTTCACGCCAAGAAGTGATGGCACCTGCGATTAAACTTGCAAGAGAAGGCTATATTTTAACGCGTGCTGATACCGATGTATTAGAAACAACAACAGAGCGCTTTAAACAAGATCCTGAATCGGCAAAAATTTTCTTAAAACCAGATAGAACACCATGGCAACCTGGTGATCGCTTAATTCAGACTGACTTAGCCAATACGCTTGAGCTTATTGCAGAGCAAGGTGCAGAGGCTTTTTATCAAGGTGAAATTCCTAAAAAAGTAGAAGAAGCCTCAAAACAGCATAAGGGAATGCTAACTAAAGATGATTTCGCAAACTTCACTATCACCGAGACCAAACCTATCACCTGTACTTATCGGGGTTATGAATTTATTTCTGCACCACCACCCAGCTCAGGCGGAGTCACTATCTGCCAAACATTGAATATTTTGGAAGGCTATGATCTTAAATCGATGGGCTTTAATTCAGCTGAATATGTTCATACACTAACGGAAGCAATGCGTCATGCTTATATGGACAGAAACACTTTTCTTGGCGATCCTCAATTTATTAATAATCCAACAGAAAAGTTACTCAGTAAAACTTATGCCACTGAAATTCGCCAACAAATAAAACCCAATAAAGCTACTCCATCAGTAAATGTACAACCTGGTATTGCACCTCATGAAAGCCCTGAAACAACACACTACTCAGTTATAGATAAAAATGGTAACGCAGTTTCAACCACTTATACTATAAATGGTCGTTTCGGTGCCGTTGTTATTGCGCCTGGAACAGGTTTTTTCCTCAATAATGAAATGGATGATTTTACAACCAAAGTTGGCGAGAAAAATCTCTATGGCTTAGTACAAGGTGAACGTAATAGCATTGCCCCATTAAAACGCCCATTATCATCAATGAGCCCAACCATTGTAACGAAAGAAGGCAAACCCTTCTTAATATTAGGATCACCGGGAGGCTCACGAATTATCTCAATCACCTTACAAACAGCACTTAATATCATTGAGTTTGGTATGCCACCGCAAGAAGCCGTTAATAGCCCTCGCATTCATCATCAATGGCTACCTGATGAGGTTTATTATGAACAACGAGGGTTATCAAAAGACACGTTAGAAAAACTTTCTACCATGGGATATAAAATGGTAGAACAAACCCCATGGGGAGCTGCTGAATTGATTATGGTTGGACTCCCCGGAGAAGAAGGCGTGATCCCAACTTCATCAGGCAATGATTCTGCTGTTTCTGGAGCAGTGCGTGAAGGTTATATTTATGGATCAAATGATGTGCGCCGCCCTGCTGGTAAAGCTGTGGGTTACTAATATCTAAATTCACTAATTTCAAAAAAATAAAAATGAAGTCTCCCCAGCAGTTGGACAACCAATTACTGGGGGTTTTCATACCCAAATACAATCGATATTTGAAAATCACCTTTGCGAATCAATGCATAGCAGTCGAAACATCTCTAAAACCTTCATCATAACGCCCCTGAATAGGTTAAAACCGCTTTATCCGCTTTAGAGACTCATTTTATCCCTTATAAGGGATACATTGATTTTATCTCCTATAGGGGATATATCATCGGAGGTCAAAATGAAGGTGACAACACCAGCGATGCTGTCTGCTGCAATGCGTGATAAACGCAAGCAAAGTAAACTTACCCAAGCACAAACCGCAAAACAAGTCGGTATCAAGCAAACCACCGTCTCTGATTTTGAGAACAAACCCGAATCAACAAAACTCGAAACGTTATTCAAAATTCTCGCGTCTTTGGATCTGGAGCTTCATGTCGTGAAGCGAGGTTCAACCCTGAATGTGGGTAAAGCTTGGAGTAAGGAGTGGTAAGTAATGAGAACTCAGGTATTGTCTGTTGCAATGAATGGGGATTTGGTTGGTACTCTGTACAAAAATACTGATGGTGGAATGTCATTCCAGTACGCAGAGGGATGGTTAGAAGAGCCTGGTTCACGAGCAATTTCATTATCACTGCCTTTGCAACACGGACGTATCACCGGAAGTGCAGTTTACAACTTTTTTAGTAACCTCCTGCCTGATTCCGAGGCGATTATTGACAGAATACAGGCTCGCTTTCAAGTAAAGACTGACCATCCTTTTGATTTGCTCGCCGCCGTGGGTCGTGACTGTGGGGCTTTAAACCAAACGCTTTAGTGATTTTTAGCTTTATCAATATCTCTTTGTTGTGTTGTTACCACAAAAGAAACCTTCTCTTAATTAGTGAACTGCACCCCAAAAGTTGGACACCAACTTTGGGGTGTTTTTCTATTATAAAAATGATCTAGTCATGGTTTTACAATTTATTCATATTTACAGCTATTAATAATAATCAAAACTCATATTTAATTTAATCGATAATTAATATCGAATATCAATTTGTTATTAAAATAATAACATCAAATAAAATACAAGAACAAATCACCTTTAATTTAGTTTCAATAATAGAATATATATAAATAGTAGTTATTCTCTTTCGTAATTACAGATAAAAATAATAATCATTTAATTAAATAAATTAAATAACACGAATTGTTTTTATTTCTATGATAGTAATCACAGAATAAATTTTTTAATAACCACACTATCAGAAAGGATAATAAAAATACGTAAAAAAAATGATATAACACATTGTAAATACAAATATTTAACATTTTCTTACAACGTGTTTTTTAATCATAAAAAGAGTTGAAATCTATAATCTATCTGCTAACGATACCGTTATTATATTTTTTATATAACGATAAGGCAAGCGGGTAAATAAAGAATTTATCATCACAACTTATTTCTTAATAAAATTAGTTAAGCGGAGATAAATATTAATGTCTGATACACATCATCGTCCAATATTAGATATTGGGCTATCAAGACTAGAGTTTCTGCGAATATCCGGTAAAGGGCTTGCAGGGATCACGATAGCACCCGCATTGCTTTCTCTTTTAGGTTGTAAGCAAGAAGAAATAGACAGCGGAATAATTCAATTAACCACAACACCTAAAGGCGTTTTAGTCACAAATAGAGCGCGTTGCACAGGATGCCACCGCTGCGAAACAGCATGTACAACATGGAATGATGGAAGCGTTGGATCATTCTTCTCACGTACCAAAATCCATCGTCACTTTTATTTTGGTGATAAAGGTATTGGCTCCGGTGGTGGACTTTATGGCGATTTAAACTTTACAACGGATACATGCCGCCAATGTAAAGATCCTGAATGTATGAAGGTCTGCCCAGTCAAAGCTATCCGTTATCAAGAAGAGTTCGGCTGTATTGTCGTTGATACACGTCGTTGTATTGGTTGTGCCGCCTGTACAACAGCTTGTCCGTGGATGATGGCAACCGTCAACCCACAAACTAAAAAATCCGGCAAATGCAATTTATGTGGTGAGTGTGCATCAGCGTGCCCAACAGGTGCTCTGCAAATCATTGAATGGAAAGAAATTACTGTTTAATAAATCCAGACAATCACATCACTGAACCACATTTAGATTAGGAAGCAATATTATGACTAACGGCTGGACTGGAAATATTCTAAGAATCAATTTAACTACCGGTGCCATCACACGTGAAAGCTCAAGCAAGTATAAATTCTTGATTGGTGGTATGGGCTTTGGCTACAAAATCATGTACGAAGAGGTTGCTCCCGGCGTTAAACCTTTTGATGAAGAAAACAAAGTTGTTTTTGCAGTAGGCCCTTTAACTGGATCTGGCGCACCTTGTAGCTCTCGCGTCAATATCACCTCTCTTTCCACCTTTACTCGTGGCAACCTCGTTGTTGACGCTCATATGGGTGGGTTTTTCGCAGCATGGATGAAGTTTGCAGGCTATGACTCTCTGATTATTGAAGGTAAATCAGATAAACCTGTTTGGATCCATATTGATGATGACCAAGTTTCTATTGAAGATGCCTCTTTCTTATGGGGTAAAGGCGTTCGTCAAACCACAGAAGAGCTGTGCGCACAAACTAGCCCTGAAGCCTGTGTTGCCGCAATTGGTCCTGCGGGTGAAAACTTAGTCCCGTTATCTGGCATTATTAATAGCCGTAATCACAGTGGTGGTGCGGGTGTTGGTGCAGTGTTAGGCGCAAAAAAATTAAAAGCGATTGTTGTCGAAGGTAGCCGAGGCGTTAACGTTGCAGATCGTAAAGCGTTAAAAGAACTTAACGACTACATGATGACGCAATTAATTGGTTCTAATAATAACCACGTTGTACCAAGCACACCACAATCATGGGCTGAATATTCTCATCCAGGTTCTCGCTGGACTGCACGCAAAGGACTTTTCTGGGGTGCGGCTGAAGGCGGACCTATCGAAACGGGTGAAATTCCTCCTGGTGATATCAATACCGTTGGTTTTAGAACCATGAAATCCACCTTTGACCTTGGTCCTGAAGCTGAAGAATACACGGTCAAAATGGGAGGTTGCCACTCTTGTCCTATTCGTTGTATGGCGCAGCTTAATGTTCCACAAGCGAAAAAATTTGGTGTACCGCAAACTGGGGGTAATACCTGCGTTGCAAACTTTGTTCACACCACCATTTTCCCTAATGGCCCTAAAGATGTTGAGAAAAAAGGGGATGGCAACGTTGTTGGTAATCTTGTTGGTCTGAATATTTTTGATGATATGGGATTATGGTGTAACTACGGTCAACTCCATCGTGACTTCACTTATTGTTATACCCACGGCGTCTTTAAACGTGTGCTTTCTGAAGAAGAATATAACGATATTCCTTGGGATAAACTGGAAGAAGGTAACCCAGAATTTATCAAAGATTTCTATTACCGTTTAGCGCATCGTAAAGGTGAATTTAGCCACCTTGCCGATGGATCTTACCTGATGGCTCAGCGTTGGAATTTAGGTGAAGAGTATTGGGGTAACAAGAAAAATAAACTTTGGTCACCAATGGGCTTCCCAATTCACCACGCCAATGAAGCCTCTGCACAAGTTGGTTCTATCGTTAACTGTATGTTTAACCGCGACGCGATGACACATACCCATATCAACTATATCGGTAGTGGTTTACCGCTGAAATTGCAAAAAGAGATTGCAGGTGAGCTATTTGGCTCTGGTGATGCTTTTGATGAAACCAAAAACTACACACCAATTAATAAAGCAAAAATTGCTTATACCAAATGGACTCTCTTACGTAGTTGCTTACACGATGCCGTCACTTTATGTAACTGGGTATGGCCGATGACGGTTTCCCCTCATAAGAGCCGTAACTATCGTGGTGATCTTGAAATGGAAGCCAAATTCTTCACGGCGATCACAGGTGAACCAACCACATCTAAAGATTTGGATTTAGCCTCAGAGCGTATCTTCACTTTACACCGTGCTTATACCGTTAAATTAATGAACACTATGGATATGCGCAATGAGCATGACCAAATCTGTTCATGGGTATTTGATAAAGATCCTGATATTCCTGTCTTTACTGAAGGTACAGACAAAATGGACAGAGAAGATATGCAGCTTTCTCTCACCATGTTCTATGAAGAAATGGGCTGGGACCCTAAATTAGGTTGCCCAACAAAAGAAACTTTAGTTCGCCTTGGATTACAAGATGTTGCAGATGATTTAGCGTCTCGTGGTTTATTACCAAGTTAATAGGTAAAAGAAGGAGATCATGATGATAGAACAAAGTGCATCGGCTTCTATACCACAAGATATCGCTGATGATGCAGATATTGCTTTAGAGCAACCTGATATTTCTCGTCGCCGTTGGTTACTGCCACTATCAGAAACCGGTGTTGGACGTAGTGCTAACACCTCAACGGATATCGTAGAAGAACCCGTTGCAGAGATAGCAGAATTATCTGCCGAACAACATCTAGCGAATGCGATACGTCAATGTTCAAAAGAAGGTGAACTATTAGCAATTTCAACGCTGTATGATGCGCCCTATTCTCTAACAGAAGAAGATATTGCGCAGTTAGAAACCGCGTTAAAGAGCGACGAGTTTATTGATATCGCCCATTTAAGTCTCAATGGCGAGGATTATTTCTACTCAGATGAATTTATGTCAGATAACTTCGCACAACTACAATTACTAAACCGCTATGCGGATATTTGTACAGCAATTGCAGGTGTGGTTCGTTTTGAATGTGAAACCTATCCTCGACCATTGAAACAAAGCATGTTGATGTCTGAACCTTTTCAGTACACGGCTTCAGAGATTGAAGATGCACTGACACTGATGAAAACTCACCCTGATTTTCAGGATATTCAGCAAGTTTTAGCGTCCAACGATGCCCCTTATCTCTTTAGCAATACGTTAATGAGTTACGGCAAAGCACGAGGCTTAACTGAATGGATTGAGGTAGAACAACATGAAAATCCTTAACGTTCTGCCTTATCAACGAAATTCGATGTGGGTATTACAACATCATCAGACTGAGGAGCAAAAATAATGCGTGTTTCTCGCCGTAAATTTGTAGCAGGTATGGGATCGGTCATTTTTTTCAGTGCGCCACTAGGAAGTGCGCTTGCAGCAACTGCAGAAAAAAAACCTATCCGCTATGCCATGATCCACGATGAGACGCTCTGTAATGGCTGTAATATCTGTGCCACTGCATGTCGTCGATTAAATAAAGTACCCAATGGAATGGCTCGAATGGATATTGCTCATATTCCATTAAGCCTCAAAGAAGATAACGATAAATACCATTTCTTTAGACACTCTTGCCAGCAATGTGAAGACGCCCCTTGTATCCCAGTTTGTCCTACGGGTGCTTCTTGGCGTGATGAAACCAATGGCATTGTTCGTGTTAATAAAGAGAAATGTATTGGTTGTAGCTATTGTATATCAGCATGCCCATACCAAGTCCGTTATCTTAACCCTGTGACACATGTTGCTGATAAATGTGATTTTTGTCTTGAGTCTCGATTACAAAAAGGTTTCCCACCGATTTGTGTGAGCGCTTGTCCACAAAATGCCTTGTTATTTGGTAGAGAAGACAGCCCTCAAATTCAAGAATGGCTCAAAACACATGATTACTATATCTATCAACTCGATGGCGTAGGAAAACCACATCTCTATCGTCGTGTAGGGCCTCATTCTCAAGAGGAGGGTAAAGTATGAGTGCAGTTAATATCATGCCAAATGCCGAGCAATTTCAAGCCTCACTAAAAGAGTATGTCTTAATCTATACGCCTGACTATTTACCACTTTGGTTAATTGTTGCAGGGGTGCTCTTAGTGGGGATGTTGCTTGTTCTCGCACTGCATGGCTTCTTGCGTTATCGCTTTGCCACACCACACGGTGAGTCTCATAAAGAAGAGAAGCTCTATCTTTACTCTAAAGCAGTGCGTTTGTGGCACTGGAGTAATGCCTCTTTATTTATTCTGTTGCTTCTCAGTGGTGGCATTAACCATTTCGCCCTACTTTCTGCACACGATACGGCATTATTAGTTAGCGTGCATGAAATCTGTGGTTATCTACTATTAGTTTGCTGGTTATCCTTCGTACTGATTAACCTTGTTGGTGGTAATGGCAAGTTTTACCGCATTGATGGCAAAAATTGGTTACAACGCACCTTAATGCAAGTTCGTTTTTACCTCTACGGCATTATCAAAGGCGAAGATCACCCCTTCCCAGCAACACCGAATGTTAAATTTAATCCACTGCAACAAATGGCTTATTTAGGTGTGATGTACGCATTAGCCCCACTCCTTTTGATAACGGGCGTTTTACTGCAAAATCCAGCATTTATTCCTGCTGATGCAGTGATGTTTAAAGCATGGCTATTGATCGCACACCAAGTATTAGCCGTATGTAGTGTCTTTTTTATTCTTGGTCACCTGTATCTGTGTACGACAGGCAGAACCCCGTTCCAAACATTTCGCAGCATGGTTGACGGTTACCACAGACACTAATTGATACATGGATTAAGGAGCTTATATGTCAGTCCCTTCAAAGGAAAATATCACATTAACAAAAGAAGACTTACGACAACTGCATGTTTCAACTTCACTTTATCGTTGGTTTTTACGTTATTTTCCTGATGGAGGCACTTACAGTGCTATCCATAGTGAGTTAATAAAACAGCGCCGTACACAGTGGATAGAGAGTTTTATTCAATATATTTATTTACGTCATTTTAGTGAAGCATCCTTTGCCAAACAGGAACAAGAAGTCATGGAAAACATCTTGTTCCTGCTCGGCAATGAACAACAACAAGGCGTGTCATTACAACGCCTGCCATATCACAATACTTTGCCAACATCTGAAAATATTCAATTTTCTACCGAATGGCATCAATTGATCTTAAAAAGTCAGCAATTAAGTACCGATCTTGCTTTGTGTGGGAGTAATAATATTGTGGCTTTTTCTGGCGATGAAAACAGCATTGCCAACACAGGTTATAGTAATCAATTGATGAATACGGGTTTTGCAGGAAAAGTATGTAATACGGGTAATCAATGTCGTATTGGCAGCTTAGGTGGACGCTCTCGCATTTGTAATAGCGGCAATGATGTCAAAATTTATGCCTCTGGTAATGGTGTTCATATCGCAAACAGTGGCATGCGTAATTTTATTACTGCCTCGCAAGATCGCGCGAAAGTCACTAACACAGGTGATTTAGCACAAATCAACGTAACCGGACAAAACTCTGTCGCGATTAATACTGGTGATAATTGTAAAGTCACGGTATCTGGCGACGACAGTATTTGTATCTCAACAGGTAATCTACATCAATTCTGCTTAGGAAAAGGCGGTAGTGCAGTTATTGCTTATCATGATGGCAATCGCACTCGTTTTAAAATTTTCTATGAAGGTGAAGATGATATTGTTGCTGGAGTTCATTATTATTTAGATGAAAACCAACAGCCTGTGGCAGAAAAACAGTATTCTACAGATAAAAATTAATGAGCAATCTAAGCTAAACTGTTTGCTCTACTCTTAAATCAAATAGATACTATAATGTCCAAAATAGCTATTTTTTGCTATAATTAGACATTATAGTATCTATTTGAGGCTAACAAATGAAACTCACATTACTTACTGATCTCGATGTTAGTCGAGCCTTTGCCTCTCATTTACGAAAGTTGCGTGAAAAAGAAAAATGGTCACGCGAACAACTTGCCGAGCGTAGTACAGTTCCTGCTTCAACTATCAAAAAATTTGAATTACAAGGTAAAATTTCACTACGCCAGTTACTGTTACTTTGGCAATGCCTTGATGATTTAAATAATCTTTATGCGGTTGTTGATCCTAAGAAAGTGAATAAACCACGTATGCCAAGGACTATTGAAGAGGTATTACAAGATGAGTTTTAAGCCAATCCAAAAGCTAAATGTGACACGGACGTTATCTACAGGTGACTCTGTTTTAATGGGAACATTGGTACAAAACCATAGTGGTGTATTTTTTCAATATGATGCGCATTACCTAACACAATTTGGTAATAGTTCACCTTTTAATCTACAGAATAATACGGATTTACAAATAGCACCTAAAAAACCTCATGGCAATTTGCAAGGGCTTTTCTCAGATAGTTTACCTGATGGATGGGGACGCTTATTGCAAGATAGAATATTCCGCCAACATGGTATACAACCGCATGAAATTACAACGATGGATAGGTTAGCCTTTGTTGGTAATAAAGGTATGGGAGGATTATCTTATTTACCAGTCTCTGACTATCAAATAGATGAACAGTTTGAAGTTGATTTAATTAATTTAGGTTTAGAAGCACAAGCTGTATTTGATGGTCAAACGGAAATTGTTTTATCTGAACTTGCTATTGTTGGTAGCTCCGGCGGAGCTAGACCTAAAGCGTTGCTTTATTTTAAGCAAGGGGATTTTAATCAATGTAAAACGTATGAAGAAGAAGGTGATGAATCATGGCTGATCAAATTTACGTCTAAGAACTTACCTCTTGGCCACGATGAAGGGCTATGTGAAGCGATCTATCTCATCCTAGCAAAAGAGCTAGAGCTCAATCCCCCACAATGGCAACTTATTGATGTTCCTAAAAACAGTGATGGAAAATCTTGGTTAGCGCTAAAACGCTTTGATCGTGTCACAAATAGCTCAGGTAAATCAGGGCGTTTAATCATGCACAGTGCATGCGGATTATTAGATGCTGATTTTAGGCTACCTTCTTTGGATTACGAAGATTTAATCAAAGTAAACCGCGTACTATGCAAATCAGTTTCAGCCGGACAACTCCAGTTTAGACGAGCTATTTTTAATCTATTCGCTTCTAATCAAGATGATCACAGTAAAAACTGGTCATTTCTACAATATGATGATGGGCACTGGGAGCCGGCACCTTTTTATGATGTGACCTATAATCCCAATCCAAGAAATGAGCATATCACTTCATTTGGCGGGTATGGTAAAAAGCCACCATTAAATACAATAAAGCAGCTTGCTGAAATAGCTGGTTTTGAAAGTTGGCAACAAGCACAAGCGTATATTCATCATACCGTTGATGTTATTGCTCGATTCTCATCACTTGCCAAAGAATATGATGTATCAAAATTAGTACAAACAGATATAGAAAAAACACTGGCTGACCGTTTAAAAGAGAACCAGCACTTACTTTAATTCCAACAAAAAGGGAAACTTTCGTTTCCCTTTTTATGTTTAAATCAATGTGCTTTATCGCTTATTTAGTCACTTCAGTCTGGATCACTTTTTTACTCGGTGAGCCTGCAACCTTATCGTAAATACCACACACAACAATTGTCACCAATACAGGAATGAGCCATGCTAATCCCTGCTCACTTAATGGCAATTTAGTTGCCCACTCTGGTAATAAATGTTTCAGATAATCAGAGGCTTTTATTGCATCAAAAATACCGAAAAATAAGCTAACAGCCATCGCTGGCGCGATAATACGGCTTGGATTATTCCACAGACGTAAAGTGAAACTCATCAAAATAATCACAATACAAGGTGGATAAATCATAATCAGCACAGGAATCGAAAACGCAATCAGTTTACTTAATCCTAAGTTTGAAACAACCGCTGAGAATATCGCTAAAATCAACACTAATGTACGGTAAGAGATGGGCAAATAACGGCTAAAAAATTCAGCACATGCACAAGTTAAACCAACTGCCGTCACCATACAGGCTAAGAAAATCAGTAGAGCAAGGAAGAAGCTACCGAAGTCACCAAAAGTGTACTGAACATAGGCGTGTAAAATATCAGCACCATCTTGCGCCCCTGGAATAATGCTCCCACTGCTAGAGCCTAATTTAAACAAGCTTAAGTAAATAGCTGTTAATAATACGCCCGCAATAATACCCGCCCACATAGTGTAACGTGTTAATAATGAAGAGTTATCTATTCCACGAGAGCGGGCAGCATTAACAATCACGATACCAAAAACCATCGCCCCCAAGGTATCCATGGTGAGATAACCATTGATAAACCCTTGAGTGAAAGCCATTTCACGATAAGCATCTGTGGCAGGGATCACGCCACCAGCAGGCCAAAACACCGCAGCCACACCTAATACTGCTAATGCCAGAATTTTAATAGGCGCAAGAATATGACCAACACTATCTAATAACTTACCGGGATAAAGTGAAATACCAATCACAATTAAGAAATAGGCAATGCTATAAATCAGCAATGACATTTCTGTATCACCCACTAAAGGGGCAATACCCACTTTAAAAGAAACCGTTGCAGTACGAGGAGTTGCGAAAAGAGGTCCAACAGCAAGATAGGCAACAATAGCTAATAATAATCCCATTGATTTACCAATAGGTGTGCTTAATGCCTCGATACCACCACCGACTTTTGCTAATGCGACAACCGTTAAAACAGG
Organism: Proteus sp. TSJ240517; assembly: GCF_047921575.1. NCBI lineage: Bacteria > Pseudomonadati > Pseudomonadota > Gammaproteobacteria > Enterobacterales > Morganellaceae > Proteus > Proteus sp. TSJ240517. Next base: position 327,451 of record NZ_JBLRMH010000002.1, read on the forward strand.
TAAACCTACCCCTGTGATCAAAAAGCCAATTGCTGCTGTCCAAACAAATTCGCCTGATTGTAACCCCACCATTGGAGGAAAAATAATGTTGCCAGCGCCAACAAAGAGGGCGAATGTCATAAACCCTAATGCCAGAATATCTCTGGAAGTTAATCTATGTGCCATAAGTTTTGTTAATATATAGTTACAATAATGGTTAAATTACGCCAATATAGCGCAACATAAAATCAACAATATCTATTTAGGCTCATACCATCATTATTCAGGATAATGTCCATATATAATCATTTCATGTAGAGCAATTAGGTGCTAAATAGAAAAAATTGCCGATAACTGGTCACAAGTAAAACTTTTATAATGAAAAAAGGCAATAGCCAATCTAAAAACCAGAAGAATCATCTAAACTATTTTTCAGAGCTAGTTATAACTGTCATATATCATCGAATATGCATGATATGATTTGTGCATTTTATCACCAATAATGTTGAATATTAGCGTCATTTAAAGTTACCATTAATTAATAATATTAAAATTTAACGCTACGATATTAGTTTTTATTGATATTAAAAAGATTAAAAAAGGACAAAAAAACCTTTATCACTGATTGAATAGAAGTGATAAAGGCTTTAAAAAAGACATTCTGCTAGTGTGTTTTTTTAGCAGTAAGCAATGTTTGAGGAAGGATAAAAGAGAACGTACTCCCAACACCTACTTTACTTTCAATATTCAATTGAGAGTGATGGTGAAGCAATGATTTTTTCACAATCGCCAAACCTAAACCAGTACCGCCAGAATGACGAGAGCGAGCTTTATCTACGCGATAAAAACGCTCTGTTAAACGTGTTAAGTGTTCAGCGCTGATCCCCGCCCCATTATCTGAAACACTAAATAACATACCTTGGGGTATTTTCTTCCAACTCACTTTGATTGTTGTGCCCTCTTCAGTGTGATTAATGGCGTTATACACTAAATTAGAAACAGCACTACGCAATTGCTCTTCATTACCACGAACAGCCCACTCTTCATCAACATCAAAAACAATCTGATGTTGACCTTGGCTTAGTGAGTTCGCTTCTTGTTGTAATAAAGCCAAAATGGCAGGAATATCAACAATTTTGTTTAAATCAATATGAGGAGCGGATTCGATACGAGAAAGCTGTAAGAGTTGCTGAACAAGCGTATCCATACGTTTAGCCTGCTCTTGCATCGTAACGATAGCCTTATGCTCTGCGGGTTTTGCTACACTATTTTCTTCCATCATTTCAAGATAACCTTGAATAACGGTTAGTGGTGTTCTTAGCTCATGACTGACATTAGCAAAAAAATCACGTCGTGAGTTTTCTAGTTTATTTTTTTCTGTTACATCGCGCGCCACCATCAAGCGCTGATCTTCGCTATATGGCATCACACGAAACTCAACAATAGAGCCATTATTTAGTGAAATAGTTAAGGGGCGACTAAAATCACCTGCGGTAAAATAGTGCAAAAAATCAGGATAACGTAATAAGTTAAAAATATTTTGTCCATTATCATCAGGCCAACGAAAGCCTAATAGATGTTGAGCTAGACTATTACACCAAAAAATATTCCCTTCATTTGTCATCATCACAACAGCATCGGGTAAACTTTCAGCCCCACTTCTAAAACGTTTAATTAAGTCGCCTAATTCTCTGCGTCGTTTACGATTACGTTGTTGGGTCTGTCGAATACCATAAAAAATAGGCTCCCATCCCCCTCTCCCTTCCGGAGGCAATACAGAGCGATCTAACCATAACCATTTAGATAATTTCAGCAAATTATAGGCATGCCACACAAGGGCGCTGAGAAGCGATGCCACCAGCAACCAAGGAAGATGCCCAATAAAAAGCGATAATATAAAGGCAGGCAAGCAAAATAGACATAGCCCCCAAACGAGGGCTTTCCACGATAGTCGTTCTAACACCTGACGATTACTCCCATATTGACTTAGAAACGGGCAGAAAAACGATATCCCGTTCCACGTACTGTCTGTATCATTCTGTCATGGCCATCTTCTTCAATAGCCTTACGTAAACGACGAATATGCACATCAACAGTACGGTCTTCGACATAAACATTGGTTCCCCAAACGTAGTTTAGCAGTTGTTCTCTGCTATATACGCGTTCAGGATGTGTCATAAAAAAGTGTAGGAGTTTAAATTCGGTGGGGCCCATATCAATCGGCTTATCTTGACTTGTCACTCGATGAGAAACAGGATCAAGACCGAGTCCATTGAATTCAATAACATCTTCCGCTGACATCGGTGATAAACGCCGTAAAATCGCCTTCACTCGGGCAACAAGCTCTTTAGGTGAAAACGGTTTGATAACATAATCATCAGCACCCGTCTCTAGGCCTTGGACTTTATCTTCTTCTTCCCCTTTTGCCGTTAGCATAATAATGGGAATATCACGGGTATTACTTTCCCGCTTCATCTGTTTTATTACCTGCAAGCCTGATCCACCAGGGATCATCCAATCTAATAAAACCAGATCAGGGTAAGGGTCGATAAGAAAACTCAATGCAGAATCATAGTCTTCTGCTTCAATAGGTTGAAAACCATTTTGTTCCAAAACAAAACAGATCATCTCTCGAATTGCGGTCTCATCTTCAACAACAAGAATACGCCTTGCCATACTCTATCCTGTGTAATGTATATAGAGGGTCAAAATGATTATGATGCACTTTTATGACAGATTTATGACTAGCCTTAACATTACTGAAATAGATCCCTGTTGTTAAGGTAAATAAATCATTTTTTGGTGAAATATCACTCAAAAAAGGGAGTTATTGTTGAGTTTTCACTAAAAAAGCAAGGTGCGCTATACTCTTCACCAGATAAAAAAGAGGGATAGCAATGCGGATTATTCACACATCAGACTGGCATTTAGGGCAATATTTTTTTACTAAGACTCGAGCTAAAGAACACCAACAGTTTCTTGATTGGTTATTAGCACAAATTAAACATTACCAAGTCGATGCTCTGATTGTTGCGGGTGATATTTTTGATACTGGCTCCCCTCCAAGCTATGCCCGAGAGCTTTATAACCGTTTTGTTGTTGCTATTAGAGATACACAATGTCAGCTCGTTATTCTAGGTGGTAATCACGATTCGGTGGCAACACTAAATGAATCAAAATCACTGTTGGCGTGTTTAAATACGACCGTTATTGCCAATGTTCATGCTGAAACACCACAAGCTCCGTTAATTCTTCCTCAAAAAGATAACACTCCAGGAGCATTACTTTGTGCAATCCCTTATCTACGCCCTAGAGACATGATCAGCAGTAAAAGTGGGCAATCAGGTGCTGAAAAACAAACAGCCTTAAAAGAAGCGATTGCTGAATATTATCAAGCTCAATATCAAGCAGCTCTCGAATTACGTCAGCAATTAAATGTCGATATTCCCATTATTGCAACGGGTCACCTCACCACAATTGGAGCGAGTGTGACCGATTCCGTCCGTGAAATTTATATCGGCACCTTAGAAGCCTTTTCAGCAACCCTATTTCCTGAATTTGACTATATTGCTCTTGGTCATATTCATCGCCCTCAAGTGGTGAATAAATCAGGTCATATTCGTTATAGTGGCTCCCCTATTCCGTTAAGTTTTGATGAATGCGGACAACAGAAAAGTGTCTGTCTTATCGACTTTGAGCAAGAAAAATTAACTAACCTCACACTATTACCTATTCCTGAATTTCAGTTACTACGCACTATCAGTGGTTCATTAAAAGAGATAGCGATACAACTTGAGGATTTAAAAAAACAATACGGTGAAATAGATACCACTATTTGGTTGGATATCGAAGTTTCAACACAAGATTATCTCAGTGATATACAAACCCGTATTCAAGAGCTAACTAACGATCCGCTTTTTGATGTGATCTTATTAAGAAGAGCGAGAAAACAACGCCAAGCGTTCACTCAAAATGAGAACGAAACACTGACCGAATTAACCGTTTATGATGTTTTTGAAAGACGTTTAGAACAGCATGAGTTTGATTCAGAAGAAACTAAAACTCGTTTAACAACATTATTTAAACAAGCAGTTGAAATGGCAGAGAAAGAGGATAACGAAGCATAATGAAAATCTTAAGTCTGCGATTTAAAAATATTAACTCCTTAAAAGGCGAGTGGAAGATTAACTTTAACCAAGAGCCTTTTATCAGCAATGGATTATTTGCCATTACAGGCCCCACGGGTGCAGGAAAAACCACGCTGTTAGATGCGATTAGTTTGGCGCTTTATCATAGAACTCCACGATTAGATAAAGTCACGCAATCACAAAATGAATTAATGACACGTCATACCGCAGAGTGTTTGACCGAAGTCGAATTTGAAGTCAAAGGTGTGGCTTATCGAGCATTTTGGGAACAACGCCGAGCTAATTATAAAGAAGATGGCAATCTTCAAGCGCCACAGGCTGAACTTGTTAAAATAAATACAACAGGAGGCGAAGACAAAATATTAGCAAGCAAAATAAGCCAAGTGAAAGAGATGATCATTAATATTACGGGCCTTGATTTTGATCGTTTCACTAAATCTATGTTGCTTTCTCAAGGACAATTTGCGGCTTTTTTAAATGCAGATGATAAATCTCGTGCTGAATTACTTGAAGAACTCACTGGCACAGATATTTATCGCCATATCTCCCAATCTATCTTTAAACATTGGCGTGAAGAAGAACAAGCATTAAAAACACTAAAACAGCAAGCCGAAATGATGGCGTTATTAGATGAAAATGCTCGCCAAGCATTATTAACTGAACAAACCGATCTTTTTGCCAAAGAGAGCCGATTACAAAAAGAACAGCAGGAATATCAAGCAGCAAAACAGTGGCAAGAAAAAGAAATTGAACTTAATAAAAACAAAGTATTAGCACAAACCGAAGTTAACTTAGCACAAGAAGCGTTAATTGCTGCCAAACCCGATATTCAACGTCTTGAAAATAGCGAACCAGCAGAAAAAATCCGCCCAATTTATGATGAAAAGGATCGTCTATTAAAAGAACAAACCTATATTGAGTCACAACTCTCAACACTAACAGCAGAAAAACAGCTTATTGAACAACAGAGCCAACCTATTAATCAGCATTTAATCGAGGCTCGTAACACATTTAAACAGCACGATGAAAAAAAACAGCAAATATTGCAGCTTATACGTGAAAAAGTAGCACCATTAGATAATCAGTTAATCTTGCTACAACAAGATATTTCAGTAAAAACACAGCAAAAAAATACACTAGAAAAAACGCAATCAGAATATCTGGAAAAAATACAGTTAACAGAAGCCAAATTAGCTGGCTCACAAAAACAATTTAATGAATTAGACGAATATTTAAATCAGCATATAGCTCATGCTCAACTGGCTGAAAATTTACCGTTATGGCAACGTTATTTTGAGCAATATGATGAAATTACAGAGAAATATCTAATTAGCCAGAAAAGTGAAAAAGCTGAACAAGAAAAAGAATGCTTACTTAAACTCGAATTAGAAAAAACGACCAAAGCGCTAGAAGTGCAACAGTACAATCTTAACTTACAGCAACAACAATTAAGCGAATTACAAACACAACTTGAGCAACAAAATAAAGCTGATGCTATTGCGGATATCCCTCATCGTTTGCAACAAATTTCACAACAACGAAATGCACTCGCTAAACTAATGGGATTACAAACCCAATTACAACGCAATATCAAAACTGAATATCAATACCAAAAAAGCTATTCAGAAAATCAGCAAAAAATAGCAATGCTGACTGAAAGCATCCATAAAAATGACATTGCTTTAAAAGAGAAAGAACAACATCTTAAAGACTTAAACGATAATTATCTGCTAATACGAAAGTTAGCAGAATATGAAGAGGAGAGACAACGTTTAGTTAAAGATACCCCATGTCCTGTTTGTGGTTCGACCGAGCATCCTTATGTTGAAAAATATAAAGAAATTCAAACTGATGAAACAAAATTACGGTTAGATACCTTAACACAGCAAGTACATGCATTAACTATAGCGTTAGTGGAACAAAAAACACAGTGTGCTGGCTATCAAGCTCAAAACGAAAAGCTTAATGAAGATCTTGAGCAACTCACCCAAGATATAGCGACATTAAAACAACAATGGCGAACCTTAGCACAAACGCACACATTACCTGATGTTGATTGCGAAGAAGATGCTTTGGCTAAATTGGATGCAGAGCTTGAGAAAAAAGACAATTTACTCACACAAAAACAATCCAGCTATAAAGCGTTAGAAACCAAAATTCAGCAAGAATACAAACTGCTATCTGATACTAAAGAGCAATTTAATCAACAACAGCAAGCGATCCTTCATCAGCAAAATGAATTTGCGCAACAACAAAAAGAAGTCATCAATAAACAACAACAAACAACGCAATATCTTCAACAACAAACCCAGTTAACTCAGGAGCTTCAATCTCTTGTCAAACAGCAAGGTTATGAATTACAGGAATGTGAAGATAAAATTCAATGGCTTATTGCGCGTAAAAAAGAGAGCCAACAATATCAATCAACCTTAAAAACACATCACGAATTACAACAAACAATCCGCGAATTGTTATCAACACTGCAAGAAAGAAAACGCTATTTATCTGAAATTCAAAAAGAACTTGATGCTGTTTTAATCCATTTACAACAACTACATCAGCAACAAGAACAGCTCAAAGCACAACGCCAAGCGTTATTCGGGACACAAACCACCGAAGATGCGCGTAATGAATTAGATAAACAGAGTCAATTGTTACAAAAACAAATTGAGCAATATAGCGAAGAAAAAAACCGACTCGAAATCCGTTTAAATCAGCTTATTGGTCAATATCAGGAAAATGAAAAATCACTACAACGGTTACAAACGCGTTCACAAAACATTATTGAACAATATCAACATGCGTTAAAAAACAGTCCGTTTGCTGATGAAAATGCATTTTTAGCCTCTCTGTTATCAGTCGAAGAAAGAAACTGTTTACAAGAACAGCAAAAACAACGACTTGATAGATTATTGCAAGAAAAAACTCGCTTAGACACTCAAGAAAAGGCATATCAGCAGCACTTGTTACAACAACCGTTGTTATCGACTGAGCAAAATATTGAACAAATCACTACACATTTATTAGCACTAGAAACACAGCTGGCTCATATACAAGAAACCAAATTTCGCATTCAAGAGCAGCTGCGTACTGATGAAGAAAAACGCAAAGAACAACAAGCCTTACTCGACAAAATAACGAAACAGCAATCTCACTTTGATGATTGGAGTTACTTAAACGAATTGGTGGGATCTGCATCAGGAGATAAGTTCAGCCGTTTTGCTCAAGGCTTAACGCTTGATCATCTAATTTATTTGGCTAATCGTCGTTTAGAAAAGCTTCATGGTCGTTATTTCTTGCAACGTAAAACACCGGCAAGCCTTGAATTACAAATTGCCGATACATGGCAAGCTGATGCGCTACGGGATACTCGCACGCTCTCTGGTGGCGAAAGTTTCTTAGTCAGCTTATCGCTCGCCTTAGCGCTTTCAGATTTGGTCAGTAACAAAACTCAAATCGAATCACTATTTCTAGATGAAGGCTTTGGCACATTAGATCCTGATACCTTAGATATTGCATTAGACGCTCTTGATAGCCTTAACGCATCTGGAAAAATTATTGGCGTAATTAGTCACGTAGAAGCCATGAAAGAGCGCATTCCAGTGCAAATTAAAGTGAAGAAAGCGGGAGGATTAGGTATTAGCCAGCTTGCTCCTGAGTTTAGATATGTAGATAAATAGAATCTAAATCAAGTCGTTAAAAACTAGGTCGAATATTTTGACGTAACTGATTAAATTTTTTATATATCAATAAATCACTACTAAGCCCTATAGTATGTCCATAGATTAGCTCAAGCTAAGACACGCTTTAAGCGCTTAAATTTATCAAGGAGACAATCATGTCTAACGCATTTACTGATTTAATGAAAAAACGTAGAACAATTTATCATTTAGGTAATCAACTTCCAATTAGCGAAGACAGAGTCACTGAAGTTATCAAAGAAGCGGTTAAAGAGAGCCCAACTGCATTTAACTCACAAACATCTCGTGTTGTTGTTCTGTTTGGTGAACAACATCAAAAACTGTGGGATATCGTTAAAAATACCCTGAAAAAATTAGTACCCGCAGAAGCATTTAGTGCAACAGAAGCGAAAATTAATAGCTTTGCAGCAGGCGCAGGTTCAATTCTTTATTTTGAAGACACTGATATCGTAAAAGGTCTTCAAGAACAATTCCCATTGTATGCGGATAACTTCCCTGTATGGTCAGAACAAGCAAGTGGTATGGCGCAACTCTCTGTTTGGACTGCATTAGCAGCAGAGAACGTAGGTGCTTCATTACAACACTACAACCCAATTATTGATGACGAAGTTCATGCAACTTGGGATCTGCCAAAAACATGGAAACTAAGAGCTCAAATGGTCTTTGGTTCAATTGAACAAGAAGCTGGTGAAAAGAATTATATGGAAGATGATGCACGCTTTAAAATCTTCAAATAAGTGTTAGAACAGACATCTGACAAAAGACCCTAGCAATAAGTAATACCCTCTTTTTTTTACTTTCATTCCTTGCCCACAGCCACTGTGGGCTTTTTTTTGCCCATATACAACATAAAAGAAAGGTGGCATTAGGCCACCTTTCTTTTATGTTTTAATCAGTTTTAGATCAGTCTTTCGCTGTTTCTTCTGAGCATCATAGAAATTCTCATGAGAACCTATATGCAATAAATACAGTTCAAGCTTGTTTGCAACCCATGAGTAACCTAACAATACCGTTAAATCATTAAGCCTAAATTTATGTACTCTAAGATGAGTAAGATCGCCTTTTTTCTGTTCACCAATCAATGGATTATCAATTATTTGATCAATTTCATCTTCAATAATTTTCACATCTGATTCAGGCAACTTTTTCATTGCCTTTTCAAATCGTACAGACTGATAGACATCAATCTCTTTTTGTAGTTCGGACATATCGAGAAACCTTTTTGTTTTCGACTTCCGCCTGTGCCAGTAACAATTCTTGGATAAAGCTATATGGCAGATCAGGGTTATCTTCAGCTATACGCCCTATTTTAGCCCAGTGTTCAATTTGTTTAGGAACACTTCTGCTTTTCGCTTCCGCATGAATTTTAGCATCAGAGACAAAGTCTTCATCTAATCTTACGGAAATAGCCATGATTTACACTCCTAATACCTATCGGGTGTTACAACTTTATAGAATTAAAACGCTATAAATTTTTATGTTAATAACTCACGACAAAAAATGAAATCTTTTGTCGCTAAATGCAACAATACACCACAGATGATATGTTGTAAAGATTCCAACTTTGTTGCTTATGCCTTCATGCTCACTAAAAAAATACTTATTCTCCAATAAAAAGCATAAAAAAGAGCAAAGTGCGTAATGAATACAAAGGTAGGGATGGACCCTTTGTGTTCAACACTTTGCTCTCTTTATTTATTTACGCACCTCCCGTAAGAGGTGCGATTTTCACAAGGCGTATGAAAATACGTTATTTACGTGTGATGTTATTCGCTTTTGGTTGAGCAATTGGAGACTGCTCAGCAAAGTATTTCACGACTGCATCAACATCTGGCACGCTGTAAACTGGATCTTTACCTTCTTTCAGTACAGAGAAGTTACTACCACCTGTTGCTAAGTATTCGTTAGCCACAACACGGTAGTTCGCTTTCATATCTACTGGTTTACCGTCAATTTTCATTGATTCAACGATAACACGGTTGCCATTAGGTGCTTTGCTATCCCATGTGTACTGGAAGTTACCTGAAATTGCTAACACTTGTGGACGTGAACGATCCCATTGTTGTTCTAACAGGCGTTTGATTTGCTCACCTGTTAATGTTTGAGTTAACAGTACGTTAGAGAATGGCTGTACTGTGTAGATTGCGTTATAAGAAACGTCACCACCAGTCATATCAGCACGAATACCACCGCTGTTCATAAATGCGATTTGTGCGCCACCCGCATCTTTTGGTTTTGCAGTGTATAAATGCGCATCAGCGATCACTTGACCCAGTGCAGATTCACCCGCGTCGTTAGTTTGCTTCGTTAAATTACCTTCTAACTTACCAATGATACGGTTAGCTAATGGGGTTGCGATTTTTTCGTAAGCTTCTAACAGTTTGGTAACGGCTGGATCTTTTTCATATTTGCGGTTATCAACCCAAATATTACGTGCTTCAACGTCAACAACGTCTTTTGTTGTTTTGTCTAGTTTCAGATCGATACGCGTTAACATTGCACCATTTGATTGCGCAGATGTCACTGATTTACCGTTGATAGTACAGTTATAAGCTTGGTGAGTATGACCAGTCACAACGAAGTCAATCGCAGGATCTAATTGATCAACAACACCTAATACTTTACCCGTAATACCATTACATGCGTTGATATTCACAGGACCACCGTCACGACGTTGTGCAGCACCTTCGTGAATTAACACACCAATCGCTTGAACACCTTGTGCTTTTAACTGAGGCACTAATGCGTTGATTGTTTTCGCTTCGTTATGGAAGCTTAAACCTTCAGTACCTTTAGGTGTTACGATTGCCGCAGTACCTTCCAGTGTGACACCGATAAATGCAACAGGGATACCGTTAAATTCTTTGATAACATATTCAGGGAATAACGTTTTGCCTGTTTCATTAACAGTTACGTTTGCTGATAAGTATTGGAAATCAGCCCCTTTAAATTCAGTTGGACCTTGGCAACCCGTCACAGGGTGGCAGCCACCGTTTTGCTTACGCAGTAACTCGCCCATGCCTTTATCAAATTCGTGGTTACCCACAGACGTTGCTTCTAAGCCTGCTAATGATAATGCTTCGATAGAAGGCTCATCATGGAACATTGAAGATAACAGTGGGCTTGCACCAACCATATCACCCGCGGCAACAACGATGTTGTTCGGGTTATCTTTCTTCATTTCTTTGATTAATGTTGCCATGTGCTCGATGCCACCAGGTTTGTTTGGACCTGGCGCTTTTAGCGCACCGTGGAAGTCGTTCATTGCGATAACACGCACATCAACAACATTAGCTTCGTCGTAGTTCTTTGCACAACCAGCTAATAAGACTGAGCTTACTGCCAGTGCAACGAGTTTATATTTATGGTTCATTTAAAATTTATCCCTAAGATCAAAATTCACGTTTCGGACAATCAATGACTTCGAAATCTTTGCTATAACAGATATAGAATTCATCTCGATTAATTTGAATTTCCTTATCCTTCAATGATGGATTGTGTTCTTTTAAGAACTTAATCAATGCACTGTTTGAAGGACGGCCTTCTGGTAATACTAACGCTTCATACAACTCTTTTTGTTTACCAAAGAATGCATCTGGTGTATCAAACGCACATACACCGTGTTTTTCCCACTCACCTTGTAGTAAGTCGATACCCGGAGAATCACACAGATAAGGTTTGATAGCAGAGTATTCTAAAGGTGGTAAATCGCCTTTACATAAACGAGGATGCTTGCGTATGTCTTTCCAATCACGGCACTCTTCCCATGATTTACCATCACAGGTTTCAGCCCACAGCCCATGAACAATCCAACCAAATTTATTATCTGAGAAGCATTGGATTTCAAATTTATCATACTCACGTTTTGCACGATCTTTTTCATTGTCGTTATTTAACCGCTTAATGTTATTACTTTTATAATCACAAAAAGCGGGTGAGTAGTTAATCGCTAACTTAAAGTAATCTGTTGATGCTGTACTGTTTTGACCATAGCGATCATTAGAAGCAATGTAGTCGTAAGGTGCTGTTGGTGCATCAGGTAAAATACAAGATACGCCTTCAACTAATTTAGCTTGAGGTTTTAATGGTTCTGTAATTTCAGGTGCTTGCGTTGCACATCCTGCTAACACTAAAGCAAAAGCAGCAGGTAATAGCTTCATAAAGCGCATAAAATCCCCTTAAAGAGCAATAAGTTTTACTCTTTTGGTTCAAAAAGGTAAGAGAAGCCTGCCCAGAATGGACAGGCTTTAATGGCTTATTTCTTCTCTGTTAAATCAATTTTGTAAATTGCAAAACCGATTTCATCATTTTCCACAAAGGTCATTGGATATTGAGAGAAATCTTTAATAAATGCAGCCGCTTTCTCACTTGGTGACGTTTCAAAACGTACATCTAACGCTTTGTCAGTCTTAATAGGTAAGAATGACCAGTTGTTAGCAGCTTTAGTTGCAACTTCGCCTTTTTCTTTCGTTTGTTTAGCAATGTAAGACGCTAAGATTGCACGGTTTTCATCTGGAGATGCGAACGCAATATTTGCTTCACCAGTACCTGCAAACTTACCACCGTATCCACGGTAGTTATTTGTTGCGATCAGGAATGTTGCTTTAGGATCGATTGGCTTGCCTTCATAAGTCACGTCTTTGATACGATTCGCATCTTTATTAACGACTTGGCAATCAACGTCATATTTAGCTGGTTGAGTTAGGTCAACTTTATAGTTCACACCACTAATGGTATCGAAGTTATAAGTACGGAAACCATCCCAGTTGATTAGTTCTTGTGGTTTAGTTGAATTTGGATCAACTTGGTTCCACATACCCGCAGAACATTCTAACCACTCAACAACATCAGCACCGGTCGCTTTAACGACCACTAATGTGTTTGGATACAGGTATAAGTCTGCAGCGTTACGGAATGTTAAGTCACCTTTTTCAACTTCGACGAAGTCTGCTGGTGCATTTTTACGACCACCCGCTTTAAATGGCGCAGCTGCACCTAATACTGGTAAACCGTCTAAGTTCGGATCACCTTGAATAAAGTGTTTGGTGTAATCAACTTGTGCATCATTCACGATTTGTACAGTTGGATCGCTTTGTACTAATGCTAAGAAGCTGTACATGTTGGCAGAAGCTTTACCAATGTGTTTACCTACAAAATCACGAGTACCTTGGTGTGCTTTTTCGATGATTTGCGCTAATTCAGCATCACGTTCAACTAATGCTTTTTTGTTTGCTTTATCAAAGATAGGACGCGCTTCACCTGTTGCTTGTGTCATCACCCATTTACCGCTGTCGTTGTTGATAACCATATCAACGACACCTAAGTGATCACCCCATTGGCCAGGCATAACAGCAGGAACGCCATTTACAGTACCTTTAGCAACATCAACACCTTTAATGCCTTCAAATTCTTTGCTTGGGAATACGCCATGAGCGTGACCAAACATGATTGCATTGATGCCTTCAACTTCGCTTAAATAATAAACAGAGTTTTCAGCCATTGCTTTGTACGGCTCTGACGCAAAACCAGAGTGAGGAATAGCCACAATCAGGTCAGCACCCTCTTTTTTCATTTGAGGGACGAATTTTTTCGCTGTTTCTGTAATATCGTTTACAACGACCTTACCATCCAGATTGGCTTTATCCCAGATTAAGATCTGTGGTGGAACGAAGCCGATATAACCAATCTTGATAGTGTGTTCTTTACCATCACGATCTTTTACTGGTGTATCAACAATGATATAAGGTGTGAAATAGTTTTTGCCTGTTTTCGCATCCATCACGTTGGCGTTGATGTAAGGGAATTTAGCACCGGCAATGGCTTTTTTCAGGTAATCTAAACCATAATTAAATTCATGGTTACCAAAGTTACCTACTGTGTAACCCATGGTGTTCATCAGCTGGTGAGCTGGATGAGATTCGCCTTTTTCTAAGCCTTTAGCTGCTTGATAGTCAGCCAGCGGGCTACCTTGGATCAAGTCGCCGTTATCAACTAAAATCGCATTGGTTGCTTCAGCTTTTGCTGCTTTAATTAAATTAGCAGTACGGACATAACCAAACTGTTCTGTTGGTTTGTCTTTGAAGTAGTCAAAGTCGATTAAGTTACTGTGAACATCAGACGTCTCCATAATACGAAGATCGACTGTCGCAGCATTCACGTTGAATGCGACAAACATTGCTAATGTTGAAATTTTCAACACGTTCTTAACCATTACACACCCCTTATATATTGGTTAACAGGAGAGCGAAATCGCTCTCCTTTGGTTACTTCTATCAAACGGTAATGCTTTTGTCAGGACTAGAAGTACAGACGCATACCCGTTTCGAAGATATATTGTTTAGTGTCTTTATATGCTTCGTTGTCACTGCGTGCATCATCATATGCCATTTCAGCAAATAAACGTAAGTTGTTGTATTTAGATACCGCAAAACGTTTATCTACACCCACAGTATAGGTTTCTTTTTTGTAGTTGAAAGTGTTGGCATCACCATCACGCAGGTAGTAACCCGCATACATACCACTTTCAATACGATCCCAGTGCCATTTCACACCAACACCATATAAATCTGCTTTCCAGTCACCTTTAACAGAGTTCCATTTATAATCTTTTGAAACTGCATTACTTGCTAAAGTTAAACCTGAATTTTTACCACGAGATTGACCATAGTCTAAACCGATAGAAAATTCACGACCTGGGAAGAAGTATTCGGCACCAAATGCTAAGATACTGTTTTCAGGAGTTTTCCCTTGAACTGTACTCTTACTACTATGAGTCGCTTCACCTTTAGCGGCAGAGTAACCACCATCAAGCTCTAAACCGAAAGTTGATTTATAGAAACCCACTACTGAATATGCACGAGTAATATCACCAGTGGTACGAGTATTATCATCACCTGTTTTACCTGTTACAGTACCGGCTAATTTAAAGCCTTCATAACGGTTAGTTTCAATAAAGATAGTTTGTGGTAAACGGGTCATAAAGTTGTTTTTACCAACACCTTTACCATCAGCATAACCATTGCTATAACCTACGGCACGACCTAATACATCACTAAAGTAGAACACACCCGTGTTACCATAGCCGTAGCTTGATTTTTTCACCCAGTCGATTGGAATATAAGTACGACCAAACTGGATTTGACCATAATCACGATGAGAGAAACCGACATAACCCACACGGTTGTACATTTCAAAGTTTGATTTAGGGTTGTCACTGTTTGTTTTTTGAGTGTCTGAACCCCACTCTAATTTACCAAAGACTTTGATATCGTTAGTCAGTTCGTGTGAACCGAAGAAACCGATACGGCTACCATCATCCGTCATTTTCATTTCGTGATTTTGGCTGGTCACTTGTGTTTTTAAACGGAACTGACCATTTACATCAAAACGTGTACCTTTATCGTTATACACGTTTACCGCGTTTGCCGATCCAGAAAGAACCAACAAACCAACCAGTGCTGCTAGAGGCTTCAAGCTTTTCATGATTAAAATACCCATCTATCTATTTTCTATAGTTTTATGACTTTCTTTAAGGTCAAAAATAATACCGCCGTATATAGTTGACCTGAGATTCAGGCAAAAGATCTCTGCCACGAATTTCGAAAAAGAAAATCGCTCTCACAATTGATAATTTTTATAGCTACTAATTATGACTCTACAAAATTTTCTTAAAGGCTTTAATTTCCTTGACACAGACGTAATCACCAATAAGACACAAAAATAATATCCTCATTATATTTAAATAAGGGCATTGCTTTTATTTCTGTCAGGAAAAGAAATAGGTCGTTGAGTTTTCGATGGCATGTTACTCAAAAAAAAGCCCAACTTTCGTGATACAGTCCACAATTACACCAATGTGTATTTTCATGGTTACATACTCAAGTGATAGGTATCACAATTAAAGGTAAAGATACGTGTTTTTTGAACTTAATCAACTTTTTAAAAATAGCACTTTTAGATTTTTCTTTTATATTTCATTTCTTTATAAGACTCTTTTTTTTGCTAATAAAAAATTTATCCCCCTATTTAATATATTTAAAAGGAAGTATTAATTTTAACCACTAAATAAATAACACTAAAGATTTAAATATTGTTATTCCTAATTAATAATTTTTTATCTTTATATTTATTTCTTATTTAAATAAAGGCAAAGTCGAATTTAAATACAATTTAACTAGTGGTAACGAGTAACATCCCATCATAAAAAGAATAATTATCTGTAAATATTCAAAAGAGAAGCACAAGAATGCTATTCAATTACAATATCTAATCAATACGTACAAGTAACAACAAAACCCAATGAAACATTACAAAATCTAAACTATAACACTGGTTAATATAAAAAGCCCAATCGTGCTCTTTTAACGATATTTGAAAAAAAAATATCAATATTTGTGATCTTAATCACTTTGTTGATTGTGAAAAATCCCCTCATACATTTTCCTTATTTTGTGATAATAATCACACAAGAGCGTCAAGAATATTTTTGTTTTGTAAATTAATGCAGAGATAAATCTGAAAGTGATTTCAGTTTGTAAACAAAAAAGAGTGTAAAAATAAAATCTTGTGATTATTGTCACATAATGGTTTGTACTAAAAATCATGCTATTTCATTATTAATATTCTTAATCAATCTAATTCAGATAAGAATAAAACTCATTATCATAGAGTAGATTTACTAATTATTCGTTTCAGCTTTTTTTATCTTTTTATTAAATAACACGGTATAGATTTTCTTTTAAAGGATATTACCTTTTAGATACCCTAAACATTCAGTATCATATTGTAGTAAATAATGATTAAGGGGAATGTCAGATGCTGTGGTTTAAAAATATTTTAGTCTATCGCTTAAATAAAGGGATAGCACTGTCAATGGATGAGTTAGAACAACAGCTTGCCTCATTGGCATTCACACCTTGTAGTAGCCAAGATATGACTCGGACAGGTTGGGTTTCGCCGATGGGTGATCGCGGTGAAGCGCTTATCCATGTTGCTGGCAAACAAGTCATGATGTGTGCACGGAAAGAAGACAAAATTTTACCTGCGACAGTTATTAAACAAGCACTGCAAGACAAAGTTGAAAAACTTGAAGGTGAGCAAGGACGTAAACTGAAAAAAACAGAGAAAGCCACCTTAAAAGATGAAGTGGTGCACACTCTGCTTCCTCGTGCTTTTAGTAAATTCTCACAAACATTTATTTGGCTCGATTTAGAAAAACAACTCGTTATTGTTGATTCGGGCAGTGCAAAACGCGCTGAAGATAACTTAGCCTTGCTGCGTAAGACCTTAGGTTCATTACCTGTTGTTCCTTTGAACTTCAATGAATCCGTTGAATTAAAAATGACAGAGTGGGTACGCTCTGGAGAACTCCCAGCTGGCTTTACCTTGATGGATGAAGCAGAACTAAAAGCGGTCTTAGATGAAGGTGGCGTTATTCGTTGTAAGAAACAGGAATTAGTCTCTGATGAAATTGCGACGCATATTGAAGCGGGTAAATTTGTCACCAAACTCTCTGTAGATTGGGAAGATCGCCTGCAATTTATGCTTTGTGATGATGGTTCTATCAAACGCATTAAATTCAGTGAAACTTTACGTGAGCAAAATGATGATATTGATAAAGCCGATTTTGCCCAACGTTTTGATGCCGACTTTATTTTAATGACCGGTGAACTCAGCGCTTTAATTGAACGAGTCACCGAAGTCCTAGGCGGCGAAGCAGAGTAATAATATTATTCAAGAAAACAGCCTATCATTCTCTATGTATAGGCTGTTTTTTATTTAATGAAAAATAAAGATTATTTTTGAATTAAATAACGAATAGTTGGACCATCTTGTTGAATATCTAACACGGTATAACCGTAGTTTTTCGCATCAAGTGGAATATTGTTGATTGATTGAGGGCAATCACTGACCACTTCTAAAATCTCGCCTTTTTTCAGTGATGGCATAGCTTCAAGCGTTGCCACCGCAGGGTAAGGACAAGGTTCACCGACCATATCTAGACGATAATCAGGAACAATGGTGTCTTTCTGGCTCATGCGATTTCCTTATTAATCTGGGTTGAAATAGAGTGTGCTTGTTGTGCTTTTTTACGAAAGAAATGTTTCTCCCACCAAAGCAGCAACACAAATGACAGACCCAACATCAGATATGTCACGCCTAATCCGCCTACAGGCCCAAAAGTATCAAGTAAATTAATTTTGTCGTAATCAGTCGCTAAGATGGCTGAAAAATCATCCCAATAATAAGCGAGTAACGTCGAACCAATCACATTGCCTAATCCAACCCACCAAAAGTGAATTTGACCTTCAACAGCGCGATACATCCAGCCAGTTTCACACCCACCAGCAAGCACAATACCGAAACCGAAGAGTAAGCCGCCAACTACGGCATTAGGACCCGCCCACATAATTTTAGGTGATGCACCTAATTGGACATAGCTAAAGATCCCAATGGCACTCACCGCCATACCGATGATAATCGCTTTTGCCATATGGGTTCTGCCTGTTATCCATAAGTCACGGAAAGCAGAAGTAAAACAGATTTGTGCACGTTCAATTAAAATACCAAAACCAATACCGCCTAGCATGGCGAAACCCAGTTTTGGTGAATCAAAGAGAATAATTAAAGACCACGCAATCATGGCAAAAAAGATAACCATTCCCAATCTAAAGCGACGTTTCGCACGTTGTTTATCTTGAGTGATAGGTGACGCTTGGCTGACTTTTTGCAGTTTTACTGGAATACGGAACAGTGGCATCAATGACAGCTTAGCACCGAAGTAGGAACCGACTGCCGTTGCAACCGCAAAGAACCAAGCATGTAAAGAGAACTGAGGAATACCCGTAAAGAAGGCAGCAAGGTTACAACCCATTGCTAAACGAGCACCAAAACCTGCGATGATCCCACCTAGAACAGCTTGAAGAATACGAATTTTATGTTGAGGATGACGAAGTTTGACGTTATTGGCCCAAAGAGCCGCCATAATGCAACCTCCAAACATCCCGATAATCATCACGCCATCAATACGCGTTAATGGCGTACCTTCAAGACCGATGATTTTAAAATAACCCCATTCTTCAGGATGAGCACCGAACCATTGCATAACGTGACCACCCCAGCGGGTAAACTCACCAGTGACAGCCCAGAAAGTGCCGGTTAAACCAAAGTAATAAGTTGATAAGATACCTGCCGCGATAACTGCTGGAAGAGGCTTCCAAAAACGGATCAGGTATTGAGATTTAAATTCTGACCAAGACATGTTTTTTCCTAGAACTAACCTCTACGAGAGACACTCTCCACGCAGTAGGATGAGGCGAACATGTTACTCCAATAATTTTTTTATCAAAGAGTCAGTATTCAGATAAATGAGAGAAATTTGCGTTATAACAATTTTTTGTAACAAGTGGGTAACTTATCCCACTTATAAATTCAGTGAACATTTCCATTTATAAGTGGGGAATAAGTGTTTAGCAGATACGAGGTAAAGGCTCGTTATAAGGTAGGTCGAGGATACGACTAGTACCGAAAATGCCTGTTAAACGAATATAATTATCCGTTGTGACTTCGCCAATCGTGCAAGCGTCTTTGCCTAAAGCATGTTGATGCAGTGCTTCAAGTACTTGTGCTTCCGCTTCAGGTGAAACCACTAAAACAATTTTTCCTTCGTTAGCGAAATTAAGCGCTTCAAGTCCTAATAATTCGCATACACCACGAACGGATTGTTTCATAGGTAATTTGCTTTCATGCACGTTCATGCCACAACCGCTGGCTTGAGCAAACTCATGCAAAATCGCTGTCACACCGCCTCGAGTTGCATCACGTAATGCTTTAATTCCTTCGATTTGGCGTAAAGGGGCAATCATTGGCTCAAGAACCGCGCAGTCACTTTGCAGATCCGCTTCAAGCCCTAAATTTTCACGAAGATTCAGGATTGTTGCACCATGATCGCCAATAGTGCCACTCACTAAGATCTTATCGCCTGCTTTAATGTTTGATGCAGCCCAATGAATTTTGGTTGGGATCACACCAATACCCGCGGTGTTAATAAAAATCTTATCCGCAGCACCACGAGGAACCACTTTCGTATCACCCGTAACAATTTGAATGCCCGCTTGTTGCGCGGCTTTTGCCATTGCCATCACAAGGGTTTCTAGAGTTTCAAAAGGAAGTCCTTCTTCCAAAATAAAACCACATGAAAGGTAACGAGGAACTGCACCACCAACAGAAAGATCGTTAGCCGTCCCGCAGACCGATAATTTACCAATGTTTCCACCAGGGAAAATAATGGGATCGATGACATAGCTATCTGTACTAAAAGCAAGACGATCGCCCAGTGTGGTTAACTCATTTAAGGCGATCCGCGCTTGATCTTCTTTTTCATTTAATAATGGATTATCGAACGCTTTTAAAAATAGTCCTTCGATAAGTTGCTGCATACCTTGCCCGCCGTTTCCTTGGGCTAAGGTGATTTCATCAGGTTGTTTCATATATTACCTTCACGGCGATACTGATAATAAGCCGCACATGCACCTTCAGATGATACCATCAAGGCACCCAATGCCGTTTCTGGTGTACAACTTTTACCAAAGAGTGGGCAATCGGAAGGTTTGCATCGTCCTGTTAATACATCGCCACAGCGAGATTGCGGATTATCAGCCACTTTCTGCGGGGCGGGAGTAAAACGTAATTCAGCATCAAACTCAGAATAAGCAGGTGTTAATTGAATACCTGACATTGGGATTTCACCCAATCCACGCCATTCACTGGTTTCTTTTAACATAAACACTTCGCTAAGTGCTTTTTGAGCCAACTTATTACCTTCATTCGGTACAATGCGACTATATTGGTTTTCAATACTTAAAACATAATCTGTATTTTCTGCTTTTGCTTTAAGTTGTTTAATGACCATCAGTATAGCTTGTAATAAGTCTAATGGTTCAAATCCTGTCACGACAAAAGGCTTTTCAAATTCGTCACATAGCGGTTGATATGGCGTACAGCCAATCACCATACTCACATGCCCTGGAGCAATAAAGCCGTCAATGCGAACATCATCTTGTTCTAGTAGACAACGTAAAGTAGGCACGATAGTAATATGCTGACAAAACAGAGAGAAATTTTTGAGTCCACGCAATTTCGCTTGTTGTAGCGTCATTGCAGTACTTGGCATCGTAGTTTCAAAACCTAAACCAAAAAAGACGACTTGTTTATCTGGGTTATCTTGTGCAATTTTGAGGGAATCGAGCGGTGAGTAGACAATACGAATATCACTGCCACGACGACGCGCATCCAGCATTGAGCCATTACGTCCCGGTACTCGCATTGCATCACCAAAAGTACAGAATATGACATCAGGACGGGCTGCAATTTCTAAACAAGCATCAATTCGCCCCATCGGTAATACACAAACAGGACAACCCGGTCCATGAACAAATTCAATTTCTTCTGGTAATAAGCGATCTAGACCAAATTTAAAAATGGCATGTGTATGCCCACCACACACTTCCATAATTTGTAATGGCCGTTTAATAGGATGAGGCCATTGTGAAATAGTTTCACGGATTTGGGCTAGTAAGGCTTTCGCAAGTTCGGGATCACGAAATTCATCAACGTACTGCATCATCAGCCTCTTCGAGGGTCACACCATAGACATGCTGTAATGCATCAAGGGTATCTTGTGCTTCTTGCTCATCAAGAATACTCATGGCAAATCCCACATGAATAAGTACCCATTTGCCTAATAATTCACTAGGTTCGCCTTCACATACCATCGAAATATTAACAGCACGTTTGACGCCACTGACTTCGGCATAAGCGAGTTGGTGGACGTCTTCGCCCACCTCAACAATCTTAGCTGGAACACCTAAGCACATAAACGACTCTCCAACCAAGCTAACCACTCTTCCATGCCTTCACCCGTTGTTGCTGATAACGCAATGATTTCGATATTTGGGTTAACACGGCGAGCGGATTCAATACAGGCTTGAACATCAATATTCAGATGTGGCACTAAATCAATTTTGTTGATAATCATTAAATCAGCCGCAGCAAACATATGCGGGTATTTCAGTGGTTTATCTTCACCTTCAGTGACAGAAAGAATCGCAACTTTATGCTTTTCACCCAGATCAAAACTGGCAGGACAAACTAAGTTACCCACGTTTTCAATAAAGAGAACGCTGTTATCTTGTAAACCTAATTGATGTGTCGCATCATGCACCATTTGTGCATCAAGGTGACAACCTTTTCCTGTATTCACTTGGATCGCTGGCACACCAGTTTCACGGATGCGATCCGCATCATTAGTGGTTTGCTGATCGCCTTCGATCACCGCGCAAGGCACCCGTTGAGCTAACTGTTTTAATGTTTGTGTTAATAGCGTTGTTTTACCGGAGCCTGGGCTTGAAACTAAGTTTAATGCCAATACATTTTGTTGTTCAAAATGTTCACGGTTATGAACAGCAATGCGGTTATTTTTATCCAGCACATCCATTTCAATTTTCAGCATACGCTTTTGGCTAATACCGGGAGCATGTGTTCCCGCTTCACCTTGGCCATAATGCATATTCTGATTTTCAATCACAGGGCTAAATTGCTCTTCGTGCTCATGTTCGTGATCGTGGTCATGATCATGTGCATGATCGTGGCTGTGAGAATGATGATGTGAATGCTCATGGTTATAATCATGAGAATGATCGTGACTGTGAGCATGGTCATGATTGTGTGAATGATCATGCTCATGATGATCGTCATGTCCATGATGATGTTCATGGAAAACAGGCGCTTCGTTTAGCTGTGCATCGTTATGAAAATGGAGATGAACATCACCACTGTTATGGTAATAGTGGTGATGAACGATGATAGGCTGACCATGTGTTTCGTAGTTATGTTTATGCTTTTGTTCAGACTTATCAATATATTTATGAACAGTATTCGCTGGAGTAGCATTGTGTTCATGATGATGATCATGCCCGTGATGGCTGTGATCATGATGATGACCGTGGTCGTGATGATCATGGTCATGAGAGTGATGATGGTGGTGCTCATGTGAATGAGGCTCTACGCCTTCAATTCTGACATTGCCTTCGCCACAACCGCAAGTGCTACACATATTCTGACTCCTGTACTATTCAATAAGAAGAATGTGACTCTGTGTCGCGTAAAATTTCTACACTATGATCTTAACTGACCACGGAAGAGAGAACGACGACTTAAATCAACTTCTGCTACGGATTGTGTCTGAACAGGAAGAGAAAGTGCCATTTTTACACTATTTTCCACCAACTCAACAGCATGTTCCCCTGAAAGGTGTCTATCAAGTGGCGACATTAATGAACACGCGAGATATTGCATATCACCAGCAAGCTCACCCACAACGAATTTAATCTGACCACAAGGCAATTCTAACCCAATGCGATCGCCTACTTTTCGATGTGGCCATTCTTGTGAAGGCCCTGGGAAAACGACAAGCTCTAGCATCCAAGGAGTAAGAACAGCCCCAATCCACTGGTTTTCAAATAAGGTAAAGCCCCCTGCTTTTACAGGAATACCTTCTCGATAAAAAGGAAGCCCTTTCATCTCTTTTTCAGCAATTTCACTAAAACGCGCTTCAAGTTGCTCAACAGGCGGTTCATCGTATCCTACGATATCCCAGCTTATTTCACTCATGCTGTTACCTCTTTGGGTGTGACAGGAATACCATATTCACGCAAAATATTGACGACATGTTCCAACGCAATTTCCATTGATTTTTGACCAATGTCAGACAGTGACATGCTTGGCTCTAATGACGCAGGTTCAATACCCACTAAAATAAGCTTGCGTGGAAATTCATCTGTCATACGCAATGCCATAAGCACATCAGATAAGCCTAACTGATGAGGCGAGATCTTCTGCGTAAAAAGTGCGGGAACATCATCATCATGTAACACAAAAATACTGCCAGGTTCATGATTGCTTCTTACCGCATCGGCAACAATCAGGAGATCTCTTGCAGCGATATCTTGCAAAATTTCCATACCTGATGTGCCACCATCAATAACATCGACGTTCTCTGGTAAAGAGAAGCGCTCTTCGAGCGCTTCTACTATACGAACACCAATGCCTTCATCGCTTAGTAATAAATTACCAATACCTAAGACGAGAGTTCGCATTATAATACCTTCACCTTACTTAGTTCTTTACCTGTTAAATCAACCATATGCACAGCACACGCCATACATGGGTCAAAGGAGTGGATCGTTCTTACCACTTCTAATGGTTTTTTCGGATCAGCAACAGGTGTACCAACAAGTGATAACTCATAAGGACCTGGTTCATCATTAAAGTTACGAGGACCCGCATTCCATGTTGATGGAACAACCGCCTGATAGTTAGTGATTTTACCGTCTTTAAACACGATCCAGTGAGATAACATACCGCGAGAGGCTTCTTCAAAACCCACACCTCGGTACTCTTTACCTGGTTCAAACTCTGGTTTAATAAAGGCAGCAGTATCGCCACGACCAATATTATCAACCAGTGATTGCCACAAGAAGTTTAGAGAATCTTGTAACACACACGCATGAACAGTACGTCCAATAATGCGTCCCCAAGTTGACTCTAACTGCTCATTAACCAGCGTTTCACCCGTTAATTTAGTGTATATCCCATTGATTTCATTATAGTGTTTAACAGTTCCTTCATGCTTACCTGCTAAACCACATACTAACCATGCTAACGTACCCACTTCGACAGGTTTGCCATAGAATGTAGGTGATTTAACCCATGAGTATTTTTCGTTCTCATCCCAACCTGTATATTTAGGACGAGTCAAACCTTCCCACGGTTTTAATGGTTCATCATCTTCATACCATGCGTGTTTACCACTTTCTTCGATACCGTCTTTCAGGTTTTCATCTTTCCAGTCTTTAATTGGACGATACGTTGAGAAATCAACGCCTTCCATATAACCACCAGACAATAAAAACTCAGTGTTATTACCGTTAATAGGTAATTCAGGTACAGATAAATAGTAGTTCGCGCCTTTACCAATTTTTAGCCACTCTGGGTAATAAGCAGCAAAAATCGCAGTATCGACTTTATAAACTTGTTCAATAAAATCGCCAAGATTATCGATAAAGTGCTTCACATACATCAGACGTTCTAAGTTAAGAACACTTGGTGCATCAAGGTTAATTGGGTTAGCAACACCCCCTACTGCCAAGTTTTGAATGTGTGGTGTTTTACCACCAAGAACCGCTACGATACGGTTAGCATCACGCTGACATTCAAGTGCTTGCAGATAGTGAGCAACAGCAATCAGGTTAACTTCTGGTGGTAATTTCATGGCTGAGTGACCCCAGTAGCCATTAGCGAAAATACCTAACTGACCGCTGTCAACCAGACCTTGAATTTTCTTCTGAACCTTTCTGAATTCTTCAGCAGAGTTCAATTGCCACTGAGAAACACCTTTTAGCATCGCTGACGCTTTTTCAGGATCGGCTTGTAACGCTGAAGTAATATCAACCCAGTCCATCGCAGAAAGCTGATAGAAGTGGACGATATGGTCATGAAGAATATGCGAAGCCAAAATAATGTTACGGATATACTGCGCATTGACAGGAATATCCATACCTAAGGCATCTTCAACAGCACGTACTGAGGCAATTGCGTGAACTGTCGTACAAACCCCACAAATACGTTGCACGATAATCCATGCATCACGAGGATCGCTTCCTTTTAGGATCTCCTCCATTCCGCGCCACATGGTACCGGAAGACCAAGCCTTAACAACTTTTCCGTTATCAATTTCACAATCGACGCGTAAATGCCCTTCAATACGGGTAATAGGATCAATAGTAATGCGTTGGCTCATGATTTAACCTCAGCCTTTTTTAATTGTATATTTGAGTCTGTTTGTGCAGGTAAAACCGGCAGTAAACGGATAATAAGAATGTAAGCTGTTACTTCAAATGCAACGAAACCAATAGAAATCAGCAATTCACTTGCTGTTGGGAAATAGTGGTAACCATTGCCTGGATTGTAAGCAACTAAAGAGTAGTTCATACGCCACATTGCTGCGCCAATTAAGATAAATACAGCGCAGACAAACAACATTTTTGGACTACGGCGGTTATTATTTAAATGCATCAAAATAAGAGGAAGTAACAATAATGCACTTTCAGCAATGAATAACCACGAGAACATATCCCCATTTCCGATATAACTCAGTTTACCGTTCCAAATAATTTCGCCCCAGCGACAGACCAAGAAAGCAATCAGTAATACTTCAATCACTTTGGTTAACTTGGTAAATAGCGGTGTTTCATCATCGTTCATGGTGCGGCTTGCCTTTAACAGCGAACCTTCAAAAATAACGATAGTGAAACCAAGGAGAAAGGCTGTTAACAGAGAAAACAGCGGTAACATCTCATAAGATTGCCACAGTGGATGTACTTTCCAACCCGCTGAAATCATTAATGATCCCATTGAAGATTGGTGCATGGTTGGCAGTAAAGCACCAAGACCAATAATAAAGAACATCGCTTTATTAAGGCGTTTCAACGACACTTTCCAACCTAAACGTTCTAATAACGCAGGTAAGAATTCTAATGCCATCACCATAATATAGATGGTCATACAGGTCGCTGTTTCAAACAACACTGAGTTAACGTTGAAGTATTGCGGCATAAAGAAGTGAGGCATGTTCCAATAACGACCGATATCAATGGCGATAGATAAACCACCTAATGAATAGCCGAACAAGCTCGCTAACAATGCAGGTCGCACTAATGGGTGAAATTCCCCTTTATTAAAGACATAAACAGCCCATGCAAGTGCCCAACCACCACATGCAAAGCCCGTCCCTATCAATAAGTCAAAGGCAATCCAAATACCCCAAGGATATCCCCCATTCAGATCAGAGACATCGCCCAGACCTAATACCAAACGCTTACCAATAAGAATAAAACCGAGCACAGCAAGCGGTAAAAATACTCTTACTGCTAGAGTAAATAACTTACCGCCAAGTGGACGAGGATCATGACTCGACATCGTTATCCTCCTTGTGGTGTTCCTGCTCTTGTTTTTTACTATTACGGTTAACCAAATAGGTGATCCCTGCAAGGGCTGCTATTGGTAATACCATGCCTTTGTAAAGCGTATGTTGAATATGTTCAGAACGCGCACCCGTTGATAATGGTGCCACTTCTGGCATTCCTAAATTTTCGAAAGGAACAGCAGAAAGTACCATGACTTGCGTACCGCCACCTTCAAACTCACCATAGATATGATCTTGATATTCAGGAATTTTATGTAAATAAGTATCGCCACCACTAATGGTTTGACGTGGGTAATGATACTCTTCACCCGCTTTTTTCGCTAAACGACGTTTTGCTTCTTCCAACAACTCTTCGCGTGTACCGAAAATAACCGCACCAGTAGGACAAACTTCAACACAGCCTGGTAATAAGCCTTTATCTAAACGCTCAACCCCTTTTTGGTTACAAAGCTCGCATTTATAGAGCTTACCAAATGGATCATCATAATCGTATTTTGGAATGTTATAAGGGCATCCCACCATACAGTAACGACAACCTGTACAGATATCCGCGTGATAATGGACAATGCCGGTTTTTGGATCTTTGGTTAACGCAGAAACAGGACAAACAGAAACGCAGTTTGCATCAACACAATGCATACATTGTTTCTTAATAAAGGCATAACCGTTTTCCAGTTGATCTTTATTTTCACCAGTACCATCACGCCAAATTTGAATGATGTTATTTGTGTAAGGACTTAATTTGTCATTGTTTGACCAAATCGGATCACCATTAGCGTAAGTATCACCACGCTCCATTGGCTCCGGGTGATTAATTTCCTGACATTTTGTGACACATGCTTGACAGCCTACACACAGTGTAGAGTCGTAGAGCATACCGAGAGACCCAGGAATTGGGGGACGGTTCTGCGCCGCAGCATGACTCGCAGTGGGTGCCATTCCCGCAAGGAGAACCCCACCTGATGCCAGCTTAAAGAAATGACGCCTATTCACCGTTTATCCTCCTGTGAGGCTCCTGTGGCATTCTTGTCACGGCCTAATTGACGCACAGCCATCACACTGACACCTGCAACTGCACCCACGACAGCACCCAATAAGCCAGCAGCACCATAAGAGACACCACCACCTTCTTTTGCATTAACATCAGGTACTTGTGCTTTTGGTGTTGGCTGATAAACGTTCGCTAATTGGAAAATACCTTTAGTAAAGCCGATACCTTCTTCGTTACAGCCATAGCAAGGGTGACCGATACCGACAGGCCAGATCCCACCACCGACATCGCAGAATTCTAATGTTGGGCAGTTACCATAGGTTTCAGGGCCTTTACAGCCTAAATGGTATAAACACCAGCCTTGACGATGACCTTCATCACCAAATTCTTTAGCAAAACGACCCGCATCAAAATGAGGGCGACGTTCACAGTTTTCGTGAATTAAACGCTCATAAGCAAAAAGCGGTCTGTTTTTGCTATCTAACTTAGGCAATTTGTTGAAAGTAATAATATGTGCAACAGTTGCTAAGAAGTTATGTGGGTTTGGTGGACACCCTGGAATATTGATAACGGTTTTACCCGGTAAAATTGCTTCCAGTGATTTAGCGCCTGTTGGGTTACCCCCAGTAGCAGGTACACCACCCCATGCAGAACATGAACCAATAGCAATAATCGCAGCAGCCCCTTCAGCGGCTTCTTTGATATGCTCAAGAATTGGTTTTCCTGCAACCATACAGTAAACACCGCCATCTTTGTCTGGGATTGAACCGTCAACAACGAGGACGTACTTACCTTTGTATTTCTCCATCGCATTGTGTTTATTTTCTTCAGCCTGTTCACCAAAGGCCGAAGAAAGCACTTCGTGATATTCGAGTGCGATAACATCAAGAACGAGGTTTTCCAGAGTCGGGTGAGTTGCACGTAATAAAGACTCCGTACACCCTGTACACTCCTGAGCGCCAATCCAAATAACGGGTGGACGTTCAGATGATGCCATTGCATCTGACATTTCTGCGGCAGCTTTGCCGCTTAATCCCATGGTAGCTGACAACGCAGCACACAATTTCATAAAATCGCGTCGGTTAATACCATGATGGGAAAAAACATTATTCCCCAAGGCCATATATCTCTCCTGATATGATGATTTTTAATTGGAATAATTTTAAAACACCGCCTTTTTAACACTACGACACAATAATGACTTGATCATTATCAAGCGATAATTCATTAAAAAATAAATTACGCTTTTATGTGAGTAAAAACGTTTCAGCAATATAAGGTTTAATGTCTATTTTTTATATATTTCGTCATTTTAAATTTATTTAAACTCTATTTAATAATGATAATTTAAATAGAAATAATTCTCATTATCTCGACAAATAAGATGAAGGTATTTTTAAAATCAATATTAATCAATGAGATACAAAAAAGACAAAAAACATTCAAATTATAAGACAATATATTTAAAATAATACAAAATTAATAATCCATTATTCCTATATTCCAATAAGAATTATTAAAAATAAGTTTCAATATATTATTTAATTATAATGATGACTCTTGTTTTCATAATATCAACCTTTATATTACATCATAAGTAATGTTAAAAATTGCATTTCATAAACAAGAAATGATTACATTAATATATTTAATTTCAGCTTATTTTCATTACCTATTTAGCTAATCTTCTTTCGTTATTAATTTTTAATCACCATAATTACGTTTATTTAATAGACAAAAGTTAACCTGTTTTTCTTATCGTTTTTCATATAGTTATAAGTATATACATTTTTGGAATAAGAATTTCCTTTAGTATAAAATCGCTATAAAATTAAATACATATCAATATGGACATCATCAAAAAGATAAGATCATTAATAATTACTAATTAGTACACAGCAGCAATAGTTTCATTAAGTTATTTTATAACATATCGAATTTATAACGAAATTAACGTAAATAAAATTTCATGTTAAATCCCTGTTATTTTTGTGGATAAAAAAAATACAATTTATCGATAAATAATCCCTAAATAGAGCTGATTTCTTTTTTTTGTGAGAATAGATAAAAGAAGTGGTCATAAATCTAAAAAATTGAAATATGCTTTGTTAACTGTTTGTAGTATTCAGTACGGCAAGTGCTTGTGAAAATCAGCAGGTAATGAGGTGTATGCCCTCTAAAGTGATGAGAAAGACAGGACAGGTAAAATAATGATAAAAGCAAAACCCCAGTTGATAAAAATAAAAAGCCATAACACCGAAATGTTATGGCTTCTAAATTTATTAAAATAATAAAATGCTATGTGTAGTTCTCTGCCTTTCACGTTTTATTTTACTCACTGCTTATCAAAGATAAGTAGTGGTTTGAATAAGTAAATAAAATCTACTTACCAGAAATTGGAATGACTGAAAACAACGGTCTACCTGGTGCAATAAAAAAATAAGTACCCAAATACGGATAACTTAGATAATAAATAAATTAGGCGTTATAACACGTTACAAAATATTTCAATTTGTAACGTGAGTGCATTATATCCAATAAGATTTTTTGCGCAAGTTTTTTTACACTTAAATCAAATTTGCATAAAGACATTATAAATCACAAGGTTATAGATAAATTTAACTTTAAAATGTCGAACTAAACAAATCTAAAAATGAAAAAAAATGAAGAGTTAATGAATATTAATGTTATAGGAGTTCAAATAATGATATCTACTTAGCATTAATTGATTCAGCCCGCTATTACTCAATAAACTTAATTAATCGTTTACTCATAAACTTAATCTACTTATTATTAATCTTATTTAACACTAAAGTTAAATTTTATTCTAACTCAATTTTATTAATAATATCGATAACCATTAAAAGTGGTAAAAATATAAACGCGATTTCTTCTATACAATAAAAAAGCACTTTATTCATCATTTCACAACAACAAATAAAGTGCTTTTAAAATAGCGTAATAATACTTAAATAAATAGCTTATTTGCTAAAATTTAACCACCCGTAGAGACGGTTTCCATTCCCACTAGTCCAACTTTGAGATAACCCGCTTTTCTTAGCGAATCCATTGCCGACATTAACGTTTCATAATCAACCGTTTTATCAGCTTGGAAAAAGATTGTTGTCTCTTTGTTAGCTTGTGTCATGGTATCTAACACACTCGCCATCGTTTCATGTGTGACCATCTCTTCACCAATGAAAATTTGTTTATCCGACTTAATCGTTAAATAAACCGGTTTTTCAGGGCGAGGCTGTGGTTTAGCACTTGAAGCGGGTAAATTTACTTTTATATCAACAGTAGCTAAAGGTGCAGCCACCATAAAGATAATGAGTAGAACCAACATGACATCAATAAAAGGCGTCACATTGATATCATGCAATTCATTATCATCACCTGAATCATCACCAAGACGCATTGCCATAATTCATTACCTTGCTTTGCTGTTTTCGATATCTAAATCACGGCTGACTAATGTCACCACACCTGTTGCAATATCACCAATTTCACCACGATAACCTGCGATCATACGAGCAAAAATGTTATAGATAATAACCGCTGGAATCGCCGCAATCAGACCAATCGCGGTTGCTAATAGCGCTTCTGCAATACCTGGTGCAACAACAGCAAGATTTGTCGTTTGAGAATGTGCAATACCGATGAAGCTATTCATGATCCCCCAAACCGTACCGAAAAGGCCGATAAAAGGAGAAATTGCACCGATTGTGGCTAAGTAACCATTACCGCGGCCTAATTCACGAATAATTGCTGCAACGCGACGTTCCATACGCATTTCAACACGCTCTTTAATGCCTGATGCCACTTTACTTTCTTGAGAGTAAGTACGCTCTAATTCTGCATCATTAAAGAAATCAGCGGTTGCGCTCTTATTGCCAAATTTTTTGCTAATCGCTAACGCATCGTTAAGTGATTTAGCTTCAACTAACTGAGCCGTCTCATTTCTTAAGCGACGACGCAGTGAGATCAAGTAACTTCCTTTCGCGAAAAACAGTGCCCAAGTAACAATAGAGGCTAACAATAAGCCAATCATGACACTTTTAACGACTAAGTCTGCATTACGGTACATGCCCATTACAGATAAATCTTCAGCGAATCCACCACCAGCAACCATTTCAGGTTGTACTTCTGATGGTGTATTTTCTGTCGCTGAAGGTACATTTTCTGAATTCTCAGCCGTTGTTACAGGTGTATTTTCACCTTCAGGCTTAGTGGTTTCAGTACCTACTGCTTTCACTTCATTACCCGTTGTAGAGGTCGTTGAAGCAGTAGCAGTTGTTGGTGTAGCTGTTCCCGGTGTAGAAGCTGTTGAAGAAACGGCAGCAGTAGTTGGCTGTTCAGTTGGTGTGGCAGGAGTCGTATCCGCAAAAGCAGAGCCTGTCAGACCGATTGCCAATAGAATAGAAGCTGTCAAATTACGCATCAGTTGGCCTTTTACTCTCTTTTTTATCTATTTATTTATTCAGTAATGAAGCTTTTTCTTCACTACTTACCCAAAATCGTTCGCTTACAATCATCCTGTTTGCCATCAGGAAAGAGAAAACGCTCAAATGATATCAAACATGAAGCATTTTGATAGTAATTATCATTACTATTTGGCTATTTTTTTTCATTTGTCGATTTTTAAGACAAATTATCGTTCTTTCACGTAACGTGAAATTTTATCAACTACCCTGCAAGCCTTTTGTACTTATCCAAAAAATGAATTAACTTGAGGTAAACACACCATCAATTAAAAGAAGGTATTAAGGATGACGCTAAAAAAACAAGAAACCTCACTCCTCCTTTCTGGTCGAGCTAAAAAATATTCCCAAGGCGCAGTAAACCCAATTATACAACGAACATCATCCGTTATTTTTGATTCCGTTGCACAAAAACGTGAAGCAACGAAAAAACGAGCGGAAGGTACCCTTTTTTATGGACGTCGAGGTACAACCACACATTTTGCCTTACAAGAAGCTTTAACTGAATTAGAGCAAGGTGCAGGCTGCGCATTATTTCCTTCAGGTGCAGCTGCGATTACGCAATCTATACTCGCATTTATTGAGCAAGGTGCTCATATTCTTGTTACAGGCTCTGCCTACGATCCAACTCAAAATTTTTGTGATCAGATCTTACGTAAATTCTCAGTGACAACGACTTATTTTGATCCTTTAATCGGCAAAGAGATCAGCCAATTGCTACTTCCTGAAACAAAAATCGTTTTTCTTGAATCTCCAGGATCAATCACGATGGAAATTCAAGATCTACAAGGAATAGTCAATTCAGTGCGCCAATATAACCCTGAAATCATTATTATGATTGATAACACTTGGGCGGGGGGATTACTGCTTAAACCACTAACATTGGGTGCTGATATTTCAATCCAATCTGCCACAAAATATATTAATGGTCACTCTGATGGCATGTTAGGTTTTGCTGTAGCTAATGAACGTTGCTGGGCGCAGTTACGTGAAAATACCTATTTATTAGGTCAATGTGTTGATCCTGATACTGCTTATATGACAGCAAGAGGATTAAGAACATTACCCGTCAGGATGAAACAACACGAACAAAGTGCATTAGAAGTCGCTCGCTGGTTAAAACAACATCCTTTAGTTGATAATGTTTATCACCCTGCTTTAGTTTCTTGCCCAGGACATGAATATTTCCAACGTGATTTCTCCGGTAGCAATGGGTTATTCTCTTTTAGTTTAAAGAAAATCCTAACCACTGAAGAATTTGCACTTTTCTTGGATAACTTCTCATTATTTAAGATGGCATTTTCATGGGGAGGATTTGAATCTTTAATTTTGGGTTATCAACCTAATGATATTAAAGCGATGCGCCAATATGAAACTCAGCCAACATTTACAGGAACACTATTTCGCATTCATATTGGATTAGAAAATGTAGATGACCTTATTGAAGATCTAGAACAAGCCTTTTTACGTATTTCTTAATAAAGAATGAATTTTTTATTAAAAAAAATCTATCCCTGTGGTTCCACAGGGATTAAATCAAACTGTTCTCTTTATTTTGCGTTAGAATAGCGAACATAAAGTCCTTTTTTAATGCGAGTTCGCTAATGGGTACATTAAAAGAGATCATTCACGCACTAATGCAACACGATTATATGGTGTTAGCTAATCCAAATGTGCTGTGGGTTATCTATATTGTTCTTTTTGTTATTATTATGCTGGAAAACGGGGTATTACCCGCCGCATTTTTACCAGGAGATACACTGCTTATTCTTTGCGGTGCCTTAATTGCAAAAGGTGTTTTACACTTTTTTCCGACTATCATTATATTAGGCGCTGCCGCGAGTATTGGGAGTTGGCTCGGCTTTTTGCAAGGCCGTTGGCTAAGTGATACAAAAGTGGTTAAACGTTGGATGGCTCAATTACCAGAGCAATATCATCATAAGGCAAATGATCTCTTCCATCGCCAAGGCTTATATGCACTATTACTGGGTCGTTTTATTGGATTCGTGCGTACATTATTACCTACTCTGGCTGGCTTATCAGAATTACAACAACGTCGTTTTCAAATATTTAACTGGTTAAGTGGCTTCTTATGGGTGGGGATTATTGTTTCTTTAGGCTATGTGCTAAATCTTATTCCCTTTATTCAAAAGCATGAAACCTTAGTCATGAATATTTTGATGACATTACCTGTATTACTCTTAAGTGCAGGTTTAATTGGATCGATTGTGATGTATATTCGCCATCGTAAAAATAGCACCAGTAATAAGTAATTAAAAAAAACGCCATTATATTAATCATCATAATGGCGTTTTTTAATCATCTAATACCTCAAAAGTTCAGTTGTTCATTTTCCTATCTCCTATCTTATTAATATCTTAGTAAAAATCCGTTGATATTTATCACCGTCATCTTTTACCTTAATCTATTTGTCGTTAAAGCTTAATGGCTTTTGACGCAAGAAACGTTGGAATATAACTATCAACGAGAAAGCGAGCATGAGGAGCAAAATCCTCAACAAAATCTTGTAATAAGAAACCCGCTTTTAGCTGCCCACCAATAAGGTCAGTTAAAGAATGACCAAATACAAGTCCATCACCTCTTGCGACTTTTTCTTGCAGAATATCCGAAGGTAGTGAACCTTGATCGCTATAGGGTAATCGGTAAGTCGGTCTTATTAATCCCTGTGAGCGCAATTGCGGATCTCTATCATCAATAAAAACAACAGGATTATAAAAACTCGCCATAAGTACACCGCCTTTTTTCAAAACACGGTAGCACTCTTGCCAAACGGGATTAACATCCGCTACATATAAGTTTGAGATAGGGTGAAAAATAATATCAAAACTTTCATCAGCAAATGCAGTTAAATCCGCCATATCACCTTGTACTGTAACCAAATCTAACTGATGCTTTTGTGCCAATTGATGGTCTTTGCTTAATTGACCTTCTGATAAATCAAATACTGTCACAATACCACCAGCAGCAGCTAAAATAGGCGCTTGTTGCCCACCTGCAGAAGCTAAGCAGAGTATTTTTTTACCTTTAATATCTGCTAACCACTCTTTTTTAACCGGATTAGGTGTTAAATGGACTTTCCAGTTGCCTTGTTTTGCAGCGATAATTTCTTCGTCGCTAACAGGTTTAGACCACTGATTTTCCATTGCGGCTTGTTTATCCCAATGTTCTTGGTTTAATGTTAAATAATGACTTTCCATATCACTCCTTATAAATTAGCTACAATTTGAATTGTTGTAGTCATTAAGAAAATAATTCATCTCTTATTTCTACAACCTTACAGTTATAGTTATGTCATGCTATTTCGTCTAGACACAGTGAAAAACTTTTTCCTGATTAATTGTCATATTGCAGAACATCAAATCAAGGTGGATACAAAATGCAAAACTTTACTTATTACTCCCCCACTCGCCTTCATTTTGGTCAAGGGCAAATAGAAAAACTACGTTCTGAAATCGGAAAAAATGAAAGAATTTTGCTGACTTATGGCGGTGGCAGTATTAAACGCAACGGCGTTTTAGATCAAATCTATACGGCTCTTCCTGGTTATCAAATTCATGAATTTAGTGGTATTGAACCCAATCCCTCTTATGAAACACTGATGAAAGCCGTTTCTTACGCCCGATATCATGGTATTACACACCTATTGGCTGTCGGCGGTGGATCGGTTATTGATGGCACCAAATTTATTGCAGCCGCGATACCTTATCAAGGTGAACCTTGGGAAATCGTAACCAGTCGCGGTAAAGTGGTCGAAAAAGCCATTCCTCTAAGTTGTGTATTAACACTTCCAGCAACAGGAACAGAAACCAACAGTTTTTCCGTGATCAGTAAAAAACAGACAATGGATAAACAAAGCTTCGCCTCTCCTTATGTTTATCCTCATTGCGCGATTTTAGATCCAACAACCACTTATTCTTTACCACCAAGACAAACAGCAAACGGCGTTGTTGACGCTTTTATTCATATATTAGAGCAATATCTCACTTAT
The DNA here is from genome assembly GCF_047921575.1 of Proteus sp. TSJ240517. Classification (NCBI taxonomy): domain Bacteria; kingdom Pseudomonadati; phylum Pseudomonadota; class Gammaproteobacteria; order Enterobacterales; family Morganellaceae; genus Proteus; species Proteus sp. TSJ240517. The sequence continues at coordinate 363,802 of NZ_JBLRMH010000002.1, forward strand.
CCTGTGAATGCTCGTGTACAAGATGAGTATGCAGAAGGTCTTTTACGGATTTTGATTGATCAAGGACCAAAAGCGCTGGCATCACCTACAGACTATGATATCCGTGCTAATATAATGTGGACAGCATCACAAGCCCTTAATGGTATCCTTGGTGTTGGTGTTCCTCAAGATTGGGCTACACATGCATTAGGCCACGAACTCACGGCATTACACGGGCTTGATCATGCACAAACTCTCGCCATCGTTTTACCTGCCCTATTAAATGAAAAACGGCAGGCTAAATATGAGAAGTTAATCCAATATGCACAAAAAGTTTGGGGTATAAACCAAGGTTCTGACGCTTTTAAAATTGAAACTGCGATTAATGAAACTCGAAAATTCTTTGAATTAATGGGACTTAGAACTCGACTGGCTGATTTCAAAATTACTGAAGAAGATATTCCAGCTTTAGTGCGAAAATTGGAAGAGCATGGACAAACCGCACTAGGCGAGCATCAAGATATCACATTAGAAGTCAGTCAACGCATTTATACAGCAGCACTCTAAGTACCTTAATGCGACTTTGGAGACAGAAATGGATAAACCTAAACTGATCAAATTATCTGATGGAAATGCCATCCCACAACTGGGGCTGGGTGTTTGGCAAGCAGATAATCATCAAGTTGTTAACGCTATTCATCACGCACTTGATACAGGCTATCGCCTTTTTGATACTGCGGCAATTTATCATAATGAAGAAGGTGTGGGTAAAGCGCTAAAACAGATTACGGTTCCTCGTGATGAACTCTTTATCACAACAAAATTATGGAACAACGATCAAACGCATGCTCGTGGTGCTGTCTTAGAAAGTCTCCAGCGTTTGCAACTTGATTATATTGATCTCTATTTAATGCATTGGCCTGCCCCCTCACGCGAACTTTATGTTGAAGCGTGGAAACAGATGATTATTTTGCAAAAAGAAGGCTTGGTAAAAAGTATTGGTGTTTGTAATTTTAAAGAAGAACATCTTGAACGTATCATTACTGAAACAGGTGTTACACCCGTCATTAATCAGATTGAAATTCACCCTTTAATGCAACAAGCACCATTAAGAGCATGGAACACAACGCATAATATTGTGACCGAATCTTGGAGCCCTTTAGCACAGGGGGGTGAAGGTGTTTTTAACCAACCCATCATTCAAAAACTTGCCGAAAAATATCATAAAACCCCAGCACAAATTGTCTTACGTTGGCATCTAGATAGTGGGCTTGTGGTGATCCCTAAATCTGTCACACCTTCTCGCATAGAAGAAAACTTCCATATTTTTGATTTTAAATTGGAGAAAGAGGAAGTTGCAGAAATGGCAGCACTTGATCAGAAAAAACGTTTAGGTCCTGATCCTGATATTTTTGTTGATATCTAATTTTTTGTCCTGAATAAAAAAGCCAATAGTATTTATTTCTATTGGCTTTTTTATACCTAAAATTCCTTTTCAATTTTTATTTCTAAACTTATTTTATTTTTTTGATCATTTATTTTTATATATTGAATAATTAATTAATTCAAGTTCACTTTCTGATATCTAAAACATCTATAAATACGAGAATCTCATCATTATTTGTTACGGTGAGTTTAAAAATGACAAAATTTAAAAGTGGACTAACGCCTCAACTCTCTTCTATTACAAAGAAAGTTGCTTGGTTTAATATTTTTATTCAACTGGCATTTCCTATCTCAGCAACCCTTCCAGCCAATGTATTTGCTAATGGAAACAGCCAAGAAAAACAGGCTATTAATTTATTAAAAAAACAGAAAACTTATCAGGTTAAAGTAGGAGATACACCTGAATCTATCGCTAAGCAATTTAATATAAAATTATTTAAACTTATAGAAGCTAATCCTGATTATGTCTCTTTAGTGGGTAAATTAAAAATAAAGGCGGGCATGACACTTAATATCCCCGATGAGCCTTTATTAACAAAAAAATGGCTAAATAATAATCAAGATATTCCGTTCCCTTCAACTAACGGGCAAGAACTGGCACAGATTATTGTCGATAATTCATCTTTATTAAATAGAGATACTGATGCAACTCAATACGCAATAAGCCGAGTTTCAAGTAAAGCCAATCAACAAATAGAACAGTGGCTTAATCAATTTGGCCATGCTCGTGTATCCCTTTCTACTGATAAGAATTTCACATTAGAAAATAGCTCAGCAGATCTCTTGATCCCATTATACGATCAAGAAAAAAACTTAGTTTTCTCTCAAACCAGTTATCACCGTAAAGATTCTCGTAGCCAATTAAACCAAGGGATTGGTTACCGGCATTTTACTGATAAATTTATGGTGGGTCTTAATGCCTTTTATGACTATGACTTAAGTCGCTATCACAGTCGCTTTGGTGTAGGTGCCGAAGTGTGGCGAGATTACTTTAAACTGAGTGCAAACCACTATCATCGCTTATCCAACTGGCGCACTTCCGATGATGTCATGGATTATAATGAACGACCTGCAAATGGTTGGGATATTAGAACCGAGGGCTATCTACCTGCTTATCCGCAATTAGGTGCAAAGCTTATTTTTGAGCAATATTATGGTAAAGAAGTTGGTTTATTTGGCAAGGATAATCGCCAAGAAAATCCCCACGCTTATACTGCGGGATTAACTTATACACCAGTGCCTTTAATTACCTTTGGCGCTGAACGTCGTTTTGGTTTAAATGACAATAGTGATAATAAATTTGACGTAAATATCCAGTATCGCCTTGGTGAATCAATCGCTTCACAGCTCAATTCAGATAATGTGCGAGCAATGCGTTTAATGTCGGGAAATCGCTATGATTTTGTTGATAGAAATAATGACATTGTTTTGGAATATAAAAAGAAAACCTTAGTCTTCCTTTCAATGAATCCAACCCTTAACGGTTACGCAAAAGAAGAAAAAGATTTAGGTGTACAAGTTCGTTCAAAATATCCCGTTAAACAGATTGAGTGGTCAGCAAGTCGCTTAATCGCCAATGGGGGTAAAATTAATCATAATAATAATCTTAACTACTCGATAATCCTTCCTCGTCATATTTCAGGTTCAGCTGAAAAAAACAGCTACATAATAAGTGCTGTTGCTATTGATGAACAAGGTAATCGTTCTGATCCCGTACAAAGTCAAATTATAGTTGATCAATCCGCTATCAATACACAAAATAGCCAATTTACGCCGAAAGCCACACAACTGCCCGCAGACAATTACTCTGCACAAAATCTGACTTTATCAATTTTAGATAATGATAATCTTCCTGTTGATATCAATCTCAAAGAACTCTCACTACAGGTTCAATCTGATAACCCTACCAGTAGTAGCAAAGTTTCCAATTTCAACCGAATAGATACAGGGAAATATCAAATCACTGTCACCGCGGGAAGTTCTCCTGAAATTGTGACATTAACACCTAAATTTAGGGATAACACATTTAATAAAGCACAAGTCACTTTTGTCGCTGATACACATTCCGCCATTATTGCAAAAGGGGGATTAACCGTAATCAAAAATAATGCCCCTGCTGATGGTAAAAGCCAAAATAAAATACAAGTTATTGTGACTGATATTAATGCGAATAGAATTCCTAACTATCCAGTCTCATTTACTGCCGATAATGGCGCAACGATAATCAAGCAAACCAATACAGACTCAGACGGTAAAATCATTGTTCCTATTACCAATACCCATATTGGTAAAAGTATGATTGGTGTTAGCGTTAAAAAAATCACCTATTCAACCAATGTTGATTTTATTGCCGATATTAACTCAGCAAAAATAAATACCTTTACCATCAATCCAAACAGTTCATTCGCTAATGGAAAAGATGAAAAACATATTGCTTTCAATGTTATTGATAAAAACAATAATCCTGTTCCCAACGCTAAAATACAATTATCTGCTGATAACCAAGCCCTGCTCAAAGAAACTGAATTATTGACTGATAATCAAGGTAATGCATCAACAACGATGACCAGCCAAATATCAGGCACAACCACTGTAAGTGCATTAGTTAATAAAATAGTCACCAAAAAGACAACGCAATTTATTGCCGATCTATCCAACGGTAAAATTATTTCATTAACGCCATCGGCAAAACCTTATATTGCTGATGGTAAAACAGCAGTAACCTTTACCGCGGTCGTTGAAGATAACAATCACAACATCTTGCCAAATGCAAAAGTCATTTGGTCGACTAATCGTGACCAACAGATTGTTTCTATTAATGAAGTTTCAACCACCAATAACCAAGGTATCGCTCAAACTACAGTGACCAGTACTCAAGCCTTTGATGTTATTGTTACTGCCAGTATCAGTAATGGGTCACTGGATGCATCACCTATTACTTTTATTGCTGATAACCAGAAAGGTTTAATTACCTTAACCGCTAATAAAACCCAATTGATTGCGGATAATAAAGAGCAAGCCATATTAACCGCAGTTGTAAAAGATAAATTCGGCAATAAATTACCTAACGTTACCGTCAATTGGGATATTAACGGTGGAACAGCAAATCAAAAAGAGACAAAAACTAACCAACAAGGTGAAACAGCTATTTCGATTAATACCGCTCAAGCGGGAACTATTACCGCCATTGCTTCACTTAAAAATGGGAATAAAGCACAGACCACAATAAACGCCATTTCTGATCCAAAGAGTGCAACAATTTCTTTATCGGCTAATAATAAAACAGAAGCCATTGCTGATGATAATGACACTATTACCGTCACAGCACATGTCGTTGATGCTAATAATAATCCGTTAATCCAACAATCTGTTTTTTGGAATGCATCACCCAATCATCCAAATAGAGAAATGGTAAAAACAGATATTCATGGTAATGCACAAGTCGCAATAAAAGGAAAAATAGCACAGGCAGTAACATTAACTGGCCGTCTAAATAACAATCAAAGCGCATCAATTAATCTTTTATTTAAACCTGGGGAAGTAGATAAAAACCATAGCCACTTTAAATTGGATCCGCAAACTATCGTGGCTAATGGACAAAGTATCTCTACTGGTACAGTCGAATTAAAAGACCAATTTGATAACCCAGTTCCTAAACAAGAAAAATATATCAGTCTTAGTGGCAATAATCCCACTATTACATTCAGTAATGTTATTGATAAAAATAACGGACTTTATCAATTTGAGGTTAAAGGAAAAAAAGAAGGTATTAGTGAGATAACAGCAAAATATGGTGCAGCGAATCCATTTGTATTAACACAACCTCTTGGTTTTGTTGCTGATACACAAAATGCCATGATTCAATCAGTTAATGTCATTGCGCCTTATACTGTCACTGCAAATGGGAAAGATAGTGTCGTTATTAAAGCCCATATTGTAGATAAGCAAGGCAACCCAAGCATGGAAGGCATTACGGTAGGTTGGCAAACATCATTAGGTCAACTTTCACCATTACCAATTAGTAAAACAGATAAAAATGGGGTTGCAGAGATTGCGCTGGCAAGCACACAAGCAGGTGTAGCAAAAGTCACTGCTATGCTAGATGCGCAAGAGTTTCTTGAAGCTGATCATGACATTGTCTTTACAACGGATGTCATATCCCCAACGCACTCAACACTTGCTCTTTCCCCTTCCATTATTACAGCGGGGGATGGTACTCGGACTTATGATCAATCCGAAATTACGGTCATTGCAAAAGACAATCAAGGGAATTTACTCCCTGGATTGAAAGATGATATTAAACTTCAATATTCTACTCAGCTTAATATTAAAGAGAGTAAATTTACCGAGAGCAGCACAGGTGTTTATAAAGCCACAATCAGTGCACAAAAAATGGGTACAACGCAAATTCATGCCATCATTAGCGGTGTCACCTTAACTCAATCGGTTTCATTGACCGTTATTCCAGATAATATCAGTGCCAAAGTGCGTGATATTGTTATCAGTGATCTAACGCCTAAAGCCGGAGACACTATCACCTATACCGCTTATTTAATTGATAAATATGATAATCCAGTCAGTAAAGATACGCCTGTCACATGGACATCTGACAATGTCAGTGTCTTAAGCTCCGCATTGACTTTTACAGATGATAAAGGCGTTACCCAAACAAAATTAACACGAGGGCCTGCTGGGTTAGCTAAAGTTAATGTGGTTTTAAAATCAGGTATTTATCACGCTAAAGATGTTAACTTTGTCGCGGATGATGTTGATGAAAACCGTTCAGAAATCACATTAATCCCAGCGAATATCGTAGCTAATGGTAAAGAAAAAGCCCTATTGAGTTTAATCATTAAAGATAAAGGCGGTAATATTCTGCCAGATCAACAAGTGAAAGGAATATCGGATAACCCAACCATTGTATTTAGCCCAGCGAAACAAGTCTCTCCTGGCCATTATGAAATTGAAGCAACAGGAAAAAAATCAGGCTCAGCGCAGTTAAGTGTCAATATCAATGGCGTTGATTTTAAAAAGCAAAAAACCTTACAACTTCGTGCCGATACAACAACATGGCAAGTAAAATCTGTTGATGTGGATAGAACGAGCATAATTGCAGGTGATAAAGGCGTTAATTATCAAGCAGCTATTGTTGATGCTAATGATAATATTTTGCCAAACGTTATTGTGTCATGGAAATTACAAGGTTTAGCTGATGATTATGATTTTAGTACCTATACAGATGCTAAAGGTGTCGCAAAAACCAAAGTAACTAGCCATGTTGCGGGTATCATCAAGATGAGTGCTTATCTTGATTTAAGCAACTATAAGCCAATTCAAGATGTGACTGTGCTCCCTGCAGATATTGATGCCAATAAGTCAACACTGACAACAAGTCGCCAGTCTATTGGCGGCGATGATAAAGACGAAGCTATTTTAACAGTAAAATTAGTTGATAAATATGACAACACGATTGATGGCAAAACGGTTAGCTTAACAGCCACAACGGGTACTGCGCATTTTAGTGATAATCCATTAAAACCATTAGGAAATGGTCAATATCAAACCAAACTAACTTCTAATGTTAAAACAGATATTACATTAGCCGCAGAAGCTGAAGGGATCGCTGTTGCTAAACCCGTTATTATTAAAGTCACTATTCCTAAACCTGATATTATTTTTGACAAACAAATCCAACAAGAAACCTACGCTTCAGCACCAATCAGCGCACTAGGTTATACAGGATTACCTAATAATATTAATATGATGTGGTCTAGTTCCGATCCGACTATTGCCTCTATTGATACAACTAGCGGTCGTATTTCGATGAAAAAAGCGGGTACTGCAGTTATCACATTACAAACATCAGGTAATGATCAATATCAACCAGCGCAAAGTAGTTATCCTTTAGTCATTGAAAAAGCGAAACCTATTTTGCAATTAGCGTCATCGGGTACGATTAAATCGGTATGGAATGATGGAGTAGTGCATAACGTTAACGCCACTTTTGGCAATACAGACGTAAAAAATATTCCTTTGTATTATATCAGTGATGATCAACGTGTAGCCACCGTTGATACACAAGGCACTATTACAGAAGTAAAACCAGGCAAAACAAAAATACACATCAAAAGTGATGCGACTGATCAATTTCTAGCAGATGCAGTGGCAGTGGATTACGAGCAAGGTAAAGGAACACTCCAAATCACTTTTGCACAAAAAGACATTATTTTATCTGAAATGGATACTAATATTGATGTACAACAACCAACAATTCCATTGCCTAAAGAAGCTCTAGGTACCTGGTCAGCAAAAGATCCTAATATTGTAGCAATAAAAGAAAGTGGGGTTATTGTTAAAGTCAATCCAGGTAAAACAGATATCATTTTGACATCAAAAGAAAATGATTACTTTTATCAATCTCAAGGTTCTTATTCTGTCGATGTCAGAAAAGTACCTCATATCACTATTAACTCAGTAACACGAAGGGTTGATAACAATAAAAAGGCACAAATCATACCTCATGATAATATATCGATAAATTGGACTCCTGTTTATGAAGATGATTCGTTAACTTTTTCTTGGTTACCGCCAGATACAGCAGCAAGTGATTATGCAGTTAATCTTGAATTATGGGATGGAAATCAAAAAACCAGTCAAATCCTTGCTTATGACCAAAATCAGCTTCTTGGTAGACCCAACATCACTAGCTCATTTAAGCTTGATAAAAATTTATTTAAAAGTACTCAACTTAAAATCAAAGTCATTGTGTTTGACATTCACGATCATGATCCAAGTACAAATATAGGTAGACAATATGCGGTTTATTATCCACTAGATGTAAAACCGATCCATCCTAGGTATATGGATTTAGAATTAAACGGCTCTATTTCATTTATTAATACTAATAATGCTAGTGTGCCGAGAAATTCATGTAGAATGAGTAAATTGGATGATATAGTTCATGTTATTGCAAGGCCGATGTTTACATTAGGAAACCACGCAAGTGATTTCTTTGAGCCAGTCACGGTATCTCACAAACTTATTGATATACAAGGCGATTCTACTCGAGATTCAGTCGATTACAACGATGAAGATACTTATACATCTATAATTGAGAACCAACGTTTCCCATCTAATAGTCATTCACTGGCAATAGAAGAAGAATGTTGGGGGAGTGGTGCCGGTGCTTCTGCCCATCATGGTAATGCAACGTTAATTACCTCTGTCACTATCGCAGGTAAAACATATGAGTTTAAACAACATGTTAATTGGGATGGAGATGGTAATCCATCACAAAATAATATAACGAAAATTAGCCAACTTTAGTTAAAATCATTCGATTAACCATAAAGAGCCTCTCGAGGCTCTTTATTAATTTAAAGCTGTTTTTCTAATGTATCGCTTAATATCATCATTCCTGCGCCTCCTAAGAAAAATCCCCCCATTACCCCCACAATTTGGATCGCATTGATTTCAGATAATAGGGTGCTTGTACCAAAACTCTGACAACTTGAAGAAAAAATTGGGAGGGAGAAAACCTCCCCCCAACCAAGCCATTTATTACACATCAAAATAGCTTGAACGACTGTGTTTCCATTACTAATGTTAAGTGAACATAATCGTTCGCCTACAATTATTGTAAAACATAGAACAGTCACACAGATAACCGTAATGCCAAATAAGGTTATTTTCGTCAATTTCATTGACTCCTTTCGGAAAAGGAGACAGAATCAAGTTGTTGATGTTTGAGTCTGTCCTCGGATTTTATGAAAATAGAATTCGGGGCTTTTCTCTTTTTGGCTCTTGCAAAATGCTTGAACCAAAATGATCCAAGCACCCGCCAATATAGTAACAGAAATTTCTCTATTCCCTATACCTTACCCGTAGTAAATAACAAATTTAAATCAATTAAAACAATATGTTACTCAGCATCGTAAAATAATTTCCTCTTGACTCAAGCGACAAAAAAAGACAAAATCAACCCGCTAAAACAAAGAAATTAACTTGTTTTATTTTCTTGACTCCTTACTTGAAAAAAAGATCCGCACCCATCTCTTTGTTTTGCACTCGCCCCAAATAAATTTATTTGGGGCTATCTTTTTTATATCAAATAGAAAAATAAAAAATCCCGAATACAAGTCTCCTCATATTCGGGATCATTATTACAATAATAAGTAAATCTTAAGATTTACTTATCTTTTTATGCATTTCTTGAACTGAGATAACACTTTCTGTAGGGTCCGCTGTTAATGACAGCGTTGTCGCAAATCCGCCATTTAATGTCGTGTCATAATGGACTTTATATCTTAATGCACTACGACGAATAATTTTAGAATCTTCAATGGCTTGGCGACCTGAAGTGGTATTGACAATATAGTCATACTCACCATTTTTAATTCTATCTTCAATATGCGGTCGTCCTTCATGAACTTTATTCACTAAACGTGGATTTATTCCCGCCTCACCTAACACTATAGCAGTGCCATGTGTCGCATCTAACTCAAATCCACTTTTTAGCAATTTAGTTGCTAAATCAACAACTCGCTTTTTATCACCAGCACGCACAGAAAGAAGCGCTCTGCCTTTTTTCTTCATGGTAGAACTGCTGCCTAACATCGCTTTAGCAAAGGCTTGAGCAAAGGTTGCACCGACGCCCATCACTTCACCTGTTGAACGCATTTCAGGCCCTAAAATAGGATCGACACCTGCAAACTTATTGAAAGGTAAAACCACCTCTTTTACAGAGTAATAAGGTGGAATAACTTCTTTTGTAACTCCCTGCTCTTCAAGGCTTTGACCAATCATGACACGCGCAGCGACTTTCGCTAATGGCACACCTGTGGCTTTTGAGACAAAAGGAACAGTACGAGCAGCACGAGGATTGACTTCGATAAGATAAACATCGTTACCTTTCACCGCAAATTGTACGTTCATTAGCCCTTTGACTCCAAGCTCAAACGCAAGTGCGCGTACTTGTTTACGCATCACATCTTGAATTTCTTGGCTTAGGGTATAAGCAGGCAATGAGCAAGCGGAGTCACCAGAGTGAACACCCGCTTGTTCGATATGCTCCATAATGCCACCAATCACGACTTGTTGACCGTCACAAATCGCATCAACATCGACTTCAATCGCATCATCAAGAAAACGGTCTAACAACACTGGCGCATCGTTTGACACACTAACCGCAGTTTGGAAATAGCGACGTAAATCAACTTCGTCATAAACAATTTCCATTGCGCGTCCACCAAGTACATAAGAAGGACGAACCACCAGCGGATAACCAATCAATTGTGCTTTTTCTACAGCCTCTTCTAACGCGGTTACAGTGGCATTTTCAGGCTGTTTAAGCTCTAATTTATCCACCGCTTTTTGGAAACGTTCACGATCTTCTGCTTTATCGATAGCATCAGGGCTTGTACCAATAACTGGCACGCCTTCAGCTTCTAGCGCTCTGGCTAGTTTTAGCGGAGTTTGTCCGCCGTATTGCACAATCACCCCTTTCGGTTTTTCAATTCGTACAATTTCAAGTACATCTTCTAATGTGACAGGTTCAAAATAGAGTCTGTCAGAGGTGTCGTAATCTGTTGAAACCGTTTCTGGGTTACAGTTCACCATAATGGTTTCGTAACCGTCTTCACGCAGTGCTAGTGCCGCATGAACACAACAATAATCAAATTCAATTCCTTGACCAATACGGTTTGGCCCTCCACCTAAAATCATCACTTTTGGCTTATCTTGATGAGGGTTCGCCTCACACTCTTCTTCATAAGTCGAGTACATATAAGCGGTATCGGTGGCAAATTCTGCGGCGCAAGTATCAACACGTTTATAGACAGGATGGAGTTGATATTGCTCACGTAATTGGCGAATAGCCTGTTCTTTTACATTGAGTACCTTAGCTAAACGCGCATCAGCAAAGCCTTTACGTTTTAACTGGCGTAAAAAATCTGCGGTTAAGCCTTTTAAGCCCACTTTTGCCACTTTTTCTTCAAGACGTACAATTTCTTCAATTTGCACTAAGAACCAGCGGTCAATATTAGTCAGATTAAACACGCCATCGACCGATAACCCTGCACGGAAAGCATCTGCGATATACCAAATTCTGTCAGAACCCGCTTCTTTTAGTTCACGACGAATTTTCGTTAATGCTTCAGGATCATCTAAGTCAACTTTAGGATCAAAACCTGTTGCGCCAACTTCAAGACCACGTAACGCTTTTTGCATCGACTCTTGCTGTGTTCTACCTATCGCCATGACTTCCCCGACAGATTTCATTTGTGTTGTTAATCTGTCATTGGTTCCCGCAAACTTTTCAAAGTTAAAGCGAGGAATTTTTGTCACAACATAATCAATAGAAGGTTCGAAAGAAGCTGGCGTTCTCCCTCCAGTGATATCATTCATTAGCTCATCAAGGGTATAACCCACGGCTAATTTAGCGGCGATCTTTGCAATTGGGAAACCTGTTGCTTTAGATGCAAGCGCTGATGAACGAGAAACTCGAGGGTTCATTTCGATAACAATCAAGCGCCCGGTTTTAGGATCAACGGCAAACTGAACATTCGAACCGCCAGTTTCAACACCTATCTCACGTAATACTGCCATCGAGGCATTACGCATAATTTGATATTCTTTGTCGGTCAGTGTTTGTGCAGGTGCAACAGTGATGGAATCACCCGTATGAATGCCCATGGCATCAAAGTTTTCAATGGAGCAGACAATAATACAGTTATCATTTTTATCGCGTACCACTTCCATTTCATACTCTTTCCAACCAATTAATGATTCATCAATTAACAGTTCATTAGTGGGTGATAAATCTAAGCCTCGTGTACAGATTTCTTCAAATTCTTCACGATTATAGGCGATCCCGCCCCCGGTTCCGCCCATCGTGAATGAAGGGCGAATAATACAAGGGAAACCGACTTGTTCAGCAACGGCAAAAGCTTCTTCAAGATTATGAGCGATACCAGAACGAGCAGTATCTAAACCAATTTTTTTCATCGCTTTATCAAAGCGTTGTCTATCTTCTGCTTTATCAATTGCATCGGCTGTTGCACCAATCATGGTAACGCCAAATTCAGCCAAAACACCTTGGCGCTCTAACTCTAGCGCACAGTTCAGGGCTGTTTGCCCGCCCATTGTTGGTAACACTGCATCAGGACGCTCTTTTTCAATAATTTTTCTCACAACTTGCCAGTGAATAGGCTCGATGTACGTTGCATCGGCCATTTCAGGATCGGTCATAATGGTTGCAGGATTTGAATTTACCAAAACAACTCGATATCCCTCTTCACGTAGGGCTTTACATGCTTGAGCGCCTGAATAGTCAAATTCACACGCTTGTCCGATAACAATAGGCCCAGCACCTAAAATCAGGATTGTTTTGATATCTGTTCTTTTAGCCATTTTCTTTCGCTCCTGATTTATTTTGTTGTCACTGATTGCAGGTTTTGACGATATTGCGCGATAAGCTCGATAAAGTGATCAAAAAGAGGTGCCGCATCATGAGGGCCAGGACTGGCTTCTGGGTGGCCTTGGAAACTGAATGCAGGTTTATCTGTACGATGAATACCTTGTAAAGAACCATCAAATAGAGATTTATGTGTCACACGTAAATTGGCAGGAAGAGAGGTTTCATCAACGGCAAATCCATGATTTTGCGCTGTGATCATCACCGTATTTTTATCTAAATCTTTAACAGGATGATTACCACCGTGGTGACCAAATTTCATTTTGATGGTTTTTGCACCGCTAGCTAATGCTAATAGCTGATGCCCTAAACAGATACCAAATACCGGAATATCAGTGGTTAAAAAGGTTTGAATGGCGTTAATGGCATAATCACAGGGCTCTGGATCTCCGGGGCCATTCGAAAGGAAAATACCATCTGGCGAAAGGGCTAAAACATCTTGAGCTGACGTTTGAGCAGGTACAACAGTAACGCGACATCCTCTATCCACCAGCATACGTAAAATATTACGTTTTACACCGAAATCATACGCCACAATATGCAATGGCAACTCAGTCGCTAATTTAGCTTCTGTTAATTCATTCTCTAGCGTCCAACTTCCTTGAGTCCACTGGTAAGGCTGTTTCACTGTCACCGTTTTTGCTAAGTCCATTCCTTTTAAACCAGGAAATGATCTGGCCTTTTCGAGAGCTTGTTGAGCATCAAGATGATTGCCTGCGATAATGCAACCGTTTTGCGCGCCTTTTTCTCTCAGCAAACGCGTTAACTTACGTGTATCAATATCCGCAATCGCAACAATGTTATGACGTTTAAGATAATCAGATAACGTTTCTTCAGCACGATAGTTGCTCATCACTAATGGCAAGTCGCGAATAATTAAGCCTTGAGCATGGATTGTTTCTGATTCTTCGTCTGAACGATTAACGCCGGTATTGCCAATGTGGGGATAAGTGAGAGTAACAATTTGTTGGGAGTAAGAAGGGTCGGTTAATATTTCTTGGTAACCGGTCATTGAAGTATTAAAAACGACTTCACCGATAGCGGCGCCTTCTGCGCCAATCGACTTGCCGTGGAATTCGGTCCCATCTTCTAGAACCAGTATAGCTGATTTAATCAAAACGCCCTCCAGAGAATAATAAATCACATTTCATGCATATTAATTCAGATTTAAGACTCTAAATCAATGCCAAAAACATAAAATTGGGCAAATTTTTGGCAAATTGGGCGCATTCTAAAGATCGAACGAGCAGATGTCTAGAAAAAACACCTTTTTAATTAAAAAAATATCAGTCATTAGCAATTTAGTTAGCCAAGTGACAATTTATATAATCAATCTTACAAATTTAACCGTTTGCTTACCAAGATAATTTAAAATTAGAGTTTAAATAGGAAAAATAGATGATTTATTCTTTTTAGAGAGAAAAAAACAGAGAAAAAATAGAGATAAGATATAAAAATAAACCTTATAAAATAATTTATAAAACAAACATAAAAAAACTCATAATTATAAAAATAGTTATGAGTTTTCAATAAATTACATTTTTTAAAAACTACAAATCTTCCAATGAAAGAACATCCTTCATATTATAAAGACCCGTTTTTTTGGATTTTAACCAAATAGCAGCCTTAACTGCGCCATTTGCAAATGTCATTCGGCTAGAAGCCTTGTGGCTTATCTCTACACGCTCACCAATATCGGCAAAAATTGCAGTATGTTCTCCCACAATATCACCTGCACGAATAGTGGCAAAACCAATGCTTTGAGGATCTCGCTCTCCAGTATGTCCTACACGTTCATAAACTGCGCACTCTTTAAGATCACGGCCTAACGCATCTGCAATAGATTCTCCCATTGCTAATGCTGTGCCTGATGGTGCATCAACTTTATGACGATGGTGCGCTTCTACAATTTCAATATCACTGTAAGAACCCATCACTTTCGCCGCTTTTTCAAGTAATTTAAGCACCAAGTTAACACCAACACTAAAGTTAGCAGCAAACACTATTGGGATCATTTTGGCGGCATTTTCAATGGCTTTTTTACCTTCATCATCAAAGCCTGTCGTACCAATAATCATGCCTTTTTTCTGTTCTACGCAAAATGCAATATGAGAAAGCGTGCCTTCAGGGCGTGTAAAATCAATTAACACATCAAATTCACTCGCTTGAGACAGCAAGTTATCGGTGATTGTGACACCAATATGCCCAATACCCGCTAATTCTCCAGCATCAGCACCAATCAATGAAGAATTAGTACGCTCAAAAGCAGCACCTAAAACGGTTCCTTCTTGTTGAGAAATTGCCTGAATTAATTGGCGCCCCATACGACCACCCGCACCAACAACGGCAAGACGAAGTTCTTTTGCAGACATAACTCAATTTCTCCTTAACAATACTTATTGTCTCTATTTATTGTTTACAGATTAACGATGTCATCCACTTGATGCCAGCATTTAACGTTCGAGATAAGAAAAACACACAAAACCGTAGTCATTATCAGTAAAAGAGATGAACAGCATGATTATTCATTTAACTTTACTTTATACATAAAAAAAGCAGAGTCATTCACTCTGCTTTTTAAATTCACTATCACATTTAAGTGAGATTATTCGATAACTTTATAATCTAGGCGAAGCTCTTTAGGCACTTCAAAAACAATATTTTCTTCACGCCCTGATAATTCAATTACGTCATCAGCACCAAAGGTTTTTAAACGTTCTAATACTTGTTGAACCAAAATATCTGGTGCTGAAGCCCCTGCTGTAACGCCAACAATATTTGCATTAGCCACCCATGACTCATCAATATCTTCAAAGCTATCGATCAGATAAGAAGGCTTACCTGCACGCTGTGCAAGCTCCGCTAAGCGATTAGAGTTTGATGAGTTCTTAGAGCCAACGACAAATACAACATCCGCTTTTTCAGCAAGCTCTCTTGCGGCTTCTTGGCGATTGGTTGTTGCGTAGCAGATATCATCTTTGCGAGGCCCAATAATTTTGGGGAAGCGTGCATTTAAAGCATCAATCACTTCAGATGTATCATCAACAGAAAGCGTTGTTTGGGTCATAAAGCAAAGATTATCTTCATCTTTGACTTCTAATTTCCACACATCAGCAGGCGACTCAACTAAATACATTCCCCCCTCAGGGTTGTTGTATTGTCCCATAGTGCCTTCAACTTCAGGGTGTCCTGCATGACCTATTAAGATAGCTTCTTTGCCTTTACGGCTCGCTCTTGCCACTTCCATATGCACTTTGGTTACGAGTGGACAAGTTGCATCATAAAGCATTGTTAAATTACGTGAGCGAGCTTCTTGACGAATAGCTTGAGAAACACCATGAGCTGAAAAAATTAAAATCGCGTTATCGGGTACTTCTGAAATTTCTTCAATAAAGATAGCACCTCGTTCACGTAAGTCGTTAACGACATAGCGGTTATGAACGACCTCGTGACGAACATAAATAGGTGCGCCATAGATTTCCAGAGCGCGGTCAACAATGCTGATAGCTCGGTCAACACCCGCACAAAAGCCTCGTGGGTTAGCCAGCAGTATTTGCATGTGTTGTTTCCTCCTCAGGATTGATGCTGACAACTTCAATATCAAATGTCACTTCTTCTGACGCTAACGGATGATTAAAATCAACAGTTACAGAATCTTCAGTGACATCTCTTACAATGCCTGGCATTTCACTGCCATTCATTGCTGTAAATAGCATGATAGTGCCAGCCTCAGGCACACCAGACTCTGCGAAGTCAGAAGGCATAAAGTATTGGATCAAGTCAGGATTGTATTTACCAAAAAGATGTTCACCCGCAAGCGTAAAAGTTTTTTTATCTCCCGTTGATAATCCCAATAATTCAGCTTCTAAGGCTGGCGATAAACTTTCATCACCTAAACGAAAAAGAGCGGGTTTACCATGCGCTTGTGTAGATTCAGCAACAGAGCCATCTGCTAACTTTAAAGTGAAATTCAGCAACACTGCGCTGTCGTTGAGTACCTGCATAACCATACTAATACCTTCTATTAAGCGTAACCCCCGCCATAAGGCAGGGGTTATTTTAGTTAACTTCTTGTCTGATTACTTTTGCTTTTTTGTATCTTGAGGACTGACATTTTTATCAGGGAAAAAGCTCTCAATAATGATAAGCCCTGCACCGATACAAATCCCCATATCAGCAATATTAAAGGTAGGCCAATGCCAATCTCCAATATAAACATCAAGAAAATCGATGACAAACCCGTGGATCAGACGATCAGAGAGATTACCCAATGCTCCGCCAATAATTAGCGCATAAGCAACGTTACTTAGCTTAGCGCTCGCTTTGTTTTTATACATCATTACCAATAAAGTAATGCAGATTGCCAATGCAATCAGTGCAAAAAACCAACGTTGCCATCCTCCTTTATCTGCTAAAAAGCTAAAGGCAGCACCATAGTTATGGGCGTAAGTGAAGTTGAAAAAAGGCATCACGGCAACAGATTCATACAGACGAAATGTCTGCATGAAATACTGTTTCGTTCCTAAATCCAACACCACTACGGCGACGGCTAGCCATAGCCAACGTAAACCTGTAGAGCAAAGTGTTTTCTTCATTAATTAAGCAAACTTACGTTCTTCACCGTTACCGGCTACGTTAGTAACACAGCGTCCGCATAATTCAGCGTGTTCCGCTACTTGACCGATGTCTGTCGCATAATGCCAGCAACGAGGGCATTTTTCGCCGTCTGCTTTGTTAAAGGCGATTTTTAAACCCGCCATATCAGAAGCTAATGCTGTTTCTGGCGCTTCATTAATATCTGCCACTTTCGCTTGAGAAGTTAATAAAACAAAACGCAGTTCGTTACCTAACGCATTTAACTTATCTGCTAAAGCTTTATCTGCATACAGAGTTACTGATGCTTCTAAAGAGCCACGCAGTTGTTTATCTGTACGTGCTTGCTCTAATACTTTGTTGACTTCACCACGAACGGCAAGTAATTCAGCCCAGTAGTCATCATTTAAGGTTTCTGACGCATCTAAGCCAAATAAATCGGTATACCATTCTTCAGTTAAGACATATTTTGCACGTTCGCCTGGTAACTCATTCCAGATTTCATCTGCTGTGAATGACATAACTGGCGCCATCCAACGAACTAATGCTTCACAGATATGGAATAACGCTGTTTGACAACTACGACGAGCAACGCTATCGCTTTTCGCAGTGTACTGTCTGTCTTTGATGATATCTAAGTAGAAAGAACCCATTTCTACTGAACAGAACTGCATTAGGCGCTGAATAACATTATGGAAATCGTAATTTTCATAGTGTTTTAAGATATCAGCTTGTGCTGCTTTCGCACGACCTACTGCCCAGCGATCTAACGTAACCATCTCTTCTGGCTTAACTTGGTGTTTTGCAGGATCAAAACCGTTTAAGTTCGCTAAGAAGAAACGTGCAGTATTACGAATACGGCGATAAGTATCAGCCGAGCGTTTTAAGATTTCATCAGATACGGCGATTTCACCAGTGTAATCTGTTGATGCAACCCATAAACGTAGGATATCAGCACCCAGCTTATCCATTACATCTTGTGGACTTACTGTGTTACCGATGGATTTAGACATTTTACGGCCTTGTCCATCTACGGTAAAACCGTGTGTTAAAACTTCACGGTAAGGCGCTTTGCCTTTGATTGCAGTCGAGATCATCAGTGAAGACATAAACCAACCACGATGTTGGTCAGAGCCTTCTAAGTACATATCTGCTGAATTGCCGTGGAATTCAGGACGCGCATCAACCACTGTTGAGTGTGTTGATCCTGAATCGAACCAAACATCCAGTGTATCTGGCGTTTTCATGTAATCGTCAGCTTCATCACCCAACACTTCACAGATATCTAAATCCCACCATGCTTGAATACCGCTGACTTCAACACGTTTTGCGACTTCTTCCATCAACTCTAAAGTACGTGGATGTGGCTCTTGAGTCTCTTTGTGAACAAACAGAGACATTGGCGTGCCCCAAGTACGTTGACGAGAGATACACCAGTCAGGGCGGTTTTCAACCATTGATTCAATACGTGCTTGACCCCAATCAGGGATCCATTTAACACCTTTGATCTCTTTTAATGATTGCTGACGTAAACCGTTTTTATCCATGCCAATAAACCATTGTGGTGTAGCACGGAAAATAACTGGCGTTTTATGTCTCCAGCAACATGGGTAACTGTGTTGCATGGCTTCGTGATGTAACAGAGCACCTTTTTCTTTTAACAGCTCAACAATGACATCATTTGCTTTGAAAACAAAAACGCCATCTAATGCTGGATAAGTGCCCGGCAAGTAACAACCATTAGGCCCAACAGGATTTGCCACTTCTAAACCGTATTTTTGACCGACAACAAAGTCATCAGGGCCGTGGCCTGGTGCAGTATGCACAGCACCTGTACCCGCTTCTAAAGTAACGTGATCACCTAAAATTGCAGGTACATCAAAGCCCATAAATGGATGATTAAAGCGCAATAACTCTAAATCAGCACCTTTGCATTCGCCTAAAACAGCCCAGCTTGTTACGCCAATTCGCTTCATTACGCCTTCAACAAGATCAGCGGCTAAAATCACGCATTCATCGTTAAAAGAGACTAATGCGTAATTAAATTCAGCATTTAATGCGATAGCGCGGTTAGCAGGTAATGTCCACGGTGTTGTTGTCCAGATAACCAAAGAAATAGGCTTATCTGTTACTGCATGGAATTTTGCGGCAACTGCGCTTGGCTCAACGGCGGTGAAACGCACATCAATCGACGGTGAAGTTTTATCGTAATATTCAACTTCAGCTTCTGCCAGCGATGAACCACACGCAGTACACCAGTGAACAGGTTTAGCCCCTTTTAACAGGTGACCATTTGCGATGATACGCGCTAACGCACGAATAGTGTTCGCTTCGGTTTTGTAATCCATAGTGAGATAAGGTTTTTCCCAATCTCCTAGAACACCTAAACGAATAAAATCTTTTTTCTGTGCTTCAATTTGCTCGTAAGCATACTTACGGCATTCCTCGCGGAATTGCGCTGCAGATATTTTCTCTCCTGGTTTACCTACGATTTGTTCAACTTTTAGTTCGATAGGTAATCCGTGACAATCCCATCCTGGAATGTACGGAGAATCAAAGCCTGACAGCCCTTTGGATTTAATAATAATATCTTTGAGAATTTTGTTTACTGAGTGACCAATATGAATATTGCCGTTGGCGTATGGAGGGCCATCGTGCAAAATAAATGTTTTCTTACCACTTTTAGCCTGACGAATTGCTTGATACAAACCTTCTTTGTACCAACGTGATAACATCTCTGGCTCGCGCTTTGCTAAATCCCCGCGCATAGGGAACCCTGTTTCTGGTAAGTTCAGGGTATTTTTATAGTCACTCATTCGATTCTCAGTTCCAATTTTCCGCTAGTTTATGACTCCGACCGCTGCGATAAAAAATCCCTAGCAGTAGCCACATCATCTGCGATTTGCTGCTTCAATGCATCCAATGATGCAAATCGCTGTTCATTACGTAATTTCTTTCGTAACACAACATCAATACGACGTCCATATAAATCCATATTAACGTCGATTAAATGCACTTCTAATTGTACGCCCTTCCCTTGTACAGTAGGACGACTTCCGATATTTGCCACACCGGGTAAAGGTGATTGATTATCTGATAAATAGACATCAACGGCATAAACGCCTTTAACTGGTGCAACTAAGCGTTTCATAGGAATATTGGCTGTCGGAAAACCAATGGTTCTACCCAATTCATTACCATGAACAACACGCCCACAAACGCTGTAAGGGTGTCCTAGTAGTGATTCAGCAAGAACTAAATCATCATTGAACAACGCTTCTCGTACCGCAGTGCTACTGATACGCAATCCTTTATCGCAATAACTTTCAGTATTAGCGACTTCAAATCCATATCTAACACCGGCTTGTTGTAAAAAATGGAAATCACCTTCACGATTTTTGCCAAAGCGAAAATCATCACCAATAGCAAGAAACTTCACCCCTAATTTATTCACCAACAGTGATGAAACAAATTCTTCCGGTGTTTGTGCCGCAAATTGTTTATCAAATTTGACACACAAAAGGTAATCAATACCACATTCAGCTAAATACTTAATCTTGTCTCGTAAACGAGTCAGACGTGCTGGTGCCTTTTCTGGTAAAAAGAACTCAAGTGGCTGAGGCTCAAATGTCATCACAACCGTGGGTAATCCTCGCTGCGATGCCTCTTGCTTCAAGTGTTTCAATAATGCCTGATGGCCTCTATGGACACCATCAAAATTCCCAATTGTCAGAACGCAACCGTGGTGTAGCGCTCTAATATTTTGTATACCGCGAATTAGCTCCATAACTGGCTCAATACCGTGGAAATTATTGGATTATACCTTGTCAAAGGCTTGAGAGTAACCCAATATATCAATGTTTATTGATGAGTAATATCTCGACAAGTCGATTCACTGTTATTCTTAAATTTGATTGCTCACATCAAACAAAAAATGGACTATCACTCACTTCTTGGTTATAAAATCGCATAAAATCAAGCATAGATCCTATTAGAATCTATTATTTATTACTCATATACACGATTTTGATGATTTTTTCACTCAAAAGACTGTATTCTACCCGTCTTAACTGATAAAATCTTGCGCCATCACAACGAAACAAGTGTCGCGTACAACGACGCTAATTTTGTATAAATCCATTGACAAACTTAGGTTGAAAAGGCATATTCCTTCACCTTTGTATTTGTCCTCGCTAGAATATATTTGGGAGTTGGAACTTGGCTAATATCAAATCAGCTAAGAAACGTGCGGTTCAGTCTGAAAAGCGTCGTCAGCACAACGCAAGCCGTCGTTCTATGATGCGTACTTACATCAAAAAAGTATACGCAGCAGTTGCTTCAGGTGATAAAGAAGCAGCACAAAAAGCATTTAATGACATGCAACCAATTGTTGACCGTCAGGCAACTAAAGGCTTAATTCACAAGAATAAAGCTGCACGTCATAAAGCTAATCTGCAAGCACAAATCAAAGCAATGTAATATTGCTTTCTTGTGTTATAAAAAACCGGCTTATGCCGGTTTTTTATTTTCTACTTTTTAACCGCAACCACTTTATGGGTTTACAACGCTCTTTTTATCTCCATTAAAGAGTTCTGAAAAATCAGTATTACAAACACGTTGAACCGCTGGATGTTGGATCATTCTCTCTGCAAAAATCGCGTAGTACTCTTCTTTTACCGTATCAAGCTTCCCAATCTCTTCGATATTACTATGAGCAAAAGTTTCGTCGGTATACAGTGAAGGCGCGACAAAGATAGCATTATAATTTAAGCCGAATGCTTTCATTAATGCCGCATCATCAAACTCACCCAATATTTCTACTTGCAGGTTTTTATTACGTATCCACGTTAATAAATGGCGACCTAACATATATCTACGCCCTGGAATGAGGAGCTTTCGCTCTTCTAAACATTCAGGAAACGGCTTTTCAGGAAGCGGATGACTGCAAAAAAAGCTCATATTACATTCGCCAAGTTTTACAGAGAACAGACCTTCTTGTTGTGACGAATCCACGGGGCAATCTGATAAGATCATATCCAGCTTATGCTGACTTAATTGTTCTAGTAATAGTTCATGAGTAGATTCAAAACAACGCAAATGGATTTGCTCATTATCAATGACAGCCGTTTCTAATACGCGACTGACTAATTGTTTTGATAACGCATCAGCAACACCGACATCAAACAGTAAATTCGACTCACGACTGTAGTTGACGATATCCAGCATTTCTTGGCTGAGCATAAACATTTTATCGGCATAACGAAAAATGAGCTGACCCAATTCTGAAGGAACTAATCCTCTTCCTTGGCGTTTAAATAACTTGCCACCCAATCTTTCTTCTAATGCTTTAATTTGCCCTGTAATTGTCTGAGGTGTCAGATACAGCGCTTGCGCTGCACCCACAACAGAGCCTTCTTTACACACATGCCAAAAATAATAAAGATGGTTAAAATTGAGATGTGACACCCGCATAGTTATCTTCCTTTCAACTTCTGTGCTTCATACACAGACTATGTAATAACGCATTAGTTTGCGATTGGCTTTCCTTGCACCCAATCCTCATAAAAACACCTACGGCACAATACACTGTATTGCACCGTAGGTTTAAATATATAGCTCGGTATTTATTGTGTTGAGAAACTCAAATCCGTAATAAATTTCCCTATATTGACTTTGTCTTTAACTTCGGTAAAACAGAATGAAGTAACAAATACCCCACAACAGCGGCTACTGTTGAACCGACTAAAATACCAAGTTTAGCGTAGGTATTATAAGCTTCATCCGCACCATCGAATGCTAACCCTGCGATAAAGATAGACATAGTAAAACCGATACCACATAGCACAGATACTGCAAATATTTGCTTAAGATTAATCGCATCTGGTAATTTTGCAATGCCTAGTTTTACCGAAACCCAACTAAAGAGGAAAATTCCAATCGGCTTACCTAAAAATAGACCTAACGCGATACCTAACGGTAAGGCAGATAACATGCCATCAAGCGTTACGCCATTTAAAGAAACCCCTGCGTTACTAAATGCAAACAGCGGTAAAATAAAATAGGCAACCCAAGGGTGTAGCACATGCTCTAATTCTTCAGAAGGAGAATCACCTTCTTTATTTCTTAATGGGATAAGGAATCCAACAATCACACCTGCAATCGTTGCATGAATACCTGATTTTAAAATACACACCCACAAGATGAACCCTAGAATTAAATAAGCAGCCGTATTACCCACTTTACGCCAGTTCATTATGCCCAGAGCAATCACGATTAAACCTGCCAAAGCGAGAGGCATTAATGCAATACTCTTTGAATAAAAGAGCGCAATAATGACTATCACACCTAAGTCATCAATGATAGCTAACGCTAACAAAAAGACTTTTAACTCGACAGGAACACGCTTACCCAGTAACGCCATAACCCCCAGTGCAAAAGCAATATCGGTTGCCGCTGGAATTGCCCAACCTTGCTGTCCAATTGCGTCCGCATGATTAAACATCAAATAAATCAATGCGGGTGCTAACATACCACCTACTGCGGCTATCGCAGGGAAAATGGCTCTATCACGCTGAGCCAAAGAGCCTTCTTTTAATTCACGTTTAACTTCCAATCCGACTACTAAGAAAAAGATCGCCATTAAGGCATCATTTACCCAAAGTAATAATGGTTTATCAAGTTCGAATGCACCGAATTTGATCATAATTGGAATAGATAAAAACTCATTATACAAAGCACTTAGAGGTGTATTCGCCATAATCAATGCGATAATAGCAGCAATAATCAGAAGAATACCGCCTGATGCCTCTAATCTCAAAAATTGTCTAATAATTGCCGTCATAATATTAACCTCAAAATTACTAATTTTGTTAATAATATGCTAATTATGAATTCGTAAAAAACAGATTATTTATGGATAATAAATCGATATTTCCGAAATAAAGAGAAAATATCAAGAAAAACAAAGCAAATAATCGTCGTCAATCAACAAAATATCGAAAAAAATAGAATAAAAGTAGATTTATAAAAGTTATTTTTATCATATTGATTTAATAATACTTTATTTAAAAAACAACAAAAATAAGCATCTAATTTAATAATTAACACCAATCAACAAAATAGATCAAAAGTATCAATTTTTCTTATCTACATAAATAATGCTAATGTTATTCTTCATATTAAAATATACCCCGCAATTATAAATAAAAAGAAAATGTTGCATGTTTCACTATTTAACCATTGTGTTATTGTCCTATAGATAGTGAATACTCTCGTTACATTAAGGTTTCTATCAATATGTCGATTACTGTTTTTATTGCCGTTTTATTTGCTGCTATCTTTCATGCATGTTGGAATGCGTTAGTTAAAGTAGGTAGTGATCGATTTTTAGGGATCTCGTTACTGACTTTTTTTTCGGGTGCTGTAACTCTACCCGCCCTGTTTTGGGTTGGGCTCCCTGATGCCGGTGCTTGGAAATGGCTTATTCTTTCTGTTTTATTTCATATTGGTTACACACTCTCTTTAAGTCGCTGTTATACCCTAGCTGACTTTAATCAGGTCTACCCTATCTCTCGTGGCAGTGCGCCATTAATGACTGCTTTTCTTGGTTTTTTTCTCTTCCATGAAACACTACCTATTGCTGGACTCATTGGCATTTTGTTTATCATTTTGGGTATTATCCTTATCTCACGTAGTAGAAAAATAGCAGAGTTTAATTTACGTAAAGATGCACTCTTTTTTGCGCTACTTACCGCATTATTTACCGCAAGTTATACCCTATCTGATGGTAATGGCTCTCGTGTAGGTGAAACACCGTTTGCTTATATTTTATGGCTCTTCTTTTTAAATGGCATCGCAATGTATTTACTTGCTTGGCTTCGTTATCGCCAACATTTAAAAACCAAGATAAAGGATTATTGGAAGCCAGCTTTCTTTGGTGGCGTGATGCAATTGGTAAGTTATGGCATAGTGATATGGGCGATGAGTCATGCCTCTATTGTGCTTGTCGCTGCACTAAGGGAAACCAGCGTGTTATTTGCCATGATCTTATCTGTTTATCTGTTAAAAGAGCAATTTAACCGTAAACAGCTATTGGCGTGTTTAGTGATTTTAGCCGGTATTGTTGCTATCAAGATGGGATAGAACAAAACATAATTCAAATAAAAAAGCCTGATGACAGAATTTATCATCAGGCCTTTTTGAAGGTGATAAGAAAAATTATTTGGTTAAATCATCAAAGAATTTTTTCACACCATCTAAGAAGCTTTTAGAACGAGGGGTATTTTTCTCACCACTCTTGCCACCGAATGATTCACCCAGTTGTTGCATTAACTCTTTTTGTTTCTCATTCAGTTTGACGGGTGTTTCAACCACAACGCGACACATTAAGTCACCAATACTACTACTGCGTACTGATTTAACGCCCTTGCCTTTCATGCGGAACATTTTTCCAGTTTGTGTTTCTGCTGGAATTTTAAGTTTCACACGGCCATCAAGTGTTGGGACTTCAATCTCGCCACCTAAAGCAGCAATGGCGAAGTTAATAGGGACTTCACAGTAAAGATTATTGCCATCACGTTCAAAAATATGATGTTGGCGAACATGAACCTGTACGTATAAATCGCCTGCTGGCGCGCCGTTTTCACCTGCTTCACCTTCACCACTTAAGCGAATACGGTCACCAGTATCAACACCGGCTGGAATTTTGACAGACAGCGTTTTAGAGCGTTCAACACGACCATCACCATGACATTTAGAGCAAGGCTCTTTGATCACTTTACCGCGACCATGACAAGTTGGACATGCTTGCTGTACAGTGAAGAAACCTTGACGTAAATGAACCTGACCAGCGCCATGACAAGTAGAACAGGTTTCTGCTGATGTGCCTTCTTTAGCACCGCTACCATGGCATTTGTCACATGTTTCCAGTGTTGGTATACGAATTTCTTTAGTGACGCCACGAACCGCTTCTTCAAGCGTTAGATCCATGTTGTATTGTAAGTCAGAACCACGTGCTGCACGTTGTTGACGACGACCACCGCCAAAAATATCGCCAAATACATCACCAAAGATATCACCAAAGTCAGCACCACCGCCGAAGCCGCCGCCACCTTGACCACCAAATCCACCCTGTTCAAACGCAGCATGACCATATTGATCATAAGCAGCACGTTTTTGAGCATCACTTAAGATCTCATAGGCTTCTTTGATTTCTTTGAATTTTGCTTCTGACTCTTTATCACCTTGATTACGGTCTGGGTGATATTTCATTGCTAAACGCTTATATGCGCGTTTAATTTCTTTTTCGTCGGCAGTTTTACTTAAACCGAGTACTTCGTAAAAATCTCTTTTCGCCATTCTAGATTACCCTTGACATAAGCACACGGGCGTTGAGTTTCCTCGACGCCCGTGTTCGGTATCAGTAACTATTCACAGGTGAGTTACCGCGGCCCGTTAAGGGCATTATTTCTTGTCTTTGCCGTCAACTTCTTCAAATTCTGCATCGACA
Source organism: Proteus sp. TSJ240517 (assembly GCF_047921575.1). Taxonomy (NCBI): domain Bacteria; kingdom Pseudomonadati; phylum Pseudomonadota; class Gammaproteobacteria; order Enterobacterales; family Morganellaceae; genus Proteus; species Proteus sp. TSJ240517. Next base: position 390,801 of record NZ_JBLRMH010000002.1, read on the forward strand.
ACATCGTCATCTTTCTTCGCACTTGCATCAGCACCCGTCGCATTACCTGCGGCGCCTGCTTGAGCTTGTTGTTGTGCGATTTCTAGCAGTTTTTCAGAAGCTTCAACTAATGCTTTAATTTTTGCTTCAATAGTGTCTTTATCTTCGCCTTTAGAAGCGATTTCTAACTCGCTTACCGCTTTTTCGATAGCTTCTTTATCGTTCGCTGGTAATTTATCACCCGCTTCTTCAATTTGTTTACGTGTACCGTGAACTAATTGGTCAGCTTGGTTACGAGTTTGTACTAATTCTTCAAACTTACGGTCAGCTTCTGCGTTTGCTTCTGCATCACGAACCATTTTTTGGATTTCATCTTCATTTAAACCTGAAGAAGCTTTGATTGTGATGTTTTGCTCACGACCACTGTTTTTATCTTTCGCTGATACATGCAAGATACCATCAGCATCGATGTCAAAAGTAACTTCGATTTGTGGCATACCGCGTGGCGCAGCTTGAATACCATCTAAGTTAAACTGACCCAGTGATTTGTTATCACTTGCACGTTTACGTTCACCTTGTAATACGTGAATAGTTACAGCAGATTGGTTATCTTCTGCGGTAGAGAACACTTGGCTATGTTTAGTTGGAATTGTGGTATTTTTCGCAATCAGGGAAGTCATTACACCCCCCATTGTTTCGATACCTAAAGACAGTGGTGTTACGTCAAGTAACAGAACGTCTTTAACATCACCCGCTAACACACCACCTTGAACAGCCGCACCCATTGCAACAGCTTCATCTGGGTTAACGTCTTTACGTGGCTCTTTACCGAAGAAATCAGCAACGGTTTTTTGAACCATTGGCATACGAGTTTGACCACCAACCAGAATAACGTCGCTAACTTCGCTAACTTTCAGGCCTGCATCTTCTAATGCAACACGTACTGGTTCCATTGAACGTTTAACTAAATCTTCAACTAAAGATTCCAGTTTTGCACGAGTGACTTTGATATTTAAGTGTTTAGGACCAGTCGCATCAGCTGTAACGTATGGCAAGTTAACATCTGTTTGTTGTGCAGAAGATAATTCGATTTTCGCTTTTTCTGCTGCTTCTTTCAGACGTTGCATTGCTAATGGATCGTTACGTAGATCAATGCCTTGTTCTTTCTTAAATTCATCAACTAAATAGTTAATTAAACGGCTATCGAAGTCTTCACCACCTAAGTGAGTATCACCATTGGTTGACAGAACTTCATAGGTTTTTTCGCCATCAACTTCATCGATTTCGATGATAGAGATATCGAATGTACCACCACCTAAGTCGTAAACTGCGATAGTACGGTTACCCACTTCACGATCTAAGCCGTAAGCCAGAGCAGCCGCTGTTGGTTCGTTAATAATACGTTTAACTTCAAGACCAGCGATACGACCAGCATCTTTAGTTGCTTGACGTTGAGCATCGTTAAAGTAAGCAGGAACAGTAATAACAGCTTCAGTAACTGCTTCACCTAAATAGTCTTCTGCTGTTTTCTTCATTTTTTTCAGGACTTCAGCAGAAACTTGTGGTGGAGCCATTTTTTCGTTACGTGCTTCAACCCAAGCATCACCGTTATCTGCTTTTACAATTTTGTAAGGCATGATAGCAACGTCACGTTGAACTTCGGCATCCTCAAAACGACGACCAATTAAACGTTTGATGGCAAACAAAGTATTTTGTGGGTTAGTCACAGCCTGACGTTTTGCAGGTTGACCAACTAAGATTTCACCATCTTGTGCATAAGCAACGATTGAAGGAGTAGTACGATCGCCTTCTGCGTTTTCAATAACCCGGGCAGCTTTGCCATCCATTACAGCAACACAAGAGTTAGTTGTACCCAGGTCAATACCAATAATTTTACCCATTTAAACGCCTCCAAAGAGAATTCTTTATCAATTTGATTACCAATCTATATGAGGATGAATATTCATTTTTCAAGTCATAAATTAATAGACTAAACAACATCATCTCCAAGCGGATACAAAATCAACGCAACTCAATAGTGGTAATTGCAGTTGAAAAAGAAGATGGGGTCATAAATACATTCATCAAGGGGAATAATGAAAAAAAATGCAAAAAATGCGAAAATTTTGTGTCTGAGAATAAAACGAGAATTAAAACTTGTTATTTTTCATTGCGTTACATCATTCACAAATAACATTATGACTTATCTAAAGTGTATTTTTAAGACCATGCTTAGAATAAGAGAATAACTATTTGAAAAATAATGTTTTTTAACTTTTATAATAAAAATATCAAATAAATATAGGGTTACTTTTGCGTTATCCAAACTTAGTCAAAGCTTTTCCTAGCCAGAAGTTTGGTGACAAAAATAACCTCTTACATTATTTATGCTGAAGTGGAACGGCGGGCTGATTTAGGTCTAAAAGCAGCAACAATAGCTTCATTAGTTTCGACATAAGGACCATCAAGCAGTTGAATGCAGTACGGTACACTAGCGAAAATACCGCTAACAATCACATTACCGTCGTTATCTTTTAACCCTTCTAATGTTTCTGCAATAGCCTTAGGTTGTCCTGGTAAATTTAGAATTAACGCTTGGTTACGAATAACACCAACTTGGCGAGATAAAATAGCTGTGGGTACAAACTTCAGACTAATTTGACGCATCTGCTCGCCAAAACCTGGCATTTCTCTGTCTGCGATAGCCAACGTAGCATCAGGAGTAACGTCACGACGAGCAGGGCCAGTTCCCCCTGTTGTTAACACTAAATGACAGCCGACTTCATCAACTAGCTCACACAGTGTTTGCTCAATCATGAGTTGTTCGTCAGGAATTAAACGTGATTCGATATGAAAAGGCGTTGTTAATGCAGCCTTTAGCCAAGCTTCTAAAGCGGGTAAGCCTTTATCTTCATAAATCCCACTTGATGCGCGATCAGAAACAGAAACTAACCCTATGCGTAATTCGTTCATATCAAACCTCTATTAATCAATCACCGTCTAACTTGCGCGCAGATATTACCATGAGAACACAAGAGAATTAAAAAGAATCTCAATATATTATTGATATTTAAAATTTGATTATTGAGAATAGATAATAAAGAAATGATAATAATCTATTTTTATTTGGCTTTAGCTAAAAATAAAAAAGGGAGCATAAGCTCCCCCTCTTTAATCTTGAATAATATTAATTAATATTACTCATCAATATATTTAGTAATATAAGATGCTGCTAATTTTTTCGCTTCGGCTAATTGTGCTGCATTTAATGCGCGAGCAGTACGTTTTAGCATAGCTTCATCACCATCACCATTTTCAACAGCAACAGAGAACCATGCATAAGCTTCTTTCAGATCGCGTTTAACGCCTTTACCGTAATAATAGTTTAAAGCTAAGTTATTTTGTGCCAAACCATTACCTTGTATAGCTGATTTTCTATACCATTCAACGGCTTTACGTGCATCTTTAGCGACACCGTCGCCTTCATCGTACATTACGCCTAAGTTATTTTGCGCATCACGATTACCTTGGTTTGCTGCTTTGGTATACCAGAAAACCGCTTTAGTGCCGTTACGTTCTACACCTTCACCATCATCATAAGAGACAGCAAGGTTATATTGTGCGTCTGCATGACCTTGCTCTGCTGCTTTTGTATACCAAACAACCGCTGCTTCATGGTCTTGTGCTACACCGATACCTTCATCATAAGAGATCCCAAGGTTGTATTGAGCATCACTATCACCTTGCTCACCCGCTTTAGTATACCAATACACTGCTTTCTCATGATCTTGCGCTACGCCATCACCATCATCGTAAGAAACCGCAAGATTGTATTGGGCTAAAGAGACACCTTGAACAGCCGCTTTGTTATACCAATAAACCGCTTTTTCTGCATCACGGTCAATATCATCACTCATGTCATACATAAGTGCTAAATTTAACTGTGCTTCAGCATGGCCTTGTTCTGCCGCTTTGGTATACCACTCTAGTGCTTTTTGTGAGTCTTGCTCAACACCTTCACCATTCTCATATTTCACACCCAATTGATACTGAGATGCTGCATTTCCACTTTCAGCACTTTTTTCAATTGCAGGTAAAGAGAAAGCCGTTTTACTTTCTGCCATTGCAGCGCCACTAAAAAATAACGATGCAAGTACCGTTGCCAAGACAATCTTTTTCATAATTCACCAATAATAAATAGAGTATTTTAATAATATATTTTTATAATTATTACTGGATAAATAATATATTCCAATCAATTTAATCTTAAAATTTACTTAAATGTTATTTTGAAAAGCAAAAAATGAAAATACCCACCTGTATAAGATGGGTATTTAAGATTTTTATAAGAATTTAACGACGAATTATAATAAATCCGCAATCATTTTCTCTAATTTTTCCTGATCGACAGCAAATTTGCGAATACCGTCAGATAATTTATCTACTGCCATTGGGTCAGCGTTGTGCTCCCAATAGAATTGAGCTTCAGTGATAGCTTCTGGACGCGCTTTCACTTCACCTTTGTAAGATAATTTATGTTCAACTTCACCTTCAGCTTCTGATAATTCTTTTAACAGTGCTGGTGCAATAGTTAAACGGTCACAACCTGCTAATTCTAAAATCTCACCCATATTACGGAAGCTTGCGCCCATAACAACAGTGTTATAACCGTGTTGTTTGTAATAGTTATAGATTTCAGTAACAGAAATCACACCTGGATCTTCAGCTGGAGCAAATTCTTTTTTATCTGTATTGGCTTTATACCAATCCATGATACGACCAACAAATGGAGAAATCAGGTAAACACCTGCTTCAGCACATGCACGCGCTTGAGCGAAAGAGAACAGTAAAGTCAGGTTACAGTTGATACCTTCTTTTTCTAATTGCTCTGCGGCACGGATCCCCTGCCAAGTAGATGCTAATTTGATAAGAATACGGTCGTTACTGATACCTGCATCATTATAAAGTTTTATTAAATGACGTGCTTTTTCGATACATGCTTGTGTGTCGTAAGAAAGACGTGCATCAACTTCTGTTGAAATACGACCTGGGATCAGTTTTAAAATTTCTAAACCGATATTCACTGCCAGTTTGTCGCAAGCATCAACAATTTGTTGTTCACGAGAATCGCTTTGTGAACGAGCCCATTCAATCGCTTCATCAATTAATTTACGATATTCAGGAATTTGAGCTGCATTTAAAATTAAAGATGGGTTGGTAGTTGCATCTTGTGGCTGATACAGTTTCATTGCTGCAATGTCACCAGTGTCAGCAACAACAGTTGTCAGCTTACGCAAAGAAGTCAATTTGTTGGTCATTTTGTTTATCTCATCTACTAGGTAAATCTGTTTGCAGTCACCTGCGGATATCTATTGATAATAACATGGACTGCTCACACTACAAGACGCTTAGATTCATACAAAGCAATTATTTGAATGCCAAACGTTTTCGCAAAACAAAAGCGGAAAAAAACAGAAGAAAATCACAGGCTGAATCGTTTAAATCGTCGAGTTTTACGACAAATAAGAGAAACCATTGTTTTTTCCTATTACTATAATTTAGTCTTTAATCGAAAGAATTTGCTATATTTGGTCAACATTAAAATAACGTATCGAGGGAATTATGCTAATCACCATTTCACCAGCTAAAACACTGGATTTCGAATCGCCTTTAGCAACAACGCACTTCACCCAACCTGAATTGCTAAAATATTCCCAACAACTTATCGAAGAATGTCGAAAATTGTCATCGAGCGATATCGCAAGCTTAATGAAAATAAGTGATAAACTCGCGGGATTAAATGCCGCTCGTTTTGGTGAATGGCAACCTAATTTCACACCAGAAAATGCACGCCAAGCTATTTTGGCATTTAAAGGTGATGTTTATACCGGAATGCAAGCAGAGCTTTTTTCTGAAGATGATTTTCAATTTGCACAACAACATTTACGTATGCTTTCTGGCTTATATGGCGTACTGCGCCCTCTTGATTTAATGCAACCTTATCGTCTTGAAATGGGAATAAAGCTAAAAAATAAAAAAGGAAGCGATTTATACCAATTTTGGGGAAATACCATTACAGAAGCGCTAAACAAAGCACTTGAAGAACAAGGTGATAATGTTTTAATCAATTTAGCGTCTGATGAATATTTTAAATCGGTCAACCCGAAAAAACTCAATGCTGATATTATTAAACCTGTTTTCCTTGATGAAAAAAATGGCAAATATAAAGTTATCAGCTTCTACGCTAAAAAAGCCCGTGGATTAATGAGTCGCTTTATTATTCAAGAAAAACTAACTAATAAAGCACAACTGAAAGAATTTAATCTTGAAGGTTATCAATTTAACTCAGCAGAATCAGAGGGTAACACTCTCGTATTTAAACGTGCAGAATCACTGGCGAAATAAAAATATTAACTATTAGCTATCAATAAAAACAGCACTAAAATCAGTGCTGTTTTTTTATATTGAGGCTCACAAATGTTTTGCCACTAGTGATAATGGTGACCATGTTGGAGATGGAATAAATTCACTACCTTGCATTGTTGTCAATTGTTGTTCATTAAATTGCGCCATTTCTTGAATAATCGAAGCAAGGGATTGCATTGAAAGTGTGTTTTCTGTTTTGATAATTGTAACCGAGCTATTCGTCTGATTTTCTTTTGTTTTTAGAGTTAAAATAAATTGACCATCTTCTGTTCTATACTGCCAATCGTCACCCACTTGAGAAGAAATGAGTTCATCATGTTCAGATAATCCTGAAATAAAAAGTTGGCTATTTTCGCCTTCATCATAAATAGTGACTTCACCATAACGCTTGTTCACGATATAAATATTACTACCACTCCCACCACTTAAATAATCAAGACCTGATTCAGAGATCAAAAGATCATTTCCACTTCCTGCACTGAGATTATCGTTCCCCTCTCCCGCAATTAAAATATGATGTCCGTGATTAACCACAATATGATCATCGCCCTCTCCGCCATCAATCACCGAGCTACATTTATTATGATTAACGACGATATCATCACCTGCCATTAACTCGAGAATAGGCAAGTGTTCAATTGATTGATTGTGTGGTTTCTGTTGAGTCATTAAAATAGATCTTAACAAAGAGTAAGGTGAATCAAGTGAATAAGTCGATAATGCCTCTTTATTTAAGGTCAGTGATTCAGGGATCATAAGCACATCATTTCCTGCACTAATAGTAAAATTTAGATCCGTCATTGGTGTTAATAAATGTTGTTGGTTCTCTTTTGTAGGAAGTGTAAAAACAACATTATCTTTATCTATTAATCGAATAGTCACGTTTGTATCGACAATTTTATTTAATAGCGTTGGATCGAAAGATAGCGTTAAATAATCATCTGGAAGATAGCGATGAGATAAAAGACCATCTTTAAATGTCAAATCAAAACCACTTATATCTGTTAAAAAGAAATGGCTCACATTATCATCAGTTAGTTTATCAATATAGTCAGACAGTAAAATATTCACTCTTTCATTCTTATTTTTTGTTAAAAATGTTTTTATTTGATAGTTGTCATTGCCCTGACTCAATTTAATGTATGAGTTAGAATCAATACCCAAATAATTATTATTTTGGTTATTCCCGTGAATACCAAGTCGTAAATTTGTTCCAGATAAGAAACCACTGTATTCAAATTCAGGCAATAATTTTATATTTCTACTCTTACTTTTAAAAGCCGTAATAATTAATTTTTCAATCTCATTAATATAAAAGTCTTTAATAATGAGTTTTGATTTATTATATTGTTCTAAATAACTAAATTTGTATAATATTTTATCTTTAGTATTTTCATCCAACGTGAGTAAAAAACCATCTTGAGTTATTAACGTATAACAATGTGAAAGCGTATTATTTACAGAATCATCATAAACATTTTTTAATTTTATAGAGTGATAAATTAATTCATTATTTTCATTTCCATCATTTACTTTTATATCAAAAATAATATCTTTTTCTTGACGAGAAATAGCAGCAATTTCATCAAAATGATAGTTTAATTGCACAATACTAGACTCGATATGACTCACTTCATTAATAATTGTTTGAAATTGAATATTATAATTTTTTTCTAAAGAAGATCTTAAAATAACATAGCTATCATTTCCCTCCCCCCCTTCAGCATAACCTTCTCGTAAAACCAGAGTATCATTTCCTCCTAACCCATATAATAAATCGGTACCGCCAGCACCATCTAAATAATTATTCTCTTGGTTACCATAAATAATATCATCACCAGCCTCGCTACCAATTACGTTCTCAATACTGTCTAAATAGGCAATCACATTTTGATCTTGTAAGACAATATTAGGCATAGAATCAACTAATTGCTTTGAATACAAACGCCCATTCTCTTGATAAAGAAATAGCTTTGAATGAAAATTTTGACTGTTTGTTTGTTCTTCTGATTGTCTGAATTTAACATAGTTATTAGATAAACTAACCTCATATCCCGTATATTTGTTTGTTATTTTTATAATACGAAGTGTGTCATTTCCCTCTCTGCCATAAAAACGACTCGCATAAAGTGGCGATTCAGAGGAAAACAAATTGAACATATCATTTTTTTCGCCTCCACTTAATCGTTTAGTACCATTATAAATATCAAAGGTATTTTGAGTAATTACAGGTGCTGCAATAACATCATTACCATGATAGGTATTAAAATAGAATTTTTCATTCTCATTCCAATCTGAGAAATAATATTTTTCATACTGATTAGCTTTTATTAAACTTTCCGATAAATTTTCCACACCTAATACATTAATTATATTTTCTCTATTTGTTCTTATATTTTTTAAAAAATCGCTATCTACCATATTATCAAAAATGGGAGAATCATCATCGGAAATAATATCCATTATATAGCGATTCAATTCATTAACATAAAAATCAACATCAAAAATCAGTGTCTCATGGGTTGCTATTGCTTCTTTAGGAAGATAATACTTATATTCTGTTTTTTCTGAGCGAAGATGATAAGAAAGTGCAGCTATTTTTTCAGCTACTTCTTGGCTCATATTTTGAGATATCCGTTGAGCAACATATTCTCCTAATGGATTTAAAATTGAATCTAATGTTTTTCCCATTAAGTTTGGTATGACTTTATAATAATAATATTCTTGGTAAACCTGTTTTTCATTTGTATAAAAATAACGGCTCTGATGATTTTGTTTTTTTATCTCATCAAGATAATTGACTGCATTTTTGTCAATCATCTCTTCTAATTGTGTTTCTGTTTCTAAATAGATGATTTCATTCTTTTTATTTGGCAGTAAATCCCCCATTAAAAAGGCATAAAAACCATTATTAAGTTCTTCTGATGGCGTAAAATTTACCTTTATCTTTGCTTCTTCAATAAGCCTTGCTGCATTATAAATCGATGTTGCAAGTGCAATAACTGCACCCGCCACAATACCAATAGGGCCTGCAATCGTTGAACCTGCAAGCATTGCAATAGAAACTCCTAGCGTAACCAACCCAGATACAACAGCAAAGGAACCATTAACAATATAATCAATTTTCCTTTTTTCATTATTTTCACCAGAAATTCGGCTAAAATTATCATAAGCATTATAAATATCAAATCCGATAGAAAGAACATTAAGTCCAATCCCTACTTTTGTACTTATCTTACTTACATATTCAAGTGGATTATGACGATATTTTAGCAATCCTTTAGCTAATGTAATTTCAATCAATTCAGAAAGACCATTGTAAGCCATCTCAGACCACATAATAGCTAAGTTATTAATGATCTCTTTTCGCTCTTTAGGCGATAACAATGGGTTATTTAGTTGTTCAGCAAGCATAAAAGTGGAATTAATTGACTGCCACATACCATAAGTAATATTAGCGTAATCAATTTTACTAATTATTTTCATATGTCGAGGAAGTGTTAATGATGCATTTCTTAATAAATTCCAATCTTTATCACTGTAGCCTTTATTTCCTAGCTTAATCATTTTAGTTAATCGTTCAGATGCAGCAAGATAGTCGATTCTATTTACATCATTAGAAAGGAGATATTTAATTTTCTCTTCTTTATTATTTAATAAATAACGAAACAAAGAGATGACTTTTTTATCCTTTTCACTACCTGATATTGATAGAAAATAATCATTAAGGTGATAAGGATCAAATGTTAATTTTAAGTCCCATTTTTCTATCTTACTGAGATCAATGTCATCGATATTTTTTCCACTTACCTTAGCACCTAAACTGACTAATAAACTTTTATCAAAAAAGAAATCATTTATTTTTATTATCTCTTTATTTTTATAATCAAAGATCTTATCTTTCACATCTAAAATATCTGACGAATTTAAATCACTTGCTTTCTTTAATGCTATTTCTGGTGATGATGATTCAAGTATCATTTTATTGCGAGTCATAAAAATGATATTTTGAAGTTTGTTTATTATTTTTTTATAGTTTTCAAATGTTGATATATTGTCTAGCAATACTCGATATAAAATGCCTTTTTTGTTTTTATCAAAAAATGTAGTCAGAAGATTTTTTGAAAGTAAGCTTAATTTTTTAATTAATGTTGGATTGTCATAAACTGCATGAATAATTTCTATTGCTTGATTTGTTTTTTTTGTTAATGTCAATTTTTCTTCTGACAATGAGTCCAATGATAGCCATTGTTGATATGTCATTTCGCTCATCAAATATTGATTGAATTTTTTATTAACTAATGGATCATGTATTACTTGTGTTAATTTTTTTTCTATATTATTTTCATCTGAAGTTTTAAAAAAAGAAGATAGCTCATATAGATATTTTCTGCATGCGGTACTTATTGAAATATCATTACTGATAATTTTTTGACTAAGTTCCTTTAATATTTTCCTATGCTGTTCAGCACTAAGGTGATCGACTTTATTAATAATAGTTCCAATTTGATAAATATTAAGATTGTAATGATTTAGTTTAATATAATCTAGAACATCAGATATTGTTATATTATCTGAACAATCAAAAATAACCGTTTTAATATCTTTATTATAACCTAATTTAAATTCTTCATTATCTCGATAGTTAGGATACAGGTTAGAAAGTAATTGATAGATCTCTTTAGTGTGATTTTTATTTTCAATACTGATTTTTTCTTCTATTGAAATAGATATAAAATCATCAAACTCCGCCTCAGATATAATTACATTGTTTGATACCACACTGGCAAGTAAAGGTTTATCGATATATTGTCTCTCAATAAGTGGCTTAACAATAATGTTGTCTATTAAAAGAGAAACCTTATTATCAATAATCTGGTAGATCGGCATATTTAATCGTTGAGCAATACCCTCAATAAAAAAATCACCCGATTGATAACTCAATAATTTTTCTTTTTTAGCAAAAACAATCGTTTTTTCATTAAAAAATTGATTTTCTAAAATAATATTATGTAATTTTTCAACATCATTTTTTTGTCTAATAAAATCTTGCTGAAAAAAACTATCCTCTTCATTTCCTGTTGCAATAATTCTTATTTTATTTTTTAAAAAATAATCAAGAAAATCGCTTATTTCTGGTTTATCATTTAAGTAAATACTTAAACCCTCACTTTTAACACCATTATAAAAATAAATTATTATATCATCTTGATAGTAAGCATCTATACTATCTATAATAATGTTATCAATATTCCTCCCATTAAATAAATTCTTATCATCAAATAAGAAATTAAAGTTATCTTTATTATCGTCAAATAATAAATAACTACAATCTATTTTATTTCTATTTTGATTAAATGATTTATCAAAAAGAATATGAATATTTTCTTCATTAATATAAAAATTGTTTGGATGATAACCATAATTTCTTTCACAATAATTATTATTAAAGTAAGTTTCTAACTGATTTATTTCATGGACGATCATTCTATTTGAAAATTGATTATTTCTAAAGTAATCAAAGTATAAATCATGATAAGAGCTTAAATTATTACCTTTTTTAACATCTATTTCAATTTCAATTAAATTGAGTAGTTTATTTATATCTTCATTATCCCTATATTTTGATAGTTTTTGATAGTTCTCTTTTAAATGTAGTTTATTATTATCCTCTATCAGAAATGTGTTTTTTAATTCAGGGATATCAATGTGTTCAATTATCTCAATTAAATATTGGTAGTTATTTTTAAACTCAATAGTGTAATCGTATCCCTCAATATCAGTATTTCTATTTTTATCCAATAATAAATAGGGACTCTCTATAATTTGATTATAAATAAAATTACTAACACCATGAGAACCATCATTAATTTCATTCACCATTAATTGATAAAGCTTTGCAGCCACTAAACTATTTTTTTCAGCAAGTGAAATTAATTTTTCTTTTCCATAAATCAATCTATCGTAAAACAATTTATCTTCTAACTTATTTTTAACCTTATTTAAAATTCCAATAAGTGAGACATTCTTATTATAATTAAATAAATTTATTTTATTAATTAGAGAAAAACTAGCCGTTAATTTATCAAAATAGATATTTCCATTTAATATATCTATTAAAGAAACGATTTCTTTTAATTCTTTTGATTTATTTCCTTTAACTAAATAGCTATTTATTTCAATTAAATCCCTGTAATAAATATCATTAAATTCAACATATCCATTTCTTTTTTTGATCTCTTGGAAATTATTGAATTCGACCACATCAATATCAATACTATTATCATCATTTTTATTCAAAATAATCTTACTTGCCTGATTATTTCCAAGAATATCATTAATATGATGCTTAACTAAGTAAATACCCTCATCAACATATGAATTTTTTACAACAACTTCTATTAAAACATTCTCTTTTTTAAGCTGGAGAATAAGATCTCGCTGTTCACTATAATGAATAACACGTCCTGTAACACCCTCGCTAAAAGGTAATGAAAAACCTATTTTCTTTATACTTTCAGCAATGCCTTTATTGATATCAACATCATCATTATTCCACACACTTCTATAATTTAATGAATCCGTTTTTTTATACTCATCAAAAGTAATATATTTTTTACCTTCTATTTCATGAGCTCCATAGAAATCCATTTTGCTTGCCAATACTTCTTTTATAGCTAAAGGATCAGAAAACTCGAGTAACTCACTATTTGAATCAAATAATGTAAACTTGTAATTGTTTTCAGAATATTTTTTATATGCAATGGCTATAACATGATCTTTGAATGCAATAATGGCATAATAATCATTATATCCCTGTATAATTCGATCTATATGATGACTGACTTCTTCTTGACTAAAACCAATATGATGAATATTTGATTTCCCCAACCCTTTTTTATTTAATACTTCATTATATTGAACCGACTTTAACGAATCAAAAACAAAGTATTGAACTTTATTACATAACCTTTCCATTTGAAAATATTGAGCAAAAATAATATTTTTTACTTCTTTCATTAAATTTAATACTTCATACTCTTGTATATTATTAAATAAAATAGAGTCTAATTTATTTAGTATAATTTCCTTTTCATTTTGATAAGAAGAAATATTTTCTTTTAGCCAAAATAAATATTTATGCCCCCCTTCTAATCCACTATTTCTAATCTCTAATAAATAACTCAAACTCAAACCATAGCATAATCCAGTAAGTGATTGGACATGACTAAAATCATAATTAGTTTCTTTTGAAGTAATAAGATTAATTCGACTCATTATTTTTTCAAGTGGCTTAAGTAGATCCTCAGATTGTGAAAACCGCTTTACTATATTATTTTTTATTTTGGTCGTAAACCAGCCAGTACCCACTTTGTAAATTAGATGCTCTCCATTTTCGAGTATCTGGCTATATTTATATTTCGCAATCGTAAACGCCTCTTCTATATCATCAGTATAGATATGTAATACTTTCTCGGTTTTTTCTATCTTATCCCGTATAATAAAAATATTTTTATAGGAGAAGCTTTCATTAAGCTCAATAGAAAAACGTGAGTCAATATCTATCTGTTTTTTTATTTTTATATCAATAATAATTTCATTTATTATATCGTTATTACTTACATTCCAATATTCATTTAAATTAAAATAATTAGAATACTCTTTTTTATTATAATTACGATAATATAAAAAATCGTTATTATTATTTTTTTTAATTGTATTTTCTATACTATTAATCAAATCACCTTTGCTATAAAAAAAAACGGATTCACCTTCAAAATCAATTATTTTAAATATATCATTTTCATTATCTATTTCTAAAATAAGTTTTTTGTTCTCCAATTCTACATAATAAGTTCCCGAAGAATGCTGAAAAAGAAGAGTGTTCATACGTTCTTTTTTTATTTTAATCGGCTCTCTAGCTGTTAATTTAGCACTATTTAAAAATAGATTCTCTATACTTAAATTGATTTTTACTCTGACAAAATCAATACTTTTAGTAAATTCATTTTTATTATAGAGTGAAAAATTATTTTCTATTCTTCTAAGAAATTCATTTGCTTCATATTCATTTTTAGAAATAAGGATAGAAGTGTAATTTTCAGTTAATACCCTTTTTACTGATTCAAATTTACAGAATAATTCTGCGCTATGCTCTTTTATATGATTTTCTATTATTAATGCAATTCTATTTATATCATCTTTAAAAATTAACTTTCTGAATCCATTCATATTTCATTCCTTTTTGTTGAATAGATATATTCTTCTAAAAAGAAAATATATAATTCAAATCCACTCTTTTAAATCCTTATTTTCCTATTTTTAAAATTTAGCTCATAAAAAAAGCCCAACATTATGTTGGGCTTTTTTCAGGATAAATAATTAATTAAATTAGAAATTAATTATTTCAAAATTATTAATTTTTATTTAGGCGCTCGTTCTAATAAAAAATCACGTAACTGCGCAAAATCAGCAGGTAAGAAGTGCGAAAGTAATTCTTTATCTGCACGCTCGGCTAGCTCTTTAGGTAATGGCAACTCCCCCCCTAAAATACGCTCTACACTCTCCTTAAATTTCGCGGGATGGGCTGTCCCCAAGAACAGACCATATTCGCCCTCTTTCAGCTCATCACGCAGTAAACGGTAAGCAACCGCGGCATGAGGCTCTGAAATATAGCCTTTCTTCGCGAGTTCACGCACCGTTTCTTCTGTTGTTTCATCACTCACTGAACCATGAGCAAGATCAGAAAGATCCCAACCTTTACGACGATACAATTCTTCAATACGTGGCCAGTTATTAGGTTGGCTAACATCCATCGCATTAGAAAGCGTCGCCACAGTGCGATGAGGTTCCCATTTACCATTATCTAAATAGCGAGGAACGGTGTCATTTACGTTTGTTGCCGCAATAAAGCGTTTTACAGGTAATCCCAGAGATTTAGCGAGTAAACCCGCCGTTAGATCACCAAAGTTACCACTTGGTACTGAAATCACTAGTTGCTCATGTTTTTCCGCAGGAATTTGAGCAACGGCCTCAAAATAATAACAAATTTGAGCAAGCAAACGACTGATATTAATGGAGTTCGCTGAGTTCAAATACATTGTTTTCTTTAAGAACTCATCATCAAAAGCCTGTTTCACTAATGACTGGCAAGCATCAAAATCATCTTTAATTGCAACAGTGTGAATGTTTTCACCTAATGTACAGAACAGTTTTTCCTGTAACGGGCTAATTTTGCCTTCAGGATAAAGAATAACAACTTGTACATTTTCTAATTTGTAGAAAGCATGAGCTACAGCAGCGCCTGTATCACCTGATGTTGCTGTTAAAATAGTAACAGGTTGGTTGCCAGCAACTTCTGACAACATTTGCGCCATAAAACGACCACCAAAGTCTTTAAATGCCAGTGTCGGGCCGTGGAAAAGCTCTAAACAACTTACATCATCTTCAACTTGGGTTACCGGTGCAGGAAATGCAAATGCGGTGCTAATACGTTTTTCTAATACATCAGCAGGAATTTCATCACCAATAAAGGCTGTTAAAATACGGCTACTACGTGTTGCAAAATCAAGTGCTAATAATTCATCAATTTCAGCTTTAGAAAACGAAGGTAAGTCTTGTGGAAAAAAGAGCCCTTGTTGTTTACCCAAACCTTGTTTTACTGCTTGAGCAAAACTGACTTGCTCTTGATTATCTTTCAAATTATATAATTTCATGACTTATCCTATCTGTCTTGCGCCACGCGTATCTATACGGCAGATATGTACAAAGCCTTCACTGTTTTGTACATAGTTTTGTTTCAGCCATTCGGCCATCTCTTGTGCGATTTCTAATGAATCACTAATCGTAAAAATGGTAGGGCCTGAGCCGGAAATACCACAAGCTAATGCACCTTTCTTCTGCGAAGCCTCTCTGGCTTTTTCAAACCCCGGAAGAAGTTGGGTACGATAAGGCTCTGCAATCACATCTTGCATCAAATTAGCGGCTAGTCCTGATTGCTGAGTATGGCAAGCATGAATAAAACCCGATAAATAACGACCGTGGTTAATGATGTCTGCTTTAGAGTATTGTTTTGGTAAAATCGCTCTAGCTTCTGCCGTAGAAACTTTAATTCCCGGATATGCCATAACCCAATACCAATCATCAAATGTTGGTACAGACTGACAAATAGTGCCATTTTGTTCCAAAATAAGTTGTAACCCACCTAAATAACAAGGTGCAACATTATCATAGTGCACACTACCTGAAATACGACCTTCAAGCTCCCCCATCATCAGCAGCAATTGTCTCTCACCAAAAGGCTTTTGGGCAAATTCATTAAGTGCAACCAATGCTGCAACAACAGAACAAGCACTTGATCCTAAACCAGAACCAATTGGCATATTTTTCTCAAGCGTCATTGCAACAGAAAGTTCTTTGCCTAATTTTTCACAAAATAACTGCCAACATTGATACACAATGTTTTGCTTAGGATCTGAAGGTAATTTGCTAACAAAGTGCCCTTTACTTTCAAGTGTAAATGCCGAAGCCGCTTCAACGGTGACACAATCACCCAATAATTGCCCATCAATAGGTGAAACTGCCGCGCCAAGGACATCAAATCCGACACTCACGTTGCCGATTGATGCCGGTGCATAAACTTTAACCACGCTTAAACTCCCAATTTCCATGATAAGGTACGTAATACATCTGCAAACACCCCAGCAGCAGTAACATCATTACCAGCACCATATCCACGTAATACCAATGGAATAGGTTGATAGTAGCGAGTGTAAAAGGCTAAAGCATTTTCACCATTTTTCACTTTAAACAGAGGATCATTTGCATCAACTGCCATTATTTTAACTTGGCATTTTCCTTCATTGATGATGCCAACATAACGTAATACCTTACCTGCTTTTTGTGCTTCTTCGACTTTTGCATCAAATTCAACATCAACTTGAGGTAAACGGTTTAAGAAGCTGACTACATCACCTGAGCTATCAAATGAAACAGGCAGCACAGGCTCTACATCGATATCACTGAGTTCTAATTTATAACCCGCTTCACGCGCTAAAATAAGCAGTTTACGCGCAACATCCATACCAGAAAGATCATCTCGAGGATCAGGCTCTGTAAAACCTTTATCTTTTGCTGAAAGAGTCGCTTCAGATAAGCTTTTACCTTCATCTAGTTGACCAAAAATGTATGACAAGGAGCCTGAAAGAATACCATTAAATTGAACTAACTCATCGCCCGCATTGAGCAAGTTTTGTAAGTTTTCAATAACCGGTAAACCTGCGCCAACGTTAGTGTCATACAAGAACTTACGGCGTGAAGCTTCCGCTGCTTGTCGAATTTGGTAGTAATAGTCCATCGACAGCGTATTCGCTTTTTTGTTTGGTGTAACCACGTTAAAGCCATTTTGTAAGAAATTTGCGTATTGTCGCGCAATTTCTTCGTTTGATGTGCAATCAACGATCACTGGATTTAAGAAGTGGTACTCTTTTTCTAAACGAATAAGCTGACTAAAGCTAAAAGGCTCTTTGGCTTCTTTAAGTTCTTGTTGCCAATTATCTAAATCAATACCTTGCATATCTGTCAGCATGGCTCTTGAGTTAGCAATACCACATACACGAAGATCGATATGCTTATTTTTCAACCATGCTTGCTGGCGATGGATTTGTTCAATTAATGCGTTGCCAACACCACCAACACCGACAATAAAGACTTCAACAATTTGATTAGTGTTGAAAAGCATTTGATGGCATAAACGCACCGCGTTAGTTGCAGAATCATTCGCAATAACGGCAGAAATAGAGCGCTCTGAAGAGCCTTGAGCAATCGCAACGATATTGATATTGCCACGGGTTAAAGCAGAGAAGAAACGCGCTGAGATCCCTTTTAAAGTACGCATACCATCACCTACAACGGAGATGATAGCGACGTTTTCCATGATATCTAATGGATCAAGTACACCGTCTTTTAATTCTAAATAAAATTCATCTGATAAGGCTTTTTGCGCTCTAATAAGTTCTTTTTGCGGTACACAAAAGCTGATGCTGTATTCAGAAGAAGATTGTGTAATCAGAACAACAGAAATACCCGCTCTTGACATAACAGAGAACACTCGAGCGGCCATCCCCACCATACCTTTCATACCAGGGCCTGATACGTTGATCATCGCCATATTATTAAGGTTGGTGATCCCTTTAACTGGTGTACTATCATCTTTTTGACCATCACCAATTAATGTACCTGGCGCATCTGGGTTGCCTGTGTTTTTTATTAAACAAGGAATTTGGAATTGGGCGATTGGAGCAATAGTGCGAGGATGAAGTACTTTAGCGCCGAAGTAAGAGAGTTCCATCGCTTCTTGATAAGACATGCCTTTTAACAGACGTGCATCAGGAACTAAACGAGGATCACAAGTATAAACACCGTCAACATCAGTCCAAATTTCACAACACTCTGCACGTAAGCAAGCGGCTAACACAGCAGCAGAGTAGTCTGAACCATTACGACCTAATACCACGAGTTCATTCTTTTCATTACCCGCAGTAAAACCTGCCATTAAAATCATATCGTCTTTTGCGATATTGAGTTCTAAGATGCGGCGAGTAGACTCAGGAATATCAACTGTTGATTCTAAATAATGACCTTGTGCGAGTAAATTTTTGACCGGATCGATCACAGTGACATTATAGCCACGAGCCTGCAAAACGGATCCCATTATAGCGATAGAGAGCTTTTCACCACGACAAATCATCGCTGCATTGATGCTATCAGGACATTGGCCTAATAAAGAGATCCCATGAAGGATATGTTTGATCTCTGCAAATTCACGCTCAACTTTATCTTTTAAGCGCTCATAGTCAAAACCAGGTTGTTTTTCTCTTAAACCTTGTAATAAGTTGGCAAAAATTTGCTCGGCTTCTCGTACTTGAGTGAGAGGATCTTCGCCTTCTGCCGTTTTTTCAATCATTGCAACCAAGTAGTTAGTTATCTTGGCTGGTGCTGATAATACAAGAGCGACTTGTCCTTGCTCTCTTTTTTTCTCAGCGATATCAGCAACATTCAGCACACGCTCTGCGTTGGCAACTGAAGTTCCCCCAAATTTTAACACTCGCATACAGCTCTCCTGATTTTTCACCCAAAAAAAAACCCGCATTTCTCAATGCGGGCTTTTTCGATTTTCGTTTTTTATATGCGACAGCCCGCCCCGCAATATAAGATTCCGGTGGTGGTGGTAATAATTGTCATTTTAGCTGGGCTGTAAATACGCATAACTATCCTGTCTGTCTCAAATTTAGTTTGACTATATACTGGTTAAAGCAAAGCGAGAGAGATGTCAAATTTTTTCTTTTTTTGCACCAAAAAATAAACTCAACTTAAATAAAATTTATTCGATCCTTACTCCTATTGTAGTATAGATATTGCTATCACAAAGGGATAAACAAAGAAAATAAAGCTACTATTTTAGAGTTATTTGGGGATTTGTACTTTTATTAGGAATAAGGTATTTTATGCTACTTTAAATTGTGTAACAAAACTGGAAAAAAAATAAACCCCCACTATATTTAACATATATTTTTCTTTTACATTACATAAATCAAATTATATAGTTAACTATTGAAATCAAGGTTAAGCTGTTATCTTGATTTTGATATGTGTCAACAAAAGTTAGCTTTTTAGATGGTATTTAATACAACTGGTGTTATATTGCTGTTAATAGACTATGGGCGTTTTGCATTCTGATTTTAGCGTTCATTGTCGATTAAAATTGCAAGTTTTGTAATAACGTGATGGTTATTTATCGAATTTCAATCTGGGTCTAGTTTTTACGTGCTAATAACAAAAATGAATAACCACACAAGCGCACACAGAAGTTAAACACAGATTTCCTTTTTCTATTTTTGGTAATTTTAGGTAGCAAATATGCAAACCCCGCACATTCTGATTGTTGAAGACGAAGTTGTTACTCGTAATACCCTGAAAAGCATATTCGAAGCTGAAGGGTATATCGTACACGAAGCCACTGATGGCAACGAAATGCACAATGTTCTATCTGATCATGATATTAATCTGGTCATTATGGACATTAACCTTCCTGGTAAAAACGGGCTGTTACTTGCTCGTGAATTACGTGAACAGGCAAGTGTTGCATTAATGTTCCTGACCGGTCGTGATAATGAAGTTGATAAAATCTTAGGCCTAGAAATTGGTGCCGATGATTACATTACTAAACCATTTAACCCTCGTGAATTAACGATTCGTGCACGTAACTTACTGTCACGTACCATGAATTTAGTTAATGGCACAGAAGAACGCCGTTTAGTGGAAAGCTATAAATTCAATGGTTGGGAGCTTGATATTAACAGTCGCTCACTAATCAGCCCTGCTGGTGAACAATATAAATTACCACGCAGTGAATTTCGTGCGATGCTACATTTCTGCGAGAATCCAGGAAAAATCCAAACTCGTGCAGAATTACTGAAGAAAATGACAGGCCGTGAACTGAAACCTCATGATCGTACGGTTGACGTAACTATCCGTCGTATTCGTAAGCATTTTGAGTCAACACCAGATACACCAGAAATCATTGCAACAATTCATGGTGAAGGTTATCGCTTCTGTGGTGATTTAGACGAGTGATTTTGATTCTATCTCAAACACTTTCTTAACAAAAACCCCCGAATTACCATTCGGGGGTTTCTTTTATCTAAAGAAGGATTAATAAAATCACAAATAGTGAAAATTGATCTCAGCAACTATTTTGATAAAAAATATAACTTCTTTTTTAAAAAAATTTTAAACCTTATTCGTATTAATTTTATTAACCATTAATTTCTCTAGTAAATAAAAATCACTCTTTCCACGGCATAATAGGTACTGCACTAATCGCATTTTTTGGCGAACCATCAATGACTTTATCTGAGTAAGTCAGATAAACTAAAGCATGGCGCTGTTTATCGTAAAAACGTACAACTTGAAGCTTTTTAAATACTAATGATGTTCTTTTCTGGAAAACAACATCACCATTATTTTTCCCTTTAATAACCTTTTCGCTTAGTTCAATAGGCCCTACTTGCTGGCAAGAGATAGCCGCATCAGCAGTATCTTCAGCAAGACCTAAACTCCCTGAAATGCCCCCAGTTTTTGCTCGGCTTAAATAACATGTGACATTTTTAACTTCAGGATCATCAAATGCTTCAATCACAATTTTATGGTTAGCGCCAAAAAACTTAAATACCGTATCCACGTAGCCAATTTCTTCTGCTTTTGCCATCAAAGAAAAAGGGAGTAATATAGATATTGCTAGCATCTTTTTGAAATTTAACATATTTACCTAGTTCCATTGAAAAGATGAGAAAATAGTTTTGTCTAGAATAAAACAATCTATTACTAACTGATAGAAGAATTTGTGTACATTAGTCGATGAAAAAGACTATATTTTACGATTGTCTAACAATATAACTTGTTATAGATGTTCAGGCTCTTTACCATCTACTTCTACTGCAATAAACAAACGAATATGACTAAGGGAGATGTATGGATCAAACCAACATCATACGTGATTTGCTCGCTTGGCTTGATAATAACCTAGACAAGCCATTATCCCTCGATAATGTCGCAACCAAAGCGGGTTACTCCAAGTGGCATCTACAACGCATGTTTAAAGAAGTTACAGGACAAGCGATTGGTTCTTATATTCGTTCAAGGCGTCTATCTCGTGCAGCCGTTGCATTACGTTTAACGAGCCGCCCTATTTTAGACATTGCTTTGCAATATCGTTTTGATTCTCAACAGACTTTTACCCGCGCTTTTAAAAAGCAATTTGATAGAACACCCGCACTTTATCGTCGTACTGATGAATGGTGTGCGGTAGGAATTTGTCCACCAATTACCTTAGATCCTCAAAATTTACCTAAATGGGAATTTGTAACGCTATCTGAGAAGAAATTAATTGGTATTGAGCAAACTTGTAGCCACACCCTTGAGCAATGGGCTGAAGCCTGCTCTAACATGCGCCAAACCTTCTGGCGTTACTACATGAGCAAGATAAGCGCTGTCCCTCATCAAGTTTATGGGCTTCACCACGCACAACATAGCGATGAGCATGAAGACGAACAACGTGTGCTTTACACAACTGCCGTTGAGCCAGATTATGCAACGTTTATCGATGATGATGCAGCAAATGAAGTCTCTCTTGCTGGCGGTGATTACATTCGCTTTGATTTTGAAGGTGAGGCAAAACGTGGTGCAATGCAGGAATTTTTATTCCTAATTTATGGTGTCTGCTTACCTAATATGGGATTAACGCGCCGTAAAGGCTATGACGTTGAAAAATACTATCTTAAAAATGTGAGTTACAGCAATGAGATGGTGACTGAGCCACAAGATCATATCGAACGTTTTGAATATTACATTCCAATTAAACGCGAAGATGTAACCGCATAAGAAAAAGCTCTCTTTGTAATATGAGAAAGAGAGCTTTTATTTTTTAGCGCTGAACTTCATCTAATGCAGTATCAGTAAGATGACTCACATCACCCGCTGTTTCAATCACCCAACCATTAGCAAGCCAAGGGCTATTTTGATAATCAACGCGTGAAATTGAGCAATTACGCAGTCTTAAACGGCGTTCTGCATATGCAGGTAATCCTAATACCGTACTCAGTAAGCACCCTAAAGCAATACCATGACTGACTAAGAGTGGGCGGCTATTTGCGGGTAAATCAAGACATTGATTTAGCGCAGCCTGCATACGACTTGCTAATTCTGCCATTGATTCTCCTTGGGGAATTCGTCCATCAGGTGTACCATCAATCAAACTCTTGCGCCAAGCCTCTTCTTGTGTCTTTAATGTTGCGATCTCTCGCTGTTCAAGAACGCCCATATTGAGTTCACGTAAACGTGGGTCAGTTATCACTTCACAGCCACAAGCTTGTGCAATGATTTCTGCCGTTTGACGAGTACGGCCAAGATCGCTTGAGATAATGTGGGTAATGCCTGCTGATTTTACTTTTTCAGCAACTTGCTGTGCTTGACGCACACCATTCGCTGTTAGTGGGCTATCAGATTGCCCTTGAATACGTCTCGCCACGTTCCATTCAGTTTCACCGTGGCGAACAAGATAGACCTGTAACATACATTTTTTCCGTTATACTGCTCTAATTTTTCAAAGGATGATTAATTCATTATGTATCATGTCATTGCAGCCACTACGAATCCAGCAAAAATCAACGCGATAAAACTCGCCTTTGAGCAAGTATTCGGTAAAGATACCTTTGATATTGAAGATATTAATGTCGATAGTCGTGTTCCACAGCAACCTATCGGAAATACAGAAACGAGAACTGGCGCACGTCAACGTGTGATGGCGGCTCGTCAAGTTCGCCCTGAAGCTGATTTTTGGGTTGGCGTCGAAGCCGGTATAGAAGATGATATGACCTTTGCTTGGATTGTTGTCGAACATGGTCAAATTCGTGGAGAATCACGCTCAGCAAGCCTTATGCTACCAGAACAGATCTTAAAAGGGATCCGTGAAGGTCGTGAGCTTGGCGATGAAATGGCTTTCTTAACAAAAATTGACAACATTAAACAGCGTGGCGGTGCGATTGGTTATTTTACTGATGGCCTACTCAGTCGTACTTCTGTGTATCAACAAGCATTAGTGCTGGCATTAGTACCAGTCACTCATGATATCTATAAAGAACTCAATCAAAAAGAAGATTAATAATTAATCTAATGCGTTTTTTTAGATAACCCAGCTTCTAGATAAGTTTGTTGTTAGATAAAAAAGAAACAAAAAAAGCCATTTAATCAAATAATTAAATGGCTTTTTATTATTCTAGTCTAGAGAGTAACAACGCGACTATTTTTTCGTCATTAGCTCTTTTTCAAGCCATAATTTCACATCATGTGGCGCTGTTTTTAAACTATTAGAGCCTCTAGTGATGGTGGCAATGCCAACGCCTAGCTCTTCTTTTAACTCACGCTGACTTAAATCCCCTCGCATTAACTCTTGCACAATGCGAACTCGGGTTGCCAAAGCACTACGTTCATCAGGTGTCATTAAAAGTTGTAAAATAGGAAATTGCACATCTTGCTCAAAAGCATGTTGTAATAACTCTACAAATCTTAGCCAGTGCTCATTCTCTTCAGGTGATAATGCAGGATCTTGCATCGTGGGAACCTCTTTTTGCCACACTCATTAACTAGTACAAACTATATCATACTTTGCTAATGTACAAAGAGGCTCCAACAATAAATCCTTTTTTTATCCTTTAATATCGGCTATTCCACTCATTTTCAGTCAGTACTGGCTGCTGTTCGCCCGCAAAATAGCTATAGAAAACAGCAAAAGAGAGTACGTTTTTCACATAACCACGAGTTTCAGCAAAAGGAATACTTTCAACAAAAGCAATTGCATCTAATTGACCATTTGCATCAGATAACCAACGATCAACACGCGCAGGCCCCGCATTGTACGCAGCACTTGCTAAAATACGGTTTTGGTTAAAACGCTGATAGACAGAATCAAGATAAGCGGTACCAATCTCAATATTCTTCACAGGATTTGTCAATTGCGCACTACTTGTATATCCCGTAATCCCCGCTTGTTTTACCGTAAACTCTGCTGTTTTTGGCATAACCTGCATTAAACCTGTTGCACCCGCTGAAGAACGGGCTTGAGGATTCCACGCACTTTCTTGGCGAGCAATCGCCATCGCATAATTGCGGTCGATCGATTTATCTTTCGTATATTGCTCAAACTCATTTTTCCAAGCAAGAGGGAAGCGTTCTTCTAGATGATCCCACATTTTCCCTGTGATCGTGGCTTGCACCGCTAAATCAGCCCATTTTTGCTCATACGCATAACGCGCTAATTCAGACTGTATTTGCGCTGGCTGTGAAGCAACATAGTTTGCCCACTCTGATCGCGCTAAGTTATCCATCTGCCAATACATCAATTCACGAACACGCTGTATTTCTGGCTGATTAGGAATGTTTGATGAAACACTTGGGGCTTTATCTATCACCATCACATAAGGCTTACCTAATTTGGCAGCTGCAACCATTGGGTAAAAACCACGATTTTGTGTTAGCGCTTCTAAAATAGCTTGTGCTTCACTGTTTTTACCTTGTGATTGCAACACCATTGCTCGCCAATAACGCCACTCTTCCTTATTTTTACTTTCCGGAGAGAGCCTTTCTAACCACAATGCCAATTCAGCAGGTTGGTTTTGGCTTAATGCTAGGCGTACACGGCGCTCACGCAATGTATCTGATGCTGTATCTTGAATAACGCTATCACGCCATTTTACCTGCTCTGGTGTCGCATAAGGCATATATTGCCACGCCACAGTATCACGCATTAACTGGCGTTCACTGGCTGTCATTTTTTGTGCATGCGCGATATTGTCCAGTTGTGCTCTTGCTGCATCTGCGTCTTTTCTTGCCCAACGTGAAAATGCAGATTGTATGATTGAACGTGTGAAATCTGTCGGTGAAAGAGTGGTTGCATAGCGTCCAACTAAATTGGGATAGTCTTGCAATTCAACCAAGGCATCACTAATGGTTTGATAATTTTCAGGGAGACGTCGAGCCAAGTAAGCAGCAAGCGCCGTATTACCATTTTTAACCGCTAAATTAATGCGTTCTAACACCAACTCGGGTGTTAATTGATTAGCTTTTTGCCATTCATCAAAAAGTGAATCACAACTTGATGGCATTGATGTGCCATTAAGCCATGCTTCGTTAGCCCCTACCCATGCCGTTTGAATATCACCTGTTGCCCATTTTGCATAATAATAATTACATCTTGCAGCTTTAGGATTTGGTGGATTGGGGCTAAAAGTCAGTAAGTTCTGCCACTCTTGGCGTTTAGCCAATTCATTCACAAACAGTGAAGGAAGCGCTTTTGCTGGTGGTAATGTGGGATATTTAGCAACAAATTCAGTAACCACTGCTGGCGCAATAACATCAAGATTATCCGTAATTTGACGGTATTCCAGATAAGGATAAAGTGGATAGTTTTGTAATGTAGGTAGTAGTTTTTCTACTTCATCTGTTTTTTTCAGATCCCATGCTGACTTAATTTCTTGATAACGGGCACGTTGTTCACTTAATGAATCTGCTTGCACCCATGTAGAAAAACACAATGCCCCAATTGCCAATGCTAACGACCACTTTTGCTTCACCACGTTATTTCTCCCACCTCAAATAGAACCACCAAAGAGTGAATACATTAGCTAATATGATAATCATTAACAATGTAAGTTCCCCTCTTTAAGAGAAATTTTCTTTACTTTCAGAGGAAGTACGAAAGGTGGATAAAAACCTCTCTTTTGACTAAGGTTTTCTTTTATAAATCGGGTATACTGGCGACTTTCATCATTTTCGGGTCTTTGGCAAAATACTGGCATTGACTTTGCTATTGTTCATTTTGGTACCATAAACACGCGGCTTAATCACAAAAAATTTGTTTTTAGCGCAAAAAGTGGCACCTCAGATAAAATCTCTTTTATAATCAAAGGGTAATTATAGTGGCTCAATACGTTTATAGTATGTTGCGTGTCGGGAAAATTGTCCCACCTAAGCGACATATCCTTAAAAACATTTCACTCAGCTTCTTCCCGGGCGCGAAAATTGGTGTGCTTGGTCTTAATGGTGCTGGTAAATCAACATTACTACGCATCATGGCAGGTATTGATACTGATATCGAAGGTGAAGCACGTCCACAACCAGGTATTAAAATTGGTTACTTACCACAAGAACCAAAATTAAACCCAGAACATACAGTACGTGAAGCCGTTGAAGAAGCCGTCAGCGAACTGAAAAACGCATTAAACCGCCTTGATGAAGTTTATGCGGCTTATGCCGATCCTGATGCTGATTTCGATAAATTAGCAAAAGAACAAGGTCAGTTAGAAGCGATTATTCAATCTCATGATGGCCATAACCTTGAAAATCAATTAGAGCGTGCAGCAGAAGCGCTACGTTTACCTGAATGGGACGCAAAAATTGAGAAACTTTCAGGGGGTGAACGTCGCCGTGTTGCTATCTGTCGTCTCCTGTTAGAAAAACCAGATATGCTGTTATTAGATGAACCAACTAACCACTTGGATGCAGAATCTGTGGCTTGGTTAGAGCGCTTCTTACATGATTATGAAGGTACTGTTGTGGCGATCACCCACGACCGTTACTTCCTTGATAACGTAGCGGGTTGGATCTTAGAACTTGACCGTGGTGAAGGTATTCCATGGGAAGGTAACTACTCTTCATGGTTAGAGCAAAAAGACGCGCGCCTTGAGCAAGAAGCGGCAACTGAAGCGGCTCGTCATAAATCTATTCAGAAAGAACTTGAGTGGATCCGCCAAAATCCTAAAGGTCGCCAAGCAAAAGGCAAGGCACGTCTTGCTCGCTTTGAAGAACTTAACAGCGTTGATTATCAAAAACGTAATGAGACCAGTGAACTCTTTATTCCACCTGGACCACGTTTAGGGGATAAAGTGTTAGAAATTAATAATCTAACAAAATCTTATGGTGATCGCGTTCTGATTGATGATTTAAGCTTCTCTATTCCTAAAGGGGCGATTGTCGGTATTATCGGCCCTAACGGTGCAGGTAAATCAACACTATTTCGTATGATCTC
The DNA here is from genome assembly GCF_047921575.1 of Proteus sp. TSJ240517. Taxonomy (NCBI): domain Bacteria; kingdom Pseudomonadati; phylum Pseudomonadota; class Gammaproteobacteria; order Enterobacterales; family Morganellaceae; genus Proteus; species Proteus sp. TSJ240517. Next base: position 418,846 of record NZ_JBLRMH010000002.1, read on the forward strand.
GGGTCAAGAACAACCAGACTCAGGTACACTCACTTTAGGTGATACTGTTAAACTGGCATCTGTTGATCAGTTCCGTGACAGCATGGACGACAGTAAAACTGTTTGGGAAGAAGTTTCAGGTGGCCAAGACATTATGCGTATTGGCAACTTTGAGATCCCAAGCCGTGCCTATGTTGGTCGTTTTAACTTTAAAGGTATTGACCAAGGTAAACGTGTTGGCGAACTTTCTGGTGGTGAGCGTGGTCGTTTACACCTTGCGAAGCTGCTACAAGTTGGCGGTAACATGTTGCTGCTCGATGAACCAACTAACGACCTCGACGTTGAAACTTTACGTGCATTAGAAAACGCCCTATTAGAGTTCCCAGGTTGTGCAATGGTTATCTCGCATGACCGCTGGTTCCTTGACCGTATTGCCACGCATATCATCGATTATCAAGATGAAGGTAAAGTGGAATTCTTCGAAGGTAACTTTACTGAATATGAAGAATACAAAAAACGTACATTAGGCAACGACGCTATTCAGCCTCGTCGCATGAAATACAAACGTATGACAAAATAGTTTTAATTATTTTCCTTACGACTAAAAATAAAAGCAGAGATTATTCTCTGCTTTTTTATATTTAATTAGTTTGAAATTTAATAAATATATTTAAAGTTTAAAATAGAAAAAATAAAGTCACATTAATCTAAAATAATCCCGAAAACACAGATATATCTCACTATTACTTAACGGATTATATTATGATAAGAATTAATTATTTTGAATTTTATAATTATCGGACTGAAATATTATTAGGTCATGTTATTCTAAATGGTATAAATGAAATTATCACTCCACTATTTAGAGATAACATTGATAAAGAAAATTTCTATCCTGTTTTTATCACAAAATCATTTATCGGTAGAAAAGAACACAGATGGGAAATAAAAAGTTCAAAAATTCAAACTCTATCTGAGAACAATATTATTATAAATATTTGGCTATCTCCAAGAAATGTTTCAGATGATATTTATTTATCTCAAACATTAAAAAATAAAAATTATAAAAGTGCTAAATCAATATTATATCTTGGTAAAATTATTATTGTTGAATTTGGACATATCTTCTCATGTGTCACTTTGGATGCCAGTATAAAAACAAATAAACGCTATCCTGATAATATTCAACAGGGTGAAATGCATAAGAGAAGGCCTGCGATTGTCGTAAAAGCAGATGACAGAGGAGTTAAAGTCATTCCACTCACATCAAAAAAGCCTCATGACTTAGCCGTTAATTCCTCTATTTTTAAATTATCAGATGAATCAATAAAACACATTGGTGATCTTGCTAAAAAAGAAACTTATGCTTTATGTGATATGATCCAAACTATTTGTGTAACGCGAATACTTCCTCCTTTATTTAAATTAAAAGGATACAATCAATATTATAGAAATGAGGATTATCGAGCTTCACTTTGTCGTAGAGATAAAAAATTATTAGATAAAGGGCTACTATCATCAATATCAAAAAATAAATTATATACAGAAATTGAAGAATTAAGAAAAACAAATAAAAATTTAGAATCAGAGTTATATTCTTTAAAAAATGACTTATTGATATTAAAAGAAATGTATATGTATACCCATGAAAGCAATGCATTATATATTGATGAGGTTGATAATGAGATTTTATTATACAAAAACTCTATTGAATAATTATATTGCTGTTATATTTTCACTATGATACTCTTATTTCGTTGGTGGGGACAAAAGAGGCGGCAATCTTCCCCGCGACGCTGAAAAATTGCGATGCCGACGAACACAAAGATTAAAACTAGAAAACCACCTTACGGTGGTTTTTTAGTTTCTGTTTCTTTAAATTATTTATTTTTAATAGTTAGTTTATTATGTAGTAAATAATTATAAATAATAACTTAGCTCTCTTGCCTATAATCAAACGTTAAAGGCGCAGTAAATGAAATATTACCATTTACTAAACGATAGCTTTCAGGCGCTGGAAATGGCGAAGCACGTTTAATCGTATTTAACGCTTCTCTATCAAGAATACGATTACCTGATGATGTTTCTACTTTCGCGTCTAATAACTCACCTTTTGCATTTAACACAATAGAAACTTGTGTCACGCCCGTTGCTTTAAAGCGCAATGCTGTGCGTGGGTAGCGTTTATAGGCATTAATATGGCTATGAACTAAGCTTTCCCAGCCCATTTGCCCACTCACAGAAGAAGTAGATAAACTATTAAATTGAGCACTACTACTTGTATTAGAACCAGAAATAGGTGCGCTTGTTACATCTGATGGTGCTTCTGAGACAGGAAGATCATCAGGTACTTTCACCGCAACAGGTTTTGGTTTCACCACTGGTTTTACTTTTGGCTTTTCTGGAATACGCTCATAAGTACCTTGTTCTACTACAGGCATTTTAGGTAAATCTAACACTTCTTTGATAGGTTCTGGCTCTACCTCTGCGGGTTCAGGAACAGACATCACTTTTTCAGGCCCAACAGGAACTTCTTTTGTTTCTGCCTGTGCTAATTGATAGATACCAAGATCCATTGTCATCGCTGGTGGTAAAACACCATGGCGTTCATCTTTAGATGTTATCCAGCCAATAGCGACAACAGCTAACGTTGCATGAAATAAAATACTGGCGGTTAATCCACCAATAGAAAATGATCCACGGCGTGAAAAAGTCGCCGACATACTACTCATAATTCTTGCCTCTGATTTTCTTTCTTGTGAATTATAGGCATAATACAAACACAAATGATATTGCTTATTATTAATAATACAATAAAAAATTAGCTTGATAATTATCATAACTTGTTCGCATGAGAAGCAGTAAGAGCTTATTATTTCACTCTTTTTTAGACACCAGAGATTATGGCTAGCGATAAATCATTGGCACAAAAAATTAGTTGTGCCTATCAATCAACCTATGGACAACTTGTGCGTTTTTTCCACAAACGTACGGGTAATTACCATGATGCAGATGATTTGTCTCAAGATGTGTTTACACTATGGCTAAACAGAAAAGAACAAACACCTGTGCAAGAACAGCGTGCTTTTCTGTTTAAAATAGCGAACCACGTTTTGATTGACCATTGGAGAAAAAATCAAAAGCAAAAAGATATCTATCAGGATGATTGTGAATTAGATGACGCCGCTCAAAGTTATACCACGGAGCTTGATCCGGGGTATGTCGTTGAGCATCAACAGCGTTTAGATCTACTTAGCGAAGCAATTGAAACATTACCTCCACGCCGTCGAGAAGCATTTGTTCTTTATCGTTTTGATGGACTATCACAAAGCGAAATTGCAGAGCAAATGGAAATCTCAATCAGTATGGTGGAAAAACATATTGCCGCTGCCCTATTACATTGCAAAAGATATGTCGATGCAGGACAGGAGAAATGCTCGAATGATGAGTAAGCCGGAAAAAAATATACCGGAAATAAAACCTCACACAGATGAGGAGCTAGACTCCCTTTTTTTGGAGACTAATGATGAATTACTCAATGGATCGACTGATGAGCAAGCAGCCCTTTGGTTCACCCGACAATATAGCCAAAGGATGACACCTCAGCAACGTCAAGCGTTTAAAGTGTGGATAGAAAATGATGTAAATCGGCAAGCGTATCAAGATATTGCTGGGATCTGGCGTCAATGCGATGCATTACCACGACCAACAATCGCCACCGTTGAAAAGAAAAAACGCTCTTTTTGGCGCCCAATGATCCACACCACGGCTACTCTTTGTTTACTCACCGTTTTATATCTTCCTTATAGTCATTTACCTGCATTACTGATGGATAATATGACGCTTGCAACCAGCGATTTACCGAAAGAAATGACCTTAGCTGATGGCTCTAAAGTCTATTTAGACAGAAATACACAGGTAAGAGTGGCTTATGTGCAAGAAGAAAGGCGTTTATGGTTGGATAAAGGACAAGCCTATTTCAAGGTAAAATCAAATCCGTATCGCCCTTTCTATGTGCATGCTGATACCCGATTAATTAAAGTAGTTGGCACTGAATTTGAAGTTAGTCGCTATGATAACAATCAAATTAACGTTGCTGTCCATGAAGGGATCGTTGAAGTAAAAGCAACACCGAAATCTTCGCCAGCCTATTTGTACGCAGGCTCTCAGGCTACAAGCAAATTAGCCAGCGATAGCTTTGTTATCTCTTCGGTCAATATTGATTCCGTGGGAAGTTGGCGTTTTGGTCAACTGCATTTCTTTGAGCGCCCATTGAATGAAGTGATAACCAAGCTCAAACCTTATCTTGATATCAATATTCAAATTTCCTCCCCCGAAATCGCCAAAATGAAAGTCTCAGGGATCGCTAACATAAATGATGCCAAAGACTTTATTACCGCAATTCCACTGATATTGCCGGTTAATGTTGTTTTCACTGATAAAAATAATGCTTTAATTATCAATAAGTAAAAAGAAATATGAAAAATATTCTTTTTTACAGGTGAGGATAATTCTCATTTCACCCTCTTCCCTAGTAACAACAATTATTAAGTTAGTGAATGGGATTGGTGAAATGAGAATGAATAACAAAAAAAAGACCCTTAAGAGGTCTTTACTAGCATTGCTAATAAGTACCACTATTGCCACACCTTGCGCTTATGCATCTACAGTTTCAGTGGCTTTACCAGAGCAGTCTTTAGCTGATTCATTAAGTGCCATTGCAAAACAAGGACAAGTACAAATTTTATTTGATGCAAATTCGGTTAAAAACCTACGTGCTCCAGCACTTTCAGGTCAATTTGAAACCCAAACTGCATTACAAAAAGTCTTAATCGGGAGTGGATTAGAAATTATTCCACAAGGCAGTGGGTTTGTTATTCGTCCCCTTGCAACTGCCAACGCGATCGTTATTCCTGAAGTTAAAGTAACCGGTGTCGGTAGTACATATCATCCAGCTACTGATGTGGTTTCAGCCCCACAATACATCACCTCAGAAGAGATAAAACAGCGTAATACAGGTGATGGAAACGTTACTGACTTACTAAAAAGTAACCCTGCTGTTCAATTTTCCAATAACGACAGCACCTCAATGAATCAGGGTGAAATTAAACCTTCGCGTATCTCTATTCACGGCTCTAGTAGTTATCAAAACTCTTACAAACTTGACGGTGTCAGTTTTAACAACGATTTTGACCCTGCTAATTCAGGTTTAGGTGAAACCAACACACGCATTAGTAGTGATGAACAAGGGATGTACCTTGATAGTCGCTTAATTGATAGCGTCGCAGTTTACGATAACAATATTCCTGTCGAATTCGGCGGATTTACGGGGGGAACGGTTGAAGTACAAAGTCGTCGTTGGTCTGGTGAAACACACGCCAACGCCTATTATCGTACAACACGTTCAAGCTGGAACAATATTTTCACCGATCCAAAACTAAATTTTGATACCGCAAATAACGATTTTAGTAATCCTGCTCGATTCCAGAAAAAATACGATAAACAAAACTTTGGTGGTTGGTTTGAAACAGGCTTAACAGACAACACCGGACTTATTTTCTCTGCATCTCGTCGTGAATCAACGATCCCGATGATGATAAGTGCAGAAGGCGGAATTATTCTGACTCCAGATGGTCAGTTAGAACAAGTTGAGCAAACGCCTCATTATAAAGATCAAACTCGAACATCAGATAACTATTTTATTAAATATTCATGGGATATCTCAGAGAAACAATCTCTTGATTTATCGAGCAATATTGCACGTTATAATAGTTATTTATTCTCAGGTTCTGTCTATAACTCAGGCTATGACAACGAACATAATGGTTTAAGTTTTACCGCACTTTATAAACACCAACTTGATCTTGGTTCATTGGAATTAACGGCGGGTTATCAAAACCTTGAAGATAAGCGTACTAATGATCAAGACTACTTTATCACCATTAAAGATTATACCGATTGGCAAAACCCACAGCAGGTTAGCAGTGGTGGTCAAGGTGATCTGAAAAGTAGACAAGAAACCTATAACGCAAAAAGTATTATGCGATTTAACCCTGTTGAATGGGGTGCCGTGAGTCACCAGCCAACGACAGGATTTGAGATTAGCCGAACTAAAGGCTCTTATATCCGCGACAAAACCTATTACAACTACACCTATACAGGTTCCACATGGGATAATCAGTGGATGGGTTCATTGCAGCAAACAACGCGTTTCTTAGCGGGCACATATGATGCTTCGTATACTAACTACGCTATTTATCTCGACGATAATATCCAATATAAACGCCTCACATTACGTCCTGGTATCCGTTTAGATCGTGATGATTTTGTTCAAAAAAATAATATTTCTCCACGTTTAAGCGGAACTTATGATCTTTGGGGAACAGGTGATACCTTAATTATTGGTGGTGTAAACCGTTATTACGGTCGTTCCATGCTGACTTACGCACTGTATGGCGCACAAAATGCAGGCTTACAGCACTGCTATTTCTCTTGTGATAACAACAATCCAAATGATTGGGAAAACCGTACCGACTTTGAAGGTGTTGATTCTCTCAAAACACCGTATAACGATGAAATTACGTTAGGTTTACAACAAGAAATTGTGTCTACAACTTGGCGTCTGCAATACGTTCATCGTGAAGGTCGTGACGAAGTCCGTAGTGATACAAAATACCCGAATGACAAAGACAAAATAAGAATTCGTCACTTCAATAATAATGGTCGCAGCACTCACGATACCTTAACGCTTTCAGTGAAAAACAGCCAGCCTTGGGAATTAGCCCAAGCAGATCATGTTTTTAATGCTTCTATTAGTTGGCAGAAAAGCAAAACCAATACCCCTAAAGATTCTGGTTACGCCAATTTCGATCCTAGTTCACAAGGAATGAACTATGACAAAGTTTGGTATGACGGAAAAATCATCAATGCCAAAGACTTACCTTCTGGCAATTTTAACTCACCATTAAAAGTCACGGCTGAACTCACCAGTGTTTGGGATGATTGGGATATTACTTGGTATAACCGACTTCAATGGAATGGTGCTCGTTCACAAGCAGAAAAAGTCAATAATGGCGCGCCAAAACCAAGTGAATATGGTCCATTATTTGAATACAAAAAACGTAATTACAGTAGTCGTTTTACTTGGGATACCAAACTGGGTTGGAAACCTGAATTTGCTTATGGTGTCGGTATTTCTGTTGAAGTGAATAATGTCCTTAACACCAAAAATGTGGCTGACTACTTCACTTACCAAGATAAAGATTACAAATCTTATGAACCAGGTCGTCAATTCTGGTTACAAGTCAGCTACGACTATTAATAAATTGACGAAGTTAATGTGAGCAACCTAGTCGATAAACAATAAAAATATGACCAATAAGCAATGAAAACAATAAAACAATTTTTCTATTTAGTTTCACCTTTTTGGGGGCGGCGTGCCGCCCTTTACTGCTGGTTTCTGTTGATTGTCTCATTAACCTTAACCCTGTCATCGGTTTGGTTTAACGTCAAAATGAATGAATGGAATGGCAGTTTCTATAACGCATTACAACAACTTGACGGACAAGCGTTATACAAGCTCCTTCAACAATTTGTCATTATTATTGCGGGATTAATTACTGTGGTAGTAATGGGCGATTTTTTACGCCAAAAAATGGTCATTCGCTGGCGAGAAGGCATGACTGAACAAGTGCTTGATCGCTGGTTATCAAAAAACAGTAAACACTATATGTTAAGACTCACTTCTCAAGAGCCTGATAACCCAGATCAGCGTATTGCAGAAGATATTCGTTTACTGATCGAATCAACAATGCGTTTAACCGTGACATTTTTGCACTCGTTACTCACGCTTATCTCTTTTGCCACCATTCTTTGGTCACTGTCTGGCGCTATCTCTTTCACATTAGGTGGTAGCGAGTGGACAATTCCTGGCTATATGTTCTGGGCTTGTATTGTGTATACCATTATTGGGATCACTATTACGCAGTTTATTGGTTCGCCACTGCGTAAAATTAATATGGATAAACAGCGCAAAGAAGCTGATTACCGTGCTGCTCTCATCACCCGTAAACAACATGGCGATGCAATTGCAGGCCAACGTGGTGAAATCAGTGATCGTAATGAATTAATGGGCCGTTTTTTAGGGGTTATTCATAACTGGAATAACCTTATCCGCTACGAAAGAAATCTTGCATTCTTCACTGTGGGCTACCAACAAGCTACTGCAATGGCGCCAATTATTTTTGCCTTACCTAAATTCCTTGCTGGCGAATTAATGCTAGGGGGATTAATGCAGTTGAGACAAGCATTCTCTAGCGTTGCGGGTGCATTAAGCTGGTTTATTTTCTCCTATAAAGAGATTGCTGCATGGCAAGCAACGGTGACGCGTCTTTACAATTTCGTGGTGCTTTTAGAGCACGATCATGAGCCAGAAGTCACTGATTTAAATGATAAACAGATTAAGTTGAAAGCCAATCTTTCTCTATTTATGCAAGATAACAGCCTGTTAATCCAAGATATTAACTTCTCTGTAAAAGCGGGTGAATTAACCGTTATCGAAGGTTGTTCTGGTTTAGGTAAATCAACACTGCTTAGAGCATTAAGTGGACATTGGCCTTATTTCAAAGGGGAAATTCAACGCTCACCAAATGTATGTTGGATCCCACAACGTATGTATCTGCCTTTTGCGCGTTTAGATAGTTTGCTCGCTTATCCTTATCAGCCTAATCAATTCTCCGCCAAAGAGTACGAAGAAGCGCTTCATTCGGTGGGCTTAGATAAAATAAAAAATCAACTTTCACTGGAAACTGATTGGACAACACGCCTATCAGGTGGTGAGCAACAACGCCTTATTTTTGCCCGTTTATTACTCAATAAACCAGAGCTTATTTTACTAGATGAAACCACATCAGCACTTGATGAACAAAATGCATTAAGCATGTTGAAGTTGCTAAAACAACATCTGCCAACTGCGGGTATTGCCTTAGTCAGCCACCAGCGCTTTACACATGTGATTGCAGATAATGTGCTTTCATTAAAAGCCCCTACCGTATCCTCCTCTCAACCTGCTGGAGCTACCGAATATGTATCGTAATTTACTGATTGTTTCAGTCAGTCTTTCACTTTTAGGGTGTGCTGCAAGCACCCCTAATCAAAATGACAAAAATACGCTATCTCTGCGCCCTGATGTTCGCCATTTTACATTAGATAATGGTTTAGACGTCTACTTACTGCAACGCCAACAAACTGGCGTTGAAATGCGTCTTTTAGTGAAAAGCGGTTCTGTGCAAGAAGATGAAAAGCAACTTGGTTTTTCACACTTTACCGAACATATGGCGTTTAAAGGCACCACACACTTTCCGGGTACAACGGGCTTTAAACAACTTGAAAGCCTAGGCATGAAATTAGGTAGCCACGTTAATGCAGCAACTAGTTTAAATGCAACTACCTATAAATTGTCATTGCCGAATGCAAATCCCATCCAAATTAAAACAGGGCTAAAAATCTTATCAGATTGGGCATTTGAAATGACATTTGACCCTATTGAGTTTGATAAAGAGCGCCCTGTTATTGTTGAAGAATGGCGTTTACGTCAGGGGATTGGTTTTCGAATTAACCGCCAGTTAGAAGAATTGCGTTATTACGGTAGCCGTTATCTGGATCGTGATCCTATTGGTGATTTAGACATCGTTAAATATGGCGATGTAAAAGATGCGAAACGTTATTATGATGCTTGGTATCAACCAGAAAGAATGGCTTTAGTGCTGGTGGGTAACTTTAATCAAGGCGATGCAATCGCAGATATTAAACAACTGTTTAACGCTAAAAATAGCGAGAACAAAGGGATTGACGACCCATCTTGGCACAACTTTATCGATCATAAAGATTTACTCGTTAAGACTATTTTCGATAAAGAACAAGGCTCACGTATTTTGCAATTTACCTTGCAACGTACTTTGCCTGCACCTTTAAATAGCCGCCAAGGTCAATATGAAGACCTAATGGATTCATTATGGCTATCGATTTTAAATCAACGCTTCTCAACTATCGTCGATAATGGCTTGATTGCGTCCATTAGCGCTAATGCGCAAGGCGCAATGTTAGACGCTCGTCGCTCACAGCAATTGATGATTGCGCACCCTAAAGGTAATGATTACCAAGGCGCATTAGATATCTTATTTACCGAAGTTCAACGCCTAGCCTCTGTTCCAGTAACTCAAGAAGAGTTAGATAATGCTCGAAATGCGATGTTAAAACGTCTAAGTCAACAAGCAGCGGGCGAAGAACGTTACGAGCACGATTATTTAGCCAATCAAATTACCACTGCGATCGAATTGGAGATGCCAATTCAAACAAAAAAACAGGCATTAAATTTAAGCTATCAACTCATCAATAAAGTGACACCTGAAACACTTGAACACTATTTTGCTCAATACCTAAAACAAGCATCACCACGAGTGGCGGTTATTGGCCCTGATAGTGATGCCAATGTATTTAGTGCAACTAAAGCGGCACAACGCTGGCAAGAAATTAGACAATCAAATCCAGGTGCATTTACGTTAAAAACACAAGCCGTTGTGTTAGATATCAAACCTGAACAAACAGGCTCCATTGTTTCAACGCAATCACTGCCGATTGAAAAAACACAAGCGTGGACACTGAGCAATAACGTAAAAGTGATTGTGAAAAATGACAGTTATCTTAAAGATAATATTCAAGTTTCACTGCGTATTCCGGGTGGTTCATCCCTTGAAACCAATCAAAGCTTAGGCATGGTGCAATGGGCATTAAAATTACCTGAAGTCAGTGGATATGGTCATTATAACGCTCGCGAATTAGCGTTATTTACCAAACAACACCAAATTAGTTTACGCCCTTACAGTGAACTATTATTCCACGGTTTCCGTGGTGAAGCGCCCATTGATGAATTGGAAACTTTACTCACGTTAATGCACTTAAAAATCACATCACCGCAATTTAATGGCGAGAAATTAGAGCAACAAAAACAAGCGATGGCATTAGGCATTTCAAAAACGCCTGTTGAACGCACGTTCTTAGATAATATCAATAAAGAAAGTTATCAAAATGGCGATCGTTTAGTGGTTTCTCCTCAAGGTGCTTGGAAGCAATTTACTGCCCAACAATTACAGCAAACCAACCAAATGATTTTAGGGCAACCTGCTGATATGACGTTAGTTATCAGTGGTCCCGTGAACCTTAATCAAGTTAAACCGTTAATTGAGCGCTGGATTGCGAGTCTGCCAACACGTTCAGAGCAACGCTTATTTTGGGCAGATCCCGCTATTAATCCTAAACTCACCTCGTTTAGCAAAACATATCCTATTGCAAGTAGTGATAAGAGCATGATTAGCATTCAATATGCAGCGCCAGCTCAATGGTCACAGCAACAAGTATTAGCGCTAAATTTACTCGATACGATGATCAGCCAACGCTTAAGACTTAATCTACGTGAACGTGCTGGAGGAATTTACTCTCTTGGTTTCTCTGAAATGTTAACGAAAGTTCCTACAAGCTACTATACTGGCCGTTTAAACTTTACGGCATCACCTGAGCGTGCAGATGAATTAATTACTCTCGCGCGTAAAGTGGTCAACGAAGTTAAGCAGTCAGGCATTACAGATAAAGAGTTACAAGAGGCTAAAAATATCTGGCTAACTGAAAATTCACAAGTAAATGACAGTGCAAGCTATTGGACAGATGCCCTTGCACAAGTTGCAACTGATGACCAGCAGTATCAGCGTTTACTTACTGACCCTGCCATTATAAAAACATTAAGTGTTAACGATATAAACCAAGTAGCTCGTCAGTGGCTAGGCGAAAATGAAAAAGTATTTAAATTAACGCCACCAAATCAAAAATAAAAACGACTTTAGTTTATAAACGATAATTAACTACGTTGTCGAAAACAAAACGCCCAGTTCAAGATAAAACTGGGCGTTCATTCATCAATTTTAATCAAGTTATAAAGATAATATTCAAATTTATTGATTATTAAATTTATTAATCTTTTTTAACAGCGAAACGACCGCTACCTAAAAACATGACAGCAATTGCCGCAAATAAATAGAAGCCCGCGCTTTCTGGTGCCCATCCCCCTGTTTAGGGTTTAGTGCAAATAAATCACCTGAGTGCACCATCAGTACAGCAACAAACATTGTACCCGCTAAAACCAGCGCTGAAGCACGAGTAAATAAACCAATAATCAATAGAATAGGCGCAACAACTTCTCCAATCACTGTGCCATAAGCAATAAATGCAGGTAGATTAGCATTAGCCAACATTCCCTGAATACCTGCTAATCCACCCGGTTCCATTTTATGAAGTCCATGTAATAACATTAAAACGCCAAGAGAAACACGTAATACCAATTTACCCAAGTCAGAACAGTCAACAAGTTGATTAAATTTATTAATCATAACGTCTCCAAATTCAAAATAGTGAAGTGTGTTTTTAATACGTATTAATAGGTACACTACATTATATGATGAAATATTATGAATGAGTGTGATTTTTATTATCACTATTTGTTCTCATTAACTAATCACTTAGATTATTATTGATTTATAGCCCGCCATTCACCTTTTCCATGATTAAGATCACAACTTATTAACATAATAAACTCTTAATCACTCACTTCTCGTTATGCTAATAGATATCTCATCTGACCAGTATAAAAAGGGTATCTGATGGCACATTATTCTCATCTATTTTCGCCTCTTGATTTAGGGTTTACCGTACTTAAAAACCGTATTCTTATGGGCTCTATGCATACTGGACTTGAAGAAAATCCGAATGATGCCCCAAAACTTGCACAGTTTTATGCCCAAAGAGCCGCGGCAGGTGTTGCACTAATAGTGACTGGAGGGATCTCTCCCAATAAACAAGGCGTGTTATTGCCACACGCTGCAACATTGATGTCTGAAAGCCAACTGGCAACTCATCAACTTGTTACTGATGCGGTTCATCAACAAGACGGTAAAATTGCATTACAGATATTGCATACAGGCCGTTATAGCTACCAACCTAATTTAGTTGCACCTTCAGCTATTCAATCGCCAATCACCCCGTTTATGCCAAAAGCCATGAGTCATGAACAAATCGAACAAACCATCAATGATTACATTCATTGTGCTCAATTGGCTCAAAAGGCAGGTTATGATGGTGTTGAGATAATGGGATCGGAAGGCTATTTAATTAATCAGTTTTTAGTCAGACAGACTAATCAGCGAGACGATCAGTGGGGAGGAAATATCGAAAATCGTTGTCGCTTTGCTTTACGTATTCTTGAAGGCATTAAGAAAGCCGTGGGTGAGGCGTTTATTATTATTTACCGCCTTTCTATGTTGGATTTAATCAAAGATGGCGCAGAGGCATCAGAGGTACTTTATCTTGCCAAAGCCATTGAAAAAGCGGGCGCTACAATGATTAATACAGGGATCGGTTGGCATGAAGCGCGAATTCCGACCATTGCCACGATGGTACCAAGAGGCCAATTTGCGAATGTCACACGCGAATTAATGGGAAAGGTGAATATCCCACTGATTACATCAAACCGAATTAACACACCACAAACCGCAGAAGCTATTTTAGCTGAAGGCTGTGCTGATATGGTTTCAATGGCTCGCCCTTTCCTTGCTGATCCTGAGTTTGTGCTTAAAGCACAACAGGGGCGCGAAGATGAAATCAATACTTGTATTGCTTGCAATCAGGCATGCCTTGATGAAATATTTTCAGGTCAAACTTCCTCTTGCTTAGTTAATCCCTTTGCTTGTCAAGAAACCGAACTTCTGGTTATTCCAACTCAACAACCTAAAAAACTGGCTGTTGTTGGTGCGGGACCCGCGGGATTATCTTTTGCGGTAACCGCCGCGAAACGAGGCCATCATGTCACACTGTTTGAAAAAGAAGATGTGATTGGTGGTCAACTTAATATCGCCAGTCAAATTCCGGGGAAAGAAGAATTTCAAGAGACATTACGTTACTTCAAACGACAATTACAACTCACGGGAGTCATTGTTAAAAATAATACCGAAGCCACTCCTGAACATCTTGAAAACTTTGATGAGGTGATTTTAGCAAGTGGCGTTAAACCTCATATTCCTGAGATTGAAGGACTTGATGATCCCATTGTGAAATCTTATCTCGACGTTCTTAAATACCACCAGCCAGTAGGTAAAAATGTCGTGATCATGGGGAGTGGCGGAATTGGCTTTGATACCAGCCTTTATCTCACGCAAAAAGGGCAATGTAGTAGCCTAAGTCCTTGCGCCTTTAATAAAGAGTGGGGTATTGATCCGACACTTTCTTATCGTGGTGGCATAAAACCCGCAAATCATTCAAAAGACGATACTAAACACATTGTTATGACACAGCGTAAAGCAGGGAAAATAGGCTTAAGCTTAGGTAAAACAACGGGATGGATACATCGTTTAACGCTAGAGAAAAAAGGCGTTAAATTTTTAACCCATTGCAACTATCAAAGGATCACACCAGAAGGTCTCATTATTGAACAGGATGGAAAGCAACAGCTTATCCCTGCTGATAATATTATATTGTGTACAGGGCAACGTGCTTATCACCCATTACTTACGCCTTTAGAAAAAGAAAACAAAACAGTTCATCTTATTGGTGGAGCAAAAGATGCCAGTGCATTAGATGCAAAACGCGCTATTAGGCAAGGCACAGAACTCGCCCTTGAAATTTAATCAATTAAAGTTAGCAAGACAAAAAGAAACCCCACAAAATGTGGGGTTCTATTTTTTTATTAATTATTATTTTTACTACTCTTCCTGTCTTACTACTTACCCTTTTTACCCATTATTTTTTTCAGTTAATGGATTTTCTGAAATACGATTATCTTCAGCGATACAAACTGTTGCAGTAAACAGAACATCAGTTGATGAGTTCAGTGCGGTTTCAGCTGAATCTTGTAACACTCCGATCATCACGCCCACAGCAACCACTTGCATAGCGATATCATTGCTAATACCAAACATGCTACAAGCCAGTGGAATTAACAGTAAAGAACCACCTGCAACACCTGATGCACCACACGCACAAATCGCAGCAACAAGACTTAACAATAACGCAGTTGGAATATCGACTGGCATACCCAGTGTATTAACCGCAGCTAATGTCAAAATAGTGATAGTGATTGCAGCACCACCCATATTAATGGTTGCACCTAATGGAATTGAAACAGAATAAGTATCTTCGTTTAAATTCATACGACGACACATTGCCATATTCACTGGAATATTTGCAGCTGAGCTACGTGTAAAGAAGGCAGTTACACCACTTTCACGCAAACATGCCCACACTAATGGATATGGATTACTGCGGATTTTCCAAAATACGATCAGTGGATTCACGATTAAAGCAACGAACAACATACAGCCAATCAATACAGCAAGAACTTGTAAGTAACCTGCTAAGACTTCAAAGCCAGTTGTTGCAATCGTTGATGACACTAAGCCGAAAATACCGATAGGCGCTAAACGAATAACAACACGCACTAAGTTAGTTACTGCGTCAGCTAAATCTTGCGTTAAGGCTTTAGTAGTATCACTTGCGTGGCGTAATGCTAAACCAAGCCCGATAGACCACGCTAAAATGCCCATATAGTTACCATTGATAAGCGCATCAACAGGGTTTGCAACCACATTAATTAATACGCCTTTAAGAACTTCAGCAATATTTTCAGGTGGTGACAATTGTGATTCGTTAACAACTAGCGTTAAAACTGATGGGAACATAAAGCTGGCAACAACTGCGGTTAACGCAGCAAAGAACGTTGCTAACAGATATAAAATTAATACAGGACGAATATTAGATTTTTGCCCTTGACGGTGGTTTGCAATTGAAGCCATAACCAGCACCCAAACTAAGATAGGGGCAACAGCTTTTAATGCACTAATAAACAGAGTACCTAACAGGCTCATCATTTTGGCAGCTTCTGGCGCTAACCAAGCAAGTAAGATCCCTGCGACTAATCCCACGAGAATTTGTTTAACGAGACTTCCCTGAAAGAACAGGCTGAAGACTCTGGATTGTTGTTTATCCATAGCTATTCCATTACTTAAAATAATATTTAAAAAAGGCATTTTTGAGTGTTTGCAATGCCAGTATAAGGAATTGAATCGCGCTGAAAAGCTGATTATGCAAAATATACAGCATTAACCATTTTTGTTAACAATAAAATAACATAACTGTGATCATAATAGGATTTTGTTCTTTTTAATAGACCAACATGAAATGAAAGAAATTATTATTATCAGTAAGTTATACCTAGTCACCTTACTTATTTTTTATTTTGTTTCTCTTCTTTTAGATTTTCTTAATCAATTAATAGTCTTTTTTATTAACATTATCACTAACAATTATTCTCTCTAGCCCTTCTTGATTTGAATAAATAATAAACAAGATAATGCTTTATTTTTGCACAATTAATATTAAAAACTTATCTTTTATGAACGCTATAAAATAGAGAACACCTCTTGGTATTATCCCTCATCTTAAGCTTTTCTTTTTTAAAAGCGCCTATTCTGAACTCAAAAAGAGATTAGATGTCTATTTTTCGAGATCCAATATCCATGTATAAATAGTGTCGTCATCCAGTTAAAAAATTTTCTGTCTAGTTTTTCATGATTTTGTTAGAGTGTTGCTGTTTTAAACAATGAAAAATAGACCCTATGAAGTAGAAAACGGGTAAATAGATTACAACACCTATTGATTCTATATTTACCCCCAAATGACTCAGTTTTAGGAAGCCTTTTATATGGAAATCGTAAGAGAGCTATTCTTGGCGCTATGGCACCAAGATTACGAAACCTTAGCTAATCCTTCATTAATATGGATTATCTACATTTTATTATTCACCATACTATTCCTAGAAAACGGAGTATTGCCCGCAGCTTTCTTACCAGGAGATAGCTTATTAATTTTAGTGGGCGTGTTAATTGCTAAAGATACAATGGATTTTCCATTAACCTTACTTATTTTGACTGCAGGCGCGAGCCTAGGCTGTTGGTTGGGCTATCTTCAAGGGCGATGGCTTGGAAATACTAAATTAGTACGCAGTTGGCTATCGCATCTGCCAGAACATTACCACCAACGTGCTCATGGGCTTTTTCATCGTCATGGCTTAGCCGCACTGTTAATTGGACGTTTTTTAGCCTTCGTAAGAACACTGTTGCCAACAATTGCAGGTCTTGCTGGATTAAACAACACGCGCTTTCAAATCTTCAATTGGTTAAGTGGGCTTTTATGGGTTGGTATACTGACCACGTTAGGTTACTTATTAGGTAATAGCCCGCTCTTTCGCCAATATGAACACCATTTAATGAATATCCTTATGCTATTACCAGTTTGCCTATTAGTTATGGGATTAATTGGTAGTATCTGGGTTGTGATTAAAAAGAAAAAGAAAGTGAGCTAAAGCGCTGCTTTTTCTAATAATATCAAGATATTCTGAATACAAAATAGAGTCATAAAACTCATACTTAAAGCCTGTTTCAGATAACTGAACAGGCTTTTATTTTATGGGTGACCTCTTCTTTTTTTATCTCAAGCAATACAGTAAATATTCCCGTTTAATTAAGACTTTTCTCTTTTTTACCTCATTACATCAATATTTAATTTTATTAAGAGATAAAATTGGTCTATGGTTATAAGTATTAACCTGTCACTATTAAAGGAGTTAATTATGTCTCATCAACGTTCAAATGAAGATCTGCGTAGTGAATTGAAATCTCTTGCTGATACTCTAGAAGAAGTGCTGAACTCCTCTGCTGATAAATCCAAAGAAGAAATCCAAAGCTTACGCGCAAAAGCTGAATCGGCAATCAAAGGTTCTCGTGCAAAATTGAGCGATGCCGGTCGTGAAATTGTCGATAACACCAAAGAAATTGCAGGCAAAGCAGACAACTATGTTCGTGAAAATCCGTGGACAGGTGTCGGCATTGGTGCTGCAGTTGGTGTTGTTCTTGGTGTTCTTCTAGCTAAACGCTAATCACCCATGAGTGATACGCAAAGACCACAGGGCCCCGCATCTGGGGTTCTGAATTCTCTCAGTAAGATTGGCGCTATCATGATAGGCATGGTTGAAACACGCCTAAACTTGATTGCCGTTGAGCTAGAAGAAGAAAAAACCACGCTTATCCAGCTTATTTTAATGGCTGGTGTTACTTTGTTGCTCACCGCTTTTGGCTTAATGAGCCTACTTATTCTGATTTTTTGGGTTATTCCACCTGAATATCGAGTCCATGCTTTAGCCATCACAACCGCTACTTTACTTTTTTGTGCACTGATTGGTGCCATCATGACATTAAGAAAAGCGCGAAATTCCACCTTGTTAGGCGATACTCGCCAGCAATTGGAATTAGATAAACGTCTTTTGGAGCAATATCATGATGAACAAACAAAATAAGCAGGCGATCCTCGCAAGACGTAAAAAGCTGTTGTTGAATAAAATTCAGCAACAGCGCTCTGATTTAGGGCAAAGCACGCAAACTTGGCTTGATGTGACTGAGCCTTATGATAAAGCATGGAGAATTATCATTTCGTTAAAACCCGCGCTTTTAGTGGGTGCCAGTTTTATTTCTCTTTACAGCATTAAACATCCTAAAAAAATCATACGATTAGGACAACGTGCTATCGGTGCAATTGGTTTAATTCGTACAATCCAAAAGTCCTTCAAAAAAACCTCAGATTGAACATCAATTTTTTTGTCTAAGAATGTTAATTCTTCTTAATATCCTCTTTACTCAACTCACATTATTATATATCTCACAACGTAGCCGTGGTTATTAAATCTAAAAACAGAAAAATAGCCGACGAAAATACAATACAAATCGATATACATTGCAAATAATAGAGTTTAATTAGGAATAAACATCATGAAAAAATTTGAAGATATTGCGTTATTAATTGCCCGCATTTTAATGCCAATTTTATTTATCAGCGCAGGCTACGGAAAAATTGGTGGTTACGAAGGTACACAGCAATATATGCAAGCAATGGGTGTTCCAGGTTTCTTATTACCACTGACTATTTTATTAGAATTAGGCGGTGGATTAGCAATCTTATTTGGTTTCTTAACTCGCACAACAGCAATCTTTACCGCGGTATTTACTCTTCTAACCGCACTACTGTTCCATAGTAATTTTGCTGAAGGCATGAACCAATTAATGTTTATGAAAAATATGACAATCGCAGGTGGATATTTATTACTGGTTATCACTGGTCCAGGTAAATGGAGCTTAGATCGTATTTTCAATAAAAATTGGTAATAACGAATTTAGAAACAAAAAAGATCCTCTAGGGGATCTTTTTTTGTTTTAAGCATAAAATCTAAAGATTATCTGAGCTTCAAAACTATTTTTTATTGTTCGCAAAGAGTTTAGGTATTTCACGTAAACACCACGATTTTGCTTCGCCCATGCTGTCTCTTCGCCATGCCATAATAATATTATTTTCATGGTGATATTCAGGGCCAACAACACGTAAACGCCCTTCTTTGATATCATCTTCAATTAAATCAATTGGCATCGTCGCCACACCTAAACCCGCAATTAAAGCACGGCGTTTATCTTCAATAGAACTGACCGTTAAACGGCGCTGTTTATCCAATAGCAGCACAGTTAAAACTGGGCGCTCTCTTGCGGTATCTGCAATGGCAATACCACGATATTTTAAGCGAGTTTCTTCGGCTAATGGCTCAGGTTCGTTATGGATGGGATGATCTGGGCTGGCGACATAAACGCTAGTGGTATTGTATAAAGGACGAAAGTTGATTTCTGATGAAGTGCGAAAATGCATATCGGGTGAAATCACAATATCACATTTACCGCTTTCTAAGCTTTCCCAAGCACCTGCTAAGACTTCAGTCACTAAAGAGAGTTGGGTATTGGATTTTTCAGCTAATTTATCAACCAAAGGAAAGAGTCGAGATGCAGGAGTAAGTGCTTCACAAACGATAGTGATATGAGGCTCCCAACCTCTTGCTAAGGCTTCTGCGTCTGACGTTAATTTGTCAGCAGCCTCAAGTAATATGCGTCCTCTATCAAGCAGCATTCTGCCAACATTAGTAAATTTAGTTCTATGGCCAGAACGGTCAAAAAGGACAACGTCTAAATCTTCTTCTAATTTTTGCATGGTATAACTGAGTGCCGATGGAACTCGATTTAGTTCATCAGCTGCAGCTGCAAAACTCCCTCTACGATCAATGGCATCCATCACTCGTAAAGATTCCAACGTAATTGCTTTGTCTTTACTCATTATACTTATCTCTATCAAATAATTTGATTATTGGCACCAGATTAACTTGCTAACAATAGACAGTCCATACCTCTATGATAAATATATTGATAATCTACTCGAAAAATACCGCTATGATAAAATACAGAACAGCACAACAATGTGGTAAAGCGGATTATGGTTGGCTACAAGCTCGCTACACATTTTCCTTTGGCCACTACTTTGACCCTCATTTTTTAGACTATGGCACGCTAAGAGTTCTCAACCAAGAAGTGCTTGCCCCAAATTCTGAATTTAAAGCAAAGACTTATCCTCATGTTGATGTGGTTAACTTGATCCTTCAAGGAGAAGCGACATACCTTGATAATATGGGACGTACAGTGACGGCAAAAGAAAATGAGTGCTTACTTATTTCACCGCATAATACTGATACGTATGTAGAGAAAAACAGTAGCCCTGATACACCGTTAACCCGTATTCAGTTGTGGTTAAATGCGTGCCCACAACAAGAAAGTTTAGCTTCACAAAAATTGGCTTTAGATGAAAACTTAAAATATCAATTGTTAGCTTCACCTACCGGTGATGATGGCTCATTAATATTAAGGCAAACAATTTGGCTTTATCATATTCATTTGCAAGCAGGCGATGAAATTACGCTACCAATAAAAGGACAGAAAGGCTTTTTACAATCCATAAAAGGTGGCACCTATTTGCAAACATCAACACAAGAAAATGGGCAAATTCAGTGTGGTGATGGAGCTTTTATCCAAGAGAGCCACAGTATCACGTTAAAAAGCTCGGCTGAGTTTCGTGGCTTATTTATTGATATTATTTCGTGATAGTTGATTTAGATTGGCTTAAAAACAGAAAACCCTCGAAACACAATGTGAATCGAGGGTTTTTTATGAGGTGAGTTGACCGTTAAGCCGGGTTCTGTCGTGGACAACCATTCATCTAGGCCAGAACTTGCGCGCTGGCTCCAGCAACCTACCCGGGTTCAATGCGGGCCGCACCATAAGAACCCCTATTTGGTCTTGCTCCGGGTGGAGTTTACCATGCCACAAACTGTTACCAGTTGCGCGGTGCGCTCTTACCGCACCCTTTCACCCTTACCTGATCCTGTAAACAGGCCATCGGCGGTTTACTCTCTGCTGCACTTGTCGTAGGCTCGCGCCTCCCAGACGTTATCTGGCACCCTGCCCTGTGGAGCCCGGACTTTCCTCCCCTCTATCCGTCTCCCCCGAAGGGACAACGATAAAGCAGCGGTTGTCTAGTCAACTCAGGGTGCGGATTATAGGGATTTTGGTAGAAAATGTATAGCAAAAGAAGCTAAAAAATCACTTTACTCGTCTTGAGCTTCACCATTTTGCTCAATGACATGTTTATAGAGTGCATTTTTCTTCACGCCATAAATCTCAGCAGTGACTGCTGCCGCTTTTTTCAGTGGTAACTCTTTTTGTAAAATCGCAAGTGTCCGTAATACTTCTGGGGAAAAATCGTCATCAACGGGTTTTTCATAACCTTCAACAATTAATACCATTTCGCCTTTACGACGGTTTTCATCTTCAAGTACCCACTTAAGTAATTCACCAACAGGCATGCCTTGAATAGTTTCCCACGTTTTTGTGAGCTCTCTCGCTAATACTACGTAGCGATCTTCACCCCAAACTGTCACCATATCAGCTAAACTATCTAACAGTCGATGTGTTGATTCATAAAAAATCAATGTACGAGGCTCTTCTGATAATGCGCGTAAACAATCTTGACGACTTTTTGTTTTTGCTGGCAAAAATCCTTCATAACAAAAACGATCAGAAGGAAGCCCTGCCGCAGAAAGTGCCGTAATAGCAGCACAAGCGCCGGGTAATGGCACGACATTGATGCCATTCTTACGACATTGATTGACTAAATGATAGCCAGGATCGTTAATTAATGGTGTACCTGCATCAGAGACTAATGCGATACTTAGCCCCTGTTGTAATTTGCTAATTAATTGATCCGCTTTTTGCTGTTCATTATGATCATGTAACGCATACAAACGTGCGTTAATGGCAAAGTGCTGTAATAGAAGCCCTGTATGACGGGTATCTTCTGCAGCAATTAAATCGACATGAGACAGCACATCAAGTGCCCGCTGGGTGATATCGCCCAGATTACCAATAGGTGTGGGTACTATGTACAGTGTGGATGTCGTTACCGCTGCTCGATTAGGTTGATTCATTGTTTATTCCGAATGACCGATTTAAAATTGAGCATAATTATAAAACATCACTGGGTACAGTATGCTTTCCTCAATTTTTGTGCGTTTTAAAACAGGTTTATCCTATACTGCGATACTCTCTGCGTTGATTATGTCAGGTTGTACCCTGACGGGGCAACAAGAACAACCTCTCACTCCAGCTGCAAAAGCAGAAATGGAGATGAAACAATTTCAAAAAGTGATTGATGACGCTCAAGGGCTAGCATCTTTAGATGTTATTAGAGCCTATATTGGGTTAGAAACATTAATTACTGATCCTCAACTGCATCAGAAAAATATTGATGATACATGGCTCACGCTAACCAAACTCACACCAGAGCAACGCCGTGGCGTTGTTATCAAAGCAGATGAAAATACACTGCAAGGTTGGTTAGATTTACTGAATACCTATGAATACAACAAAGATGATGCTGATAAGCTATCAGCGGCAGTCAGAGAATGGCAGACTCGCTATCCTCGTAATCCAGCGGCATTAACCCTTCCAGCAGCATTATTACGTCTTTCACAACCCTCTGTGAGTACGAGTAGCCAAATCGCATTATTATTACCTTTAACAGGGCAAGCGAAAGTCTTTGGTGAAGCTATTCGCCAAGGTTTCCTTGATGCACAAAGTGGTTTACCGCAACCTCAAGCTATGCCAACAGCACCGCAAGAGCCTAAAAAAGATGACAGCCTTGCATCAATTTTAGAAGAGTTGGGCATCAATAATACAGAGACGCCAGCAACAGATACGGCAAAAGAAACAACCGAAAATACGCAAGCGACTCAAGATCAAGGAAAAGAGAGCTCAACATTTTCTGGTGATACAACATTACGCTTAGATCCTATTGCACAAAACTCACGCCAAGTGATTGTTTATGATACCAATAGCCAGCCTATTGATGTTTTAATGAAAAAAGTGCAGCAAGACGGCGCTAGCTTAATTGTTGGCCCGCTGCTAAAACCTGAAGTCATGAAGACGATAGAGCTTCAAAGTGGTTTACCTGTATTAGCACTCAATGAGTTAGATAATGTGCCTTCTGCAACCACGGTTTGCTTCTTCTCGCTTTCGCCAGAAGATGAAACACGTAATGCGGCACAACATTTACGTCAGCAACAAAAATCAAACCCATTAATTATTGTTCCTGATAATAAATTTGGTCAAAGAATGGCTCAAACATTTGCTGATGAGTGGCAACGCACAGGTGGTGGCACCGTTTTACAACAAACTTTTAGTTCTGTTGATAGCTTAAAAGCCTCTATTAACCGTGGTGTGGGTATTCGTATGACAGGTACGCCTGTTCTACCAACAGCTAATGCACCTTTACCATTAGAGACACAATCTATTCCATCTGCGGGTGGTGCCATTGATTCGGTTTACATCATTGCCACCAGCGATGAATTAACCTTAATTAAGCCAATGATTGATATGGCGATCAGCACCCAAAAACGTCCACCAATTTATGTTAGTTCGCGGAGTAACCAAGGTGGAACAGGCCCTGATTTCCGTATGGAGATGGATGGTATTCAATTTAGTGATATTCCATTGATGGCTGGCGCTAATTTGCCATTAATGCAAAAAGCATCCAGCAAGTTTGCGAACGATTACTCATTAATGCGTCTTTATGCCATGGGAATTGATGCATGGTCATTAGCAAACAATTACAATGATCTGACAAAAGGCACATTACGTTTTAATGGTATTTCAGGTTCATTACGTGTTGAAAACAACTGTACTGTTTATAGAGAACTTCCTTGGATGCAGTTTAAACAAGGTAAAATTGAACCTGTGGTACAGTAATACACATATTTAGTTATCATTAAAATAAACCGCCATAAAGGCGGTTTATTTTATGAGTGAGATAAAGAAGGAAATCATGGATGATTTTTTCTAAAAACCCTTATTTTTTAGGGCTGTATTATGAGCAAAAAGCGCTAAAATATTTACGCCAACAAGGATTAGTATTGATTGAGCGTAATGTCCGATATCCCTGCGGAGAAATTGATCTTATTATGCAGGAAAAGAGGACATGGGTATTTGTTGAGGTTCGTTTTAGACGTAACATCTTATTTGGTGATGCAATAAGCTCTATTACTGCCTCAAAACGACGTCGCTTGTGGCGTACAGCACAGTGTTGGTTAGCACAACGCCAAGAAAGTATCGAGACATCAGACTGTCGCTTTGATATTTGTGCATTTAATCAACGCCAGCTAATATGGTTAAAAAACATTCTCGATTATACGGAATTTATTCGTTAAATTAGATTATATAGGTCTTAACGTGCTTGATAGAATCAAAGTCTGCTTTACAGAGAGTATTCAAACTCAAATTGCAGCAGCAGAAGCATTACCAGATGCCATTTCCAGAGCCGCCATGATGATGGTTCAATCTTTGTTAAACGGCCATAAAATATTAAGCTGTGGAAACGGTAGCTCAGCAGCAACAGCACAGCGATTTGCCGCAAGCATGATCCATCGTTTTGAAACTGAGCGCCCAAGCTTGCCTGCATTATCGTTAAACACAGATAGCGTTGTGATGACTGCAATTATGGGGAATCAGCAGCACGATGAAATCTATGCAAAACAAGTGCGTGCATTAGGACAAGCTGGAGATGTGCTACTTGCTATCTCAACGCACGGTAACAGCAGAAGTATTATTAAAGCCGTTGAAGCCGCTGTTACACGAGATATGACCATTGTTGCATTAACAGGTTATGATGGCGGAGAGCTTGCTGGGTTATTAGGCCCTCAAGACGTTGAAATTCGTATTCCATCTCAACGCACCGTCAGAATACAGGAAGTTCAGATGCTAACAGTCAATTGTCTCTGTGATTTGATTGATAATACATTATTCCCACATCAGGATGACTAAGGAGTTACTATGAAATTGCTTCCTATCACTGCAGTGCTGTGTTCTGCACTTTTACTGCAAGGTTGTATCGGCGCAGCTGTTGTCGGCACAGCCGCAGTTGCGGGTAAAACTGCAACCGATCCTCGCTCATTAGGGCAACAAGTTGACGATGGTACCTTGGAAGCTCGTGTTTCTGGTGCTCTAAACAAAAACGAACAGATCAAGAAAAGTAATTCACGTATTGTGGCGACTGCTTACCAAGGCAATATTCTGTTAACAGGTCAAAGCCCTGATATGTCTGTTGCGAATACGGCAAAACAAGTCGCAAGTCAGGTTGAAGGGGTGAATAACGTCTACAACGAAGTGCGCCAAGGTGAGCCTGTGACATTAGGCACTGCATCTTCAGATACATGGTTAACAACCAAAGTTCGCTCTCAAATTTTAGGCAGTGATTCAGTAAAATCCTCTTCTGTAAAAGTGATCACTGAAAATGGTGAAGTGTTCTTGTTTGGTATTTTAACCCGCCAAGAAGGGGCTGCTGTTGCAAAAATTGCCAGTGAAACCAAAGGGGTAGTAAAAGTCACTACCGCATTTACTTACCTTAACTGATCCCATTGCTAATATCGTTTTTAGATTATCCTGACAGTATCGGTCTTTATAATAAAATGACCGATACTATCAGTTTCTTTCTCGACTAAAACTCGCCTTTACTCAACAAGCAGTTAGCGTCTTAACATCCCTTTATCAATGATAAAATCGATAATCGTTTCCAAGCCAACTTTTTCTTTTAGATTTGTGAAAACATAAGGCTTCACAGGGCGCATTCTTGCTGTGTCTGCTTCCATCACTTCTAATGATGCTCCAACATAAGGTGCTAGATCGATCTTGTTGATCACGAGTAGATCGGAATGAGTAATACCAGGACCACCTTTACGAGGGATCTTTTCACCTTCGGCAACATCAATTACGTAAATAGTTAAATCAGCAAGCTCAGGGCTAAATGTCGCACTTAAGTTATCACCACCGCTTTCCACAAAAACGATATCAAGATTTTTGTGGCGCATAGCTAATTCTTCAACCGCCGCAAGGTTCATTGATGCGTCTTCACGAATAGCAGTATGAGGGCAACCGCCCGTTTCGACACCAATAATACGATCCGCATCTAATGCTTCAGCACGTGTTAAGATCTTGGCATCTTCTTGAGTATAAATATCGTTAGTCACAACCGCGATTTCATAAGTGTCGCGCATTGCTTTACAAAGAACTTCTAACAGTGCGGTTTTTCCTGATCCAACAGGGCCACCCACACCAATACGTAGTGGTTGATTATATTCTTGCATATAGATTTCTCATGAACGAAAAAGTCGAGTGTATTGTGTTTCATGGCGACTACTGGCAATAATTTGTGCGGGTGTAAAACTCCCAATATCTTCCGTTGCCCAATGTGCGGATTGCTCAACAATTGCAGGGATCTGCTCTGCTAATGTAAACAATATTTTCTGCCCCGCACTTTGCCCTAATGGGATCAGTTTTACGCCTGACATCACTGTATTTTCAAGCCAACCCCAAGCGTAAGCACAACATAACTTTTCAGAGGAGATATTCCATTTCACAGCAGCTAACGCAAACGCCATGAGTTGTGTCTGTTTTACACATGCTTGTAAAGTTTCATCTAACTCAATATCTAATTGAGGAAGTAAACGAGCAAAAGCGATACCTCGTTGGCGCTCTTCTTGTCTTAACTCTTTAGTTTCACGACTTGCGACAATAAAATCACACCAATATTTCACTTCACTCATTTTGGCTTGTGCCAAATTTTCTTGTAATCGCCGTAAGATAGGGAGCTCTAACGTTGCTATAGTGCTGGTCATTTGGGTACTTAGCCAATCCGATAATGTTTGCGGACAACAAACCCAATCCTTTTCAATCGCCCACTCTAATCCTTGGGAATAAGTAAACGATCCCACAGGTAAAGAAGGACTGACTAATTGATATAAGCGCAGATCTGCAAGCATCAATAGGCTCCCTTATTCAAATAATTAGTAATGATGATGGTGATCGTCATGAGAGTGATGGTGATGATGACCACCTGACGATCCACCATAAGCGCCTGGCTCAGGTTGGTATTTCTCCAAACCCACCACTACATTGGCGCCTAAACCTCTCGCCATATCATCTAAAACATGATCATGAAAATAGCGACACCAACCCGCTTCGATTTGTAATGGAACATGACGATTACCTAAGTGGTAACAAACACGAGCCAATAACAGCGGATCGTCACTATACACGGTTGAAACTTGCTCTTTAGCTGCTTCAATCGTTACCAGCGTATTATCTTCTGACAGTAAGATATCGCCCTCTTTTAGCACCGTACCACGGGGCAAAAATAGCCCAGCTTCTTGCCCATCACTTAAGGTCACTTTTAAACGACTTTTGGTTCTTTCATCCATCGTTAAGCACAAAGTAAGAGCCTGTTTTTCTGAAGTTGCTATTTCAAGCGCTTTTTGTTTATCAATAAGTTGAGTAAATCTTTTCATTCTCTACATTCTCGGTAAAACGCGGATCAAAAGAGGAAATAGCGTTGTGCCATAGGTAATTGCGTTGCAGGTTCGCACACTAATGGCACACCATCCGCTTTCACAATATAGGTTTGAGGATCAAGCTCGATATGAGGCACATAACTATTGTGGATCATCGAAGCTTTAGTCACATTACGACAACCTTTAACACGACCAATTAAGCTCTTTAAGCCCAGCTTTTCAGGTACACCTGCGTCGATCCCCGCTTTCGACATAAAGATCATCGACGTTTGATATTTCGCTTTACCTAAACACGCATACATTGGACGATAATGCACAGGCTGAGGCGTTGGAATAGCCGCGTTAATATCACCCATTGGCGCATAAGCCACCATGCCACCTTTCATGATCAATGCGGGTTTCACACCAAAGAAAGCCGGATCCCATAAAACCAGATCAGCCAATTTTCCTTTTTCAATAGAACCAACTTCATGTGCAATACCATGCGCTAAAGCAGGATTAATAGTGTATTTCGCCACATAGCGTTTAATGCGATGGTTATCACTTTCAGGTGTGTCACCTTCTAATATGCCACGTTGTAATTTCATTTTGTGTGCACATTGCCAAGTACGAAGGATCACTTCACCTACGCGCCCCATTGCCTGCGAGTCCGACGACATAACAGAAATAGCGCCCATATCATGCAAAATATCTTCTGCAGCGATAGTTTCACGGCGAATACGAGATTCAGCAAAAGCCACATCTTCAGGAATAGAAGGATCAAGGTGATGGCAAACCATCAACATATCAAGATGCTCATCTACCGTGTTAATGGTATAAGGCATTGTAGGATTGGTTGAAGCGGGGAGAATATTCGGCTCTCCGACTGATTTAATTACATCGGGGGCGTGCCCTCCACCCGCGCCTTCGGTGTGGAAAACGTGGATCACACGACCAGCAATTGCTTTCACAGTTTCTTCATAGAAACCGCCTTCATTTAAGGTGTCAGAGTGAATAGCAACTTGCACATCCATTTCATCGGCAACATTAAGGCAGTTATGAATTGCCATTGGTGTTGCGCCCCAATCTTCATGAATTTTTAAACCAATAGCACCCGCTTCAATTTGCTCACGAACGGCTTCAGGTTGACTCACACAGCCTTTACCAAATAAACCAACATTAATCGGGAGTTCATCAACAGCCTCTAACATGCGGTGCATGTTCCAAATACCCGGAGTGACTGTGGTTGCATTTGTTCCAGCTACTGGTCCTGTACCACCACCAATAAACGTGGTGACACCAGACACCAAACCTTCTTGTGCTTGTTGAGGGCAGATAAAGTGAATATGCGTATCAACGCCACCTGCGGTAACAATTTTACCTTCACCAGCAACCACTTCAGTAGCAGGCCCTACAACAATATCCACATTAGGCTGTACATCAGGATTACCAGCTTTACCGATACCCACAATGCGACCATCTTTAATACCGATATCCGCTTTTACGATACCCCAATGATCTAAAATAATGGCGTTTGTAATAAGTACATCGACACATTCAGCATTGATGACTTGGCTCTGCCCCATACCATCACGAATAACTTTACCACCACCAAACTTGACTTCTTCGCCATAAGTGGTGAAGTCTTTTTCAATTTCAAGAAAAAGCTCAGTATCGGCTAATCGCAGACGGTCGCCAGTTGTTGGGCCAAACATATCTGCATAAGCTTGACGTGAGATAGTTTTCATTTTTTCTCACTCTCCAATTTACCCATCACTTTGCCATGAAAACCGTAAATTTCACGTTTTCCTGCAAAAGCCACCAATTCGACTGTGCGGCTTTGACCGGGTTCAAAACGAACCGCCATGCCCGCTGGAATATTTAAACGAAAACCCAAAGTGCCTTCTCGTTCAAATTTCAGTGCGTCATTCACTTCATAAAAATGATAATGAGAACCAACTTGCACGGGTCTATCACCATGATTGGCAACCTGTATTGTTTTTGTCTCTCGACCGGCATTAAGCTCGATATCCCCTAATGCCTGATTAACTCTAATTTCACCGGGTATCATGTTGTTACCTACACAATAGGATCGTGAATAGAAACAAGCTTTGTGCCATCAGGGAATGTGCATTCTACTTGAATGTCTTTGATCATTTCTGGCACCCCTTCCATGACTTGTTCTGCCGTCAAAACAGTACGTCCATCACTCATCAATTGGGCAACAGTTTTACCTTCGCGCGCGCCTTCCATAATGGCGCAACTGATAAGTGCAACCGCTTCAGGATAATTAAGCTTGAGCCCTTTCGCTAAACGTCTTTCAGCAACAAGACCCGCTGTAAAAAGCAGTAATTTATCTTTTTCTCTTGGTGTTAATTCCATTTCTGCTCCTAAAATTAACGATTATGTCGCCCATATACGAGGCGGCTCAGGGCAATACCCTAACCAGTGTTGTCTGACGGTTTGCCAAACTTGAGCAAAACACGCCATCATCGGCTCTGTTTGCGAGCCTAATAACCGTAAAACTAAAATACCGTCTACATCCGTTAAACCATATTCAATAACAGGATCGTAAGTGGCTGAAGAAATCTCAACGCTCTGTTGAATAAGGTTTTTTAATTCGTCTGTTGCGGGATAAATATAAAGTGACCCCAACATAGGAAATTCACGCATGGCAGCCGATCTTTTTTGTAAACCATCGACAAAAAGCGACTCAGTTAATGTCAACTTTTCATCAATATAGAAATTTAAACACCCTTTTACATTGCCATTTTCAAACCATTCATTTAAAACAGGGCGACCAAAACATTGGATTTCCCAGCCAATAAATCTGGCTGTAGATGCAATATGAATATGCGTTTCTAGGCAAACTTGAGCTTCAGGAAAAAAGATATTTTCTTGAGGTAACCACTCTAAAAAGCCATTAGCTGCCACTTTTAAGGTTTGAACTTGCCGAGCAACACCGCCTGCACTACGGTAAAACTTAGTGGCTCCAGGTGTTGTAAGCAACGCGTGCGCTTGAGGCTGCACATCAATATTGATCAATAGGTTATCGCCACCAACCACACCGCCTGGGGGATGAAGCAAATAAGTGTGTGCAATACCTTGCTCAGGATAAAAAGGACGCTGAACCATTAATGGGCCGATATGGCGCTTTTCTGTAAGACGTGTTATTTCACGTTTTACTTCATAACGTAAAACGATTTCAGCAAGCCAACCCTTCCCTGAAAAGTCAGACATACTCACTCCTGCCAACTCGGCAAAATTATCAATAAATCAGGAAAATACGTGAATACATACAGCGCTATCCATAAGATTGAGTCATTCAAAATCAAATAGAAAATAAGCTAATGAATGTTGGATAGGGTGTGGATAAAAGACAAACAGTGATATCCTAAGAACAGGATAATCTCCTTCGTCTTTGACGCGCGATTCTACACCTTATTACGAAAAATGCGTTTTGAATAAATAACAATTTATTTAGAAAAAATGACACTGTTTAAAATAAATGTAAAAAATGAGCAAATATCTATATTGTCATGTTTTATCAGCAAGATTATATTCTGTTTTGCTCTCATTCAGCTTTGCATGACAACACTAATTTAAACTAGAATAATCTCTCTATTTATTATTCTAGACGTGGCTTATCAGTTTATACAGCAAATGAGCTAATTTTGAGTATTGTTCATTTAAGCAAGATTAATGCTTAACTTGCCTACGGTATATCGGAGATCATGGAATACAAACACATCCTGTCCTCTAACCAAATGTCTTTAAAAACGTTTTACATCGAAAACCCGATGATAGCGATGGTTAGTGGCGCAAAAGGTACAATTTGCATCAATGGGCAAACTATTGATGTATCAAGCCATTTAACCCTTATTATTCCGAAATACAGTCAAATTTCTTGCGATATTGTCAGCCAATTTACGCATAAATCTATTGAACTACACACTCTGGTGTTATGTGAAACAGAGCTTCAATCGGTTTTCTCTTTACTAAAACCTTTAATTAAATCTAGCTCGCCACTCACAAGCCACCTTCCTTCTTACCATTTATCAACTCCTGAAGTGATAAAAAGTAATTTTGGAATTTTAAAACAGTGTTTACCGCTACCACATGGCTCTCCATCACAAGAAACCATGTTTATGCAGCAGTGCTTATTCTTTATTTTAATGGCGGTACATCAGGCAGGTGTGGATATTCTAAATATCTTTCGTTTTAACTATGATGAGCCGAAAAATCAGGCCATTACACACCTGATAACACAAGATCCACAGCGAAAATGGCATTTAGAAGATGTCGCAAAAACATTGTTTACGACGCCATCGACATTACGTCGGCATTTAAATAAAGAAGGGGTTTCATTCTGCCAATTGCTATTAGATGTCAGAATGGGGATCGCTTTAAACTACCTCACATTCTCTAATTACTCGGTATTTCAAATCAGCCATCGTTGTGGATTTGGAAGTAATGCTTATTTTTGTGATGCCTTTAAACGTAAATATGGCATGACACCGTCACAGTTTCGCATTCAATCTCGTCAAGCTAATGATCCATCGACGATAAACAAAATGTCAGAAAAAATTGCAGAGCCAGAAAGTAAAGTGTTTCCGACCTTATAAAGGTGTTACAAATTATTTTTCTTTAAAAAGGCTATTCCACCCATTAGTCGCATCTGATTTAAGATCCACTGTTGCCGTTTTAAGGTATAAGCAGAAGGTTTATTTACGTGATAAATATGCGGGTTAGGCAATACCGCAGCCAATAATGCAGCTTCATGGCTTGTAAGTTGTTTCGCTGGCTTTCTAAAATAGTGTTGAGAAGCCTGCTCTACACCGAAGATCCCATCACCAAATTCAACAATATTCAGATACACCGTTAAAATACGTTTTTTTGACCAAATAAGCTCGACAACTGGCGTCATTCCCGTCTCAAGCCCTTTTCTTATCCAACTACGACCATCCCATAAAAAGAGATTTTTGACCGTTTGCTGAGAAATAGTCGATGCACCACGTAATGTTTTCCCGTTGTTATGATTTTTTTTGAAAACTTTCTCAATAGCATCAAAATCGAAGCCCCAATGTTTGGGAAAATTTTGATCTTCAGAAGCAATAACGGCTAAATACATCACAGAAGCTATCTCTTTTTCACTTACCCAAGTAGAATGTGATACATAAGAGAAATCAAACTCACTCCAAGCAGAAATTTGTCTTTGAACCATAACAGCAGAAAAAGGCACAGGTAAAAAAGAAAACAGAACAACTGTTAACAGCCATAAAGCAATTAAAATAATTAATAGTTTCTTTAACTTTCTCACCAGTACCATCTGCTGTTTTTACCTACTATTTATGCCATCTCAAGGACTTTCTTAACTAGTTTCTCAATACCTACCTGTGCTTGTGCAATAGATTGTGCAAGCATATACGCAGGAGTTGTGACAACACGATATTTTTCATCAACAACAATATCATCAACCGGGCAATCTATATGGATGCCACCCATCTTTTCAATTGCACGAGCTGTTTCTGCGTCATTTCCAATTGTTAATTTTACTGGAGAATTTAACATTTTTGGTAACATTACAGGCGCAATACATATTAACCCTAATGGCTTATTTTGCTGATGCATCTCTTGTACAAATCTTAAGAGATCTTTGTTAATTTCACAGTCACTCCCTTTTGTTGCGAAATTGCATAAATTCTTCGCCGCACCAAAGCCACCAGGAATAATGACAGCATCAAAGTTTTCAGCCTTTGCCTCTGATAAAGGGGAGATTTTTCCACGAGAAATACGAGAAGATTCTTCCATCATATTCCTTTTTTCTGATTTTTCCTCACCTGTAATATGATTAATTACAGTTGGTTGCAAATCATTAGGTGAAAAATAATGAACTTCAGCATTATTTTGGCTTAAAGCAAGCATTGTGAGCACTGATTCATGGATTTCACTCCCATCGAATACACCACAGCCACTTAAAATTACCGCAATTGATTTCATATCTTTCTCCGTTTGTAGTAGATTACTAGTTACCCATTTATAGGTGTAAACACCAATCGGCATCACATATTTAAATGTTTCTTGTAACAAAAAAACTTATCTTTGCTATTTTGTTGCTTGTATGATGTATGGAATAGTTTCATCCTATTCGCCTATGTAATGAGAATCAAAAAAAGCGGATAGAAAAGTTTCCCTGGTGTTGGCGCAGTATTCGCGCACCCCAACTTCGGTTGGGGTTATTTTTTTCTAGCGTCTGCCAACCAGTTTCTTAAACTTTCTACATCCTTTCTCCAATCCTTCCCTAGCTCATCGACCCACTCTTGTACATTGTCCCACCAAGCAGGTAATTCCGGTGATTGGATCTGTTTAGCGAGTTGCTGTAAATGTTTTAAACCAATAGAACCTGCTGCACCTTTAATTTTATGTCCTTCCTCAGTGATGCCCTTCTGATCACGCGCTGTTAGGTTAGATTCAAGAACTGACATATAACTTGGCATCATCTTTTCAAAAACATCTAAACCATCAGTGATTAATTGAGGTCCGACAAGTTCGATGTATTGATTCAGCATGTCTATATCTAATAATTCTTCATTTTTATTCAACAATTCCGATGACTCATTACATGGCACAGAAACCGCACCATCACCCCAGAATTTGTTGATAATCGCGGTAAGTGCATCCACAGAAAGTGGTTTACTTAGCACATCATTCATTCCCGCATCCAAATACTCTTTTTTGTCTTTCAAAACATTTGCTGTTAAAGCGATAAGAGGAGGAAGTTCATTACTGTCGAATTCTTGACGTAATTTTCTTGAAATATCGAAGCCAGTCATATCAGGTAATTGAATGTCTAGTAGCACTAAGTCATATTCATCAGGCTTAAACATCGATAACGCTTCTTGTCCTGTCATTGCCACATCAACGGTATTACCCAATTTTTCTAAAACAGAGCAGGCAACAATCACGTTAAGTTCTATATCTTCAACAAGCAGAATATTTAAAGCAGGTAATAAGAGTTCATCATCACTTTCGATATCGTGGTGCTCTTCAATCGCAGGAGCGACGATAGAGAGGGTAAAGGTAGAACCCTCACCTAACTCACTCTCAACACGAATATCGCCGCCCATATGCTGTGCTAGGCGTTTTGAGACAGCAAGTCCGATACCCGTTCCCGTTGCAGAACGACCACCTTGACTATCATTGACTTGATAGTACATAGCAAAGATCTTCTCAAGCTCACTTTTTGGAATACCAATTCCGCTATCTTTCACTTCAAATAACAACTTATCTGGCGCTTCTTGCCAAATACGCACTTTGATTTCACCTTCTTGAGTAAATTTCACAGCATTACCAATGAGATTCCATAAGATCTGACGTAATCGAGTCCCATCAGAGGTTATCTTATGCGGTAGCGTTTCTTCAGCTTCGAGTGTGAATTTCAATCCTTTTGGCTGTACTAACAATCCAGACAGGTTTTCTAAATCAGAAATAAATTCAGTAAAGTCAATTGGCTGGTTATCTAACTGAATTTTTCTACGCTCAATTTTGTCCATCTCAATCACGTCATTAAAAATATTCCCTAACGTAATCGCACTCACATGGATCGTTTTTAAGTAATTGAGTTGTTCTGGTGAAAGCTCGGTATCCAATAAGATACGGCTTAATCCAACAATACCATTTAGCGGTGTACGCAATTCATGGCTGATTGTTGAGATAAAGGTGGTTTTATCACGGCTCGCGTTCTCTAATGCGTCTTGATAGCGCTTACGCTCTGTAATGTCACGTCCAAAGCCCATTAAGCCATGACGTTTACCAATACGATCATAAAACGGCACTTTGCGCAGTTCAAAACAAGCCTTGCGGCCATCAGGATAAACTAACCACTGCTCATAAGTGAGCGACACATTATGACGGAAGACTTTTTCATCCGTTTCCATCACTTTTATCGCAATATCTTCGTCATACACATCAAGTGGTGTTAAACCGATAAGTTGCTTTTCACTTTTGCCTGTCAGTAATTCCGTCGCACGGTTACATCCTGAAAATTCATTATCTTCATTGCGGTAATAAACTAAGTCAGGAGAGGCATCTAAGAATGAGCGTAAAAGTGAGGATTGCTGTTCAAGCTCGATTTGCGTCAATTCACGACGCTTCATTTCACTTTTTAGTTTTTCTAGTAGTTCAAGGTGTGCTTTTTCAACTTTTTCACGCTCTTGAATTTCCAAGTTTAATTGCTCAATATTCTCTTTCAATTGAGAGTTAAGCTCTAAGTCGCGCTGGCGCATTACACCTAGTTTATCCACCATACGAGATAAACGGCGTCGTGATTCTTCAAGTTGTTCAACCACAACAGAGAGAAAATAGACAGCCCAAGGCGTAATAATCAGCCCAAAGAAAATAGAGCGAACAAGGTCAATACTGGTAACATCACCTGCAAGCAAGAATGTCACCGCCATTTGAACAACCATCGCTAAAACAACTAATGCAGAAGCTAACAACAATGAGAAGCGAATTAGCCCCAGCCTCATCATTAAGTCAACGTAGTATTGGGCAAGCCCTTTGAGCAATTTCATTGAAAACTCCAATATATTGAATCTATGGAATGATAACCCAAAAATGAATTGGCGCAGTGGCGAACATTCAGAAATCTTGCTAAGAGTGGTTATTTCTCATTACTTTGTTTGATTTAACCCTCTATTTTCTCTCAACGAATCTATTCAGACATATGCATTCATAAAAATAATACAAAAACTAAGCAACATAGACGATAGCAATATCAACGATAAATAGACCTTATTAGAAAAAATTCAATTTGTCTTTTTTTATACAAAATGTATAAAAACAATAAAACTCCAAAATCAATATATTCAGTAGAATAACTCACTACCCGTTTTTATCATTAAAGGATGAGATAAAGCTAAACCGCTCAAATAAAGTGATATAGCTCACATTAAAAAATCGCTCTCATACTATTTTAAAATAGAATAATTTAGTTATTAATCAATGCATTAAAATAAAAATATCCTTATCTATTTTATCTCAGTCAAATATCCCTACACATTGACCTGATTTTTATTTATCGATAAGTTGAAAAGGCATTGCATAGCAATATAAAAAACACTCCAAGCTAGGCAAATACAACATCACCCGACTGAGCACCCATAAATTTACCTACATACTTTGAGCCAAAACGTTCCTTTTGCGCTCTGTTTTGAGGTGCTCAGTAAACAAAGTAGGAAGCAAAAAAATGCTCTATCAAAAGACACAGGAAAAAGACAATTGTGGGTTTGGGTTGATCGCGCATATTGAAGGGCAAGCCAGCCATAAGATTGTCAGAAATGCCATACATGGTCTTGCCAGAATGCAACATCGTGGTGCTATTCTTTCTGATGGTAAAACCGGCGATGGATGCGGATTACTCTTACAAAAACCAGAGCGTTTCTTCCAATTAGTTGCACAAGAAAAAGGCTGGCATTTAGCAAAAAATTACGCCGTAGGGATGCTATTTTTAAGCCAAGATCCCAATATTGCCAAACAATGCCGTCTCATCGTTGAAGAAGAGCTACAACGTGAAACACTTTCTATTGTCGGCTGGCGTGAAGTGCCTATTAACACTGATATTTTAGGGAGTATTGCCCTTTCTTCTCTTCCTTTAATCGAACAAGTTTTTGTTAATGCCCCCGCAGGATGGCGGATAAGTGATATTGAGAGACGACTCTTTGTTGCCCGCAGACGTATTGAAAAGCGCATTACTGACAATGATTTTTATATTTGTAGTCTTTCTAATTTAGTGACCATCTATAAAGGTCTCTGCATGGCCATTGATTTACCGCGCTTTTTTACCGATCTTGCCGATCTACGCATGGAATCTTCAATTTGTTTATTCCACCAGCGTTTTTCAACTAACACCACACCAAGATGGCCTCTTGCGCAACCTTTTCGCTATCTTGCTCATAATGGTGAAATAAATACCATTACAGGCAATCGTCAATGGGCAAGAGCGCGTGCCTATAAATTCCATACGCCACTTATTCCTGATCTACAAAGTGCAGCACCTTTTGTCAATGAGAGTGGCTCAGATTCAAGTTCACTCGACAATATGCTAGAACTTTTTCTCAATGGCGGTATGGATATTGTTCGTGCAATGCGATTGTTAGTGCCGCCTGCATGGCAAAACAATCCACAAATGGATGAAGATCTTCGTGCCTTTTTTGATTTTAACTCAATGCATATGGAGCCTTGGGATGGCCCCGCAGGTATTGTATTATCAGATGGTCGTTACGCTGCGTGTACGCTAGATAGAAACGGTTTGCGCCCTGCTCGTTACGTTATTACCACAGATAACATCATCACTTGTGCTTCTGAAATTGGTATTTGGGATTATCAGCCTGATGAAGTGCGAGAAAAAGGACGTGTAGGTCCTGGCGAGCTGATGGTCATTGATACTCATCAGGGGCGTATTTTGCACTCTGCCGAAACCGATGAAGATTTAAAAAGACGCCATCCTTATAAACTGTGGTTAGAGCGCAATGTCAAACGTTTAACGCCCTTTGAAGAGTTACCAGAACAACAAGCTACAGGACAACGTGCCTTTGATGACACTTTATTAGCCACTTATCAAAAACAATTTGCATATAGCCAAGAAGAACTTGAAAGCATTTTGCATGTGTTTGCAGAAAACGGGCAAGAAGCCACAGGATCAATGGGCGATGACACGCCATTTGCTGTACTTTCTCAACGCCCTCGGCTTATTTATGACTATTTCAGACAAAAATTTGCGCAAGTAACAAATCCTCCCATAGATTCATTAAGAGAAGCACATGTTATGTCTTTAGCGACCTGCATTGGGCGCGAGATGAATGTGTTTTGCGAAGCGGAAGGTCAAGCTCATCGACTGAGTTTTAAATCGCCTATTTTGCTTTATAGCGATTTCCAACAGCTTATTAATCAAGAAAGTCCTTATTACCAATCTGTTCATCTTGATATCACATATCAACCAACAGAATGCAACTTAGAAACAGCGTTACGCCAATTATGCGCAAAAGCACAACAGGAAGTTCACCGTGGTGCGGTATTATTGGTTTTATCAGATAGAAATATCACTAAAGAGCGATTGCCTATTCCTGCTCCTATGGCAGTTGGCGCGGTACAAAAAGCATTGGTAGATAATAACTTACGCTGTGATGCCAATATTATTGTCGAAACCGCTAGTGCCCGTGATCCTCACCATTTCGCCGTATTACTCGGATTTGGTGCTACCGCTATTTACCCTTACCTTGCTTATGAATCTTTAGCCCAACGTGTTGATAAAAAAATCCTGCAAGCAAGCTATGCCCAAGTAATGCTTAATTACCGCAACGGCATAAATAAAGGATTGTATAAGATCATGTCCAAAATGGGCATTTCAACCGTAGCTTCCTACCGTTGCTCTCAACTTTTTGAAGCGGTGGGATTAAATGATAGCGTTGTCGAACTCTGCTTTGCGGGCGTTGATAATCGGATTAATGGCGCTGACTTTAGTGATTTTGAACACGACTTATTTAATCTATCTAAACGAGCTTGGTTAACCCGTTACCCTTTAGATGCGGGGGGATTATTGAAATATGCACATAAAGGGGAATATCACGCCTACAATCCTGATGTCGTTCAAGCACTGCAACAAGCGGTAAATAGCGGGGAATATGCCGACTATCAGCATTATGCTAGTCTGGTACAACAACGCCCAATAACCACATTGCGCGATATGCTAGTCCTCAATAACAAGGCAACGCCTATCTCGATTGAAGAAGTCGAACCTGAAACAGAATTATTTAAACGCTTTGATACCGCCGCAATGTCAATTGGGGCACTAAGCAAAGAAGCTCATGAGGCCCTTGCGCAAGCGATGAATACATTGGGCGGCTTTTCAAATTCAGGCGAAGGCGGTGAAGATCCGGCTCGTTACGGTACTAATAAAGTCTCACGCATTAAACAAATTGCCTCGGGTCGTTTTGGCGTGACGCCTTCTTATCTAATGAGTGCAGATGTTTTGCAAATCAAAGTCGCACAAGGAGCAAAACCCGGTGAAGGAGGACAACTTCCCGGCGATAAAGTCACCCCTTATATTGCGCAATTACGCTACGCTGTTCCTGGTGTTACTTTAATATCACCGCCACCTCATCACGATATCTATTCTATTGAAGATTTAGCACAGCTTATTTTCGACTTAAAACAGATCAATCCTACTGCACTGATTTCTGTAAAACTCGTATCAGAGCCTGGTGTGGGCACCATTGCTACTGGTGTTGCCAAAGCCTATGCGGATTTGATAACCATTGCAGGTTATGACGGAGGTACAGGTGCAAGTCCTTTAACTTCTGTAAAATATGCAGGTAGTCCGTGGGAATTAGGTTTAGTGGAAACCCAACAAGCGCTAGTGGCAAACAATCTTCGTCATAAAATTCGTTTACAAGTCGATGGCGGATTAAAAACAGGACTCGATATTATTAAAGCGGCGATTTTAGGCGCAGAGAGTTTTGGTTTTGGTACAGGCCCTATGGTCGCGTTAGGCTGTAAATACTTACGTATTTGTCATTTAAATAATTGCGCAATGGGTGTTGCAACTCAAGATGAAACGCTACGTCGTAACCATTATCATGGATTACCTGAACGTGTTATTAACTACTTCCGCTTTATTGCACAAGAAACCCGTGAGTTAATGGCATTGCTCGGAGTACGAAAAATTACCGACTTAATCGGTCGTACTGATCTGCTTTCTTGTTTAGAAGGTGTGACAAGCAAACAACAAAAACTATCATTAGGCGGATTACTAGAAACAGTGACATCCCCCATAGGTAAATCCCTTTATTGTCAGGAAAATAATGAAACTTATGATAAAGGTGAATTAAACCAGCGTATTGTTACTCAAACGATTGAAGCCGTTGAACAGCAAAAAAGCCAAACACACTATTTTGATATTCGTAATACAGACCGCTCTGTGGGTGCAACGTTATCTGGCATTATTGCTAAGAAATATGGCGAGAATGGGTTATCTGCAACACCTATAAAACTCAATTTTACGGGCACCGCAGGTCAAAGCTTTGGTGTCTGGAATGCACAAGGCGTTGAATTAACCTTAGTCGGTGATGCAAATGATTATGTTGGCAAAGGTATGGCGGGCGGTCGTATTGTAATTTCGCCTCCAGTTGGTTCTGCTTTTAAAAATCATCATGCAACCATTATGGGTAATACGTGCCTTTATGGCGCAACAGGCGGGAAACTGTATGCTTCAGGCTTGGCAGGTGAACGTTTCGCCGTCAGAAACTCCGGCGCGATTGCTGTTGTTGAAGGCGTTGGTGATAACGGCTGTGAATATATGACGGGCGGTATTGTCTGCGTTCTCGGTAAAACAGGGATTAACTTTGGTGCAGGAATGACGGGGGGATTTGCCTATCTATTAGATGAAGACCTCACATTATCGCAACGGATCAACACTTCGTCGATTGAGTTGCTTCCTGTTGCATCCTTTGCCATTCTCGCTGAACATCTACGTGGCATGATTGCAGAACATGTCAGACTAACAGGCTCACAGCAAGGAGAAAGATTACTTTCACAGTGGGAATATTGGTCACAACACTTCAAGTTGGTTAAGCCAAAGTCCAGTGATGTCAATGCGTTGCTTGGTCATCCTCGTCGTTCATCTGCTGAATTAC
Source organism: Proteus sp. TSJ240517 (assembly GCF_047921575.1). Lineage (NCBI taxonomy): Bacteria > Pseudomonadati > Pseudomonadota > Gammaproteobacteria > Enterobacterales > Morganellaceae > Proteus > Proteus sp. TSJ240517. Next base: position 460,405 of record NZ_JBLRMH010000002.1, read on the forward strand.
GCGTTCAGGCACAATAGGAGAATATTATGAGTCAGAATGTGTATCAGTTTATCGACTTAAATCGTGTTGAGCCGACTAAAAAACCGTTAGCAATTCGTAAAATTGAGTTTGTTGAAATCTATGAGGCCTTTTCACCACAGCAAGCCTCCGCACAAGCTGATCGCTGTTTAGGTTGCGGGAATCCTTATTGTGAATGGAAATGCCCTGTTCATAATTACATTCCTAATTGGTTAAAGCTGGCAAACGAAGGACGTATTATTGAAGCGGCCGAGCTTTCTCATCAAACAAACAGTTTGCCTGAAATTTGTGGTCGCGTTTGTCCTCAAGATAGGCTTTGTGAAGGTGCCTGTACGCTTAATGATGATTTTGGTGCAGTCACAATTGGCAATATTGAACGTTACATCAATGACACCGCCTTAGCACAAGGATGGCGCCCCGATCTTTCTCACGTCACAATGACTGATAAAAAAGTTGCGATTATCGGCGCAGGCCCTGCGGGTCTTGCCTGTGCAGATGTTCTTATTCGTCAAGGTGTGAAACCAGTTGTTTATGATAAACATCCAGAAATTGGGGGATTACTTACGTTTGGGATACCCTCTTTTAAACTCGAAAAATCACTGATGATCCGACGCCGCGAATTATTTAGTGAAATGGGTATCGAGTTTTGCCTTAATACGGAAATAGGCAAGGATATCGCCCTAAATACCCTAATAACACAATATGACGCGGTTTTTCTAGGATTGGGCACTTATCACAGTTTAAGCGGTCATTTTCCTAATGAAAATGCTGATGGTGTTTATAGCGCCCTACCTTATTTAATTGGTAATACACGTTATTTAATGGGTTATGGTGAAGATCCTCAAACACCTTATATCGACCTTAAAGATAAAAATGTAGTGATATTAGGCGGTGGCGATACCGCAATGGACTGTGTGCGTACTGCAATTCGACAAGGTGCAAATAAAGTCACTTGTGTTTATCGTCGTGATGAAAGCAATATGCCAGGTTCAAAACGTGAAGTAAAAAACGCCAAAGAAGAAGGCGGCGAATTTTTATTTAATCTTCAACCTATAGATATTGAAGTTGATAATCAAAATAAAGTGGTTGGTATTCGCGTTATTAAAACTCAAAGTGATAAAACATTAACGCCGATTGAAGGAAGTGAGCATTTGTTATCTACTGATGCGGTTATTCTGGCATTTGGCTTTAAACCTGCACATTATCCATGGTTAGATGAAAATAATATTGAATATGCATCTTCAGGCAGAATTATTATTTCAGATAATCAAGAAATACCAAATCAAACAACAAATCCTAAAGTGTTTGCTGGAGGCGATATTGTACGAGGCTCTGATCTTGTGGTAACAGCAATAGCAGAAGGAAGAGAAGCTGCCGAAGGAATATTGCAATATTTATCATGTTAAATATTTTTTATTTCCGTTATTTTAAATAACAATTTCTCTTGTTTATTATCCCATTTAATTTAAGTGGGATAATTTTGCAATATTATCGGTGAAATTAATAAATAGTATTTAAGGATCATCAAGATATCAGACCAAATAATCATTCTCATTACCATTTAATATAATTTATAGAATAATATTTTGATAAAAAGCGATATTCTTTTTTGTATCAAAATAACACTCCTTATCTATAGTAAATATAATTTATTTTCGTATTTTTTACTTTATCTCTTTTTATTTAACCTTTTTGTCATCTTTTAATGATCATTGTTTTACAGCATTTGTTAATAACATCACAGTCTAAAAAAATAGATTTTATTTCGGCTATTAAATTTGATAACAATCAAATATTGTCAACCTACCAACTTCATAATGGAGTCACCTAATAACTTTACAGAAAAATATAATTTATTGATGTTAGGTTCGCTTTCATAATTAATAGTATTGTCATAATTAACTAGGGGATCACCATGGTGATGCAACTTATAGCCGTAGCCGTTATTATCGTAACTGTCTATTTGCTAATAAAAAAATATGAAACCCGAATGGTACTTATCGGTGCGGGTTTATTGCTTTGTATTTTGAGCCTAAGCCCATTAGATGCGTTTGCCGCATTTAGTGAGCGCATGGTATCTTCATCATTAATTCAAGCAATCTGTTCGAGTATGGGTTTTGCTTATGTTATGAAATATACCAAATGCGATATGCATCTGGTTCATGTTTTATCAAAAGTAATGACTCGTCTGGGCTTCTTCCTTATTCCAGCTACGGTTGTCGTAACGTATTTTATTAATATCGCAATCCCATCAGCAGCAGGTTGTGCGGCAGCGGTAGGTGCGACACTCATTCCATTATTAATCGCAGCACGTATTCACCCAGCTATTGCTGGTGGTGCAGTGTTATGTGGTACTATCGGCTCAATGCTAAGCCCAGGTATGTCGCATAACGCCTTCGTTGCTAACATGGCGAATATGGAAGTGGTTGATTTAATCGCTCGCCATAGCCCATATAGCTTAATGGCTGGTGGTATCGCAGCAGTTTCACTGGCGGTTGTCGCTTTAGTGAAAAAAGAGTTCAAAATGGCTTCTGTTGCGGGTGATGCATCATCTTCATCAGCACAAGCAACGCCAGAAGCTATTCGCCCTAACTACTTATATGCAACAGCACCTTTCATTCCATTAATCCTGTTAATTCTGCCATTCTTCGAGACTTTCAGTACATTTAAACTGTCTGTACCAGCGGCAATGTTAATCGGTTCTATCTATGCTCTGTTCATCACATTAACTAACCCAGCTCAAATTACGAAAGAGTTCTTTAAAGGTATGGGTAATGCTTATGGTGATGTATTAGGTATCATCATTGCAGCAGCAGTATTCGCAGCAGGTCTGAAAGCATCTGGTTTAATCGACGCGTTCATCAACTTCTTAACTCATTCTCCTGAATTCGCTCGCTGGGGTGGTACTTTAGGGCCATTCTTAATGGGTATTATCACAGGTTCTGGTGACGCAGCAGCATTCGCATTCAACGAAACAGTAACACCTCATGCTGCACAATTCGGTTATGAAATCCCAGACATGGGTATGGCAGCGGCATTATCTGGCGCGTTAGGTCGTACTATGTCACCACTGGCAGGTGCAGCAATTGTTTGTGCTGGTCTTGCAAACGTAAACCCTATGGAAATCGCAAAACGTACTGCACCGGGTATGATTATCGGCGTCATCGCTGTTGCGTTATTCATGTTATAAGTGGAGAAATGAATATGTCAGCAATTACACTAGAAAAATTAATTAAATGGCGTCGTGAGTTTCACCAATATCCAGAAATTGGTTGGTCAGAATTTTTAACCACAGCAAAAATCGTCAAAGAACTACGTAGCTTAGGTTTAGAAGTTAAAGTTGGCCCAGACGTTATCAATCAAGAGTTTGCTTTTGGTCGCCGCCGTCAAGTCGTTGAAAAAGGTCTAGCTGTTGCAAGAGAGCATAAAGTTGATGAAGCTCTACTTGATGAAATGAAAGAGCTAACTGGCTGTGTGGCTATCTTTGACAGTGGTAAAGCAGGCCCAACAGTAGCACTGCGTTTTGATATTGACTGTGTTGGTGTTAACGAAGCAACAGAAGCAAAACACCGTCCTCATGCAGAAAACTTTGCTTCTTGTCACGCAGGCGAAATGCATGCTTGTGGTCACGATGGACACATCTCTATCGGTTTAGGTGTTGCTCACTGGTTAGTTGAGAATAAAGATAAAGTGGTTGGTAAAGTTAAAATTCTATTCCAACCAGCAGAAGAAGGTGTTCGTGGTGCTCGTGCAATGGCAGAAAGTGGTATCGCAGATGATGCTGATTACTTCTTAGGTGCTCACTTAGGCTTTATCGCCAACAGTGGTGAAATTGTTATTAACCCAACACATTTCTTATGTACCACTAAATATGACTTCCGCTTTAAAGGCGCACCATCTCACGCAGGCGCAGAGCCAGAACTTGGTCGTAATGCTTTAGCGGGTGCTTGCCACGCGGCAACACAAATGCTGGGCATTTCTCGCCATGGTAAAGGAATGTCACGTATCAACATCGGTGTATTAAAAGCCGGTGAAGGCCGTAACGTCACCCCAGCTAACGCAGAAATGCAAATTGAAGTTCGTGGTGAAAATGAAGAGATCAACAGCTTTATGGCTGCAAATGCAGTACGTATGGCTGAAGGCGCAGCACATAGCTTCCAGTTAGAAATGGAAAGCGAAATCATGGGTGAAGCCGTTGACTTGACGAATGACCAAGAACTGATTGATGTTATGACCAAAGTTGTAGGTAAACATTCTGAACTAACTGCGGTTGCAACTCGCCCATTCGGTGGTAGTGAAGATGCAACAGTATTAGCAAAACGTGTACAACGTTGTGGTGGTAAATCACTGTACTTCGTTGTTGGTGCCGATAGAACAGCGGGTCACCACCAAGCAGGCTTTGACTTCGACGAAAAACAATTAATGACTGCAGTTAATCTTTACACTGGTTGTTTAGAAGAACTGCTGAAATAATTTCAGCCCAATCATTAATTTAAACGCCCTATAGAAATATAGGGCGTTTTTTTATGTACAAAAAAAACCAGTTCAATGAACTGGGTTTTTCATTAATACAAATAAGATAATCTCTTATTTCACTACACGCAATGATGGACGACCTGTAGGACGAGGTGGCTCTGGATCATCATCTGGTGGCGTTACATCATCAGAAACAGGTTTATCCGTTACTAATGATAAGACTTCGCCAACAGGAGCATCTGGTGTTTCTTGATGCTCATCTTCAGCAAACTGTAATGATGCACCAGATTCATAAGCAGGCTCTGGCTCAAACATCATTCCCGCACCGTTTTCTCTCGCATAAATAGCCATAACAGCAGCCATAGGCACTCGCACTTTACGAGGTATGCCACCAAAGCTTGCACTAAATAAAACCTGATACGGTGTTAACTCTAATTCATCTACAGCACGAGATGAAATATTTAGTACAATTTGACCATCATGCGCATATTCCATTGGGACTTGAACACCGACAACATTCACATCAACAACTAAATGTGGTGTTAAATCGTTTTCGATGATCCAGTCATAATGCGCACGTAATAAATGCGGACGACGCGGAGACATATCCATAATCTCCATACTTAATTACCCTCTTGAAGGTAAGCGCATCTCACGCTCTGCTTCGGTTAATGACGCGAGGAAAGAATCACGCTCAAAAACACGCTGCATATAAATTTGTACATCTTTAGCGCCAGCACCACTTAAATCTACACCGAGCACTGGTAAACGCCATAACAGAGGAGCAAGGTAGCAATCTACTAAGCTGAACTCTTCACTCATAAAGTAAGGATATTCTTTAAACACAGGAGATACAGCCAGTAGCTCTTCTGCTAACTGTTTACGAGCAGCATTTGCTTGCTGTTCAGTTCCTTTTTCGATGGTGTTCATTAAAGAATACCAATCATGCTCGATGCGATGCATCATTAAACGGCTGCTACCACGAGCAACAGGATAAACTGGCATTAAAGGAGGATGAGGGAAGCGTTCATCAAGGTATTCCATGATGATGCGTGAATCATACAGAGTCAGCTCACGATCAACCAAAGTCGGTACACTTTGGTAAGGGTTTAGATCGATAAGATCCTGTGGAAGATTACCAGCTTCAACCTGTTCAATTTCAACACTGACACCTTTCTCCGCTAGGACAATTCTGACCTGATGGCTGAAAATATCAGTCGGACCGGAAAACAAAGTCATTACCGAACGTTTGTTGGCAGCGACAGCCATGAAAACCTCCAAGTTAATCAATTAAAGAAATGAATTAGCACAATGCCTTTTCCATTTCCCCATTCCTAAAAGACAAGCACACAAACGCAGTAGACCTAAATAAACATTTAAGCTATTAACTGCATTGGGTAACTACCTGTATAACAGTGTTATCGTGGGATAATCATATTTTACAGGGTTAAAAACTCACCTGTCTTTGCGGCACATATCATTATCAAGTAATACCAAAATAATCATTCAACAATCATATTGTCATAATAATTTTGGTATGACTTTCAAACTCATCACTGGTATTACGATCAATATACCCATTGGCAACATGATGAAGTCATAGAAAGAAAGACATCAAAGCTCGCTATTCTACCAGAATTCATGTTACTTAGGGGGGCTAATGCAAATAATTCAACACAATATGCCACACTACCTTAAAAGTAAGATTATAATATCAAAAAATGAAATTATTTAGAGATAACATCTGAAAAATAGACTTTTTAATACTATCGTTATCTTACATATAGCCTGTTTTATGAGTAACAGCCTCATGTATTAGCAACATTATGTTTTTATTATTAATAAGCACAAATAAGTTAAAAATAAAAAACCCGCCTGTGAAGACGGGTTTTCAACATCAAATTGATATCTAAAAGATAACAAATTAACGTTTAGAGAACTGTGGACGACGACGTGCTTTACGCAGACCCACTTTCTTACGTTCAACAGAACGCGCATCACGGGTTACGAAACCAGCTTTACGCAGATCAGAACGTAGAGTCTCATCATATTCCATCAGTGCACGAGTGATACCGTGACGGATCGCGCCAGCTTGACCAGAAATACCACCACCTTTAACAGTGATGTATAAATCTAATTTACCCAGCATATCAACTAATTCCAGCGGTTGACGAACAACCATACGTGCTGTTTCGCGGCCGAAGTAAACTTCTAGGCTACGTTTGTTGATTACGATATTACCGCTACCTGGCTTAATGAAGACACGTGCGGAAGAACTTTTGCGGCGACCTGTGCCGTAGTATTGATTATCAGCCATTGCCTATTATCCCGATTAAATGTCCAGAACTTGCGGTTGTTGTGCCGCGTGGTTGTGCTCAGATCCTGCGTAAACTTTCAGTTTACGATACATCGCACGACCCAGAGGCCCTTTTGGCAGCATGCCTTTTACCGCGATTTCGATTACACGCTCAGGACTACGGGCGATCATCTCTTCGAAAGTCGCTTGTTTGATACCACCTACGTGACCAGTATGACGGTAGTAAACTTTGTCAGTACGTTTATGACCAGTTACCGCTACTTTCTCAGCGTTTAAAACGATGATGTAATCACCAGTATCAACGTGCGGAGTGTATTCCGCTTTGTGCTTACCGCGTAAACGGCTAGCAATTTCAGTTGCTAAACGGCCTAAAGTTTTGCCGTCTGCATCAACAACGTACCAGTCGCGTTTTACGGTTTCTGGTTTAGCTGTAAAAGTTTTCATTATTGAAAATTACCCAATGTTTAGTTACACGTTGGTGAACGCTCGGTTCAAATACTATTGAGGTTCACACGACTCTTGTGTCCAGCAAACCTACCCCTTCGAGTAGCACTGCTGACTCTAAAATGCGAGTTTTTTGGGAAATAAAAAACTTGCTGCAACGTGGGGTCGCAAGATTATAGAGAAGTCAGAAAAAAAAATCGAGTCATAATTGAAAAACAATTGAATTCTTTTTCAATATTTCAGCGAAAAAAACGAATCTGGCACTTTTTCTGATTTGACTGATAAATTCTTGCTACCTGAAGAGAAGAATTGTTCCTTTCCAGAGCGCTTGTAAGCTGCCTAATGCACTCTATTTTCATAGAAAAAAACATCAAGCAACTTAACCTGCGTCATCCTACCATAATGAAAGATGACTTTCTTCAAGAATTAAAAATTAAGCGAGATGGGGTTGTACTAAATATTCTTCACTTTGCATCTCTTGTAAACGAGATAAGCAACGTTGATATTCAAAACGTAAAAAATCACCTTGGTAAATCTCGTTCATTTCTACATTTGCATTAATAATAAGTTTCACCTTACGCTCATAAAACTCATCAACAAGCGCTAGAAACCGACGCGCAGCGTCTTCATTTAATGTCCCCATTTGCTCCATGTCATATAACAAAACAGAGTGGTAATGCTTAGAAAGCTCAATGTAATCAAGCTGACTACGTGGTTCCATACACAAGGTTGAAAAATTAATAGCGAGTACCCCATTAGATGCTTTTCTTACTTTCATGGGGCGATGGTTAATGGTTAAGGTACAATCAACTTGCGGTTCGCTGGTTGCCAAGTGCATGAAAATTCTATCCATCTCCTGACGATTTTTATCATTAAGTGGAGATAAAAAAAGATGCGCTTGCGTTAATGTTCTTAGTCGATAATCAATCCCTGCATCCACATTTAAAATATCGCAGTGTTGTTTGATTTGCTCTATTGCAGGTAAAAAACGAGAACGCTGTAATCCGTTACGATAAAGCTCATCAGGTGGAATATTTGATGTCGCCACCAATGTGATACCTCTAGCAAATAACGCCTCAAGCAAGGTACCTAAAATCATCGCATCAGTAATATCAGAAACGAAAAACTCATCAAAACAGAGCACATCAGTTTGCGTTTTAAATCCATCAGCAATAATTTCTAGCGGATTTTCATGGCCTTGTAAGTTTTTTAGTTCTTCTTGAACACGTAACATAAAGCGATGGAAATGTAAGCGAAGCTTTCGTTCTGTCGGCAAGCTTTGATAAAACATATCCATGAGCCATGTTTTACCTCGTCCAACACCGCCCCACATATATAGACCACGTTCTGGTGTAACAATCTGTTTTTTTGTACGAATTCGCCCGAATAATCGTTGGGTTAGCGAATTTTTTTCTGGTGGAGTCTCTTTTAATAATGCATGGTATATCTGTTGAAGATGAAGAACCGTTTTTCTCTGAACATCATCAGGTTGATAATCACCTTGCTTCAATGCGGCTTCATAAAGTGATAACGGCGTACTAACAGTCATGAATGCCCTCTTATCCTTAATTTTCTGACATACTGATTTGTGTCTGTCGAATGGCTCTATTATAAGCATTAAGAATTGTTTTAACATCAACGTAACACACGAATTTTATATTAAGCTTAAGGATATTATTCCACCCATGCCTTTTAGCGGTTATGATGTTATAAGAATCCATCGTCCTCACTATTAGATGAAAAGGAGTTGCCATGGTTTGGGTTTATGCACTGATTGGATTAGTTGTCGGTCTTATTATCGGCGCACTTGCAATGCGTTACGGTAACAGCACCCTTCGTCAACAAGATGCTATCAAAGCAGAGTTAGACACAAAAAAAGAAGAACTTGATACTTATCGCAATGAGCTTGTCAGCCACTTTGCTAGAAGTGCTGAACTATTAGATAACATGGCGAGAGATTACCGTCAGCTTTATCAACATATGGCAAAAAGCTCTAATGAGCTCATGCCTGATATGCCTGCTCAAGAAAATCCATTTAATTACCGTTTAAGCGAATCAGAAGCAGCGAATGACCAATCTCCAATAAAAATGCCACCTCGTGATTACTCCGAAGGAGCATCTGGATTGTTCAGACCCACAGATAAAAAAGACAGTTAATATTAAAAACGCCACATTTTTTGTGGCGTTTTTCTTTCTAACAAACGTCATAAAATGACAATTATTTGCTATGGTTTTAAAGATAGCTTTTGTCTTGTAAATCCGTGTAAAAGGAAGCAAAGCACATCATGTCTTAATGAACTTTCCTTTGTCAGTACAGGTCTTAGTGACATCGCGCTCATTTTGAGCAAAAACTTTTATTTTGATAACTGTATCAAGAGACTCTAATTCATGTTGACTAAAAAAAGAAAATTATTACTTAGTGCATTAGCAATGAGTGTCGGACTTTCACTCTCTACTATTCCAGCAACCAGTATGGCTGCACTACCTGCTGTGATGCCATCAGGCGAACAACTGCCAAGCCTTGCACCGATGTTAGAAAAAGTGTTACCTGCGGTTGTCAGTGTGCACGTTTCAGGAACGCGAGTACAAAACCAGCAAGTGCCCGAAGAGTTCAAATTCTTCTTTGGCCCCAATTTCCCATCACAACAACAAAGTGTACGCCCTTTTGAAGGCTTAGGCTCTGGCGTCATTATTGATGCACAAAAAGGCTATGTATTAACAAATAACCACGTTGTTGATGGTGCAGATAAAATTCAACTGCAAATTAATGATGGCCGTGAATTTAGTGCAAAATTAATTGGTAGCGATCCACAAACCGATATCGCATTACTGCAAATTGAAAAACCAACCAACTTAACCGCAATTAAAATGGCGGATTCTGACCAACTACGTGTTGGTGACTTTGCGGTTGCAGTCGGTAACCCATTTGGTTTAGGCCAAACAGCAACATCCGGTATTATTTCCGCACTAGGTCGTAGCGGTTTAAATCTTGAAGGTTTAGAGAACTTTATCCAGACCGATGCTTCAATCAACCGTGGTAACTCTGGTGGCGCGCTCGTTAACTTGAATGGTGAGTTAATCGGAATTAACACTGCTATTTTAGCACCAGGTGGTGGCAACATCGGTATTGGCTTCGCCATCCCAAGTAATATGGCGCGTGACCTTAGCCAACAACTGATTTCTCATGGTGAAGTTAAACGTGGCATATTAGGTATTCGCGGTACAGAAATGAATTCTGATCTGGCGAAATCCTTTAATATTGATGCACAACGCGGTGCTTTTGTTAGCGAAGTAATGCCAGATTCATCTGCTGCAAAAGCAGGCATTAAACCGGGTGACGTTTTAATTTCAGTTGATGGTAAACGTATCAATAGCTTTGCTGAATTAAGAGCTAAAGTGGGTACAACACCGCCAGGTAAAGAGATCCTAATTGGTTTAATCCGTCAAGGTAAACCAATGGATGTGAAAGTGACATTAGAGAAACAATCGGCAGATGCAACACGCGCAGATAACTTCTCTCCTGCACTACAAGGTGCAACATTAAGTAACTATGTGAATAAACAAGTGAAAGCTGTTGCAGTCGATTCTGTCGAAAAAGATTCAGCCGCTGCTGCATCTGGTTTACAAAAAGGCGACCTTATTATTGGTATCAATAATACGCCAATTACATCACTAGGCGATTTACGCAAAGCAATTGATGCTAAACCGCCTGTTCTTGCATTGAATATTCAACGTGGCAATGAACAAATTTATCTGCTGTTACGTAATACACCGCGCTAAGAAGTAAGCTTTCACCTATCTAATTTATTGATTTCCTTAGCCCTGTAATATCTATTATAGGGCTTTTTTTATATCTATTTTTGATGAGCGTCATTGGCTTAAAAGGGGATTTTATGCGTTGAGCGATGCTTTCATAAGTTAAACTATGCTATTCTCACCCCTTCTACGCGAATAATTTCACAGTCAGACATAAATACAGGATTTTTATGTTAACTAAATTACTGCGATCAACTCTAATTGGTCTTCTCACAGCAGCAATTCTTTTGATTGCAGTTCCTTCAATTCGCCCTATTTTTATTGAACGCCTACTTAATGGCGATTTTCTCAATGCGCCTTTTAGCTATAACACAGCAGTACGACGAGCCGCCCCTGCGGTTGTTAATGTTTATAGCAGTACGATGGGAAGCTTTTCTCAAGAAGGTCGTGAGCTGACATCTTTAGGCGCTGGCGTCATTATGGATGGTCGTGGTTATATTCTGACAAATCAACATGTTATTAATAATGCTGATCAAATTATTGTTGCGTTACAAAATGGTGATCTCTATGAAGGTTTGCTCGTTGGCTCTGATCCATTAACTGATCTTGCTGTGTTAAAGATTGATGCAGATAAACTCCCGACGATCCCCATTAATAGTAAACGAATTTCTCATGTTGGTGATGTTGTACTGGCTATTGGTAATCCCTTTAATATTGGACAAACTATTACTCAAGGGATCATCAGTGCTACGGGTCGAGTTGGGTTAAGTCCAACACGCTACCAAAACTTTCTACAAACAGATGCCTCAATTAATGAAGGCAACTCGGGTGGCGCATTAATTAATACTGAAGGCGAACTTGTGGGTATTAATACCATGACGTTTGATTCAGGTACTTATAATGGATATCGCCCTAGTGCAGAAGGATTAGGCTTCGCTATTCCGACTGAACTTGCTGTAAAAATTATGAATAAGCTTATTCGTGATGGTCGTGTTATTCGTGGTTTTATTGGTATCACAGCAAAAGAATTACCTAAAATTCGTTCATCAAATACCGACATCAAACAAATTCAAGGGTTGCGCATTTTCCGTATCACACCAAATAGCCCAGCAGATAAAGCAGGAATAAAAACTGGCGATATTATTCTTAGCATTAATCATGCACCAGCGACTTCTGCGATGGAAATGATGGATTATATTGCTGAGACGCGCCCCGGTACGGTATTACCTGTAACATTATTGCGTGATGGCAATGAAATTAATGTCGATGTCACCATTTCGGAATACCAACCAGAATCATAACTAACAAAAAAATCTCCCTATTTTTGGCTAGTAGGGAGATTTCATATAGAACGTTGCACTTTGTAAGCAACTTTCTTTAAAGCTTTGGGTATTACGATAGTCCTCTAATGTGCTGTGATTACAACCGCTATATTGTCCTTCTTTAGTACCATCATTTTGCCAGCCACATACGGGGCAGATCTCAAAAAATGCCTCATCTTTATCTTTGAAAACAAAATAATGGCATGCAACACAGCTCACTTCTAAAGGAAGATGACAACTTCGCTTTTCCATAGGATTAGCTCTCCTATCATATCGTTAATTATACTATTCGCTCTTACTCTCTTTATTAGCAATTGAGTTATTTTCAACAGCATGCCAAATTTTTTCGGCTTTTCGTCCAATTAAAATCAGTGAAACCGCCAAAATAAAGAAAAAAATCGCACTGTGTAAACTATCCCAGAAATATTCAAAGAATCGGGTATAAAGGTTGATACCAAGGAATGTTAGGCCAAATCCTCTTAACATACCGTCATCTGTTTTAAGGCTTATATAAATACAGATAACGGCGACAACACCAAATAATAGCGCCCAAGGCAATAAATTCACACTTGAAGTGCGATACCACGTATCTGGATCGTAATTACCGAAAATAGACATTATCCATAGTGCAATAAACAGATAAGTCAGCCCCATTATTTTTGTCATGGTAAATAAACGACGGTGTATCAATATATTTTGTAGGAAATAACAGCCTGCTAATAATACTGAGCCAAAGAAGACAAAGCGGATAGGATAGTTCATCCCTAACCAATAAGCGCCCCATCCTGACATATAGCCAGTTTCAGCACCAAACCAATTTCCTAACATCAATAAGAAGAATAACCACACCAACGAGGAACGACTGATAAATCCAATTGCACCATAAATAACACAACCGATTAGAAAGAGAGGAGCAATATGACCACTTCCTGTATCCAGTAATTCTCCCAGTTGCCAAAGGAAAATAGCCGTAAACATCACACCTAAAAAGAGAATAAACTCAGTACTGTAATGCCACTGTGTCTCTTCTCGCTGACGTTTAAATCCCCATAAATAGAGCGCAGAAGCAATAAGTGCAGGAGAGATAACTCGCATAATTTCAGAAACACTAAAAATCTCAATTAAATAATAGACTAATGCGCTATCGCTAAAGATACTCCCAGCGGCAATAATCAAACAGACCATTGCTATCCAAAATGCGTAGCGACTTAATCTTTTCCAATCAAAAGGAATACGATGCAACGTACTTCCTAATTGTTGATATTCTTGTGTCGAGATTGCACCAGATTGTTGCCATTCATCCAGTGCTTGGCGAACTAGGCGCTCTTGTTTCCTTGTTACCTGCATATATGTCCCTTCCTTTTAGCTCATAGAGATTTCTCTAAAACAGGTCTATTTTCTTACTGTATCTTGTCACGCAAGAAATGCCTTATGAATTATCCTATTCTATTGAGAGTCCTATTGAAATAATGCGCAAAAAAAACCATAGCACAACAATGCACTATGGTTTTAAATCGCTAAAAAAGGATAACTAAAATAAATTAGTCATTAGAGCGCAAACGTTCTATTTTTGCCCCTAATCCTTGTAATTTGGCTTCAATATTTTCATAACCACGGTCGATATGATAAATACGATCAACAATGGTTGTGCCTTCAGCAATACAGCCTGCAAGTACTAGACTTGCAGAAGCACGTAAATCGGTTGCCATCACTTGTGCGCCTGACAGTTTTTCAACACCGTGGCATAACACAGTATTGCTTTCAATTTCAGCGTGAGCGCCCATACGGATAAGCTCAGGAATGTGCATAAAACGATTTTCAAAAATAGTTTCAGTGATCATGCCCGCGCCTTCAGCAACTAAATTTAAAAGGCTAAATTGTGCTTGCATATCGGTTGGAAAACCCGGATGTGGCGCAGTACGCAATGTTACCGCTTTAGGGCGTTTACCATGCATATCAAGGCTTATCCAATCTTCACCCACTTCAATATCTGCACCAGCTTCACGTAATTTTGCTAACACAGCATCTAACGTATCAGGTTTTGCATTACGACAAACAACGCGACCACGCGAAATAGCAGCAGCAACTAAGAAAGTCCCTGTTTCAATACGATCAGGTAGAATTTGATAAGTACCGCCACCAAGGCGTTCTACACCTTCAATAGTAATGCTGTCTGTACCTGCACCACTAATTTTGGCACCTAATGTATTGAGGAAGTTTGCGGTATCTTCAATTTCAGGCTCTCTTGCCGCATTCTCAATGATGGTTTTGCCTTCAGCTAATACCGCAGCCGTCATAATAGTGATAGTGGCGCCCACACTCACTTTATCCATGACAATATGTGCGCCTTTTAAACGCCCATCAACACGTGCTTTCACATAACCTTCATCCAGTGTAATTTCAGCGCCTAATTGCTCTAAACCTGTGATATGAAGATCAACAGGACGAGCACCAATGGCACAGCCACCCGGTAAAGAAACCTGACCTTGACCAAAACGAGCCACCAGCGGACCTAAAGCCCAAATAGAAGCACGCATGGTTTTTACTAACTCGTAAGGAGCGCAAAATTCATTAATGTTACGAGCATCAACAAAAACAGAGCCATTACGTTCAACATTAGTTCCCAAGCGATTAAGTAACTTAATCGTTGTATCGATATCTTTTAATTTAGGAACATTGGTTAATTCTACTGGCTCTTCGGCAAGGATCGCAGCGAACAGGATTGGTAGTGCGGCATTTTTTGCGCCTGAAATAGTGACCTCACCTGATAAACAGGTTGGTCCTTGTACTCTAAATTTATCCATCTGTAGAACTCTCTTTTTATTTTGCTGTACGCTGTATACCTACTGGATTAAAGCCCGTTAAGTTTACGATCTCTCTTCCACTCTTCAGGTGTGTAGGCTTTAATAGACAAAGCGTGAATACGGTTATCTGCGATATATTCCATCAAAGGGGCATAAATGGTTTGTTGTTGTTTTACTCTGCTCATTCCCTCAAACATTGCGCCAACAACGACAACTTGAAAATGACTACCATCACCATTGACGATGACTTCATCTAACGACAGGCTGTCCATTAATACTTGTTTGATTTCATTTGTATCCATAATTGCTCAATCTCAACGTTAAAATAATAATCAGTCGTCTATCCTAATGGAATCCGCTCTACTCTTAAACCATCAAAAACCCCCTTAATGATAAAAGTATCACGAAGGGGGCTTTTTAATACCTTTACTCAAAAATCTGTATTAGGCAATATTCATAATTTCATCAAGATCATAGAGTGTAATTAATGTTTGAAAACGCTCACTTACACCTTGAATAATAAATTGACGATTTTGCTCTCCCATTTCTGCTTTTAAGTGAACAAAAAGTGCCAACCCTGTTGAATCAATATGTCCTAAGGCAGAAATATCAATGATATTAATATCAGCTAATAATGCTTTACGCTGCTGCCAAGCAGGCAATAACGTTTCACGATCTAGCGTTCCTTGGAAATAGAGGACACCCTCCTTTTTTTCCCAATTTAACGAAGCTGACATGTTATTTTTTCTCATCCAGTGTGATTGGTGTTTTAGCACTGATTTCTAACTGTTTTGTTAAACCATCAACACCTTTAGAATTTAAAATATCTGACCACTCATTCTGTTTTGTTGTGATCATGCTTACACCTTCAGCAATCATATCATAAGCTTGCCATTCACCTGTTTTACTGTTTTTACGCCATTGGAAATCAAGGCGAACAGGTGGGCGGCCATTTGTATCGATAATGGTGACGCGAATAGTTAGCGTTGACTTATCTGCGAAAGGTTTTGCTGGCTCAATACGGTATTCTTGACCTTCATACATGGCTAATGCTTGACCATAGACTTGAGCAAGATACGCTTCAAATGCAGTGAAATAAGCATCACGTTGCGCTGGTGTTGCATTACGATAATGTGGGCCTAACACTAATGCACCTGCATATTTAATATGTACATAAGGCAGTAATTCTTGCTGAACAATTTGACGTAAAAGTTCAGGATTTTTACGAATTTCAGGCTGTTCATTTTTTAATTTACTAAAGGTCTTTTGTGCCGCATCTTCCATCAATGCGTAAGGATTGGTTTTATCTACCGCCATAGCAAAAGGCGTTATCACTAATAGTGCGACCATCAATAAGCGTTTAAACATACGTTCGCTTCTCCTCAAATAGGGTTTCAATAATACGATGCATTTATTACGCTAAATCTAGCTAAATGTATAAGTGCATCGTATAGGAATTCATGATTAAGGTAATGCAGAGTGTTCTTCTGTTGGTTTAGATTCAGATTTAGCTGAATCATCACCATCACCCGTTTTATAAAGGAATT
Source organism: Proteus sp. TSJ240517 (assembly GCF_047921575.1). NCBI lineage: Bacteria > Pseudomonadati > Pseudomonadota > Gammaproteobacteria > Enterobacterales > Morganellaceae > Proteus > Proteus sp. TSJ240517. The sequence goes on from NZ_JBLRMH010000002.1 coordinate 477,089, forward strand.
GACCAATAAGATCTTCTAGCACCATTGCTGAATTAGTGTTTGTGATCCGTCCCCCGTCTTTTAACAGAGTAGAATCTAACGCTTCATCATAAAAACCTAAATTCAATGCAAGGAACTGCTCACCTAATAAACCAGATGTACGAATAGACAGTGAGCTACTTTCTGGAATGTGGTCATAAATGCTCAGAATATCGAGCGCGACTTCAGGGCGATAGTTTCCTTCATCTTCTTCTTTTAAGGTGATAGAAGAAACACGACCAATCACCACACCACCAATCTTAACTGGAGAGCGCTCTTTTAACCCACCAATATTACCGAAGCTGGCATAAACGCGATAAGTCGGTTGGTTACCCATTTCTTTAATATCAGCGACTTTAAGACATAAGAAAATCACAGCAGCTAACGCAATCAGAACAAATAGACCAACCCAAACTTCAATTTTTTTACTTTGCATGACTTAGTTCCCAAACATCAGTGCTGTTAGCACAAAATCTAAACCCAATACGGCTAACGATGAATGAACAACAGTACGTGTTGTTGCTCTGCTAATCCCTTCTGATGTTGGGATTGCGTCATACCCGTTAAAGAGCGCTATCCAAGTGACGGTAATGGCAAAAACGACACTTTTAATAAAGCAGTTCACTAAATCGAGTCGCCATTCAACGGCACCCTGCATAGATGCCCAGAAAAAGCCTTCATCGATCCCTTTCCAATCCACACCCACAATTGCACCGCCCCAAATACCGATGGCAACAAAAATAAGTGAAAGTAATGGCATACTAATAAGCCCCGCCCAAAAGCGAGGAGCAACGACACGTCTTAAAGGATCGACTGCCATCATTTCTAAACTAGAAATTTGTTCTGTGGCTTTCATTAAGCCGATTTCAGCGGTTAAGGCTGAACCTGCTCGACCTGCAAATAATAATGCAGTCACCACAGGACCTAATTCTCTTAACAATGAGAGTGCGACCATCATGCCAAGACTAGCTTCAGCACTAAAAGTGGTTAAAACAAGATAGCCTTGTAATCCCAACACCATGCCAATAAACAGCCCAGACACCATGATAATTAATAAGGATTGAACACCAACGTTATACAGTTGCTTCATTAACAGAGGCCACTGTTTACGAAATTCGGGTTTACCGACTAATGCTCGAAAGAGCATAATGCCAGCTCTCCCGAAGGTTGCAAAAATCGCTAATGCTCTAGTGCCAATGCGAGATAATAAATTTACCACGTACTAATTTCCTCGTCCTAATAGGTCGTCCTGATAATCTCCCGCAGGAAAACGGAAAGGCACAGGGCCATCAGCAATACCATCTAAAAACTGCCTTACTTGCCTATCTGGATTATCCTGTAATTCTTGTGCACTGCCTTGAGCAATCACTTTCTGCTCTGCAACAATATAGGCGTAATCTGCGATACTCAACACTTCGGGTACATCATGGGAAACCACAACACAAGTCACACCAAGCGCATGATTTAACTCATCAATTAGCTTAACCAGCACACCCATTGTGATAGGATCTTGCCCAACAAAAGGCTCATCAAACATAATCAGTTCAGGATCAAGCGCGATAGCTCTTGCTAATGCCGCCCTTCTCGCCATTCCTCCTGATAATTCAGAAGGCATTAAACTTGCCGCACCACGTAATCCCACGGCTTCAAGTTTCATCATCACCGTTGTACGGATCAATGCTTCAGGTAAATTTGTATGCTCTCTTAGTGGAAAAGCCACATTTTCAAACACATTCATGTCTGTGAACAGTGCGCCTGATTGAAAAAGCATACTCATTTTTTTTCTTGCCTGATACAACGCAGAACGTGATAGCGCAGGAATATTGTCGCCATCAAACCAAATTTCACCACTATCTGGAAGGATTTGTCCTCCCATTAGACGTAACAAGGTTGTTTTACCAATCCCTGAAGGGCCCATAATCGCAGTCACTTTCCCTCTCGGTACAACAAGATTGATCTCAGAGAAGATCTTTCTGCTACCGCGAGTGAAGTTCATATTGCGCACTTCAATTAGATTGTCAGATTGTGCGTTCATGAATAAAACATCCTCAAGCCTGTCTGCATAAACGAATTTTTACGCTATTTTGGCAGGTCATTCGCCATGTTACAAAGAAATCACCACTATTTAGCAATTTATTGCACGGTTAATTTTACTTTTCGTGCTTGGCTAGTCAAAATATGGTTAATTAGCAAAACCTTTTGACAATATGTTTTTTTATCAGCCCTGTCTTATTGGTTTTTTCTTTATTCGCTCATTGTTGGAAAACTGATGGCATGTTGATTACTTTATCTCTTTTAATTTTTGGGTTGATGTTACTTGTTTATGCATCAGACCGATTAGTTTATGGTGCGAGCGTTTTTGCGCAATCGTTAAAAATTCCGCCAGCCGTTATCGGTATCTTAATTGTAGGTACTGGTACTTCACTGCCTGAGCTTTTTGTTTCAACTGATGCCGCAGTTCATAATTTGCCTGATATCGCTATCGGGACAGCCATTGGCTCGACACTCACCAACCTTCTCCTCATCGCAGGTATTGGCGCGATGATTTACCCCATGAACATTCAGTCCGCGGTGCTAAAAAAAGAGCTTCCCTTGATGATTATAGTCATCATGCTCGTTGGCATTATTGTTTCTAGCGGAAACTTAGGGCTTAGAGAAGGCTCACTGCTCTTTTTTATTGGTTTTGCATCCATTTTTCTAATGATAAAAACAATGCATAAAACACTAACACAAGAGCGCCACGTATTACCTTTAGAAACCTTAACCCGTTTTGAATTACAGACAAATCCCCGTAATTCTGTTGCACTTTTTTGGGTCGTTATTGCTTTACTGATTATTCCAGTTGCGCCCCAAATGATATTAGATAATGTCTTTATTTTAATGCAACAGTATCATCTTAGTGGATTTTTTGTTGGTTTAACCTTGCTATCTATTGGAACAAGCCTACCTGAGTTAGCAACAACCATTGTGGCAGCACTAAGACGCGAGAATGAGTTAGCATTAGGGAATATTATAGGTGCTAATATTTTCAATCTAACTTTTGTCTTGGGCATGCCAGCATTACTCTCACCAAGCACATTTAATATCAATACATTTTATTTTAGTTTTGCTGTACTTGGTGTCGCCAGTTTACTGTTTTCTCTCTTTTCATTAGGGCGCAAACAGCGTCTTAATCGAGGAAAAGGGATATTCTTGTTAGTTTGCTTTATTGTTTATATTACGGTGTTGTGCGTCGCACATTCTCTCTTAACCTAAAATAAATGGTACAAAAAAATGACCGAGTTTGATTTTCAGCAAGCGGGTAAAAAAGTCCTTCATATTGAGCGTGATGGGTTAGCTGAACTAGAACAATATATCAACGATGATTTTACGCTTGCCTGTGAAAAAATTTTTCACTGCCAAGGTCGAGTGATTGTGATGGGTATGGGTAAATCTGGCCATATTGGGCATAAAATTGCTGCAACATTCGCCAGTACAGGAACACCTTCTTTCTTTGTTCATCCTGGTGAAGCCAGCCACGGTGACTTAGGAATGGTGACAGAAAAAGATATCGTTCTAGCGATTTCAAACTCAGGGGAAGCCAGCGAGATCCTTGCGCTTATTCCAGTACTGAAACGTAAACAGATAACACTGATTTGTATGACACGCACTCCTCAAAGTACAATGGGGAAAGCGTCTGATATTCATCTTTGTATCAAAGTACCTAAAGAAGCCTGTCCTTTAGGGCTTGCCCCAACAACCAGTACAACGGCAACCTTAGTCATGGGGGATGCGCTAGCGATCGCACTTTTACGTGCCCGTGGTTTTACCGCTGAAGATTTTGCGCTTTCTCATCCTGGTGGTGCACTAGGTCGTAAATTACTCCTTCATGTCAGTGATTTAATGAATAAAGAGGCAGATATTCCGCGCGTCACCAAAGATGCCACTTTACGTGAAGCTCTTGTCGAGATAACCCGTAAAAAATTAGGAATGACCGTCATTTGCGATGATAGTATGCTGATCAACGGTATTTTTACTGACGGTGACTTACGAAGAATATTTGATTTAGGGATAGATCTAAATAATGCCAAAATCTCAGATGTGATGACAAGAGGCGGTATTCGTATTCGCCCAGATTGTTTAGCGGTTGAAGCACTGAATTTAATGCAAGCAAAACATATCACCTCGCTATTAGTGACGGAACAAGATAGTGATATCCTGTTAGGTGTTTTGCATATGCATGATTTATTACAGGCTGGTGTTGTATAAGATAGTCATAACGTTCGAAGGATAAAAATGAATACAATGATAGAAACTTGTTATGGTGCAGTAAGCGAACAAATCATCAAAAAAGCAGAAAAAATCCAATTGCTGATTTGTGATGTTGATGGTGTGATGTCAGACGGACTCATTTACATGGGCAATAATGGCGAAGAATTAAAAGCTTTTAATGTCCGTGATGGGTATGGCATCCGTTGTTTGCTTACATCCGGCATTGAGGTTGCTATCATTACAGGTCGTCAGTCTAAACTGTTAGAAGGTCGTGCTAAGACCCTTGGCATTACATATCTTTACCAAGGTCAGCATAATAAGCTTTTGGCGTATCAACAACTGTTAGATACACTAAACCTTAAACCTGAACAAACAGCCTATATTGGTGACGACCTGATTGATTTACCTGTAATGGAAAAAGTAGGACTTTCCGTTGCCGTGGCTGATGCTCATCCATTACTTACACCTCATGCTAATTATGTAACCCGCATTGCGGGAGGGCGTGGTGCAGTACGAGAGTTGTGTGATTTAATCCTTTTAGCGCAAGGTCGGCTTGAAGAAGCTAAAGGTCTTTCGATTTAACGTATAACGATACAGAATGAATAAATTAAAATCCTGGTTTACCTTAATTCTTGCCATTATCGCCCTTGCGCTGATTGGCTGGAACTACACTAATAACACTGAATTCGGTGATGGTGAGATTGTTGATGATGGTCAGCCAACTTATCAATCCAAATCATCGATATCTTTTGTTTACGAGCCAACGGGTATACTCGGATATAAACTTGTTGCTGATGATGTCAAAAATTATGCTCAACAGAAGTTTACATGGTTTACTAACCCTGTCTTAACTACCTATTCACCGACAGGGGATGCAACATGGACAGTACGCGCGAATAAAGCCAAGCTGACAAACAGTAAAATGCTCTATCTTTATGGCGATGTTCAAATTGATAGCTTAACCGATGATTCTCAACTACAGAGAATAAGCACAGACAACGCTATCGCAAATTTAGATACACAGGATGTTTCCTCTGATGATGAAGTGACTATTATCGGCGTCGGACTGAAATCAGTCGGCTTAAAAATGCGAGGCAATCTGCGCGAGAAACGTGCAGAGCTGATTGAAAAGGTAAACACCTATTATGAGATCCCTAATGAATCAAAAAATCCGTAATACACTGATTATCGGTACACTTTTAGCGATAAGTGTACCTGTGATGGCGCTTAAAGATGACACACAACAACCTATTGTTGTGAACTCAGAGAAACAGTCGCTTGATCTAGAAAAAAACGTCACAACCTTTACACAAAATGTTGTGATCAAACAAGGATCTATCGATATTCGTGCTGATAAAGTTGTTGTCACACGCCCAGGTGGTGACTCCAAAAGGATCGTCATAGAAGCTTTTGGTAACCCAGTGACTTTTTATCAGTTACAAGATGATGGTAAACCTATCAAAGGTCGTGGCGAGAAAATGACCTATGAAATGGATAAAGAGTTAATGACCTTAACGGGTAAAGCCTATCTTGAACAATTAGACAGTAATATCACCGGTGATAAGATCACTTATCTCGTCCCAACTCAGCAAATGGAAGCTTTTAGCGGTAAAGGTAAACAAGTGACTACTGTTTTACTGCCTTCCCAGTTGCAAGAGAAAGGCCCTGGTGTTAACAACAAAGGTAAGTAACACTTTATGGCGCTGTTAAAAGCTGAAAATTTAGCGAAAGCATACAAAGGGCGCACCGTTGTCGGTGATGTAAGCCTGAACGTTAATTCAGGTGAGATTGTCGGCTTACTTGGACCAAATGGTGCAGGTAAAACAACCACATTCTATATGGTTGTTGGCATTGTCGCTCGTGATGCAGGTAGTATCACAATTGATGATGAAGACATTACGCTGTTACCGTTACATGAACGAGCACGTAAAGGCATTGGCTATCTTCCTCAAGAGGCGTCTATTTTTAGACGCTTAAGCGTTTATGACAACATTATGGGGATCTTAGAAATCCGCCATGATTTAACGCCTGAAGAACGAAAAGATCGAGCAGAAGAACTGTTAGAAGAGTTTAATGTCAGCCACTTACGTAACAGCTTAGGGCAATCATTATCAGGGGGGGAACGCCGCCGCGTTGAAATCGCGCGGGCATTGGCAGCAAACCCTAAATTCATTTTATTAGATGAACCTTTTGCGGGTGTTGACCCTATTTCGGTATTAGATATTAAAAAAATTATCCAGCATCTACGTGATTATGGATTAGGTGTACTGATTACTGACCATAACGTTCGTGAAACATTAGATGTGTGTGAACGTGCTTATATCGTCAGCCAAGGTCACCTTATCGCTCATGGTTCACCAGAAGAAATTCTTGAAAATGAGCAAGTTAAACGTGTTTACTTAGGTGAAGGCTTCCGCCTGTAATCTTTGATTCACTTTTACTCTGTCATGGATGACAACAGCAAAGGACTCATCGCATTATTATGAAACAAAGTCTGCAACTTCGTCTTAGTCAGCAACTGGCAATGACGCCACAGCTACAACAGGCTATTCGTTTGTTGCAACTTTCGACGCTTGAATTACAACAAGAAATTCAGCAAGCGCTTGAGTCTAATCCACTTCTAGAACAAGACGACGATCAACAAGATCCCGTTTCAGATGAGACCTCTCATACAGAGAATCAGTCAGACTCTACAACAGAAACAACAACTGAAAACGGAGTTGAAGAGTTCGACACGCTGGATGCTTTAGAGCAAAAAGAGATGCCTGATGATCTCCCTTTGGATACTCAATGGGAAGAGATCTACACCGCAGGCACGCCTTCTGGCACCAGTAATGACTATACTGATGATGAGCTTCCATTGTATCAAGGTGAAACAACTGCCTCATTGCAAGATTACCTAACATGGCAGGCTGATCTCACTCCATTTTCAGAAACAGACAGAGCGATTGCTATAAGTATTATCGATGCTGTTGATGAAACAGGATATTTAACGGTCACAACAGATGACATCCTTTCTGGAATGGGCGATGATGAATTAGAGCTTGATGAAGTCGAAGCCGTATTAAAACGTATTCAACGCTTTGATCCTATTGGTGTTGCTGCTCGTGATTTAAAAGAGTGTCTTTTGATTCAGCTATCCGCTTTTTCAACAGAAACACCCTACCTTAAAGAAACGCAGTTAGTTATTAGCCAATATTTAGAGTTGCTAGGTAACCGTGATTTTCGTCAATTGATGCGTCAAACAAAGTTACGAGAAGAGACACTAAAATCTGTTATTGAGATGATCCAGTCTCTTGATCCTAAGCCCGGATTAAGTATTGATACAGGCGAGTCAGAGTATGTTATTCCAGATATACTGGTAAAAAAATCAGGTGAACGCTGGCAAGTTGAGTTAAATACAGATAGCATTCCTCGCCTACGAATAAATGAGACTTATGCAGCTTTGGGTCAATCGACTCAAAATGAAAGTGATGGAAAATTTATTCGTGACAATTTACAAGAAGCCAAATGGCTGATAAAAAGTTTAGAAAGCCGTAATGAGACATTATTAAAAGTCGCTCATTGCATTGTTGACACACAGCAGGCATTTTTCGAATTGGGTGAAGAGCATATGAAACCCCTAGTGTTAGCCGATATTGCTGAACAGGTTGAAATGCACGAATCCACCATTTCTCGCGTGACAACGCAAAAATTTTTGCATTGCCCGAGAGGAATTTTCGAATTGAAGTATTTTTTCTCTAGCCATGTGAATACTGATAGCGGAGGCGAAGCCTCTTCAACAGCAATCAGGGCTTTAGTGAAGAAACTAATCGCAGCAGAAAATCCAGCGAAACCACTTAGTGATAGTAAACTGGCTGATATGCTCGCAGAACTTGGAATACAAGTTGCTCGACGCACTGTTGCGAAGTATAGAGAGTCATTATCCATCCCGCCTTCAAATCAACGCAAAGAGTTGGTTTGAGCATAATTGAGAAGGAAGACACTATGGAACTTCAAATCACTGGTCATAATATTGAATTAACCGATGCTCTGCGTGATACCGTCAAAGCAAAAAGCGCGAAATTACCTCAGTTCTTTGACAAAATTAATAACGTTCAGGTTATCCTGAAAGTCGAGAAAGTTAATAAAATCGCGGAAGCGACCATTCAAGTTAATGGCGGTGAATTGCATGCCTCTGCAGAAGCAGAAGATATGTACGCAGCAATTGATGGATTAATGGATAAACTGGCTCGTCAATTAACCAAACACAAAGATAAACTGAGACAACATTAATTCATTTCCCATTGTGAAATGGAGATACAATCGGCGAAGTTACTGCGTTGTTTATGACTCGGTTTAAACCAACGCCTAATCAATATCAGTAACGAAAAACCAGATGTCACTTTGTGGCATCTGGTTTGCTGGTCTAAGTGAATAAGACAATGAACAACGATACAAAGATGAATATTAGCGACGTACTTTCTCTGGCATGTACGCATAATGATGTACATTGCACGAGTAAAAAGCGCGCGTTAGAAATTATCAGTGAAAATGCAGCAAAAGCACTTAATTTACCCGAAACACTGATATTTGAAGCCTTATTGACGCGTGAAAAAGTCGGTACAACAGGGATTGGGGGTGGCTTGGCTATCCCTCATGGACGTATTGAAAGTGATGAAACAGAAAAAGTAGTTGGTGTGTTTCTTCACCTAAGCGAACCTATTGCCTTCGACGCTATTGATAATCAACCTGTCGACTTGTTGTTCGCATTACTCGTTCCTGCAACACAATGTAAGGAACATTTACACACACTGTCTTTGATTGCAAAACAGTTGGCAGACAAAAATTTATGTCGCCGACTACGCTCCGCACAAAGTGATGAAGAGCTTTATCAGATTATCACTGAATAACCCCTACGGGTTTAGTAGGACGCGAATAGCATACAGTGGAATGATATTCATCACTGGGAAATTATAGGGGAGCTACCTCATGGTGCTGATGATAGTCAGCGGACGCTCTGGTTCAGGTAAGTCGGTCGCTTTGCGTGCGCTTGAAGACATGGGATTTTATTGTGTTGATAACTTACCTGTTGATCTTTTACCTGAGCTCGCAAAAACACTGGCTGAACGTGATGCTTCTGCTGCCGCAGTCAGTATTGATGTCCGAAATATGCCAGAGTCGCCGGAGATCTTCGAAAAAGCGCTGGAAAGTTTACCCGCTGAATATTCTCCACAACTCTTATTTTTAGACGCAGATAGAAATACCTTAATTCGTCGTTATAGTGATACACGACGTCTGCACCCTCTCTCAACTAAAAATCTTTCATTAGAAATGGCGATTGATACAGAGAGTGATCTGCTTGAGCCATTACGATCACGAGCTGATCTCATCATTGACACCTCTGAAATGTCAGTTCATGAGCTTGCAGAAATGCTGCGTACTCGCTTATTAGGCAAGCGTGAACGTGAGCTAACGATGGTTTTTGAATCCTTTGGCTTTAAGCATGGTATTCCTATTGATGCGGATTATGTTTTTGATGTGCGATTCTTACCAAATCCACATTGGGATCCTAAACTGCGTCCAATGACAGGTCTAGATCGCCCTGTCGCGGCATTTTTAGATAGACACACCGAAGTTCATAACTTTATTTATCAAACTAGAAGCTATCTTGAACTTTGGTTGCCGATGTTAGAAACCAATAACCGTAGTTATTTAACGGTTGCGATTGGTTGTACGGGAGGTAAACACCGTTCTGTTTATGTTGCTGAGCAACTCGCAGATTATTTCCGCTCTAGAGGGAAAAACGTACAATCACGCCACAGAACACTAGAAAAACGCAAATGACCCAATATCGACAAGTTGCGATTAAAAATCGACTCGGTATGCATGCAAGACCTGCAATGAAGTTGTTTGATTTAGTAAAAACATTTCAATCAACCGTCATTTTACGCAACAACGAAGGGGTTGAAGCACAAGCGGATAGTGTGATTGCTATGCTAATGTTAGATTCAGAGCAAGGCAGTCAAATTGATATAGAAGTTACTGGTAGTGATGAAAATGAAGCTATTGATGCTATTATCGCATTATTTGAATCGGGGTTTGATGAAGAATAATCGCAATAGAAAACAATAGATTAGCATTTCTTAACTAAATAACCCGAAAGAGACTGTGATCACTGTCTCTTTCTTTTTTATACAGAACCGCCTATTATCTCTTATATGAGTTTAACAACACCCCCACCTCACCCGTGGGGGTGTTGTTTTGCATTGGAATAAATTGGAGTGTGGTATGACAAAGCCAACAATTATCATCAACGAACTTGATGCAGAACGTTTAGATTCATTACTTGAACAACCGGCATTTGCAGATAGTCCGATTGCTGAAGCATTGAATGAAGAATTAGATCGTGCTGACATTGTTACACCAGCTGATATCCCTGCTAATATTGTCACAATGAACAGCAAAGTCCGTTTTATGGACTTAAAAAATAATGAAGAGCGCACTCGTACTTTAGTGTATCCCGCTTCATTAAAAGACAGCACTACTGAACTCTCCGTCATGGCACCAATGGGTGCTGCGCTATTGGGTTTAGCCATTGATGATGAAATTAGTTGGAAGCTGCCTAATGGCCTTGAAACCAAGGTTAAAGTATTAGAAATTCTATACCAACCGGAAGCTGCGGGTGAATTACACCGTTAAGCAGAGCTGAAGGTTCGCGTCTTATTTTTATCTTATCGTTTGAAAAGCACACTGATAAACGCGATATCTCAGCCCATTGCGGGCTGAGATTAAAGGTTGTGATGAGTATCTAAAATTTACTCACCTGCAATGCTCATTTCTGGTAACAACAACGATCCACACTGAACATTACTGCGCGTCTCAATATCATCACCCATCGTGGCAATATTTGCCCACATATCTTTTAAGTTACCTGCAATAGTCACTTCGCTTACAGGATATTGAATTTCGCCATTCTCAACCCAAAAACCGCTCGCACCACGAGAGTAATCACCTGTTACTGTACTGACACCTTGTCCCATCAATTCCGTAACAACAAGACCTGTTCCCATCTCTTTTAACAGTGCATCAAACGATAAACCTTGCCCAGGGATATACCAGTTATGAATACCACCAGCGTGACCATTACTCTTTAAGCCCAGCTTTCTTGCTGAATATGTGGTTAACAACCACTCTTGTAATACGCCATCTTTGATAATTTCAGCATCTGTGGTACGCACACCTTCACTATCAAACGGTGTTGATGCCAAACCTCTCATTAAGTGAGGACGCTCTTGAATATTTAACCACTGAGGGAAAATTTGCTTACCTAAGCTATCGAGTAAACAAGATGATTCACGATAAATCATGCTACCACTGATTGCTGCAACCAAATGACCAAAAATACCTGTCGCCACATCTGCCGCAAAAATAACGGGGGCTTTCATGGTTGGTAGTTTACGAGGTGCAAGGCGAGATAAAGTACGGCGAGCGCACTCTTGACCAACCCATTCAGGTGATTCTAGATCATCAAAGCGACGACTAATAGTGTAAGCATAGTCGCGCTCCATATCTTCACCATCACGAGCAATAACACAACTCGACATCGAATAGCGTGAAGATGAATAGCTTTTTAATAAGCCAAGGCTATTACCAAATACACGGGTTCCACTGTGACTATTAAAACTGCCACCCTCGGTGTTGATAATACGGCTATCGCTATCTAAAGCGGCTTTTTCTGCTCTCGATGCTAATTCAATCGCTTTATCTGCTGTGACTTCGGTAGGATGGTAAAGATCAAGGAAAGGTGCATCAAACGCTAATAGCTCTTGATCAGCAGGCCCTGCATATGGGTCAACTGAAGTGTAGCGTGCAATATCCACAGCAGCTTGTACAGCTCGCTTAATCGCATCAGGACTTAAATCTGTTGAAGATGCACTACCTTTGCGTTGTTGTTGATAAACAGTGATGCCTAAAGCGCCATCACTGTTAAATTCAACATTTTCAACTTCACCATAACGCGTACTTACACTAATACCCGTCGATTTATTAATAGCGACTTCAGCACCATCACACTGTTTTGCAGCCAGCTCTAATGCGAGAGAGACGGCGTCTTCAAGCTGTTTTACCTGATCTGAATTATTCATTGAGAACCATTTTTCCTAAGGAGAACACCACTTTTTACTTATTTTTAGCAAAGTAAATCAATTGACAGGTGGTCAACAAGCGATTTTCCCAGTTACAATAGAAGATATATGAATGTTATCACCCGTCGGGCTTTTGGTCATTCACCAAATCACACTCCCGGCTTACTCTGCAACAGGAATTTTTATTATGGCAAAGCAGCCTGAAGAGTGGCATTACCTCAATCCTGAATTTGACGATACCTCGTCAGAAGAGGAAGAAGAGGACGAAATCATCTGGGTCAGCAAAAGCGAAATTAAACGTGATGCTGAAGCACTCAAAAAACTGGGTACTGAATTAGTTGAATTAAGTGCACAAGAATTAGAACGTGTGCCATTAGATGAGAAATTATTAGCCTCTATTCAATTAGCACAAAAAGTACAGCGTGAAGCACGCCGCCGCCAAATTCAATATATTGGAAAACTACTGCGCAATGTAGACGAAGATCCGATCCGTCAAGCGCTTGATAAACTCAAAAACCGCCACAATCAACAGATCTTAGTGTTACATAAACTTGAAGATCTGCGAATTCGCCTTGTTGAAGGTGGCAATGAAGTGATTGAAGAAGTCGTTGCGCTTTATCCAATGGCTGATCGCCAACAATTACGCACACTTATCCGTAATGCGAAAAAAGAAAAAGAAGCGAATAAACCGCCAAAATCATTCCGCTTACTATTTCAATATCTAAAAGATTTATCAGAATCAGCATAAAACCTGATCATCCTGAAAACGCAGTGTAAATTCAGCCTCACTGCGATTTTCAGGGCGTATTTTCTATTCTGAATTACTTTTGTGTTTTATGCTCACAATGAAAGCTTAAAACGTCTTTACCAAGCTCATTTTGTGCTTCTTGCATCAATTCCACCAAAGGTTGAAAATCACAGGAATGATGAGGCAAATGCCTGAAAACAATACTGACTGGCAATTCTATTCCACCCACTAACGCATCCCATAGTGCATCTAGGTTATCGCCAAATTTATCATCTAACTGAAATTGCAGTGCAAAATCGTGATAAAAGGCTTCTCTATCTGCCAGTGTCTTAAAATTGAAGATAACCTGTTTCATTAAGGTGCGACCTTTGTCATTGTACGATAATGATCAGTGGTAACATAAATCAGCCCATCATTCGAATAGAGCAATCTGTCACTGCCACGATGACCACACTGATAATTTACATCCGCTTCATACCACTGGCGTCCAGCTTCTTCTGGCAACTGTTTTTCACGGTTCATAAAGCGATCGCCTCCGATTGCTCTTCCCGGTAAGACTTCACATAAATTGCCCGCTTTCGCATTCCAGCCTTTTTCTCTCGCCTCTTTTTTAGTGAGATAAAAATCTGGCAATTGTTGATGACGTTGCAAATAGTTAGCTACCACATTGGCTTGTGTTTTCTCATCAATAGATAGTGGGATTTGTGCTGGTTTATTGGTGTTATTGCTTGATGATGTCGGAATAGGAGCTGAGGATGAAGGCATTGGCGCTTTGGTTTCAGACAATAAACCTTTATAAAGAACACCAAATAAAACCGCAATAACAATAATAACTGGTAATAAACGTTTACCCATAAGTTAACCCCCTTACTGTTGCTAGGATAAAAAACTCCATCAAAAGATGGAGTTCAATAGATACTGACAAATAACGATAGCGATAATTAAGCTGTACCGCCAACCGTGATTTTATCAAGCTTCAACGTTGGTTGACCCACACCAACAGGGAGACTTTGTCCTTCTTTACCACAAACGCCAACCCCTTTATCTAAAGCAAGATCATTACCTACCATAGAAACTTGTTGCATAGCTTCAATACCTGAACCAATTAGAGTTGCTCCTTTAATTGGTTTGGTTATTTTTCCATTCTCGATTAAATAAGCTTCTGAGGTTGAGAAAACAAATTTGCCCGATGTAATATCAACCTGACCGCCACCAAAGTTTGGTGCGTAAATACCGCGATCAACACTGGCAATAATCTCTTCTGGTGAAGACTTACCTGCTAACATGTAAGTGTTTGTCATACGAGGCATAGGAAGATGCGCGTAAGATTCACGACGACCATTTCCCGTTGGTGCAACCCCCATTAAACGCGCGTTCATCTTATCTTGCATATAGCCTTTTAAGATGCCGTTTTCGATTAAAACATTGTATTGACCTGGTACACCTTCGTCATCAATAGCCACAGAGCCACGACGACCTTCAATTGTGCCATCATCAACAATAGTACAAAGCTCAGAAGTTACTCTCTCGCCAATGCGTCCCGAAAATACAGAGGTTTCACGACGATTGAAATCACCCTCTAATCCATGACCGACTGCTTCATGCAATAACACACCTGGCCATCCTGCGCCCAATACAACAGGCATCGTTCCCGCAGGTGCCGCAATTGCAGATAAATTCACTAATGCCATACGCACAGCTTCACGCGCATAAGTGATAGCGTGGCTTTCACCATCGACTTTAGTTAGGAAATAATCATAACCAAAACGACCACCGCCACCACTTGCGCCACGCTCACGTTTGCCATCTTCTTCCACCAGCACACTCACTGAAAGACGAACTAAAGGACGCACATCGGCGGCTAACGTGCCATCGGTTGCTGCAACAAGCACATGCTCATAAACACCTGTTAATGACGCATTAACTTGTTTAACGCGTTTATCTTCAGCGCGAGCCGCTTTATCTACCTCATGCAATAACGCAATTTTCTCTTCACGAGAGAGGCTTTGCAGAGGATCGTTTAAGCTGTATAGCGGAGAATGTTGAATAGCACCTAAAGTATGGATGCGACCATTACCTTTAGCCTGAACAATACTTCGTGCAGCATGAGCACTTTGGTTAAGTGCATTAAGCGTTAGTTGGTCTGCATAAGCAAAACCGGTTTTTTCACCGTAAATTGCTCTAACACCAACACCTTGATCAATATTGTAAGAGCCATCTTTAATAATCTGATCGTCTAGGATCCAAGCCTCGTGATAACTTGACTGAAAATAAAGATCACCATAATCAATTTGACGCTGTGCAAGCTGCTCTAGTGTTGATGCTAAATCATCTAAACTAAGTTTGTTTGCTTCCAACAGACTTTCGCTGACAACAGCTAAACTCATAATTCTTCTTTATCCTTAACTTTTTTGATTAAGTGGGTCAGTTTCGGGCGAAAGCGGTTATGTTTTACAACCCGTATCTGTTCACGCATACCGTGTAGACTTTCGACACCAACATTCAGCGTTAGCGCACTAACAGCATCAGGGTTCTTTTTCAAGACTTTACCCCAACCATCAATCGCCATCGTATGACCCCAAGTCCGGCGCGTATCATGTGTACCCACTTGTGCTGGCGCTAAGATAATACACTGATTTTCAATGGCACGAGCACGTAATAAAGGCTCCCAGTGCGCTTTACCTGTTAAACGGGTAAAAGCCGCAGGTACAGAGATTATCTCTGCCCCTTTTTCTCTTAATGCTTGGAAAATACCAGGGAAGCGTAAGTCATAACAGATTGTTAAACCTAATTTCCCAACCGGAGTATCAACGACTGTTAGGCGCTCACCGCGTTGATAAATAGAAGATTCGTTATATTCGCCTTGCTCATCATCAATACTGACATCAAACATATGGATTTTGTCATAACGAGCTCGAATAACACCTTCATCATCAAACACCAAACTACTGCTGGTAATTTGGTCTGGGGAGTCTCGACTAATCAATGGCATAGAACCGACTAAGATCCACACTTTATAGCGCTGAGCCATTTTAGCGATAGCATTTTGTAAAGGCCCATCGCCCTGAACTTCAGCATGTTTATGATAATCTTTAGAGTTCGAAAAAAGTAACGCATTTTCAGGTGTTAATACAAGCTTCACTGAATCGGGTAATTGCTTAATCTGTTGCTCAATTTGCGCCAGATTATTTTTTGTGTTTTTACCGCTACAAAGTTGCAAAAGTGCGACATTAACTTTTTTCATAACGCCTGATTCTCCTTAAGCTGACGCAGTACTTCGTCAATTTTGGGTTGTTCCATAGTTCCGGTCACATGATAACGGATAACTGAAATCTTACTCCAAAGTGGCCCCAGAACCTTTGATGCCGCAAACACTGCGGCGCCTGCAATTGGGTTTATCGCGAAAGCCGTAGCAACACCGACAGTTGCTGAAATCTCTGGCGTTACCACAACTTGTAGGTCCATTTTACGTTCAAGTAAATCAACTTTCCCACTTATCGCAATATCAGCAATAACACCATCAACTCGGACACTCTCAGCATTCATAATACCTTGATTGATCGTAATTTCACTCTTAATCGAGTCATACTCAAAATGCTCGCTGAAAGTATCCCTAAAATCAAACTGTAATTTACGTAAAAGCGCATCAAAACTCACAAGGCGCAGTAATTTACCCGCTTGTCCAACATTCACTTTTTCGATACGCCCTTTCCCTAAGACAGATTTAATATCACCATTTAAGGTCGCCAGATTAAAATTCCACGGCGTATCACGCCATTGTAATGAAAAATCAGCAGAAAGTGGGGACTGGATAATAGGAATAATAAAACCGAAATAAGCGGCCATTTCATCAATTTCTTCCGCTTTTAATTTACCTATTAACTTCGTCGTATTATTACCTGCATTATCTTCAGACCACACACCATTAACAGACAATTCACCGCTGCTATTTTCCAACTTACCGTCAGTTAGAAATAAAGCACCCTGATTTTGTTTTAACGAACCTTCAATTTTCCCTAAAAGCAAGCCATTTACCCAACATTCTCGGCACTCAAAATCAATAGAAGGAATGTTTTTAACTGAAAACTTCAATGCATTCACATCAGAAGTGTTTGCCATTTTTAACGGTTTTTCTTCTTGAGATAGAGTTGCACCATTAAAATAGAGATAATTAATATTCACTTGCCAAGGTGTCGATGCTTCAGGAATAAACACATCGCCTCGTAATTCACTTCCTGAAAAGGCAAATTTTACCCCTTCACTAACGCGCATAATCTCAGTTTGAGGATTACGCCATTTTTGCCCTGCAAAATTTAAATCAGGCAAACTGATATGCACATTATCAGGAAAAGTGACTTCATTTTCAGACGGCGTTAAAGACGAAAAAGCCATTAATGTCGGCAACCATTTATCCCCCTCTAATCCTTTAAGAGCGATAGTTAAGCGTTGTTGTGAATTTAATTCAGGTAATTTAATAGAAGAAGAAACAACATGGCCTTGTAATAAACGTAGCTGTTTTCCTAATGCCCACTGGCTATTAAGTTTCCACTGTTTCTCAGCACTGGCATTCACGGTTAAGGTTTCACTGTTACCCTTGGCAGAAATCACAATAGGTGATGAATTTTTTAAATCCTGTGTTTCAGGCGCTGTTAACTTGCTGCTTAATGCATTGATATTTCCGGTTAAATCGACTTGATAATCAACATCACCTTTTTCGGGGATCTTAACATTAACGTTGCCATGCCATGGAAATACACCACTAAACTTATGTTGAATATCGCTAGGTAACCCTTGAATTTTTTGAATATCCCATTGGCCTTTTAAGCCGACATCAACCTGATAATTATCCGTATCATTGTGACTTGTAAATGAGAAAGCAAGCGGCTGCCCAAACCAATTAGCCGTTAATGTATCACTTTCAAGTTTGTCATTATGGTAACGAAACTGCCCACTCACGCCTTTCAATGTGGTATCCATGAAGTTCAAAGTGACATCACTATTTTTTAAATTAACCTCACCAGAAGCCACAACCTCATCACCACCAAAGGGGATATCAAGTTTCAATGTACCGTCAATTTTTCCCGCTACTTTTAGCTCTTCAAGTGTATGACCAATACTCGCCATTTGAGAATCTAAGAAATACTCTTTCAGCTCGTCGCCTGTGGCTTGAATATCCGCATTAATTAAGATTTTTTCTTGTCGATAGCTTTCAATGACTGCACTTAAATTCGTGGCTGTCGCTTTACCCACTTTTGCTTGTGCAGAAGACATCCATAAGCCGTCATTTTTAAAGTCTAGATTAATATCGAGATCAAATAACGCAGGCCATTCACTATCAAATTTAAAGGTCGCGTGTTTGACGGGCGCATAAACTTGGAACCATCCTTTGTGGTTATCAAAAGGAAAATCAGCGGGATCGCCATCAAAAATAAAGGTTCCATTATCGATATTACCCGCAATAATCGCATCTGAGAGATATTGAGTCAGTGCCTTCCCGACATACTCCTCAGGCAAATAACGCCATGTATCACCCGCATTTGTAACTCTAACGCCTGATAAAATGGAAAGACGCTGATCTTCACCTTGTTTCTCATAACGAAAATCGCCCGCAACCCATGCTGATGTAGCTTTAACATCGAGCCCTTGGCTCCAAAGAGACAGGTTATCCCCTGAATGTTGCCAATAAACCGTTCCTTTCCCTTTTTCAATATTCAACGGCGCCTTAAATAATTCGCCCGTGTCTATTTCACTATCTGCTAGGGCAAAGTTAAGCTCACCACGTTGCATACTCCCTTTTAATTGACCGCTGAAATGCTGTACTGAGGGGATCTCTTGCCAACGCTTCCAACTCACATTTTCCCAAGAGAGATTAATAGCGCTTTGCTCGAAGTTTTCTGGAGTGAGATCTAATGCAAAGTCATTAACCACACCAGAAAATTGGCGATACTGCCACTGGCGAACAAAATCAGGTGTTAAAAAAGAGAATAATGGCAATACAGCATATAACCTATCTAACTCAATATTCTTGGCGCGAATGCGCCATGCTTCATCATGCTGTTTTTCTTTTGGTTGATAAAGCACCGCTAAATAACCGTCAGGCCACTCTTCACCATCCATTGTAATTTTTCGAGTATAAGGAACATCCGCAAGCCAGCCATTTTCTTGCCTTCTCATACGTAAAATTAAGTCTTCAACATTTAATACGTGCGAGGTTCCATCACTACTCCAATCCATTTCACCTTGATGAATTTGCAACTGACTTCCAGTAATACGCCCTTGAGTAATTTCAATCCAGTTAGACAAACTGGCTTTAGCTTCACCTACGCCACTATTATTTTTTACCCACTGACTAAGCCAAGGTGAGATATCGATATCATCTGCGGTAAGAAATACTTTACCGTTATCGATCAAACCGTTCTCTTTGGTATAGAGATCAAGGCGTACCTTTAACCCCCCATAATGATTAATGGGTGTATCAAGAGTGACTTCACCTTGAGCTCGGTGACGATTTTTCTGATTCAACCACATTAATTCAGGCACATGTAATGTACTGGTATCTCCTGAAGGGGTTAAAAAAATAAAACGGCTTTCAATCAGTTTAAAACGATCAAACTGTTCGAGAAAAAGTGAAGAAATATCATCAGGTTCGGTTAAGGTAATATCACCACTTTGCCCCGTAAAAATTGGCTGTTGGTAATTAACATATAACTGTTCAAAGGTCAGTTCACGAAAATGAAGACGAAAAGCGAATAATGAACGCCACACGTCAAAAGAAAAAGTGACTTTTTCTGCCGTAACGTTCACATCTTTATTGGTAATATTCAGTCCTTCCACTTGAATATCAGGACCAAAATTTTGCCACTCCCCCGTGATCTTTGTCATTGAGACAGGGCTATTGAGTTGCTTCGTAAGATACGTTTCTATTTCAGGGCGATAACTATCTAAGCGTGGCAGAAAGTAGCGAAATCCGCTTAATACCAAGGCAAAAACGATGAGGCAAAAAACTGTTATCACTAACAGGTATTTAGGCAGCCGCTTCATTTTTGTCTCCTTTCTGCCATCATATTCATTAGGAAGGCGAATCCATTACATCATCACCACATCAAATTGCTCCTGACTATAGAGTAGCTCAGTTTGCACTTTCACTTGTTTACCGACAAAAATTTCAACCTCTGCTAATGCATGTGATTCATCGCCTTTTAATGCTTCTGCAACTGCTGAGGAGGCGTAAACTAAGAAGCGATCTGCATCAATCGTTTTATGCACGCGCACTATTTCACGTAAAATCTCATAACAAACTGTTTCAACTGATTTTACCGTACCTCGCCCTTGGCAAGTTGGGCAGTCATCACAAAGCACATGTTCAAGGCTTTCCCGCGTTCTTTTACGTGTCATTTCTACTAAGCCAAGTTGAGAGAAGCCATTAATCGTTGTTTTCACTCTATCTTTACTTAGCGCTTGTTCAAGTGATGCCAATACTCTGCGTTTATGTTCATCATTATTCATATCAATAAAGTCAATGATGATAATACCGCCTAAATTACGTAACCGTAATTGACGTGCAATGGCTTGGCTTGCTTCAATATTAGTATTAAAAATAGTTTCTTCTAAATTTCGATGACCAACAAATGCCCCTGTATTGATATCAATAGTGGTCATTGCTTCAGTTTGATCGATAATCAGGTAACCTCCTGATTTCAATTCAACTTTGCGCTCTAAAGCCCGCTGAATTTCACTTTCTACACCATAGAGATCAAAAATAGGCTGATTACCTTGGTGTAATTCAAGTTTAGCGGTTAATTCAGGAATATATTCACCAATAAATTCCTGTAGTTGATTGTAGGTCAATTTAGAATCAACTCGTATGCTATCTAATTCAGAGCCTGCAAAATCACGTAAAATACGCTGGGCTAACGCTAATTCGCCATAAATTTGAATACGGGTTTTATTTCTTTTCTTACGCTCAATGATTTTATTCCATAGGCGTTTAAGAAAGGCAGCATCTTGCTTAATTTCGTGTTCACCAACACCTTCGGCAGCGGTACGAATAATAAAGCCGCCATTTTCATCGCAATACTCTTCAACCAATTGTTTTAAGCGCTCGCGCTCTTCTTCACTGTCAATTCGCTGAGAAACGCCTACATGAGACGCACCAGGCATAAACACTAAATAGCGAGAAGGCAATGTAATATCCGTGGTAAGGCGAGCGCCTTTTGTTCCTAAAGGATCTTTAACCACTTGTACAATTAAATCTTGCCCTTGATGCACCAGTTGCGCGATATCACGAACATTAAATTTCTTCTGCTCTTCTCCAGCAATACATTCCGTGTGAGGCATAATATCAGAAGCATGTAGAAAAGCGGCTTTATCCAGCCCGATGTCAATAAATGCAGCTTGCATCCCGGGTAATACGCGACTTACCCGACCTTTGTAGATGTTTCCGACGATACCTCGTTTAGCTTCTCTTTCAACATGGATTTCTTGAAGTATGCCTCCGCGAATATAGGCGACACGGGTTTCAGAAGGCGTCACATTCACTAATAACTCTGCTGTCATGAAATCTCCTTCTCATTAGCTAGAGACGAAAATTGAGCTATCAATGCTTCGGTTTCAACAAGAGGCAATCCGACAACAGCATGATAACTCCCCTCAATCCGTTGAACAAAACGGCCTCCTTTTCCTTGAATACCGTAAGCGCCAGCTTTATCCATTGGCTCTCCTGACTCAATATACGCGCTAATCTCACTCTCTGTCATCACTCTAAAAGTGACGTGTGTGACGACTAATTGACTCAATGTGTGTGTTCTATTAGAGATAGCAATTGCTGTCATCACTTGATGTGTTGCGCCTGAGAGTGAACGTAGAATTTGCGCGGCATGGGTTTTATCACGAGGTTTTTCAAGAATATGACCATCATAAACCACAATAGTATCAGAGCCCAAAACGGGATAATCTTGAGGTGCTTGTCTTACACCTTCTTGTGATTTTTCTTTTGCTAAACGAAGAACATACTCTTCTGGTTTTTCACCTTGTTGCCAAATTTCATCAATTGCTGGCGTGATAATACTAAATTCAACATCTAATAACGCGAGAAGTTCACGTCTTCTTGGTGAGCTGGAAGCAAGGTAAAGTGTGGTCACAAATAATGTCCTCATGACGGTAACGCAAAAGTGACCGCCATGATCCAATAACTTAGTGAACTAAAAACTGGTGACGGATTTTGCGAAGTAAAAAATAAAGCCATGGCCAAAGAATACCACTGACTGGGCTATTCCAGAATACTTGAGGGTGAAAAGTCACAGGTGAAAGTAAAAATTCTGCCCAAAATACAGCAAGATCAACAACGACAACACTTAACATTACCACTAAGGCTTGTTGCCATAACGCTAAATTACAAAAAAGCTGATATTTAAAGGCGATGACATAACTCACTAAAGTATAGGCCAATGCATTGACACCTAGGGTAGTTCCTTGGACTAGATCCATAATCATACCTAAGACAAATGCGGTTCCGACACTAACACGATGAGGTATTGCTGTTATCCAATAAATAAGAAATAACATCGGCCAAATAGGTCGATACACTTCTAACTGTTCTGGCCACGGCATAATTTGTAAAACTAATGCGACAAGAAAAGAGAGCCAAACAACCCAACGCCCACGACTTTGATATGGATTCATCGTGTCTACCTACTTCTATTTGTACTAGTAGGTGTATTTGTTGCAGCAGGTGTTGTTGCTGGTGTCGTGGTTCCGTTAGTTTCTTCTGTCGTACTGTCTAACGGCTCTTGAGACATAGAACGAGGAAGCGGTGGTCCTGCTTGTTCATAATTAGGTAAAACTTGAGGCATCAGTTGCATTAAACGCTCATTAGCCGCGTGATAAACCTCTGAAGGTAGAGGAGGCTCTCCCATTTTGTCTGATGCATTCCATAATAAAAGCAAATAGCGTAAACGTTGTAGCTCTGCTGAAGGTCGAACATTAATCACGGAATAAGCCCGTTGATTATCCACTTTAACTGAAGATACCACACCAACAGGATACCCTTCTGGGAAACGGCCGCCCAATCCTGATGTCACTAAAACATCGCCTACACGAATATCAATATTGGCAGGTAATGCTTCTAACAATAAATCATCGGCACAGCCCGCACCAGAAGCTATAACACGAATATCGTTACGTAAAACTTGTACAGGTAATGCATGAGAAGTGTCGCATATTAATAGTACACGACTCGTAAGCTCACTTACGGCAATAACTTGTCCCACAACGCCTTTATCACTAATAACAGGTTGTCCTTCATAGACGCCATCGTTGGTTCCTTTATCAATAACCACTTGATCTCGATAAGGCGTGCTATTCCCAGACAAAACTTGCGTTACTGTCATTTGTTCATTTTGGCGCAGTGGTGAACCAAGTAATTCTCGTAAACGGGCATTCTCTTGCTTAAATTGCTCCAGTAATTGGCTTTCTCCGCTACGGACTAATAACTCTTTTCTTAACGCTTGATTCTCAAATTGTAAACGCTCACGCGTGGCAAATGTTTCTGAAATTTGATCAAGGAAACGGCGTGGACCATTTGCAAGAAAATAGAAGGGACTAACAGCAGTATCAAGATACTGGCGGACTTTAGAAAATGCACCAATACGGTTATCAGCAATCAATAAAGAGATAGCGACAACCACGGCGATTATTAATCTTAGTTGCAGGGAAGGACCCCGACTAAAAATTGGCTTCATAAACTCTAAGATCACTCACACGGAGAAGTAAAAGAACAGGTGTTAATATTCTCATCAAGGGGGAATCCATTCTCCCTTGTTAGAATTAATCTCAATCTTCGCTAAACAGATCGCCACCGTGCATATCGATCATTTCTAATGCTTTACCACCACCACGAGCGACACAAGTCAGAGGATCTTCAGCAACAATCACAGGAATACCTGTCTCTTCCATTAATAAACGGTCTAGGTTACGTAATAATGCACCACCACCAGTTAATACCATGCCGCGCTCTGAAATATCAGAGGCCAATTCTGGTGGACATTGTTCTAATGCAACCATCACTGCACTAACGATACCCGTTAATGGTTCCTGTAATGCTTCAAGAATTTCATTAGAGTTTAAAGTAAAGCTACGAGGTACACCTTCTGCAAGGTTACGACCGCGAACTTCAATCTCATTGACTTCATCAGAAGGATAAGCTGAACCGATATCGTGTTTGATACGTTCTGCGGTTGCTTCACCAATCAGTGAGCCGTAGTTACGACGCACATAGTTAATGATAGCTTCATCAAAACGGTCACCACCGATACGAACAGAAGAAGAGTAAACGACACCGTTTAATGAAATCACGGCAACTTCTGTTGTACCACCACCAATATCGACCACCATTGAGCCTGTTGCTTCAGAAACAGGTAAGCCTGCACCGATTGCCGCAGACATAGGTTCTTCAATTAAGAACACTTCACGAGCACCCGCACTTAATGCTGATTCACGGATAGCTCTGCGTTCTACTTGAGTGGCTCCTACTGGTACACAAACTAATACACGAGGACTTGGACGCATAAAGCTATTGTTATGAACCTGTTTTATGAAGTGCTGAAGCATTTTTTCGGTTACATAAAAATCAGCAATCACACCGTCTTTCATTGGACGGATAGCAGCGATATTCCCAGGTGTACGCCCTAACATCTGTTTGGCTTCATGCCCTACAGCTGCAACACTTTTTGATGTGCCAGCGCGATCTTGGCGAATAGCGACAACGGAGGGTTCATCGAGAACAATACCCTGTCCTTTGACATAAATAAGGGTATTGGCGGTACCCAAGTCAATAGACAAATCGTTGGAAAACATGCCACGAAATTTTTTAAACATACGAAAGGATAATCCTGCAAGCCGGGACGGAAAAATCCGTCTACTCTATCAACCACAATAAGCAGCGACAAGGCGCGATTCACTACTTAGATTAAAGTGGACACGTAAATAATCATAAAGGCACAATATTCTACGTTACTTTTCCCAATTGGAGCAGAAAAAAACTGCATAAAAATGGGCTAATTAGAACGATTAACGCATAATTTCGATCCTACGCTGTTTATATTTGACTTATGTAACAATACAAACAACGTTCACATCAATAAAGAAAAATCTTACTTAGTTGCCACACTGTGACTCAAAAGTCTCATTGCAAGTTCAAATAAAATTTATTCATTTGAATAAGCACAATTATTCTATTGATATTAAATGGTGTTTCACTGGCAAAATTTGACTGAGATAACAACCAAAGTACCCACCTCGAATACTTCTAAGACAACACATTATCTTTATTTCGAGCATAAAGAGAAATGCTAATTTTTATCCAATCGTAACCCATTAACGGTGTTATCTAATTACCAAGATATAAAACTCAGAATAATCTCTGCACCAATAAACGTAGAACCCCCGTTTATACACTAAAAAAGGATTATTTGTCTCATTATTACAATAGATATTGTGCACAATCACGACGAGATCTAAAAAATCACCTATCATGACACAAATAGAAATCGATGAGGGGTCAAGATGAAAGCATTATTAGTAGAACAAAATGACAACAAACTCAGTACCAACGTACAAAACATTGATGAAAAAATACTGCCTATTCATGAGGTTATTGTCGATATTCATTACTCAACGCTTAACTATAAAGATGGGCTCGCTATCACGGGCAAGGGAAAAATACTGCGCCAATTTCCAATGGTGCCGGGTATCGATTTTTCGGGTGTTGTTCATCACACCGAAGATCCTCGCTTCCACATTGGTCAACATGTCTTATTAACCGGCTGGGGGGTAGGTGAAAATCACTGGGGTGGCCTTGCACAAAAAGCAGGTGTAAAAGGTGATTGGTTAACCGTTGTGCCAGAAGGACTCTCTTTAAAAAATGCCATGATAATTGGGACTGCGGGTTTTACTGCCATGCTTTGTGTGATGGCATTAGAACAAGGCGGCATTACACCTGAAAGTGGTGATATTTTAGTCACTGGAGCCAGTGGTGGTGTCGGAAGTACCGCTATTAGTTTGCTAACAGCATTAGGCTATCAAGTTACCGCATTAAGTGGCAGAGCGAGTAACCATGACTATTTACGCAAACTTGGCGCCAAAAATATTATCACTCGTGAAGAGTTTGAGCCTGCGGGCAGAGCTTTAGATAAACAACGCTGGGCGGGTGCAATTGATACCGTAGGTGGGCAAATTCTTGCCAATATTCTGTCACAGACAAACTATAACGGAACAGTAGCGGCTTGTGGATTAGCTGGCGGTTTCTCTTTACCAACAACTGTCATGCCTTTTATTTTACGTAATGTTCGCTTACAAGGCGTCGATTCTGTTTATTTCCCAGCAGAAAAACGCGCTCAGGTTTGGCAACGTTTATTAAAATTACTACCAGAAACGTTCTATCAGCAAGCGATGACAGAAATTACACTTGATGAAGTTCCTCGTTATGCTCAGATGATTATGGATAATCAAGTGACAGGTAGAACCTTAGTAAAACTGTAACTGCTCCCCACCCGCATTAGGCGAGGGTTTACGGCATTTTTTTGCTAATTCTCGGTTTTTATCTGCTTATTTCTGGCATTAATTCACCTTATTTAGTGCCAGAATAAGCTTCTTTGTGTGTGAAACGAATATGAAATTGTGATTCAGATCACATTTATGATATATATTGATGATTGTTCTCAAAGAAGTTCAGATTTCCAGTGACATCAATAAATAACGTGGTGTTATGATTATTTTTTAGACACCTGTTTATTTTGCTTTCTCGCGTTTACAATCTTGTAAAAACTTTTAACTTTTCATCAAAATAAACCCTTCATTCCCTGATTAGACCAGTATTTTGCTGTTATCTTCTGTGAAATGTCTATAATGTCGGACTTTGTGATATGTATCGTAGCAATGGATACAATAAAAGATGACAAAACGAAAAGCACAGGTTATTTTGTCATTTCGTTGACGAATTGACGGAGATAGAAGCATAATGTCGGAAAATTTTCATATTTTGCTCCTGAATGGTCCGAATTTAAACCTGCTTGGAACAAGAGAGCCGGAAACCTACGGACACTTAACTCTGGATGATATCGTTCAAAGTTTGTCAGCAGATGCTCAGGCATTAAATGTGAAACTCAGTCATTTTCAGTCTAACGCTGAATTTGAGCTGATAAATAAAATTCATGCAGCTCGGGGTAATGTCGATTATATATTAATCAATCCTGCAGCTTTCACGCATACCAGTGTTGCACTGCGTGATGCATTATTAGGGGTGAATATTCCATTTATTGAAATTCACCTGTCCAATGTCTACAGTCGGGAGCCTTTCCGTCACCATTCATATCTCTCTGATATCGCAACAGGCGTAATCTGTGGATTAGGTGCAGAAGGTTATCGATTTGCTTTACAGGCAGCGGTCAGCCGCTTGTCTTAATAAAAAACATCAAAAAGAGTACGGAATCAACTCATGGATATTCGTAAAATTAAAAAACTGATCGAGCTAGTCGAAGAGTCTGGCATTTCTGAACTGGAAATCTCTGAAGGTGAAGAGTCAGTACGTATTAGTCGTAACTCTGGTCTTCAGGGTCAAATGGCTCCTCAGCAATATTTTGCGGCACCAGTGGCACCTCAACCTGCATTAGCAAATGCAGTTGCGCCTGTAGCGCCAGAAACACCAGCGGCTACACCAACGCAAGAAATCAGCGGTCACGTTGTTCGTTCACCAATGGTCGGAACGTTCTACCGCTCACCAAGCCCTGAAGCTAAGAAATTTGTTGAAGTCGGTCAGCAAGTCAATGTAGGCGATACTCTGTGCATCGTTGAAGCAATGAAAATGATGAACCAGATTGAATCTGACAAAGCGGGTGTTGTTAAATCTATCCTTTGCCAAGATGGCGACAACGTTGAGTTTGACGCTCCACTCTTTGTTATCGAATAACGAGGCAGGTCCATGCTAGAAAAAATCCTCATTGCCAACCGTGGTGAGATTGCACTGCGTATCCTAAGAGCATGTAAAGAGCTTGGGATCAAAGCAGTTGCTGTTCACTCCACGGCAGACCGTGATTTAAAACACGTTCTGCTGGCAGACGAGACTATCTGTATTGGTCCCGCTGCTTCAGCAAAAAGTTACCTAAATATCCCTGCAATTATCGCAGCGGCTGAGATCAGTGGCGCACAAGCCATTCATCCAGGATACGGTTTCCTGTCTGAAAATGCTGATTTCGCAGAGCAAGTTGAACGCTCTGGCTTTATTTTTATCGGCCCGAAAGCTGAAACCATCCGTCTAATGGGTGATAAAGTTTCTGCTATTGAAGCGATGAAAAAAGCGGGTGTTCCTTGTGTACCAGGATCGGACGGTCCTTTGGGTAACGACACTGCGAAAAATATTGAAATTGCTAAACGTATTGGCTACCCAGTTATCATCAAAGCCTCTGGTGGCGGTGGTGGACGCGGTATGCGTGTTGTTCGTGCTGAAAAAGATCTAGAACAATCCATTACAATGACGCGTGCAGAAGCAAAAGCGGCATTTAGCAACGACATGGTATACATGGAAAAATACCTTGAAAACCCACGCCATGTTGAAATTCAAGTTATGGCTGATGGTCAAGGTAATGCAATCTATTTGGCTGAACGTGATTGCTCAATGCAACGTCGTCACCAAAAAGTTGTTGAAGAAGCTCCAGCACCAGGTATTACCCCTGAAATCCGTAAAAATATCGGCGAACGCTGTGCGAACGCATGTATTGAAATCGGCTATCGTGGTGCAGGTACATTCGAATTCCTGTATGAAAATGGCGAATTCTACTTTATTGAGATGAACACCCGTATTCAGGTTGAACATCCAGTAACAGAAATGATCACAGGCATCGACTTAATCAAAGAACAGTTACGCATTGCATCTGGCTTACCTTTATCAGTAACGCAAGATCAAGTTAACGTTCATGGTCATGCAATTGAATGTCGTATCAACGCAGAAGATCCAAAAACCTTCATGCCAAGCCCGGGTACAATTACTCGCTTCCACTCACCAGGTGGATTTGGTGTGCGTTGGGAATCGCATATTTACGCAGGTTATACTGTTCCACCTCACTATGATTCAATGATTGGTAAATTGATCACTTATGGTGAAACACGCGAAATCGCGATCTCTCGTATGAAAAATGCGTTGGCGGAACTTATCATTGATGGTATTAAAACCAATATTGAACTGCACCAGTTCATTATGAATGATGAGAATTTCCAAAAAGGTGGTACAAACATTCACTACCTTGAAAAACGTTTAGGTTTAGCTGAGAAATAATCTTTCTCGCTTAACAAAAAAAGGCATAGTTTATTTACTATGCCTTTTTTATTGCTGATGACCCGCCATAAACAGATCCATAGAGGACAAATTAAACGCATTTCTTAATTAAAACCTGTACTGTTTTCTTTCATATTTATATTTAAAAACAATAAGATAATCTATTTTTAATATTCCCTCATGACTTTGTGATTAATTTTCACTGAATCAATACTCACTTTCCCGTACAATCCTCCCATTCATTTTTAACCCTATTAAGATTGGGAGAACAGATGGACAAACGTTTTGTTCAGGCCCACAAAGAAGCCCTTTGGGCCCTAATTTTAACTTTTATGTATTTGTTGGGTTGGTTAATTACCGCCTATTTACCTGATAACACACTAGGCATTACTGGTTTACCTCTTTGGTTTGAGCTTTCATGCTTATTCCTACCTGTTTTGTTTTTTCTGTTGTGCTATCTGATGGTGCGCTACTTTTTCAAAGATATGCCGTTAGGAGATGAGCATGACGATGCAAACTGAGGTCATAGTGCCACTGATTGGCTACCTTCTGTTAGTTTTTCTGCTGTCAGCTTATGCTTATCGTAAGCGCGAAAAAGGCGAATTTCTTAACGAATATTTTCTTGGTAACCGCTCAATGGGTGGCTTCGTGCTAGCCATGACTATCACTGCAACTTATGTCAGTGCAAGCTCCTTTATTGGCGGGCCGGGTGCTGCCTATAAATACGGTATTGGTTGGGTATTACTTTCAATGATCCAACTTCCCGCTATTTGGCTCTCTTTGGGTGTTTTAGGGAAAAAGTTTGCCATTTTAGCGCGCCGTTATAATGCTGTTACCTTAAATGACATGCTTTATGCTCGTTACAAAAGTCGTTTCCTCGTCTGGTTTGCCAGTTTAAGCCTGTTAGTCGCTTTTGTCGGCGCGATGACTGTTCAATTTATTGGTGGAGCACGCTTATTAGAAACTGCAGCAGGCATTCCTTATGAATTCGGCTTGCTGATCTTTGGGATCTCCATTGCGCTGTATACTGCGATTGGCGGATTTAGAGCCAGCGTATTAAACGATGCCTTACAAGGCCTTGTGATGCTACTTGGTACATTTATTCTCCTGTTTGCCATTATCTATAAAGCAGGTGGATTAGATATTGCGATACAAAAACTCAATACCATCGATCCTGCATTAACCTCTCCTCAAGGGGCTGATGGGATTTTAAGTGGCCCGTTTATGGCATCATTCTGGGTACTTGTCTGTTTTGGTGTTATTGGCTTGCCACATACTGCGGTACGTTGCATCTCTTACAAAGACAGTAAAGCCATGCATAAAGGGATCATTATTGGCACAATCGTGATGTCATTATTGATGTTTGGTATGCACTTTGCTGGCGCATTAGGTCGGGCGATCATTCCTGATCTCACGGTTCCTGATCAAGTTATTCCAACATTAATGGTTGAAGTATTGCCGCCTATTGCAGCCGGTATTTTCCTTGCTGCGCCTATGGCCGCCATTATGTCGACGATAAATGCGCAACTGTTACAATCGTCAGCAACTTTGGTCAAAGATCTCTATCTCAATATCGCTCCGCATGCGATAACTAACGAGAAACGCATCTCTCGTTTATCGAGCCTTTCGACCTTGATTTTAGGTGTGTTACTGCTATTTGCAGCATGGAACCCACCATCAATGATTATTTGGCTTAACTTACTTGCTTTTGGTGGCCTACAAGCTGTTTTCTTATGGCCTTTAGTTCTTGGGCTTTATTGGGAAAAAGCTAACCGTTATGGTGCTATTGCGGGCATGATCACAGGTGCCACACTCTATGCCACCCTTGCGACATTTAACATCCAGATCGCTGGATTTCACCCCATTGTTCCATCACTGTTATTGAGCTTAGTCGCGTTTCTTGTGGCTAATCGATTTGGAGAGCATACTCTGCCTCAATCAGCATCATTACAGTGAATTCGTTTTTAAAGAGACTAATTATGCCTTGGATACAATTAAGACTTAATGCAACCGCCGCTAATGCAGAAGCTATTGGTGATGAATTGGTTGAAAGCGGTGCCGTTTCAGTGACTTTCCAAGATAGTCACGATACCCCTATTTTTGAACCGTTACCGGGTGAAACTCGCCTTTGGGGTGATACTGACGTTATCGGTTTATATGATGCAGAAACTGACATGAAAATCGTTGTGGCGATGTTAGAAAATACGCCACTACTCGGTAAAGGCTTCCTGCACAAAGTTGAACAACTCGAAGATAAAGATTGGGAACGTGAATGGATGGATAACTTCCACCCGATGCGTTTTGGCGAGCGTTTATGGATTTGCCCAAGCTGGCGTGAAGTACCTGATCCTAACGCCGTAAACGTCATGCTAGACCCTGGCCTTGCGTTTGGTACAGGTACCCACCCTACTACCTCATTATGCCTTCAGTGGCTTGATGGATTAGATCTAGAGGGTAAAACCGTTATCGACTTCGGTTGTGGCTCTGGCATTTTAGCTATTGCGGCATTAAAGCTGGGTGCAGCTAAAGCAATTGGTATTGATATCGATCCTCAAGCCATCCAAGCAAGCCGTGATAATGCACAGCGTAATGGCGTTTCTGACGCACTCACACTGTATCTTGCAAAAGACCAGCCTGATAACCTCAGTGCCGATGTTGTCGTCGCTAATATTTTAGCAGGTCCATTGCGTGAACTTGCACCTGTTATCAGTACACTGCCACGTCAAGGTGGACACCTAGGCCTTTCTGGTGTGTTAGCGACACAAGCAGAAGGTGTAGCAGCCGCCTATGAAGGACTATTTAACTTAGATCCTGTTGCCGAAAAAGAAGAGTGGTGCCGTATTACCGGTGTGAAAAAATAACATCGAACAAATATTAACCAAAATGAGATAATCTCATTGCGTTAAAATTTCACTTAATTATTGTTTATCAGGCATTAATCACATTTTTGCCTGATAAACTCTACTTAGTTCCACTTGTTTATCAATTCTATATCATCAATTTTTAATTTTTTAAAAACAGATAACGTTATGTTTTTATTGATTAAATAATCAATTCATAAAAAATCAAGTGTAAAAAAGTAACTTTTTTTCGCAATTTGGTTAAACTTTGTCCTTTCATATCTGGCAAAAAATGCGTAATATACGCGCCCTTGCAGTCACAGTTTGGCCCTCTTTTCATCTATGCGAATCGGACAGTATCAGTTAAAAAATTGCCTTATCGCGGCTCCCATGGCTGGCGTTACAGACCGACCTTTTCGGTCACTTTGCTATGATATGGGTGCGGGTATGACAGTTTCTGAAATGCTTTCTTCCAATCCTCAGGTTTGGCAGACAGACAAGTCTCGATTACGAATGGTACATAGTGATGAATTGGGGATCCGCTCCGTACAAATTGCAGGAAGTGATCCCGTTGATATGGCGGCAGCTGCGAAAATAAACGCAGATAGTGGCGCTCAAATTATCGACATTAACATGGGTTGCCCTGCAAAAAAGGTGAATAAAAAGCTAGCCGGTTCAGCACTACTTCGTCATCCCGACCTTGTCGCAGAGATCCTCTCTGCTGTGGTTAACGCGGTAGATGTTCCTGTTACTCTCAAGATCCGTACTGGCTGGTCACCTGATGAACGTAACTGTGTAGAGATTGCCAAATTGGCTGAACGTTGTGGTATTCAGGCTCTCACTATTCATGGACGTACACGCGAGTGTTTGTTCAAAGGGGAAGCCGAATACGACAGTATTCGGACAGTTAAGCAGAGTGTTTCTATTCCCATTATTGCGAATGGAGACATAACAGACCCGCTAAAAGCCAGAGCAGTATTAGACTACACTGGAGCCGATGCTTTGATGATCGGTCGCGCTGCTCAGGGAAGACCCTGGATCTTTCGGGAAATCCAGCACTATCTGGACACAGGTGAACTGTTGCCCCCTCTGCCGATTGCAGAGGTACAACAAATAATGCAAAAGCATGTGCGTGAGTTGCACGACTTTTACGGTCAAGGCAAAGGAACTCGCATTGCACGCAAGCATGTCTCTTGGTATCTCAAGGAACATGCCCCTGATGACCAGTTTCGGCGCTCCTTCAACGCCATAGAGGATGCCAGCGAACAGCTGGAGGCGTTGGAAGCATATTTCGAAAATTTTTTGCGTAAATAAATAAAAGAGCTGACAGAACTATGTTCGAACAACGCGTAAATTCAGACGTACTAACAGTTGCCACCGTAAATTCACAAGATCAGGTGACCCAAAAACCTTTACGTGACTCAGTTAAACAAGCACTGAAGAACTATTTTGCTCAATTAAATGGTCAAGATGTTAATGACTTATATGAGCTAGTATTGGCGGAAGTTGAACAGCCATTGTTGGACATGGTAATGCAGTACACCCGTGGCAACCAAACGCGTGCAGCGCAAATGATGGGCATTAACCGCGGCACACTGCGTAAGAAACTGAAAAAATACGGCATGAATTAATAGAAGTCTTATAACACATTGAATTAAAAAGCCCTTTTCATTATTTGTTAAGGGCTTTTTTGTTATTATTACCCCACCGTGTACCCCACATTAAAGCTCACAGCATCTATTAACAATAATTAGCTCCAGTACATACATATAAGTATTTAGTTATAAAAGGCATGATCAAAATGGTGATACCTGTTTCGCCAGATCGATTACTTAATGTGAAAAGAGAAAGATAAGTAAACTACAAAATTTTAATAGCTTAAATTATGTACAGTACAACTCTATTATCCTGCAATTTGTTCCCTACCCCCCTATAAATCTTTTTGAAGCCCTCAACTGTGCACCCTATGCACCATTAACTTAATCCATTGATATTAAATAATAAATAAGGGTGAACACGGTGTGCACCAACTGTGCATACTGTGCACCTTTTTGCTGATAATTTACTCTTTTGGAGATTTACACTAGGTGGGCGACGCCTTGATATTAAGGCGTCCTAATCGAGGTGAGTGTGTTTAACGTTCTAACCTATTGATAATTTCACAAATATGTTTTTCTCAATAACTCGGGGACAATTTTGTCCTCTGGAAGACCAAAGCACTAATAAATGCTTTGGCTCAGATTTAAGCTGTGGTGTGACTGTAAAGGTATTGCGATTTCCACCATACCTATACTATGGTGATTTCCACCATGGTTGATAACGAAAATTTGCAACTAACAATAAGTCAGCTACACCCCATCAAATGAGGCTAAACGTTCTTTTTGCTCCCCCGTTAAGTTGAAAGCAAAGTCTTCATGCTCAATTTGCCATGTACCAAAGCTCATAAGGAAAGCAATAGCAGGGTCAATCTTGTTGGCTGATTTCTTTTTATTGGGCTTGATATTCGCGTTTGCGTCCGTTTCCATGACGACATTAGCCATCGCCCACGCAAGCACCGGATCGCCATTGTGACGAATGATTTTACGATTAACAAATACCTCGGCTGATTTCGCCACAGGGCTAAACTTCATGTAAGTTTGAGGAAATGGCTCAACATCTAACCCCGCACCTTGTAGCTGTGTCCTTAGGTGAGTTGCATTCCATGTATCAAAGCCTGTCAACTTGATATTGAATTGTTGGCTATCTCTAAGCACATCATCACGAATGCGATCATAATCAATACAATCACCAGGAGTGGTACGAAGCCAACCTGATTTAACCCATTGACGGTAAATCGCCCTGTTCTTATTGGCGGGGTTCTGTAACTGCGCTTCGGGGATATAGTGGCGAGTCAATAACAACAATTCATTATCAACGGGAAAGGTATAGCAGACACTGGTAATATCCCCCGTAGAAGATAAATCCATTCCTGCATAACACGCTAAGCCTTTAAGGTCAGTCTCGGTATAGTCCATTTCACACGCTAACCATGCGCCCTCACCCATCCAAGGCGTTTCCCCCTGACACCAGATATTAAAACGCTTAGTTAACATTTCTGTCCATTGTGAGGGAATACCTCGCGCCTTTTGTATCGTGTCATACAAAGCATCACCATCAACCGACACATTAAGATTGGGGTTCGCCTTTATCCACAGGCGTTCATCGTCAATTTCTTTTTCGTCATCAAGTTCATAAATCAAAGCAAATAACGATTCATTTTGTTCTTCACCAGCGAGAATTTGACAACAATAATCATAATGTTGCTTACAGGCTGAAATAACGTTACTCCCTGACGTTGTGATCGCAAATAAAATCCCCTCAGGACGTGCCCCCATCCCTAACTCAAGAGCAGAATAAACCGCATTATCAGGGTGTAAGTGATATTCATCAACAATCGCTAAACTGGGATTGGTTCCCTCAATAGTGGCGGCTTTAGCGGCAAGAGGTTTCAATAAGCTATTACTTTTCGGATTAATGACTTTATGTTGCTGTATGGCCACCCGTTTTTTAAGCGGTTTAGACAGCACACACATTTGACGGGCATCATCAAAAACAATACGCGCCTGATCTCGACTAACTGCAGCGGTATAAATATCTTGTTGCCCGTTTTCCATCACCAAGAACCAATTAGCCAGTATTGCCGCAACGGTGGATTTTGCATTTTTGCGGGGAACCTGAATATAAGCACTGCGGTATTTTCTTCGCCCCGTTGAGATCACCTTGAAACCAAGGAGATTCGCAAAGGCAAATTGTTGCCACGGCTCAAGCTCTATCGGCTTACCTCGCAAGTGCCCTTTAACATGTGGGCAAACACGGGAGAACCCGATAAAACGCTCTACAATCTCATTATCAAAGGTGTAAAGCGGATTATTTAAGTCATTATAGTAACGTTCAACAGCTTGTTTTAACCGCTGACAGGCGGGGATTTTGCCTGTTTTGATGTCACTTGCGTACTGCTCCCATGCGTTCATAGGCGATCTAATTCGTCCTCTTCCTCGGTTTCAATTGGATTTTTACGACGAGAAACAGGATCGAACCCCAGTAAGGAAGACATTTTAATCATGATTTTTTCAGCATCAGCCTTGGCACTCAATGAGGGATTACGGCTCTCACTGCCTTGACTATTGATAATGCTAAACCCTCGATTATCTAAGTCTTCAACCGCTTTACGGTACATCGCATAATTGACGCAATACAATTCTAAATTGTTCCAATCGGCTAACGTCAGATCGTCACGTTCTGCCAATATTTTGGCTTTTGTTTTCCACTCTTTCGTCGCTATCTCATTAAGATAAACGGGGGGTTTAGGTGCTCTTGCCATAACTATTTCTATTTCCTAGTAAATTATTTTCAAAAAAATTACCGTGCGTAAAAATTCGAGGAGGGGGGCGGTTCCTGAGACGAGGCCGTTTGTCATTTTTGATACCCCTACCCTTTCTATATGTTTCTCTAACGATTTCTGAAACATTCCATTAGCTCCCTATCACGTTGAGTATTGCGCCCTGTAATGGGCTTTGTAGGCGTTTTTAATTGTCGTTGTCTATACGGTTCACTGTGCTTTAAGAGTCCTTTAACCAACTGATTTATTTCATTTTCACGCATTACGGTTATACTCATCTCGCCAATCATTATTCCGTGTTGCTTTTGCCTCTAACTCTCGATACTCCCCATTTTTACGCTTTTGCTTAGTGAGTGGATCATGCTTAAAGGTTTTGGTGTTATGACAACTGTGACATAACGCTTGATGGTTAAAATCCACCCAAAACAATACGTCACTATCACCGTTAATAGGAATAATGTGGTCAACAATGGTTGCAGGGGTATATATCCCTTTATTGAGGCAATGCACACATAACGGATTTAACTTGAGATACTGTAAACGGTACTTGCCCCACTGATTGCTATAACCTCGTTCGGTTCGTGTCCCTCGCTGGCTATCCTGTTGTCGTCTGGCTTCTTGTTTATGTTCTTCACACCGTCCAGACTTCACCCGCTTATTACAGCCTTGATAACTACAACGCTTTAGGGGTTGCCATGGCATCTAGTACACTCCCACATCTCGATAGGTTGACCACAGAGAATGAATAGTCAGCGGAACTTCTTTTAATCCATCACTGCCTATCATCTCTCGGTTCTCATAAAGCAAACTGATATACATTAGACAGCCCACCTTGATCGCTGGAGTGAACGACAATCCATCATCAAATCGTTTACCGATATGTTGTTGGCACACTTCTAATGCGGCATCAATATAGATAGCTAATATGGCATCGTCATAATCATCATCAATACGGCAATGCAACTTCACTTCATCAAGGCTGATATTAGGTTTAGTCACGCTCTACACCCTCACAAATAATTTCCATACTGCCCTTGGCTTTATCGGCCACAATACTTTTAATATCCCAATGATTACCGTCCGTGCCGGCGTAGCTAAACATCAATCGATCTGCTGTGGTGATATCAGGAAAATAACGTAACCAAACTCTCACCGTGGTTTCACTCTGTGTTTGCTGACTGCTAAAATACTCGCGCCCTCGGATCCCTTTTACCTCAGCCCAAACTTTCGCAATATCGAACCACATCACCTCATTACCACTAAGCGCATCCGGTTTAAGCTTTGAGCGCTGAATAGTTACCCGTTGATTCATGCGCCCCGCTTTCATTCATCCACCTTGTCAGACTCTTTTTTAACTTCAACGGTCTGTTTCCATGCCTGACTAAATTCATCACCACCTTCACGAGGAGGCAATCCCTCACGCTCACGGGCTTCATTCGGACACATGACTCCCGACTTAATCGCGGTTTCATAACTGCGGAAACGCTCCGTAGGATTAGCGCGGAGTAAATCTGCCGTATCAAATTCCACTTGATAGCGAATATTCGGTGTAGGTGAAGTCAATAACAGCGCTGATTTAATTTGTTGCTCAAAGTTGGCTAACCATGGGCGCATAGTGATGCTCAGTAAGGCACGACTTGCCTCACTAAAGTTGCTGTAAGTACTGTTGGAATATTCTTGTAAAAAGATAGGGCTAATGTTGAACATACGGGCAATATCTTCAATGGTAAAACGCCTTGAGGCTAACCACTCCGCATCTTGGTTACTCATGCCTAATTGTTCATATTCCATGCCCCCCTCAAGAATGGGGGTTTTCCCTGCATTACGTGCCCCTTTGTAGCGTTCTAGGGCTTCTAATGCCTTAGTTCCTTTGAGGCTATCGAGCCATTCACCCGATTTAATAATGCCAGATGCCATCATGCCGTCTTTCATGATACTCGCGCCGTGTCGTTGTTGAGCTAATCCTAAGCCCAATGTTTCACGGCAAATCGTGACGGGTGAGCGACCTAAAAAACCGTCATCGGTCGCATAACGTAAATGCAAGATTTCTTCTTGTAGGTAGGTTTTCACCTTACCGCTATACGGTTCAGTCACGGTATAACTGTATCGGTGATCCCCAAGTCGATTAATCACCACCGCACTAGGGGGATAAGGATGTATTGATTTAGGCTGTCCATCTTTGCCCCACGTAATCACCGCATAGGCGTTACCATTGAGCAAACAATGACGCATTAAAGTGCGCTTAAATTGAAAAGCGGTCTGACAGTCATTCGGTTTTTCATTGAGAAGATAATCAACAGGATGATCACTTAACCACTCTCTTGATTCTCGCCCTTTATCATTGTGTACCCGATACAGAAAACAGGGCATGGAGGCAATAGCTTCACTAATGACCGTCACCGCATTCATCACGGCAGGTAAGCCCTCCGCTGTTGATGAGCTAACGTGTTCCCCTGAGTTTGTGTTAGATATCCCCGCCAGAGAAAGAAACTCATCAATACTTAGACTGCGGGATTCGGAGGCTTTACGTTTGAATGGCCACATTATTCCACCTCAACCAATTGTAACCAGCGGTCAAAATCTTTTACCGCTTGTGGTTTACTGAGTGTTAAGGAGCGTTTGGCAATTTCTACGCCACTATCAGGATAAGCGGGTAAACTGGTGATGGTGATTTCATGGAGTTCGGCTTCTAATACAGTTCTGACATACGGCTCTTGACCAATATCCCACTGATCTTTAATCGCTCGGAAACCAAAACTCATACCGTCAATATCACCTCGTTCAACCAAGGTGAGAACATCACGCCCTAGTTGCGTATCAGGCGGAGTGAGTTCAAAACGTAACCCTGTTTCATCTTCGGTGAGTTGTAATGTGCCAGAAGTCGTGCGCCCCAATAGGTTAGTGTAATCATGTTCATAAAGCGCCCTGACATCACTCCTTTTTGATAAGCTGTTACTAAACGCATTTTGGGCAAATTGCTCGACAAACTCATCCCAAAGCACATGAGAGCGTAAGCCCCATTTAATGACATAACCCACCAGCTTTTTATCACTGGCAGAAAGTGTTGCAGTACGGATTTCTAACTCGGTCTTTTTCATAGCCTATTCCTGACAAAAAGAGCGCTCCTGAGATCACAGGAACGCCCCTTGAGTTATTTACCCGCGACTTTAACTTCCAACACTTTAATGGCGTTAGAATCCACCAGCCCACCGCCTAAATATTTATCGGTGTGAACTTTGATAAAGCCGGGTTCAGTAATGTTGTCAGGACGAGTACGTGTACCCGTTTCATGATCCACAATGAAGTAACCGCGTTTAAAGTCACCTAATGCAATCACATCATCAGCCATGTTTTCGAGGTAATGAACTGACAAGCCTAACAAGGTATCAGGATCGCCAGACTGTAAACGATCACGCCAGATATAGTCACCATTGCCATTTTTCAGCTTCTGCACTTTAGCAGCAGTATTGGAATTCATCACCCAAACGGCATTTTTGCGATATTTCGCACGCAATTTAAATTTCAGGTCAATCAGGTTATCGGCTTCAATGCTGGCAACGTCAAGTTTTTCCAATGTACCGAACGCGCGCGCTTTATCGGCTTTGGCTTCACGAGGATAAGCTAAGAATCCTTTTGCTTTTTTCGTACCATCACCCGTCACAAGATCGGTTTCTTCGGTATCAACAAACGTGTCGCCAATTTCAGTGGTTAACCAGCTAAGAATATCCACATCACTAAAATCAATAATTTCTTGCGTAGTTTTGGGGTAGGCGTAGATAGGGAATAATTTGATACTGACTTCTTCTAATTTCGGTGTGTCAGTTTCGGTGCGGGCTTGACCTTCTTCACCGTGATTGACCTTTGCCCCACCCACAGAAACCAGTTGTTTATATTCGTTGCTGTGAGTCGTTTTGATGGTACAAATTTTACGCATCACCGAATCATCGGTTAATTGCTGCATAATCTGCTTATTCAGTTCAGGAATAACGGTATAGCCACCATCAGCCGGAACCCCTGTCGATAAAGTACGGGTTTCCCCTGTCAGGATATAATGACGCAATTCATCATTACTGACGGCTTTATCACCTAATACGTGTTTCCCTGTTTGAGTGCGTTCTTCCTCTGCAATCGCTTCATAACGGGCAATTTCAGTATTCAGAGACTCCGACTGACTACGCAATTCATCAAAGTTTTTTGCTTCATCTTCGGTGAGTGAGCGTTTTTCTGTTTCTGCTTTAGTGAGCAATGAGCGCATTTGCTCGGTGAGAGTTGCCTTTTGTTGGCGTAATTCGAGTAGTTTTTTCATGAAGTGGTTTCCGTAAACAATAAAATGTTAAGACGTGAAACCAGCTCGGAAATAGGGGAGACCGTTTAACTGGAGATGCTTGTCTGATGAGCAAGGATTAAACGGTCAAGTGGCGGCTCACGTCTGAGTGCCACTCATTAATATATATCTGAAAAATATAATAAAAAGCCCCTATTATTGAGAAGGCAAGCATACAAAAACATGGGAACAGATAACTTACACTTCTTTACATTGTAATAAAAAACAATTATCTACTGTTCATAATATTGGGTCACGTAATCTTCAAATTTTTTTATTTCTAATTTAGTTGGTGGCGAAACTACCAAAGATATTAAATAAGTTGCAAAAGCAAAAATCAGAAAGAGAATTGTGGATATGAATTCTTCACGGTATATAGTAAACACAGAACCCCAAAAAATAATGATACTTTCTAAGAGTAATAACATTGCTATATTTTTATCTTTTCTAACTATATTTTTATCTAAAGTTATTTTTTTATCATTCAATATTAAATATTTGTCAAATTTCTTAAAAAATCTCATTGATTCATATCCATCAGGATGGTTATTTAAAATTAAAATTGCTTGATGTTGAATCTTATCATTCGATATGCCTAATAATTTTTTTCTTATAATTCTATTTTCTTCCTTTTTTGAAAAAGAAACTATTGAATCATCATCAATATAATCAGAATTACTGGCAATGCTTTTTAAAAAAGTA
The DNA here is from genome assembly GCF_047921575.1 of Proteus sp. TSJ240517. Taxonomy (NCBI): domain Bacteria; kingdom Pseudomonadati; phylum Pseudomonadota; class Gammaproteobacteria; order Enterobacterales; family Morganellaceae; genus Proteus; species Proteus sp. TSJ240517. The sequence continues at coordinate 518,800 of NZ_JBLRMH010000002.1, forward strand.
GATGTTTTTATCTCTAACTTATTCTTTTCTTTATATTCATAAATAAAACCATTTTTATATAAAAACAAACCTATAATACTAAGAATAAATACTATAAAAACGCCTAACAACCCATAATTATTTATAATGTTATTAAAAACACTCTCTATAGTTCCCCACATATATTAAATCCTTTTTTTAATTATTTATCACTCAACCATTCGGGTACATCATTCATTATTTTTCTAAACTCTTGCAGTTGTTCAATTAATACATCTAATTGTTCTTTATTCGTTGCTAAGATTTCCTCTGATAATGTGTGTCTTAAATTTCCGCTTGTATCTTGAAAGAAAAAAGCATGTCCGCTAACCAACTCACGATAATCAGCCGTATGTAAATCATCGAGTTGTGTAATGTTATGATAATCATAATGTGCCTGTATATCTTCTCGCGTAATCGGCATATCGCCTCCTAATTTAAATACAATATTACCTGCCAAAAGAAGCCTTTTTAAAACCTATTTGCCTATTTTAACAGCACTTAAACTAAAAATATAAAAGGTGCACAGGGTGAACAGTTGGTGCACAGTTGAGAAGTAACTATGCACCCTATTTTTACATTATAAATCAATAAAATATAAAGATTGGTGAACAGGGTGCACAGTTGAACATAAAACTTTATAACTAGGGGGGGCTAACTTTTTCTTAATTCAGGTACTGCAGGAAGCCACTCATTAGCTTCATCAGTTAAATCAACGTTATAGTAATAACCCCGTTTCGTTTTAAACTTTCGATAATCCTTTTTATACTCTTGCATCACCTTAGGTAATGAGTCCCCAAACTTGGTTAATGTTAACGGTCTATCAAACCCATAGGCTTCCATAAATGATAAATAAGCATGGTAGAGATAGATCCTCGGCGCACGAGGATAAATATTCTTATTCCCCATCTTCATCCCTAACTCTTCGCCCAATGAAACCAAATAAGCACAAAAGCTATACAATGGATCTGAGTTACTTTTGACGGCTAAAGCTTCGCCTGAATCTCTCTGTTCTTGCAGTAATAATTTAGCCTTATCTTGGCAGGTAAATAATTTCAATAAATAGCGAATAATAACGGGTAACTCTTTGCTTATCTTCTCAGGTAACAAGGGATCTTTATCATTCTCTTTAACGGGGGTATTAAAAGAGAAAATAACCCGTCTACGTGCTATCCCTCCGTTACGTTCAGTAAAGCTCATTGGTTCGTTATTCGTCGCTAAAACAACTGCTTTAATAATGGTTGAAAATTGTTTCTCATACTTACCATCAACCTCGATTAAATCACCGCCTGTAATGGCTTTAATGCCTGCCCCCTCTCCAACATATTTTACTTGGTCAGGTAAGGTAATGAGACTTTTACCCACAAATTGATAGCGTCCTCTCGCCTCATCTAAGGCTTTCATGTTACCACTGGCGGTATTGTGTTCCCCTGCAAGTAAAGTCGCGATAGAGGTAAAAACACTTTTACCACTCCCTCCCTCACCCGTCACTTCGATAAATAATTGCCAATCATACCGATTAGCTAAAATCATAAATAAGCCCGCATTGATACGGTTCATCTTTTCTTCATCGTTGCCCGCCGAATGAGATAACCACTTATAAAAACTAGGGGCATGTTGTTTTAAATTCTCATTAGACTCAGGCGCAGTGAATACGATCCCATTATGATTAAGTAACCAGTTTTCGGGTACATGAGGCTTAAATTGTTGAGTCGATAAATCATACACGCCATTACTAAAACCAATTAACTCTCGCTTTTGCTCACCTAAAACTGGAATTTGTAATTTCAACGCACCAATCGCATTTTTAACCCCCGTTGGGCTATAAGGTGTTTCATATTCATCAAAGATCGCTACCATTGCCCGTTGTAAATCACTATCAGATACTTTATTCCATACCCCATCGACATAGTGATAAACCATTTCACTATCTGGAATAATAGCGAGTTTTCCGTAACGTTCTGCGAGTAATGCGCCTCGTTGACTGGCCGCCATTTGTGAGAGATTGGTGTTCGCCCCTTTTTTATCCGCATGAATAACGGTTACTGTGGCTAAATTATCCATTTGGTACATTCCCTCATTAAATGCCTGTTTTGCTTTCTTAATCCCAAATTGCTGACGGTAATCATCCCAATCGGCTTTATCTTCTGTGGGCGGTAAAGTTACCCAACCATTAACCGTTTTAGCGGCTTTTTCTGCTGAAATTTTACCCACATTCGGCTGACCGATCTTAATATCATTATCCGCAACTATAATTATCTTTGCTTCGGGATAATGCTTTCTAGCCCATTCAGCAACAGGTAATAAATTCCCCTCATCAATCGCAGCCAACACCAAACCACTATGCAGTTGACTCACTGTTAAGGCGGTTGCGTATCCCTCGGCAATCAATACTGTCTCAGTCGTTTCTATTAATTCAGATAAGGGCATAAAACTGCCCTTTTTCTTTGTCCCTGATATCAGACGCTTTTCACCGTTAGGCTTGATAATTTGCGCCCCTGTGACCTCATTACCGCGCTGAATAATTAATAACATCGAACCATCAGCGAGTATTTTTACGGGGCAATCGTGCCCCTTTTGAGTCAGGTACGCTGATTTACCTACCGTCGTTTGAGCCACCAGCTTTTGTACCTTTTCTGCAATAGGTTGAGACTCTGATTTTGGAGCCTCCTTTCTGGCAGGTTCAGGTAAAGGCAATGACAAAGCTTGTGAGACTTCTTTGGCCGCCTCATAAATAGAGATACCTTTTACTTTGGCAATTAAATCTAATCCATCACCGTGATTAGGCTCATCACATTGGCGACAAAACCAATTGCCATTATGGTGATCATCAATAAAGTGAAAACGGTCAGTTCCCCCACAGACAGGACAGGCACCATGTTTTCCCCGTTCCGGTACATCAACACCACAGGCAGGCAGGATACCGCTCCAGTGATTTACTGCATTACGCTTTACTTCACGGATCAGCTCAATATTAGTCATTGCCTACCTCCGTATAAGGAAATCCCTCACGTTGATAGATTTTAAATTCCGCTTCATGCTCATTAAAACGCATCGCATCAATCAAGCGAGGTAAATACATCAATGACTCACCGATACGCCGTAAATCATTTTTAGCTTGGCTTTCATGGTAATCTTTATTTGCACAAGCCCAAAAAGCACACTCCCCCATGACACGTAATGTCGATAGCAACCCGTCACAAGTGTCAGAGGAAACACTTCTAAATTTTCGTAGTTCTTCTGTGCTCATGGAGTCCAAATCAGCCTTTACAAGATAGTCATAGATATCAGACATTATTTTCACTCCCCACCGCATGACTTAAAGCATCACGAACATTTTTTGTATAGTCGAGTGAGATGCTAATCATGTTAGCAACATCTTGATTATCCTCAGCTTCAAGCCATATCGTTAAGAGAGTCTCTAACTTGTAAATATCCATAATCGGGCTATCGAGTAATAATGCTAATTCATTGTTTTTCATGCTGATACCCCGTTGTTATCACGTAATGATTGGCTAATTTGTTGGTTTAAATCACAAGCAATTGAAATCAAGTCTAATAACTCTTGAGAGCATTCATCCGATGCTTTTTCAAGAATGACGCTATATAGAGAGCTGGCTAAACCTGCTTTATATTTTGCTGTATCAATACAAATGGTATTAAGCATGATCTCCCTCCTGACGAATACGAGCAGAAAAGAGACAAGGTGAGTCGGGAAGTAAAGAACGAGCTTCTTTCTCGTTGCTGGCTTCAACGGAAAAATATTTAGATTGCTGGCATGAGAAGAAACGCCATTTAAATTTAGGGTGAGTTTGGGTAGACTTATACATAGCCGTAGTGTTACCTCGATTAACATTGTGGTTAGAAGCCCTGTAGGTGTTCTCAGCATCTACGGGGTTTTGTTTTCTTAGGTGTATTTCACCTTCACTTTTAAAACTATCACCAAGTGAAATACACTTCAAGACTTTTAATCTGATTTTTTTTGCGTATACTGAAATACACCAAAAGCAAGGAGTATTAGTAATGGCAACAGGTGCAAAGAATGCAAAGTCACAAATGACTACTGTTCGTATTCCCCATGAAGTAATGGAAGATATAGAAAAATTAAAAGAAGATGGAGAAAGTACCGCTGGATTTTTAGTTACCTCAGCAAAAGCAGAAATTAAACGCAGACAACGCAAAGCCAAACAATCAGGCGAATGATCAATGAATAAGCAAACGGATGAACCATCAGACAAATCATCAGATAAAGAAAAATCGCCACAGGAAAAAGATTCTGGCAGTTTTTTACCCAAGTCAATTTTAGAATCAATTAGACGTAGACATAAAAAGCCAAAGAAACCAACTGAGTGAACATCATTCACTAGGTTCAAATCCCACCCTCCGATGGAGGATTGGCAATATTTAACCAACCCGATATAATCGGGTAGCCCAATATTATTGGGTAGCCTTGAAACTAACTCGATATTATCGGGGTAGTTCCTAGCTTGCTCCACTGAATGAAGTTGAATTAAGGCAGCCTGCACGCTGTCTTTTTTCTTTTGTGCGTAACTATTAGTTACTCGTAAATCTTGCCAATGAGGATAATCCGCCTCTTTAGAAAGGTGAGATAAATCACCTTTAGCAAATGGTGTAAATTCCCCACATTTTGAATGTTTACCTTTATCCCATCCACCATTGGTGGCTAGGATTGCTTGATTGGCGTAAATTTTCGCTGATTGGCTTACTAAGTTTTTAGTAAGTGACCGATTAGCCCAAATTGAGTTATTGCCTGCCAGTAGGGAACCTTTCACTTGGTAGGCATTAGTTGCGATATTCATCATATTATCCACCAATCCGCACCGTAGGACTCATTAAGCTAGCGAACTGCTCAATGCGTTTACTGACTTCGCGCAATGCCTGAGTAGCCGATAAACCCGAATCAATAGCATCCTGAAATGCTGCCTGTTCGATTTTCTGCATACAGACTAATAAACCTAATTGTTGTTCGTCTGCGCTGGCACGTTCCCCTGTGAGTAAGCCTGTTAATCGGTTCTCTGTACGGGCTAGGTTGATGAAGTGATGTTTCTCTGCGCCTAAATCTCTGAGTGCGTCGCGTGACTCATGGTAATGTGGCAGATATTCACGACGGATAGGTTCAGCTGCACGTTTCTTACTAAATGCTTTGGTAACGTCCAATTTGAATTGAGTCATCTGCTCATGATTGCGACCACGAACAATGCGACACATAAAATCAAATTGGCTCTCATTGAGTAATGCATATTTATTAATACTCGCTCCCGTTGAGTGTGAGCACGTCTCCGTTTGAAACGGAAGCGTGCCAAATTGACGCAAATTCTTAGCATTCTTTTTTACTAGCTCAAAAAGGTTCTTATGTTTAATTCCAATTCGTGCAGCAAACAAACGACTATCTATTCTTGGTTCTGTTCTATGCTGAACTAAAATAGACTCTTGATTAATTTCAGGGTGAGCGAATCCATCAGCAATTAAGCTGTTTTTTTCCAATTTCATATATTTCTACTCTTTTTATTTAATTAATAAGAGTTGTCGCGACAACACATTTAGCTTGAATGAAATAAGTTGCAAAAGCTCGCAAATTCGTATTTTGGTTAATTGCTTGCAATTGCGATTTACTTCTATTAGTTCACTTTACGGCTATATGGATTATTAATGTTTTCCACGGCTGGCGGGTTACGAACCCATAGCAATAAATCACTTAATAGCCATGCACAAGAATTGCGCCCTAATGCTTTACGCGCAGGGAAACGACCTTCTTTTTCGAGTGTATAAGCTGTTGTGCGTGAAATAGATGTGATACGCTGGCGTTCTTTCTCACGAATAAGGCGATCATACTGTTCGCCATACTCGGCAAGGATAGAACGGCGCGATTCTGGTGTTGGTGTTGAAATTTGATGTTGCATTATTTGCCCTCTGTTTAAATGTTTCAGAAAGCATTCTAACGCTAAAACACTGGATATAAACCCACTTGTAATTATACTCATGGGTGTTTATAAACTAAACACGGGTGTATAGGGGGTAAACACCCTTGTTTAAGACTAGAAAGGGGTCATTCTACATTAGATCTAAATGCTTTTTTGAGTACTTTTATTATTGCATCAGTGGTTTTCACAGGACTGTCGCCTTTAGGAAAAAAGCTAGGTCTCTCTAAAAGTTGTCTAGCGAATTCAGTATAATTTATAGAGCCATCTGCTTTTTTGCAGTTCTCGTTAAATACGTTTGGTTGCTCATCTTTAAACCTAATAGCTGCCATCAATATCTGCTCGCGATTGCTTGCATGTCTATTTATGACTGGATGCACTGATTGTAATTTATTTTCGTTATTAGACTCTGGGCTTATATTTTTAAGAGGTTCCATTAAATAATAATCACCTTTACAATTTAATAGACGTCTAATATCAAATGCAGTTAGCCATAGATCTTTATCTGTGATTCTATAATCACTCATATCAGCTTCCCAATCATCCTCATTTAATTCATCATCAATATCATCACTTATTTCAGCACCTAACATAATTTGATTCACTTGATTACCCTCCGGTGGTAGGCAAGGAATAAAATCAAGAAAGCCTAGATAAGCTATTCTATAATTAATTAAATCATCTATGTTATTAATAAGCCGCCATAAACCATAAGCTCTACCTTGACAACTAAATGTGTATTCATCATCGATTTTATTAAAATATGGTCTAAAAATTGGGTCATCGTTAGAATCAACAGATAGGTTATCAAATTTAAAAGATGAGTATTCTGAAATTGATAACGCCCCTCCATAGCAATAATAGGAATGAGTTAGCCTATTCCTCCAATTTTCTGACTCTTCAACCCCCCCCTTCATACATAAAGTTGAATTAACAGAATCGAACATTACATTTAGAGTTATTTTATCCTCTATCCCTAACGTCAATAAATCTTCTATCTTACAATTTAATAATTCTGCTGCTCTTTCAATCCGACAATATTTAAATGGTATTTTAACATCTGCCATATTATTTACCTTAACTTAAAAGTAATCACATTTTCATGATTTCCAGCTAGTATATCTAATCGCTCACACCATTTGTTAAGTGTATCTAATTTCTCAGGTAAATATTGGCTTCTATTATAAATAGCCATTACTCCTGGTAGAGCATGACCTAGTAATTGCTCTACAATATGAGGAAATACGCCCATATCATTTAGCTTTGTTGCAAATGTCCGCCTTAAATCATGTAATGTCCAAGGCTCGGAATGATTGAATTTCACCCACAAATTACGACCGTATTGAGAAACTGCCTCAGTTTTTTTTAATTCACCTAATAAATAACCTGTCTTTTTATTTGATGAATATAATTCTTTAACAAAATCCCGTATATAAATAGGTATTGGACGAATAATCTTCTCATTTGTTTTTGTGTGCTCTTTCGGTACAGTCCAAATCCAATTATCAAAGTCCCATTCTTTCCACTCTGATAATCTAGCTTCATGCGAACGACACCCAAAAATAATAAGAATTTTAATTAAATGCTTATAGTAAGGAATATGTTTATTCTCATTGAGTGATTGCCATAATTCCCCTAGTTCTTTATCAGTAAGTACCCGATCCTTTTTATTTTGTTTCTTACCAACATCAGGAATAGTTAAATCATCAAGAGCACTACTAACAGCATATCGCCTAACTCTACAAAATTTTAAAGCTTGTTTGCACATCTGAAATACATAGCCAGTTGCAACGGGTGATTCTTGTCGTGCTCTATCAAAGCAATTTAACCAATAGCGGGTTTCACAATCACTTAAAGCCATTTCACCAATATAAGGGTAAATATGCTTTTCTAATTGAGCCACATGCCTAACTATATTAACTCGGTTATCTTTCCCGTAATTTTCAACCCAATACTCTAAAGCATCTCTCACAGTGACAGGCTTTAATGAGGATTGAACCTCTATATTTAGTTGTAGCTTTGGATCTTTGCCTAATGCCAGCCAGTTACGACACTTATCACGGAGTTCTCTAGCTTCCTTTAAACTCATATCAGGATATCGACCTAAAGTAATAACTTTAGCCTCCGTCTCTCTACCCCCAATTCTATATTTAAAAATCCAACTGATAGCGCCTTTTTTAGTAACACGGATCATCAACCCCGCACCGTCCGCCAACTTAATAGGCTTATCCTGTTCCTGTCCGTAAAGAGCTTTGAGTTTTCTATCAGTTAATTTGTTTAAAGCTGCCATAACGCACCAGAAAGTTAGTTCATATCATTTTGAGCACTTAATTAAACAATATCAATTGGTTATAAGACAATTAAAAAAGTTAGTTCATACACCAGTCATCATATTGAGTACCCCACCGTGTACCCCACAGTTTGATGTACAAATGCGAAAACGTCAATAAGCACTGGAACAATATACAGTATATATTTTTGTTATCCGTTTGATTTTATTAGAAATTAAAATAACATCGGATAGCATGAGAGCTAAAAGAATAAAAATACGGCATGAACTGATCCTAGTCAGTTAGGTCTATTTTTATAAAAAGCCTTTTCTGGTTTTCCAGAAAAGGCTTTTTTGTTGCCTATTTTTCACGCTTGCTCTATAACATAAATCATTAAGTTACCCAATATGGTAACATTTGAGTACGTTACCAAATATGGTAACATCCTCTTTTGTATTTCAATTAAATAACTGAGTAAAAGATCACTATACTCATTCTATTTCTCTCACAAAATAATAAGAGCAAGCTAATGAATAAAGACATCGTAAGTGTGGTTACAGGTGATATCATAGACTCTAGAAACATCACACCTGAAAACTATGATGTTATGCTCTATACCTTGGAGCAAACGGTTCAATTACTCTCAGAACAGTTACCACTTAAATATGACAGATATCGCGGTGACTCCTTCCAACTTGTTTGCTTGCACGCTTGTGATGCCATTAAAGTTGCTATCGTTATTCAATTAGCATTGAAAACGTCAGAATTAAACATCAGTGCTCGTCAAAGTATTGGTATCGGTCAAATTAATTCATTGCGTAATGATATTAGAACATCAATGGGGGAAGCCTTTATCTTATCGGGCGAAGGATTAGATAAGATGAAAAGTGAAATATTAACAATATCTACATCAGATAAAGAATTTCAAAAAAATATTACTTTAGTGACTAAATACTTAGATATACAACTTAAAGAAATAACTCGAGCACAAGCGCAAGTTTTACTTAAATATATGGTTAATGAAGATAAATCTCATTATGCTATTGCCAATGAATTAAAAAAATCGAGAAGTAATATTACTCGATTATTGAACGCTAGCCACTACCAGTTAATAGATGAATATATTCAATACTTTAATTATTTAATTAATAAGGCTTATTGATATGTATAATTTTACGCTTCTTATTTCTCTCTATATTGGTCATATTGCTTTTGATTTTTATTTACAACCTAAAGCATGGATAGAAGCGCGAAATGCTCTACATTACAAATCTAAAGAGCTTTACTTACACTCACTACTGCACGCTGGAATAACCTTTATTATTCTAGTTTTAATGTCTGAGATAAGTTTTAGTTTTATTTTCATTTATAGTGTAATTATATTAATAACACATTATTTTTTTGATCTTGGTAAATCTTATACTGATAACTCTTTAAGATGGTTTATTACTGATCAAGTTCTTCATTTATTCGTGATTACCTTTTTATGGATAGTGCTTGTTGATCAAAATACTCAAATATTCCATGATCTTAGTTTTAAAAATATTAACTACAAATATCTTATTGTTGTTCTTGCCTACATCATTATTTTAAAGCCTATTTCGAGCCTTATTTATATGTTACTAAAGAAATGGACACCTGTTGCAGTAGAAGGCTCAACACTCGTTTCTGCGGGTCAATCTATTGGTTATTTAGAAAGAACACTAATCTTAACTTTTATTCTTTTAAATCAATTTGCAGCAATTGGCTTTTTATTAGCAGCTAAATCAATATTTAGATTTGGTGAATTACAAAATGATCAAGATAAAAAGCTAACAGAATATGTTATGTTAGGTACACTGATTAGCTTTAGCATTTCTATCTTTATTGGACTTGCTACTTCCTATTTTGTGACTCAACTCCCCATAGGAAAATAACTCATCAAACTTCTGGGCTAAATATCATTTTTTCTGATGGAAATCCCTCAGGGAATGATTGGCAACGTATTCGTTTTGATAAAACTCCCTCTAAAAACCCTGTCAGACTCTCTGCAATAAATTCTACCTCTGATCCTCTAGATGGAATAATTGCCATTGTCCAAAGCTCACTATTTTCTGATAAAACAACCCAAAAAAGCGTATCTCCATTATCCGTGACACCAATGGGTAAAAGCCCATTACATTTTGGATATAGAACAAAACGATAGTAATTAGGATCATCATTGATTAATGAGCTGAAATCTTCAAGGATCTGCTCTTTTTGCTGGAAAAAATTAATGTACTCATTTTGGCTAAAGGGATTAAATAACGTTATAAAATCAGCTACCTGACTTGATCCATATTGGGTGATAAACGCAATATAATCTTTGGGAAAGGCATATTTGTTATCAATTAATGGCCATCTCTCTTCTTTTCCATTTTCATGTATTGCAGAAGGAATAGGTAGTTGCTGATTTAATGCCATTAACATCACTATCTCACTTATTTGAGTTCTATTACACCGTGTAATGTATGATATTTTAGAGTGAGCATCACTTTTATCATAATCATGCTGATAGTTATCACTCTATTACCCTAGTAAACAAACCTATATTTAAAAGAAAACAGACCATGACCACACCAGTACGTACCATTACTTTTATTGATAGTGCCTATCCGAAATCCCATAAAATTACAGAATTTGTCTGGTCAGGTCGATTAGATAAACATGGTCAACTTTGGTTTGATCTTCATCTTAGAAGTGCCGATTACTATTTAAGTGAAGGGGAGGATTATCTGGATGATATCGACGAAGATGAATCAGATGACGAAGAAGAATATACCAGCCTAGCTCACTGGCAAGCTCCCATTGTTTGGGATAATTATCACTGTTGTACACTCTCCTCAACTTATTGGTCTGACGACCAAGGTATTTTGCTCAGCACAGGAAATACGCCGTTCAATTTTGATAACTTTATTACTCATCAATTTAATGTTGATATTGCCCCTCAAATCGATAGTGATACAGATGAATATGAAGAAAGAGCAGAAGTCCCTGCTTTCAGTATTTACTTATTAGGTCATGATGCATGTAAAAATCATCAAATTCACTTCCAGCGCCAACAAGATAATACTTATCACATTAATTGGTCTGGAAAAATCGCACTCTTTTATGCTGGGTTTGATGAATTTATTCATCAATTTAGTGCACAACTTGAAAACATCCCTTTTGATGGCTTTTATTTCCCTAAATCGTGGGATTTAGATAAAGCAGCACTGGAATTTAAAAAGGTACTTTCTCATTTTGAACATTATGAGTTTGTATTAATTAATCCCAAGAGTCAGATTAAACAGTGGAAATTAAAATACATCGCTTAAATAGCGTGATGATTAATTAAAATACCTAATGATATTTATGTTGATATAAAATCCCTCATCTGTTTATATCAACACTGTCCATAAAGCAGGCAATATTTATTGTTTATCAGGGAATTATAATGACTGCCTTACCAAGAAAAAAAACATGGCAGATTGTCCTGACGATTATTTTAGTCGGGATAAATTTACGCCCTTTCTTAACTGGCCCCGGCCCTGTTATTGATAATATTATTGCATCAACAGGAATGAGTTATAGCCAAGTCTCATTACTCACGCTATTACCCATGTTTTTAATGGGTATAGGCGCACTAATCGTTCCTTTCTTACAGCCTTATATTCAAGTTCGGAAAGGGCTTTTAGTCGCAATGTTGTTGCTTCTTATAGGCTCATTTTCTCGAGCTTATGTTTCTGATGGTAATCAGTTATTACTGACTGCCCTCTTTTGCGGTTTGAGCGTGGCTTATATTCAAGCAGTATTTCCTGGCATTATTAAAGGATGGTTTGGACATCGAACGCCTATTATGATGGGGCTGTATTCCGCCATGCTAATGGGGGGAGGCGCATTAGGTGCTCAATTATCCCCGATTATTACGGTATCTAATGGTCATTGGCAAAATGCTTTAGCGTGGTTTGCACTTCCAGCAGGATTGGCATTTGTCGCTATTCTTTTTTCTATTAAAAACAGTGCCATATCTGCTAATAAAATATCACTCAATACCTTAATTTGGCGCCCCAGAACAGGATTGCTTATTTTAGGTTTTGGTTGCGTTAATGCAGGTTACGCTTCAGTTGTGACATGGTTGGCACCTTTCTACCAATCGTTAGGAATGTCAAGTGCACAAAGTGGCTCTCTTGTCGCTATCCTTTCGCTTTTCCAAGCCTCTGCTGCTTTAATTATTCCTTTCTTAGCGGCTAAAAATCACGACCGACGTTTTTGGCTTATGCTGACATTACTAAGTCAATTTATCGGTTTTATTGCAATAATGACTATTCCGATGAGTGCGCCTTATCTGTGGAGTATTTTCTTAGGCTGTGGCTTAGGTGGATGTTTTTCCATGATGATGATTGTCGCGCTCGATCATATTCCTGATCCAGCACAAGCGGGCGCGCTGTCGGCATTAATGCAAGGTGGAGGATTTATCATTGCTGCCTTTGGACCGTTAGTGGCAGTGATATTGCGTCAGCCAGACGGAAGCTTTACTTATGCATGGGCATTTCATGCGGTTTTAGTGATTATCACGATAGGATTATTTTCACGATTAAATCCGCGCCATTACGCGAAAGCCTATCCCGCTAATCACACTATTTAATCATCGATATATTAAGAAACTCTGCATAAAATAAGCGCCTTATTCTTTTATAAATAAGGCGTTTATCAATTAAATAACGGAGTACTTTTGATTGCGAAAATTAAGCAACAATATGCGTTCCGGTTTCACCTTTTAAGGCAGAAGCTAGTTTTTCTGGCGTTGTGATAATCACTCTTTTTCCACCCGCGGCTAAAAATGAGAGGCTGGCTTCGATTTTTGGAAGCATACTGCCCTGAGGGAAATGCCCTTCATGCATATATTGTGTCATTTCCTCAACCGATGTTTCACCCAATGCTTTTTGTTCTGGCTGACCAAAATGAATACAGACTTTTTCAACACCCGTGGTGATGATAAGAATATCTGCATGTAATTCTTTTGCGAGCAATGTTGATGACAAGTCTTTATCAATAACGGCATCGACACTTTGGTAATTTCCCTGTTCATTTTTAATCACAGGAATACCACCGCCACCCACAGCAATAACAACATAGCCGCATTCTGATAGTGACTTAATTGCACTAGATTCAATAACATGTTGTGGAATTGGGGAGGCAACAACACGACGATAACCACGACCAGAGTCTTCAACAAAATGCCATTGAGGATTTTCTTGCTTTAATTGCACCATCTCTTGTTCAGAGAAAAATGCACCAATAGGTTTTGTTGGAGAAACAAAATTAGGATCGTTTTTATCTACTTCAACTTGTGTGATAAGGGTAATTGCTTGTTTATTTTGTTGAACACGAAGCTTATTCGTTAACGCTTGTTGTATTAAATAGCCAATACCGCCTTGTGTATCTGCAACACAGTTAGCTAAAGGTGTTAACGGTAAACCTTCTTGCACATGCGCCACTTCAGCGCGACGTAAATCAAGCCCTACTTGTGGTCCATTACCATGGGTTAAAACAATATTATACCCTTCAGCCACCATATCACTAATATGGGCTGCAACCTCTTGTACTGCTTGTTCTTGATGAGCGATAGACTGGCTAGCATTGTCTTTAATAATACTGTTGCCTCCAATGGCAACAACAACGAGTTCTTTCATATTTCACTCTCAATTATATTATTGGCAATTAAAGTAGAAATAACGCACCTCTACTCTTAGAGGTTGGGTTGATAAGGTCGCCATATTCACTAACCATTTTCCCCATTTTTATTTTTAATGAGATAAATATTACCAAGTTGAATAATATCTATTCATTAATTGCGCAGGATAATAGCAGAGAATGTAAAGAAAACATCTATTACTCAACGTTTCTCTTATTTAATTTCTGTAATTAAAATACGGAAAGAAAAGGATAAAAGGCGTCATCAAACACATCAATAACGCCTTATTCAATACAAGTAAGCAGGATTGTTAGTGCTTTTTCACTTTGCTATTTGATCAACATTGGGTAGATAAACATCAGGCATATCAGTGATCAGCATATCAACACCCCATTGCTCAAAATCTTTCACTTCTTCAGGATTATTCGGGGTATAACAATAAATTTCATAACCCGCTTGTTTCAACATTTGAGCTTGTTCTTGTGTGAGATATTTGTAATTACAATGCACACTAAAACCATCGATCGCTTTTAGTGTTTCTAACGCATTATCAGGAATTTCATCCCACAATTGGCCTCTGCGAATAAAAGGTAGGTATCGTTTCATAACGATCAGTGCATGCGTATCAAAAGAAGAAAATAAAATTTGCTCATTCGGAATATCTGCACTTTTTATCATGTCAGAAACCGCTAAACATAAACGTTCAACATCATCATCAGGCCATGTTTTCAGTTCAATATTGAGCTTTGTTCCTGAACGCTTAATAAGCTGCAATCCTTGTCTTAAAGAAGGAACTTTTTCACCTTGATAGAGTGAACTAAACCAACTTCCCGCATCAAGGCGATGTAAATCATCTAAGGTATGAAAACGCACAGCACCTTGCCCATTCGTGCAACGATTAACTGTTTTATCATGAATAAGCACAGGAACATGATCCGCGGTTAATTGCACATCCGTTTCAATCCATTCGCACCCGAAATCAATCGCCATTTTAAACGCAGCCAATGTATTTTCAGGCGCTTTTCCAGAAAAACCTCGGTGAGCAGCTATCTTCATTTCTCTCTCCTTTTCATTTGTGCCGACATCATGACAACCATTTATGACAGCAATTTGACAGTCATACCATCAATATATCTTCATTTAATTGTCACCCATTTGTCATAAACAACATTTAGGGTAATTCGCAGATTAGATTGCACCTTTAACTTTCGATTAAAAAGGAAATTCTGCATGTCGATAAAATCAATAACAGGTCTTACTGTTGCAATGGCGTTATTTACTTCTCCTACACACGCAAAAACACAAATTGAATGGTGGCATGCAATGGGAGGTGCGCTCGGTCAAAAAGTAAATCAAATCGCCTCTGATTTTAACGCCAGTCAATCTGAATATGAGATAAAACCCGTTTATAAAGGCACTTACGCTGAAACGATGACCAGTGCAGTGGCTTCATTTCGTGCTAAAAACCAACCCGCTATTGTGCAAGTCTTTGAAGTGGGCACAGCGAGCATGATGGGGGCAAAAAAAGCCGTTTTTCCTGTTTATCAATTAATGGAAAAAACTAACGAGCCTTTTGATCCTAATAGTTATTTATCAACTGTCACGGGCTATTACACCACCAGCGATGGAAAAATGATGTCACTGCCGTTTAATAGTTCTACGCCTGTACTTTATTACAACAAAGCCCTCTTTAAAAAAGCAGGCATAGAGCAACCACCAAAGACATGGAAAGAGATGGAAGCTGTTTCTCAAAAACTGCTCGATTCTGGAGTGAAATGTGGATTTACCACCACATGGCAATCATGGACACAAATCGAAAATTTTGGTGCGCGTAATAATTTACCTATTGCGACAAAAAATAACGGTTTCGATGGTTTTGACACTACCTTCCTTTTTAATAAAGCACCTTTCGTGGATCATATTCAACAAATGGCAGATTGGTCGAAATCCGGTATTTTCAAATATGGCGGACGTCAATCGGATGCAATGCCACTGTTTTATACTCAAGAATGCGCCATGGTGATGGAATCATCAGCAGGATTTGCAGGCATTAAAGAGAATATGAAAGGGATTGATATTGGTGTTAGCCAATTACCTTATGACGATTCTCTTGTACAAAAACCTGCGAATACCATTATTGGCGGAGCGTCTTTATGGGTGATGTCGGGACGTCCAGATGCCGAATATAACGGTGTTGCCAAATTCTTTACCTATCTTTCAAGCCCTGAAGTACAAGCCGATTGGCACCAAGCAACAGGTTATTTACCGGTGACTAAAGCCGCTTATGCGTTAACACAACAGCAAGGCTTTTATCAGCAAAATCCGGGCGCAGATACGGCAATATTACAAATGACAACCTCTGAACCAACAGCCAACTCCAAAGGATTACGTTTTGGTAATTTCCTGCAAACTCGAGAAATCGTTGATGAAGAGTTAGAAAAAGTGTGGTCAGGAAAACAGACCGCTCAGGCTGCGTTAGATAATGCGGTTGCGCGTGGGAATGAGCAGTTACGCCGTTTTGAACGAACTCAACAATAGTCACTTATATTAGGCGAGCAAAGTCGCTCGCCTTCTGTTTTTATCGATTTACTGGACATTGTATGGCTTCTCAATCCATTTATTTTAAACAAAAATGGTTACCTCTCGCGCTAATTTTTCCTCAATTAGCTATCACGCTTATCTTTTTCATTTGGCCTGCGGGGCAAGCTTTCTTTCAATCATTTCAATTAGAAGATGCGTTTGGACTTAG
This sequence comes from Proteus sp. TSJ240517, assembly GCF_047921575.1. Taxonomy (NCBI): domain Bacteria; kingdom Pseudomonadati; phylum Pseudomonadota; class Gammaproteobacteria; order Enterobacterales; family Morganellaceae; genus Proteus; species Proteus sp. TSJ240517. The sequence continues at coordinate 535,471 of NZ_JBLRMH010000002.1, forward strand.
TCGAGAATTTGTTGGTTTTGAAAATTTTCAGCGACTTTTTAGTAATCGCTATTATTTTGACAGTTTAATCACGACATTAATTTTCAGTATCAGTGTCGTGTTTCTCTCTATGCTGTCAGCGCTTATTTTGGCGGGTATTGCAGAGCAAGTCTTACGTGGCAAACTGTTTTATCGCACTATTTTAATTTCACCCTATGCCATTGCGCCAGTTATTGCAGGCTTTCTGTGGTTATTTATGCTTGATCCCACAATTGGTGTATTAAGCCAACAATTAAAGAAAATAGGTATTAATTGGGATCCCGTACTTAATACACATCACGCTATGTGGATGGTGATTTTAACAGCGACATGGAAACAAGTGAGTTATAACTTTCTGTTTTTCCTCGCCGCCTTGCAATCTGTACCTAAATCTCTTTTAGAAGCTGCGGCTATTGATGGTAGTGGTCCCATTAAACGCTTTATTACTATCAGTTTTCCTTTAATTTCTCCCACAACCTTTTTCTTACTTGTGGTTAATTTTGCTTACGCCTTTTTTGATACTTTCGCCATTATCCACGCGATGACGCAAGGTGGCCCTGGTAGTAGCACCTCAACACTGGTTTATAAGGTCTATAACGATGGTTTTGTGGGATTAGATTTAGGCTCCTCCGCCGCACAATCCGTTATTTTGATGTTTATTGTCGCGATATTAACCATTATTCAATTTCGTTATGTTGAGAAAAAGGTGGCTTACTGATGGTTGAACGTAGACCTTTATTTCATGCTTTCTGCCACTTTATTCTTATTGTCGGCATTCTTTCTGTGGCATTCCCTGTGTGGATTGCACTAGTGGCAACAACCCATCAAAACACCGAGTTTGCCACAGGCTCTCCTCTTTGGTTTGGTACTGAAGGCTTCAATATTTTTAAAACGATATTTTCACAGGCAGGTACAACGCAAAATAGTGCGATTTCAATTAACAGCATGTTATTGAATTCGTTAGTTATGGCGTTAGTGATCACCATAGGGAAATTAGCTATATCGATTTTATCGGCCTATGCCGTGGTTTTCTTTCGCTTTCCGGGACGGATGCTTGCCTTTTGGACTATCTTTTTTACCTTAATGTTACCCGTTGAAGTTCGCATTATGCCGACATTTGAAGTCGTCACTGATCTTAATATGTTGAACTCTTATGCTGGATTAACTATTCCATTAATTGCTAGCGCCACAGCTACTTTTTTGTTTCGTCAATTTTTCCTGACCATCACCCCTGAATTAATTGAAGCCGCAAAAATTGATGGCGCTGGGCCGATTAAATTCTTTTTCACTATCTTGCTTCCTCTTTCTCGCACCAATATCGCTGCCCTTTTTGTTATCACCTTTATTTATGGGTGGAATCAATATCTTTGGCCAATGCTTATCACAACTGATACCCACTACTACACCATTGTGATGGGAATTAAACAGATGGTTGCGGTTTCTGATGGTGTCGTTGAATGGAATAAAATTATGGCAACCACGTTGATCGCCATGTTGCCGCCAGTCCTTATCGTCATTCTGATGCAAAGAGCCTTTGTAAAAGGCTTTATTGATACGGAGAAATAATATGACAACCGTAACGCTCACTGATTTAGAAAAACGCTATCCTAATGGACACCAAGCTATTTCGAAATTGAACCTTTCTATTGAGCAAGGTGAAATGGTGGTGTTAGTTGGCCCAAGTGGTTGTGGCAAATCAACATTACTGCGAATGATTGCAGGATTAGAAACCATCACACAAGGTGATTTACTCATTGATAATTTACGTGTTAATGAACATGAACCGAGTGAGCGAGATATCGCAATGGTATTTCAAAACTATGCGCTTTATCCTCATATGTCTGTCTATAACAACATGGCATATGGTTTACGTAATCGAAAAACACCCAAAGCCCAAATAGAAGAACTTGTCACAAATGCGGCTAACATGCTGGAAATCAGTCATTTATTGGATAGAAAACCCAAAGAGCTTTCCGGTGGACAACGTCAACGTGTCGCAATGGGAAGAGCCATTGTGCGTAAACCCAAAGTGTTTTTATTTGATGAACCACTCTCTAACCTTGATGCAAAATTACGTGTTCAGATGCGTCTGGAGATCAAAAAATTACAGCGAAAACTCTCCACAACCTCGATTTATGTGACGCACGATCAGGTGGAAGCGATGACATTAGCCGATAAGCTGGTGGTTTTAAATCAAGGAAATATAGAGCAAGTGGGGACGCCTTTAGAGATTTATGAAAGTCCAGCTTCCGTGTTTGTGGCAACGTTTATGGGCTCTCCCGCAATGAATATCTTAGATGTCCCAATTAATCATGGTGTAATTGAAATCGCTGATGGGCATATTGCCGTTTCATCTCAGCATCTTCCTTATCAAGCCATTAAATTAGGTTTACGCCCTGAACATTTGATCATTAGCCATCAACATCCCCTTTTTCATGTTGAAGTGGAATTTATTGAAGCACTAGGCGCTGATGTTTTAATTTATGCCACAACTTGCGATAAACAAAAACAGTCTATTGTTATTCGCGCACCTAACAATCATGGTGTGAATATTGGTAATAAAATTGGTCTAACCATTCATCCTGAAAACCTTCATTTCTTTAATGAGCAAACAGGAAAACGTATTAACCGCCCTTTTATGCTCATCAATGAATTAATGGTTTCCTGATACATCAATATCAATTTATTCATTTTCGGTTTAATCTTAATAGCGATGCTTTAAGCATCGTTATTTATTTATCACTAAGCAATAAATATTAAAAATATAAAATTTGTCAGAATTAAACAAATAAAACCCACATCTAAATACAACGTTCCTTTGATATTATTCCAAGCAAATTCAAAACAGCATAACATACACTCAGGGTAAGTATAATCAATGATCTACATAGATATTACTAAGAGAAATTTATCTTCTCCCTATTAGACACTATATTAATCTTCTTAAATTTAAAGAAGTTAAAATAACCAATATGTTTTTCCATCATCATTTTAAGAATAAAAAATAATATTTTTTAGATGAAAAAATAGAAATATATATGGAGATAATATTTATTACATAAAATGCTTATATTGCACCGATAGATAAGCACTGTTATTCTTCCGCTCGTATTTAATACGCAATTATATAAAACTGCGCAGCAGAAAAGGACTTAATTCAAAATGAAAATCAAATTACTTGCTACAGTGATGGTATCAGCAGCACTACTCTCTGGTTGTCAAAATCTTAATACTGATATGTTGACCAAATCAGGCACTCAACTATTCCAAGCTGCAACATTAAGCGATAACGATATCAAAGCGCTAACGAATGATGCTTGTAAAGAAATGGATGCTCAAAATAAAGTTGCACCTGCAAATAGCACCTACACTAAACGTTTAAATAATATCGCTAAAGCGTTAGGTAATGAAGTTAATGGCACGCCAGTAAACTACAAAGTTTATATGACCAAAGATGTGAATGCGTGGGCTATGGCGAATGGCTGTGTTCGTGTTTATAGCGGTTTAATGGACATGATGACAGATAACGAAGTTGAAGGCGTGTTAGGTCATGAAATGGGTCACGTTGCTTTAGGTCATACTCGTAAAGCAATTCAAGTTGCACACGCAACAGTTGCAGCACGTACTGCGGCAGCATCCGCAGGGGGTGTAGCAGCGCAATTAAGTAGCTCTCAGTTGGCTGAAATGGGACAGAAACTGGTTAATGCTCAGTTCTCTCAACACCAAGAGTCAGAAGCAGATAATTTCTCTTACGATCTGCTGAAAAAACGTGGGGTAAGCACCGCAGGTTTAGTCACAGGTTTTGAGAAATTAGCTAAACTAGGTGGTGGTGATTCAAGTATGTTTGATTCTCACCCACCATCAAAAGAGCGTGCAGATAATATCCGTAATCGCATTGCTGAAGATAAAAAATAATTACCTTGCCCCTGTATCCCATGATATGGGGGTTTTCTTTTCAGGTTTACCCTTTTTACGAATGGCGAAAAGTGTTTGTCACATCAGTAAAAAAACGTTGGATCGCTTGTTTTTCACTCTGATTATATTGTTCAAATAACGCAGACCATTTTGCTTGAGATTGTTGATGTAACACCTCATGCGCGTGAAAAAGCCGCTCGCCTTCTTCTGTTAAGATAAAAAATATTTCTTTCTGATTATCTGCTAATTTTATTTTTTCAATCGCGCCTTTCTTTTGTAATCGACTACATATCTTTGAGACAGCACCTCGTGTCATTGCCATATATTCACTGATAGTTGTGAGATTTCTCATACTCTCTTCACCAATACAATGGATCACATGCAGTTCTGTGAGTGAGTAATTATCTAACCCATTCTCTTCTAATACTTTTTTATGATTGCTATCGGCTTGTTCATCTTTAAGATGCAAAAAATCACTTAACCCTTTTAGTAAGTCCTGTGTGGTTATATTCTCTTTCACCATTTTGTTTCCTTGGAAAAAATAATATTAAAAATAGTATCAAAAGCATTTACAACAATCAAAATATCGCTATTATCTATTTTGTTTCCGTGGAAACAAAATAACAAAGGGCAATATTATGAAACTATCAATCCGCAGTCTATTTTATCTCATTTGCTTTAGCGCGCTGCTGGGCTCTTTGGCGCAAAATATCTATACCCCTGTACTTCCCTTGATCCAACAGCTATTTAATACCACGTTATCATTGGTTAATTTAACGGTATCTGCATTTACTTTTGCTATGGCTGTTATGCAACTATTTTACGGCTCATTGATTGATAAATGGGGAAGAAAACCTATTTTGCTTGGCGGATTAGCCATTTCAATCGTGGGAGTTTTGGGCTGTGTTTGGTCTGACTCTATTGGCGTATTGATTTTTTGGCGGGTGATCCAAGCCATCGGTATCGCGGCTATTCCTGTGGTTGCAGCCACTATTCTTGGGGATCTTTATCAAGGAAACGAGCGTGCTAAAGCAATGGGATCATATCAAATGTTATTAGCACTAGCTCCTGCTTGTGGTCCTTTATTAGGCGGGTATTTAGCGCAACATTATCAATATCAAGGTATTTTTATTTTCTTGGCCATAGTCGGTGTCATATTACTTATTACGCATCTCTTTTATTTACCTGAAACACGTCCAGAACAGAAAGAAGCTTTTAAAAGCATGTCTGCAATGCAACAAGTACTTATGGCGCCTGCGGGTAAATCTATATTTGTCATCAGTTTTATGGTGTTTTATAACTATTTTTGTCTCTTAGTATTTTTACCCTTAATAGCCTTTCATCTCTATCAGCTTAACAGTACCGAAATCGGTGGATTGTATGTCCCTATGTCTATTGCACTGATTTCAGGTAGCTATCTTTACCGTAGGATTTGCCATTTATTTAGCATTGAATTTGGTGTAATTATAACCTCCTGTATTAACCTGATTATGCTGACGCTATTTGCACTCTTTTGGCAAATATCACTTCCTATGATGTTGGGTTTAACTGTGTTATATGGGCTTTCTCTCGGATTAACCATGCCAACACATACCACATTATTAGCGAGTTATTTCAGTACAATGAGAGCAACCGCAATGGGGATTTATAACTTTATTCGTTATTGTGGAATGGCTGCGGGTCCTATGGTGGCGACCTATTTTGTCACTGGTAATAGTTATGAGTATGTCTTTTATTCTTGTGTGATCTTCACGAGTTTGGCATTGTGTTTCACATTCAAAACATTAATGTCATCATTAAAAGAAAAAAGGCACACTGCAAACTAACAGGAAATTTGATGAAACTGACCATTGAAAAACTGACACAGCTTTCAACACAAGACCGTATCGATTTAGGTAAAATTTGGCAAGAGCCTTGTTATCAACATGCACTAACAACCGAAATTACCGAAGATAACACTCTCTTTGTGGCACGTTTTAATGAGCGATTACTGGCGGCTTGCCGTATTCAATTATCGGGTAATAAAGCGATAATCACCGATTTTATGGTCAGAGAAGTAACACGTCGCCGTGGTGTTGGGCATTATTTACTGACACAATGTTTATCTGCATATCCTGATATTCCCCATTGGCAAGCAATAAGCTTATCCAACGAAGAAAATGGATATGATGTTGCACATGCTTTTTTAACACACCATCAATTTAATCCATCACCACAATCTGATCTCTATGTTCTCAATATTTGACAATATTCTTACTCTAAACAATTCTACAACTTGATATATGACGAATAATAAAGCCTCGCCACATTATAAGCCGTCTCATTAAGATTTTTTTGCGCATTACTTAACGCATCAGAAAGTGTAGAAACACCAGGAACAATAGAAAAAACCGCATCAATACCCTGCTGATGAACTACATCGTAATCTGATAAATAACCACCGACCAACGCAATAACAGGAAGGTGGTATTTTTTTGCCAACTTAGCAACGCCTGTTGGTGTTTTACCTTGCGCCGATTGGCTATCCATTCTCCCCTCGCCCGTGATCACCAAATCTGCATCAATAAAATATTTTTCTAATTCAACAGCTTTAGCTACCAATTCGACACCTTGCGAAAGTCTTGCTTGCGTAAATGCAAGCAAAGGCAGAGCCAATCCTCCCGCAGCACCACTTCCTGCTATATGGATAAGAGTGCGTTGCGTCATTTTCTCAAGATAAGTACCAAAATGGTGTAATGCGTTATCAAGTTGCGCAATATCGTCTTTGGTTGCTCCTTTTTGTGGACCAAAAATAGCGGATGCTCCTTTTTCGCCACACAATGGATTAGTGACATCGCAAGCAATCTCAATTTCAATTTCAATATGTTTTAGTTTGGGATTGAGTTTGGTGATATCAATAGAATGAAGTTGGGCTAATGATAGCCCTCCAAAAGGTAAAGATGCCCCAAACTTATCTTTAAGACCAAGACCGAGTGCTTGCATCATCCCTGCACCAGCGTCATTTGTAGCACTGCCACCTAATCCTAAAATAATTTTTTTAACGCCCATTTCAAGTGCGGCATTAATTAATTCACCCGTACCATAACTGGTCGTTAATTTGGGATCACGTTGAGATGAAGGAATAAGATGAAGACCAGAAGCTTGTGCCATTTCAATCACAGCGGTGGTGTTATCACCTAAAAGTCCCCACGTTGCGGTCACTTGTTTACCTAAAGGCGAACACACTTGTGTAGAGATAAAACGGCCTTGCGTTGCATCCACCAGCGATGTCACCGTGCCTTCACCACCATCCGCCATAGGAATACAACAATACTGAGCATCGGGTAAATAACGTGAAAAACCCTGTTTTATTGCTGTTGCAACTTCTTTCGCACTTAAACTTTCTTTAAAAGAATCAGGGGCGATAACTATTTTCACGTTATTTTCTCCAAGCAATAAAAAAGCGATATTTTCATATCGCTTTTATAACATACTCTACTTTATGGGAGCGTGTGCTTGGTCTGAAATGTGATTAATCTTCAATCGCTAAACGCAATTTCTTCATCGCATTTTTTTCCAATTGACGAACACGCTCGGCAGAAACACCGTATTTTGTCGCCAAGTCTTGCAATGTCGATTTGTTATCATCATCTAACCAACGAGCACGAATAATGTCTTGGCTACGTTCATCAAGAGTTTCAATTGCTGACGTCAGTTTATCTGTCGCATGATTATCCCAGTTATCTTCTTCAATGCCGTCGGCAAAGTCAGAAGACTTATCTTCTAGGAAGAGTACAGGAGCAATAGGATGTGAGTCATCACTATCGTCAGCGGTCATATCAAATGCCATATCTTGTGCTGACATCCGTGATTCCATTTCTCGGACATCACTTTCTGATACACCTAATTCTCTTGCAACAAGCTCCACTTCATCTTGATTAAACCAACCTAAACGCTTTTTATTTTTTCGCAGATTAAAAAATAGTTTACGTTGTGATTTTGTGGTCGCGACTTTCACGATACGCCAGTTGCGTAGCACATATTCGTGAATTTCAGCTTTGATCCAATGCACAGCAAAAGAGACTAGTCGAACACCCACTTCTGGGTTAAAACGACGAACCGCTTTCATCAAACCAATATTACCTTCTTGGATAAGATCAGCTTGTGGTAAGCCGTAACCTGAATAGCTGCGAGCAACATGAATAACGAAGCGTAGATGTGAAAGGATAAGCGTTCTTGCTGCATCCAAGTCACCATCGTAATGCAGCCGTTCAGCGAGTTCCTTTTCTTCCTCTGCGGTTAACATCGGATAGGAATTGGCTGCACGTATATACGCTTCGATGCTGCCTTGCGGAACCAATGCTAAGGATTGCATTTCTTTTGTCATTCAAATCCTCATGAAAATCAAATAAATAATTAAAATTATCGCTGTAAGGGAAAATAGATGAGCCTTATAAATATAGCTTAAATAGGAAGTCTGTTAAGGTTTTTTACGATGTGTTTTTATCATAACGACTATTTGACCAGCATAAAGACTAAAGGTTCATCTCGCATCTATGTTTACATATCTTTGTACTTTTCTATCACAGAAGCAAATATGACTGTTGCCTTATCGTAGAAAAGAGTGCGTGCATTATTATGCCAGAGACGGGGCGTCGATAAAATGGCTGGGTGACGATATTAACGTAACCCAGCCTGATAAAAAAATATCTTCTCATTATTTATGAGGATAAGTATAAAAATGCTCTAATTCATTATTCTGGTGTGAATTGACGCAAATGTTGCATTGTTGTCAACCATGCAGCAAGCCAACCAATTGTCATAGCAACTAGAATAAGAATGATAGATTCATCAAAACCTAGTCCTGAAATGGAAAATGAAGTCCCAAACACGATCGCAGCTTGAGTCACTACATCAGAGAGTTTCCACACCAGTAAAGCTGAAAAGATCAGGGCAAATACGGCACCAATAAAGCCGAGGATCAATCCCCAATTAAGGAAAGGACGCATAATAAAGCCATCAGTTGCACCAATTAGCTTCATCACATTAATGGTGTCACGGCGACTGAAAATATTGAGGCGCACACTGTTACCAATTACCAATAACAGGGCAACAACCATCAATGTGCCAATCACCAAAGCAATTTGCCCGACTAATGAAGTTAACGTTGAAAGCCGAGTAAACCAACTATCATCCATTCTTACTTCGTCAACACCGGGTATTTTCGCTACTGTATCACGCAAATTCGTCATTAATTGTTGATCGCTAGGCTCCATAACAGGTGTCACAATCGCAACCGCAGGTAATGGATTCTCTTCTAACATATCTAACGCACTGCTAAAGCCAGCCCAAGAACGAAATTCTACTAGCGAATCTTGTCGTGAAAGATAGTTAACATCTTCGACTTTTTCTAAGGCTTCTATTTTTTTGATCGTGGCTTCAGCTAATGAATCATCAAGAGATTTATCAAGATAAACAGTTAATTGTGGTGTTGGATACCATTGTTCTGACGCAGTTGAGACATTCTTCCAGACAATATAGAAGATGCTAGGTAAGGTGAGTGATATAGCGACAACCATTACCGTTAAAAAAGAGGAGAGCGGCTGGCGTAAAAAATCAGCCATAGTATTACGCCATGCGTAACGCCATTGTTCTCGTCTTCCCCCTTTTAGCGCCTTGGTTTTTGCACCTGGCGTTGGCATTGATTTACGGGAACTTTTTGCTTTAGCCATTTTGTCCTCCCACCATTCTGCCTTGCCCTAATGTAAGAATACGATAATTTCTACGCTCTATCAGGGACATATCGTGCGTCGCCATTAACACCGTTACACCAACACGGTTGAACTCTTCAAAAAGGCGCATGATACCTTCTGAAAGCTCACCATCAAGATTACCTGTTGGTTCATCTGCGAGTAAAACTGTCGGTTTATTCACAACAGCGCGCGCAATACCGACACGCTGTTGTTCACCACCAGAGAGTTGAATAGGATAATTTTTGGCTTTATCCAATAGTCCTACTTTATCTAAAGCGGCTGAAACTCTTCGCCGAATATCCTCTTCACTCGCGCCAGCAATAATCAGGGGAAGAGATACGTTGTCATAAACCGTTCGATCCATCAATAAGTGGTGATCTTGGAAGATCATCCCAATTTGACGACGCAGAAAAGGGATCTCACTATTTTTTAGTCTACTGATATCATGACCAGCAAACCAAATAGCACCATCACTTGGTCGTTCTATTCCACAAATTAACTTAAGCAATGTACTTTTACCGGCGCCAGAGTGACCCGTTAAAAAAGCCATTTCACCAGGGCGAAGATGAAAATCAACTCCCTGTAATGCTTGTCTTCCACCTAAATAAGCCTTGCTGACGTGTTCGAAGCGGATCATTAAAACTACTCCTCGCGGGCAAACAGAGCCTCAATAAAATCGTCGGCCTTAAACGGACGTAGATCTTCAATACCTTCACCTACCCCGATATAACGGATAGGAATACTAAACTGATCAGCTATGGAGAAGATAACGCCCCCTTTTGCTGTACCATCGAGTTTAGTCAATGTTAATCCAGTTAGCCCAACTGTTTCATTAAAGAGTTTTGCCTGACTAACTGCATTTTGTCCAGTACTTGCATCTAACGTCAGCATCACTTCGTGTGGTGCTTCTTCGTCTAATTTCTTCATAACACGAACGATTTTTTTCAGCTCTTCCATTAAATGGGATTTATTCTGCAATCGTCCTGCGGTATCAGCAATAAGAACATCGACACCTTTTGCTTGGGCTGATTGAATTGCATCAAAAATAACAGATGCAGGATCAGCGCCAGTATGTTGTGCCACAACAGGGATATTATTACGCTCGCCCCAAACTTGTAACTGTTCAACAGCCGCAGCTCGGAATGTATCACCGGCAGCTAACATGACAGATTTACCTTCAGCTTGGTATTGTCGCGCTAATTTTCCGATTGTGGTTGTTTTACCAACACCATTAACGCCAACCATTAAAATAACAAAAGGTTTTTTACCTTCAATATTTAATGGTTTATCAACCTTACTTAAAATATCGCCCATCTCTTCACGTAATTTTCCGTAAAGGGCTTCAGCATCTTTAAGATCTTTATGAGTGGCGTGTTTGGTCAGGCTAGTGATGATTTTAGTGGTGGTTTCCATACCCACATCAGCAATTAAGAGTTGCTCTTCTAACTCTTCAAAAAGCTCATCATCAATTTTCTTACCACGAAATAGGCTAAGGAACCCTGAACCTAAGTTCTGGCGAGTTTTCAGTAAACCTTTTTTCAGTCGGCTAAAAAAGCCTTCTTTCTTAGGTTTCTCTTGTTCAACAACTTTATCTGCTAGTACTTCTTCGCGTAAAGATTCAATATCTTCAGCTTCCGCTTGCGCAATAGCAAGACGTTCGTTTTCTTCTTGCGCTAAACGTTGAGCTTCGGCCTCTTGAGCCAGACGTTCCTGCTCTAAACGCGCCGCTTCTTGACGTTGCGCTTCTAAACGTTCTTGTTCCGCTTTAAGTTCAGCTTGGCGTTGCGCTTCTTCTTGCGCTAAACGTTGAGCTTCAGCTTCTTGAGCCAAACGCTCTTGCTCTAAACGCGCCGCTTCTTGACGCTGTGCTTCTAAACGTTCTTGTTCCGCTTTTAGTTCAGCTTGGCGCTGCGCTTCCTCTTGCGCTAAACGTTGAGTTTCAGCTTCTTGAGCCAGACGGGCTTGTTCTGCATGCTCGGCCTCTAAACGCGCTTGCTCTGCATCTATTTCTGCTTGGCGCTGGGCTTTCTCTTGTTCTAAACGTTGTTTTTCAGCTTCTTGTGCCAATCTATCTTGCACAACACGTTGCGCTTCTTGGCGCTCTACTTCTAAACGTTCTTGTTCCGCTTCTAATTGCGCTTGGCGAGCCGCTTCTTCTTGCGCCTCTTTTGCCAAACGTTCTTGTTCTAAACGCTCTTCTTCTAAGCGTTGCTGTTCTTTCTCTTGCTCAATATTTTCTTCTTTGTTACGCCCAAAACCGAGCCACGAGAAAAAACCTTTTTTTTCTTTTGCCATTAGCTACTAAACTCCTCGCACTAAATCATGGCGCGATTACATTGACGATATTGAAAATAATAATGAAGTCTATCATTTGATCATAGATAAACGCATCTTTTATACGAATTTTATGGTAAATTATTGCGGATTAAATCAAGGGAAGTCATCGAGATAACAACAGACACGAATTCCTTATTCCCAAAGACACTCCAAAACTCACGTTTAAACGATATAAATCAAAATAATATGGCCAAAAAACCACAAAAAGCCCCAATGGGACAAATCAGAATAATTGGGGGAAAATGGCGTGGTCGTAAACTTCCTGTTCTCGATAGCCAAGGATTACGACCAACAACGGATAGAGTGAAAGAAACGCTCTTTAATTGGCTAATGCCTGTTATCCAAGATGCCCGTTGCCTCGACTGTTTTGCAGGAAGCGGTGGTTTAGGAATTGAAGCTCTTTCTCGCTATGCTCGTGAAACCACGTTTATCGAATATGAACGTGCCGTTGCCCAACAAATTACCGCAAACTTAACCTTACTAAATGCAGAAAATGGGCATGTCATTCAAGACAGTGCATTGTCATATCTCGCTAAACAAGGTTCACCTTATAATATCGTTTTTTTAGATCCTCCTTTTCATAAAGGCATGTTGTCAGACACTATCCAATTATTAGAAAATAACGGCTGGTTAGCGCAAGATTGCTATATTTATATCGAGGAAGAAATTAAAGCACAGACTTATACGCTTCCTACCACTTGGACATTGCATAGAGAGAAGATCGCAGGGCAAGTTGCGTATCGTCTTTATATTCGCAATCTATCTGCTTAATTTTTTATGGAGCTGCTATGTTAATCTTTTTTGGCCGATTTTTAATGGTCGGTGTTTGGGGCTTTCTATTTTTAAATATTATTTCTCCGTTTCCTAAGCCTTTAAAATATTTTATGGATATCGCCATGATTTTTATGGTGATTATGCATGGTTTACAAATTGTCATGTATAAAGCAGGACAGCCTAAAGATCAAAAACCGTCAACGGCATTACAATTTCGTATTTTCTTTTTTGGTATTTTTGAGCTATTAAAAATACAAAAAGAACTACGAAAAGAATACGAAGAAAAACAAAAGAATAAAACGAAACAATAACCGTAATATCGTTATATCCTCGCAATTATCTGGGGTGGTCAACCAACCCCAGAGGTTGCCAACCTTATCAACAAATTCTCTTATTTCTTGTTTGATTCATCATTTGGCATATCAGTTTCAAATTTCACAAAACGACTGCCTTGCATAAATAAACGCCCTTTCATTTTAGGCTCGATATCTTGATAAGACGATTTATCAATCTTTAACACTAAATCTTTACGCGAGTCAGTGGTTAAACGAAAAGTCACTTGATAATAATGTGTTGTTTCAGGGCCATTCACATCATTTTCTCTTGAGCGCCGTTCATTTGCAGCAACTTCTTTTTTATCAATCACTTCGACCATATAGAGTGTAACAGGTGAATTATCATCACTTATTCGCTGCTTTCTTTGTTCAAAAAAACGATAAGTTGCTGACGCTATAATAACGATCAGTACCGCAATTCCTAAAATAGCCGCTTTATTCATTACATTAATTCCTATCGTTATATGGATTAAAAAGTAAGGTGCTTTATATTATTTTAATAAGTCCGTCAATTTCGTCATTAACCGCTATTCTTAAATTAAACTTTCTGTTATCAATAATAAAACAGTTCTAAATATAAGGAAGATATTATGAGTTGGCCTTTTCTCGCCGTATTATTCTCTGGGTGGCTTTATATCGATGCAGCATATCGAGGCCCTAATTGGCAACGATGGTTATTCCGTCCTATCACGCTACTTCTTTTATTACTTTGGGCATGGCAAGTTCCTGAACACAGTATCAATAGCTACCTTATTGTAGGTGCATTATTAGCTACTTTGCTTTCTGACATATTAAGAATGTTTGATAGTAAGTATTTACTACCCTCCTTTGCTTTGGTTTTCTTAAGCTACATTCTTTATATGGTCAGCTTTTTATTACCACTGCAACTCTCTTTCTATCTTCCTTTACTTGGATTCGTCATTCTTGCTTTCATTATCATTTTAGTGATTGTTTGGAGTAAGCTCGATAAATTAGCTATCCCAGCATCTCTTACTTTATTAGCTGCATTTGCTATGTTTTGGATTGCTGGAGAAAAATTCTTCTACTTAAGTAACGATTACAACCTATCTATTATGATTGGCTCATTGTTGTTAGTAATTGCTTACTCCATATGGCTTATCAACCGCTTCCGCTTCTCATTCTCGGCTTCTAAAGGGCTTGTCAGCGCCTGTTATTTTATTGGGCATTTCTTTATCGTCAGAGCCTTATTCATTTAGCATCCATTAACCCCTCGTTTTTACAAAATAGAATGAGGGGTTAATTTTTTGACCTAATTCGCACTTTTTGCCAATGAATATGCCTTCGATATCTTGACTCTGGACTCTACTCCAAGCTGTAAAGTACTTATCAGATAAATGAATTTAAACTTTACTTTGTTGAACAAGGAGAGCCAGTTATGACTAAACATGCTCATCAACACGATAATCATAAACATACCGATGCTTGCTGCTCAAGCTCTCAATGCTGTTCAGGTCACTCAGAGAATAGTACGCACTCACATACTGAAAGCGAACATTCTCATACCAAGATAGATAAAAGTGATCCTGAATCCGAGGATGAGCATCACCATGATCATGATGGTCACGATCATAGCCATGATGGGCATAGTCATGCTCATGGAAGCTGTGATATCAACGCCCCTGTTTCTAACATTGAGCCAGAAAAGATTGCACAACAACGCTTTAGCTGGAAAGTGCAAGGTATGGACTGCCCAAGTTGTGCACAAAAAATTGAAACCGCAGCACTTAAAGTGGCTGGTGTAAAACAAGCAAAAGTCCTTTTTGCCACCGAAAAATTGGTCGTTGATGCGGATAGCGATCTACGCGCAGATGTCATTGCCGCAATTAACAGTGCAGGATTTGAACTTTTTGATCTTTCATCTCCTCAATCTAAAAAAGTGGCTAAGCAAAGCCTATTAAAAGAGAGCTCGTTTGTCATTGTACTTGCGATTTTAATGGCGATTAGCTGGGGTGCTGAGTTTATTGATCCTCAAGCAGGACGTGCCGCTTTTCTTGCAACAACCTTAATTGGCCTATTCCCCATTGTGAAAAAGTCTTTGCAACTTATTCGCAGTGGTACACCTTTCGCCATAGAAACGTTGATGAGTGTTGCCGCAATTGGTGCGCTCTTTATTAATGCTACCGAAGAAGCAGCAATGGTTATTTTGCTGTTTATGATTGGTGAAATGCTGGAGTCTTATGCCGCAGGACGCGCTCGTCGTGGTGTCAGTGCATTAATGGCATTAGTGCCAGAAGAAGCGACATTAATCAAAGATGGTAAAAAACAAACTGTGCCTGTTGCGCAATTACGTCCAGGCGACATCATCGAAATTGCACCAGGTTCACGCTTACCCACAGATGCGGAATTAGTCAGTGCATTTGCAAGCTTTGATGAAAGTGCATTAACGGGTGAATCCGTACCAGTAGAGCGTCTACAAGGCGAAAAAGTAGCAGCAGGTTGTTTATCTGTGGATAGATCTGTACAGATGAAAGTGGTATCTGAACAAGGACAAAATGCTATCGACCGTATTTTGCAATTGATTGAAGAAGCTGAAGAGCGTAGAGCGCCGATTGAGCGTTTTGTGGACCGCTTTAGCCGCTACTATACCCCTGCTATTATGCTGTTCTCTGCATTAGTGATTATTGTGCCACCACTGTTCTTTGCTCAGCCTTGGGAAACATGGTTCTATCGCGGCTTAACGCTGTTATTGATTGGTTGTCCTTGTGCGTTGGTTATCTCAACACCAGCAGCAATTACCTCAGCATTAGCTGCTGCTACAAAACGTGGTGCGTTAATTAAAGGAGGTGCAGCGTTAGAGCAATTAGGCACCGTCAATACCATCGCACTTGATAAAACAGGTACATTGACTGAAGGGAAACCTCAAGTTACGGATGTTGTTGCTGAAACGGGGTTTAATGAAAAAGAAGTCCTGACTTTTGCTTCATCCGTAGAAGTCGGATCACATCACCCATTAGCAAAAGCCATTATCAATAAAGCACAAGAACAAGGCGTGCTTGTTGTTGAAGCGGAAGATCGTAAAGCCTTAGCGGGTAAAGGTATTGAAGGTTATTTAAATAGCCAACACATTCTAGTGAGTGCGCCGTCTCAATTATCAGAAACAACAACATTATCGCCTCAATGGCAACAAAAAGTTGCACGCCTTGAAGATGAAGGTAAAACCGTTGTTGTTGTATTAAAAGAGAGTCAGCTAATCGGTGTTATTGCTATGCAAGATACCTTACGCAGTGATGCCATTGAATCAATGAAATTATTGAAAGAGATGAACATTAATGCCGTAATGCTAACGGGCGATAACCCAAGAGCCGCAACGGCGATTGCGAAAAAACTTGGCATGGATTTCCGTGCAGGATTACTCCCTGAAGATAAAGTGACTTCAGTGATGGAAATCAGTAAAACGCATAACACCATGATGGTCGGTGATGGTATTAACGATGCGCCAGCAATGAAAGCAGCGACTATTGGTGTTGCAATGGGAAGCGGAACTGATGTCGCACTGGAAACCGCAGATGCAGCATTAACACATAACCGTTTAACAGGTTTACCTGAAATTATTCAGTTATCTCGTGCAACACGCAAAATCATTCGTGAAAACATCACTATCGCGCTAGGCTTAAAAGCCGTGTTCTTAGTGACCAGTTTATTAGGAATAACAGGGCTTTGGGTTGCAGTATTGGCTGACTCTGGTGCAACAGCCCTTGTCACCGCCAATGCCGTAAGATTGTTAAGAGTAAAACTTAAATCATCTAGCAAAGAATAAACTAAAAAACCCAAACTTCAATAATTGAGGTTTGGGTTATTTTTTAGCGCGATGATAAATTACAGATTGCTCTCTTTTTTACGGATAAGATAACGATAAGGTGCAGATTCAGTCTCTTGATTTAATAAATCATGTTCCATAAAACGGCAAAAGCCGGGAATATCACGTACTGTGGCAGGATCATCCGCAATGACTAAAAGCGTATCACCTAATGCCATATTTCTTATGGTTTTACGCACTAACATCACAGGCTCAGGGCAACGTAGGCCTAGCGTATCTAATGTCTTAGTTGCATCATCAAATTGAGCATTCATTCTATTAACCATTCTTCTTACACTGACAGATTGTGTCATTATATCTCGCTTTCGTGTTCACATCACGGCACATTAAGCACAAAGGTATTCCCGCTAACCTTTGCTTTTGTTGCGCAACAGGCGTATTATGCGCATCCTCTCATTTAAGAGAGAAATCACTGTTTTATTGGGTTCCCTCACCCCAATCACTAAAAAGGTACAATTTATGTATACGTTTACTCCCCGCCAAAAAGCGGTGGCGCTGTTATGGCTTTCTTTGTTCCACATTTTGATAATTACATCTAGTAACTATCTTGTGCAATTGCCTATCTCCATTTTGGGTTTCCATACCACTTGGGGTGCCTTTACTTTTCCGTTTATTTTTCTGGCAACAGATTTAACGGTTCGTATTTATGGTGCGCCTTTGGCTCGCAGCATTATTACTGCCGTCATGATCCCTGCATTAGCGATTTCTTACCTGATCTCAACGCTCTTTTTCCAAGGAAGTTGGCAAGGTTTTGCCTCATTAACTGATTTTAATATCATGGTGGCAAGAATTGCGACAGCAAGCTTTATGGCTTATGTGTTAGGTCAAATCATGGATGTGTCTGTCTTTAATCGTTTAAGACAACAACAAAAATGGTGGGTAGCACCAAGTGCAGCGATGTTCTTTGGTAATTTACTCGACACACTCGCCTTCTTCTTTATTGCATTTTATCGTAGTACTGACGCATTTATGGCGGAGAATTGGGTTGAAATTGCATTGGTTGACTACGTGTTTAAATTGACCATCTGTATGCTGTTTTTCTTGCCTGCATATGGTGTTTTGTTGAATTTTATTTTGCGTCACTTTTTCGCACAAGAAAATCAAAAACAAGATTATGCTGAAATTCGCTCATAATCTGTCTCACCTCGCAAAAAAATAATGACATAAATGTCATAATTCAAATAATAAAGCTTCATAAGTCAATTTTATGAAGCTTTATTCTGACTGAAATAATTTATTATTTTACGTAAATATTTCTTATAGTAATTAATTAGCATGATTAGTCAAACAACGTACAGAATATTACTTAAATATCATTATTATGATGTTTTTTGCATGCTAATATAAAAATGATTAATTATTTACAATGAAATATTTTATTCGTCTATTAAACTGTTAATGTATTTAAGTTCATCTCCATAGAATTCTGTGTCAATTGGGATGACAAGCCCCACCATAAGGATTTTTTACTCTCTTTTGCGAATAGTAGGAGTCTATTATGTTAAAAGTTATTCAATCCCCCGCTAAATATATTCAAGGACCAGATGCGCTATACCATATTGGTAAATACGCAAAACCTTTTGGCGATAGAGCACTGATTATTGCTGATAAATTTGTTATGGATCTCGTCGGAAGTACCGTCAAAGACAGCATGTCTCAATATGAAGTGAATGGGCACTTTGAACTGTTTAATGGTGAATGCACACACAACGAAATCAATCGGTTATCTGAACTCGCAAAAGCACAAGCCTCTCTTGTGATCATCGGCGTTGGTGGAGGTAAAACACTTGATACTGCCAAAGCTGTTGCTTATAAATGTCAGCTTCCTGTCGTCATCTCTCCAACCATTGCTTCCACTGATGCACCAACAAGCGCACTTTCTGTCATTTATACAGAATTAGGCGCGTTTGATAGTTACCTTTTCTACCCAACAAATCCTGATGTTGTCGTGATGGACACCAATATCATCGCTTCTGCGCCAGCTCGTTTATTAGTGTCTGGAATGGGAGATGCTTTAGCAACCTACTTCGAAGCAAGAGCCTGTAGTCATGCCCAAAAACAGACTATGGCAGGAGGCAAATCAACACTAGCAGCTCTAGCTCTGGCTGAACTTTGCTATAACACTCTTTTAGAAGATGGTTATAAAGCAAAACTCGCAGTCAGCCGAGGTGTTTGTACAACTGCAGTAGAAAATATTATCGAAGCTAATACCTTCTTAAGTGGTATCGGTTTTGAAAGTGCGGGTCTTGCAGCTGCCCATGCTATTCATAATGGGTTTACGGCATTAGAAGAGTGTCACAATATGTACCATGGTGAAAAAGTCGCCTTTGGTACATTAGTCCAATTAGTGTTAGAAAACAGTCCATTAGAAGAGTTAGAAGAGTTCCTCGATTTCTGTATTTTAGTCGGGCTACCGGTCACTTTAGAAGAGTTGGGTATCAATGCAACAGGCGATGAATTAAATGAAAAAATCATGGCGGTTGCTGAGTTAAGTTGTGCTGAAGGTGAGACAATTTACAACATGCCATTTGATATCGATTCCGATAAGGTTTATGCCGCTATTTTAACTGCCGACCAATTAGGACGGGAATGGCTTTATTAAAGCCTGAGTAAACAGGGAGTGTTTATCTCCCTGTTTGCATTTACAAAAAAGGGTGATTTATGGTCAGTATCGTATTAGTTTCAAAGAGCCTTACGCTCGCCAATGGTATTAAAGAGCTCGTTAATCAGACTGTAGATCGCCAAGTAAAAATTGCCATTGCGACCAACTACCAAACACCCTCTGATCTTGCTAATGAAGTGTCACCAGAAACGATACTCACAGCAATTAAAAAGTGTTATAGCAAACAAGGTGTACTCGTTTTACTCGATACTTATCATTCAGCACAAAATGCAGCACTCGCTATCGCTAATCTGGAGCATAACGTAGCCACTAACGTCGCGTTAAGTTCAGCACCAATTGTTGAAGGCACCTTGGCTGCCGCCAATAGTATTGCGTTAGGCGCTTCGCTTGAAGAAGCAGAAAAAGCGGCGCATAAAACCATTACAATTAAAAAACTGCAATTAGGTGAAAATCTGCCTAATTTTAATATTCACCCTAAAAACACAAATTACGAACCTGTCAGAATTATCACCGCACCTGTTTGGTTATACCCTTATCATCGTTTTGTGATCCCTCGTAAAAAAATATCCTCTCACTTATTACTTGAAGAGCAAAAACGTCTCGTAAAAGCCATTGAGCGATCCAAAAAAGATATAGACTGGTTAACAGAAGAAGCGTACCGCACGATTGGAGAACAATATGCCCATATTTTTTCTAGTCACCGCTTCTTATTAGAAAATACCGAATTACAACTGACTGTATGTAGCATGATAAGCAAACATCACTGTAATGCTGAATTTGCCTTACAGCAGACATTCATTGATTTAATAGATACTTATGCGCAAATGGATGATGATAATATGCGTGCTCGTGAAAGTGATTTAGATGATATTTTATCTCGATTACTACGCTATTTAACTTCAGCACCTCCGCCAATCACGCATCCTCCTTATACAAACGCAATTCTGGTGACAAAACAGCTTCATCCCTCCACATTAATGGCTCTTGATACCAATAAGATTAAAGGAATTTTATTAAGCCACGGCAATCCTCTGTCTAATACAACCGTATTGGCTAATGCACTAGATATTCCAATTATTAATGAAGCCGGAAAACAAGCGCTCTCGCTGACCGACGGGCAAAATATAACGCTCAAAAAAGTCCAAAATATTTGGCTTTATCAAAATACCTATATCTCACATTAAAAATAAGAGTATTTAAATAACCTGAGTTCCACCGTATCAGGTTATTTCATTTTCTTATTCTTTTATATTTCACAACTGTTTTTACTAAAAATAAAAAAAGGGAATAAAAGATCCTCTTTTATTCCCTAGCTGCTTGTTATCTTAGTAATCAATTACTTTTTATTATCGAATAGGTAGTACTTATAATGCTCTTGCTAATAAACTAATAGGGTGTTCACATTTTTTCGTCGTTGACATCTCAATTTGCCATTTACAGGTTTCACAGTCTGTAATTACCAAATCACAGCCACTCTCTTCAATCTGGCGGAATAAGCCCGCACCAATGCCTTGAGCAACATCGTAGTTTTCAGATTTAAAACCGTAAGTTCCGGCAATACCACAGCATTGAGAATCTAAAACAATGACTTCAACACCAGGGATACGCTTAATTAAATCAATGGAATACGCTGTCCATCCCATTTTTTCCATATGACAAGGTGTGTGATACGCCACTTTTAACGGAGTGTGCTTCAGTGGTAATTCACGACCTTCCTCTAATAAGCGATAAATATAACGTGTCGCTAATTCAATGTTTTCACGTACTTTTGATGTATCAACATCAAGGATATGTTCATACTCATCACGAATAGTGAAAGTACAGGTTGATGATGTTGCAACAACAGGAATATTGTTTTCAACAATTTTTTCTGTCAGAGATTCAAGGTTTACCGCGGCTTGTTTTTTAGCTTGTTTAACAAAGCCATTCGCAATTAATGCAACACCACAGCATTTTTCACGTTTTAATAACTGAACACCAATCTCCATTTTGTTGAATACTTTAACTAAATCTTTCCCTAATTGTGGGTGGTTATAGTTAGCATAACAACCATGAAAGAAGGCAACTTGATCTTTAAAACGCGCCTGCTCTTCAACTTGTTTTTTCATCCATGTTCTAAATGTACCAAAAGAGTATTTTGGTAATTCGCGACGATGGTCGATTTTAAGTGCTTTATCCAAGATCTTGCGTACAGGTTTTAATCCTGTAATGGTATTTACTATCGGCGCCATTGGCGTTGATAATGTACCCATTAGATCCGTATGACTTAAAATAGCATCACGAAGTTTTGGTGTTTTTGTATTGTAGTTCAGTTTCGCACGCGAAATGATGTCACCAATCTTCACATCTGACGGACAAGCAACTTCACAACGCTTACAATTGGTGCAATATTTCAATGCTTCATCATAAAGCATCGGATCTTTTAAGCGTAAACGCTCACCATCAGGACCCGCTTGTTTAGGGCCCGGATAAAGTGGATTCACTTTTGCAACAGGGCAGTAAGTCGTACAAACAGTACACTTAATGCACGCTTCAAAACTGTTATCATGTAAACTCATTGTGCTGCCTCCACAACCGCAGATGTGGTTTGTTTTGATTTATTGTGCTGTAAAATTTGCTGAGCTGCATAAAGTGCGCTGATCATTGAAACACCTGCGCCACAACCTTCATTAAGTGGGTCAAACCCACCTAATACAGCACCTACGGCGTAAACATTCTCTAAGACTTCGCCATATTTCATCGGTCTTAATTGACTATCTGTATCAACACCAAATCGCATATAAGGCTGTTTCGCAAAGACATTCTCTTTTGTCCACTCATTGCGAGGTAATGTTTCTAGCAAATCAAGTTCCATCAAAGGTTCATAGACACGATCAAACTCTGCAATTAACCCATTATTGAAGAAGCTGCCCGTTGCCAATACAACATGCTCACTGCGAATCGGAATGTCAGTATGGTTTCGAGTATGAATACCTGTAACTTTATTCCCCACTAAATCAACTTGTTCTGCACGATCGCCCGGCATTATTAAACCGCCAGCTTTTTGGAAACGCAGTTTTAATGCTTGATGTAAACGAATACCTAATAGTGATGGTGGCAATGTCGGTAATAAACAGATAGGTTTACCGACAAGTTGTTGAAGTAGCATCACTGGCTCTTCAGCATCCAGTCCAATACATGCAGGTAAAATAATTGCTTCAACACTATCATCGATATGCTTTTTCAGCTCTTCCGCTAACGCTTTAGTGTTTTCAGGTTTATCTAAATAGCGCGCAATATTGACTGCTCTAAATTCACTTGGATTATCACGTAATCTGTCTAATAGCGGTAAGTGAATATGATAAGGAATAGACTCAACACCTTGCTCATTAAGCGTATTGCTTGCAAATTGTGGCTGAAAATCTAAGAAGCCTTCGATTCCAACAACAGCCAGCTTTTTCCATGGCAACGCTTGATCAACACCATGCGTTGGCACACGTTTTGGGCTCATCCAACTCATACGTGAACGCCCAACGGGTGTAATACGATAATGGTTTTCATCACCATTACCTTGATATTCAAGACCACTCGTATTTGCTAATAGTGCTTGAGCCTGTTCAATGAAAGTTGAAACCTGAATTTCACCAATACGGCTATAAGGATGCTTAGGGGCTAATTCAGCTAATGTTGCCAATGCTTTTTTAGGTTGAGTCACTAACGAACCATCAGGAAGATGAGTTAATAAATCCAATGAACCTGATGAAAAGTGTAGCGCACTTTGACCATTACTGATGATTGCACAAGACTTACCGGCTTCAGCAAGACGAATACCTGCGGTTAATCCTGCAAGCCCGCTACCTATAATGATGACGTCAAATTTCATTATCTGCCTCCGCTGAAGCTGTTTTTTCAATCATATCAGCATCTAAACCACATAAACCTTGGTAAACCCAACTGGTGAATTCACTCTCACGTAACGCATTACCCCAAGCAATTGGTCGAATACCTTTCCAACGCTCATTTAAGAAATGGGCAAGCTGCTGTTCTGATTCGTGAGGAGTAGTGACTTGTAAACGGTTTAATAAACCCGCTGCACGACAAGCACAAAGTTCACCTTGGCATGTTCCCATACCAACGCGAGTACGGCGGCGTAAATCAAGTAAGTTATTGACAGTTAAAGAGTTAACCGCATAGCGAACTTCCCCTGCCGTAACGGCTTCACATTCACAGACTAAGCTCTTATCGCTACGTTCATTACTCAATAATTTATTAGCTAAATCACCGTGGCGATAAACCGCAGAACCACGAATTGGCGCAGGTAATGAAACAACGCTACGTAATGCTTGCTCTGCTGATTGGCGAGAGCCCGGTAAGGCTTCTTCTGCGGTTGTACATTTAGCAGAGACATTTAATTTTTCGCAGATTTTATCTGTTGCCCATTCAGCCATTAAACGGTAAGTCATTAATTTACCGCCAGTAATAGTAATAAATCCTTCTAATCCATCACGTTGCGCATGGTCGAGTAAAACAATACCACGGCTAACATTACGACCAGATGGATCATCATCACTTGCAACTAAAGGACGCACACCTGCATAAGCACGTAAAATTCGAGTTTGAGCCAGTTTTGGCGCTAGCATTGAACCTTCACGAATAAGAATATCGACTTCTTCAGGGGTGACATACATATTGTCGATTTCATCGTAAGGTACTCGTGTTGATGTTGTACCAATTAATGAAATGGTATCGCCAGGCACTAAAATATCGGCATCCGCAGGTTTACGACAGCGGTTGATCACCATATTGTTAATACGATGACCCAAAATCAACAACGCACCTTTGGCTGGGAACATACGAACTTTTAACTCGCCATATTCAGCGATTTTTTGCCCCCAAATTCCCCCTGCATTTGCCACTATTTGCGCGCGAATTTCATACAGTTTTTTCGCTTGATGATCGTAAACTTTCACACCTTTAACACGGTCGCCTTCACGAATAAGTCCAACAACTTCATGGTAAGTCAGTACTTGGGCGCCATGTTCGCGGGCATCTAACATATTTGCGGCAGTTAAACGGAAAGGATCGACAGTACCATCTGGCACTTTAACCGCGCCGATTAAATTTGGGTTAACAGATGGCTCTAAGCGAATAGCTTCTTCGGGTGAAATCGCTTGAGCATCAATACCTGCTGCTTGGCAAGATTGAATAAAGGTCTGTTGAAACTCTAAAGAATCTTCAGGAAGGGTAATAAAAAGGCCATCCGTTTTTTCAACACAATGACGAGCGACCCGTTTTAAAATCATGTTTTCTTCAATACACTCACGCGCTGACTCAGGGTCTGTTACTGCATAACGCGCACCACTGTGTAACAATCCATGATTTCGACCGGTTGCACCGGTTGCAATATCATGTCTTTCTAGCAGGACACAACGTAATCCACGGCGTGCACAGTCTCTTGCCATGCCTGCACCGGTTGCTCCCCCGCCAATAATAATGACATCAGTTTCTGTCACTGGTGAACCGCTCATCATAGAGATGCCCTCTCACATTACATTCAGCAAACGCTTAATTATTCTTTAGCGTTAATTATAGTGTATAAGATACACAAAAAATGTGGTTAATGTTTGATAATGAGCAAAAACGAAAGAGAAACGCTCACGAGTGAAAAATTAAAACCACAAGTGTGATACTAATCACAAATTATTTAACAAAAAGTATTTGATAAAGTTAACATATCACTCAAAATTGCACATCTTGAAAAATTATTCGACAACTGAGTAATACCTCACAGTAAATTTGATTGTATAAGTTTACTATTAAGTTCGTTAAAGAAAATTTTTTGATAACTTCACTGTTCGTTTTGTCATTATTTAATATCAACATATTAAAATAAAAGCCATCGGAGGCTAATATGTTAAGTCTGTTTAGACCTGCGCCACATAAAGCGCGTTTGCCAAAAGAGCAGATAGATCCTGTCTATCGTCGTCTGCGTTGGCAGATCTTTATGGGGATTTTCTTCGGTTATGCTGCTTATTATTTAGTAAGAAAAAACTTTGCGTTAGCAATGCCTTATCTTGTAGAAGAAGGGTTTTCTAAAGGTGACCTAGGTTTTGCTTTATCAGGGATCTCGATTGCTTACGGTTTCTCTAAGTTTATCATGGGCTCATTCTCTGACCGTGCTAACCCTCGTTATTTCTTACCAGCAGGTCTTATTTTAGCATCCGCAGTGATGCTATTTATGGGCTTTGTACCATGGGCAACTTCGAGCATTATGGTAATGTTCGTTCTGTTGTTCCTTTGTGGTTGGTTCCAAGGTATGGGCTGGCCTCCTTGTGGACGTACAATGGTGCACTGGTGGTCACAAAAAGAACGTGGCGGTATCGTTTCTATCTGGAACTGTGCGCATAACGTTGGTGGTGGCTTACCTCCATTACTGTTCTTATTAGGTATGGCATGGTTTAACGACTGGAAAGCAGCGTTATATATGCCAGCATTTGCAGCAATCTTAGTTGCTATGATTGCATTCGCATTAATGCGTGATACCCCACAATCTTGTGGTTTACCTTCAATCGAAGAGTACAAAAACGACTATCCACCAGATTATAAAGAAACAGACGAACAAGAACTGACTGCAAAAGAAATCTTCATGAAGTATGTGTTCCCTAACAAACTTCTGTGGATGATTGCAATTGCGAACGTGTTCGTTTACTTACTGCGTTACGGCGTACTGGACTGGTCACCAACTTATCTGCGTGAAGTTAAACACTTTGCAATGGATAAATCATCATGGGCTTACTTCTTATATGAATACGCTGGTATTCCAGGCACACTGCTGTGTGGTTGGATGTCGGATAAAGTGTTCAAGGGTAATCGTGGTGCAACAGGTGTATTCTTCATGACCTTGGTAACTATCGCAACTATCGTATTCTGGATGAACCCAGCGGGTAACCCGAATGTTGATATGGCGTGTATGTTAATCATCGGTTTCTTAATCTACGGTCCTGTTATGTTAATTGGTCTGCATGCGCTAGAGCTTGCACCGAAAAAAGCCGCAGGTACAGCAGCAGGCTTTACTGGTCTATTCGGTTACTTAGGTGGTTCTGTTGCAGCAAGTGCTATCGTAGGTTACACCGTTGACTACTTCGGCTGGGATGGCGGCTTTATGGTCATGATCGGCGGTAGTGCGCTATCTGTTGTGTTATTACTTATCGTGATGGTTACTGAAACCAAACACAAACGTGAAATGCTTCAGAAGTACGAATAATCGCTAACTGATTATTTATGAAATTAGTTAAATCTCATCTCTAAAAACCAAGCCACATCAACTGTTTTGATGTGGCTTTTTTATTGCCAACTGTACATAACTTTGTTGTACATAGAATTAAAATGGAGCAGCTTTATGAGTAAATCTTTTAGAATAAAACCGTTAGTTGCAGGCGTTCTTTTAACTCTATCTTTAAGTGCAATCGCACAAGCGGCAAGTGATAAGGTCGTTATCGCTCACCGTGGTGCAAGTGGTTATTTGCCTGAACATACGCTTCCTGCCAAAGCATTAGCTTATGCTCAAGGCGCAGATTATCTAGAACAAGACTTAGTGATGACAAAAGATAACGAACTGGTTGTCTTACATGATCACTATCTTGATCGTGTAACAGATGTGGCTGAACGTTATCCAAATAGAGCAAGAAAAGATGGTCGTTATTACGCTATCGACTTTACGCTTGAAGAGATCAAAGGGCTAAAATTTACCGAAGGTTTTGACATTGTTGACGGTAAAAAAGTCCAAAGTTATCCAAACCGTTTCCCTATGGGTAAATCCGATTTCCGTGTACACACATTCCAAGAAGAGATTGAATTTGTTCAAGGTTTAAACAAATCAACAGGGCAAGATATTGGTATTTACCCTGAAATTAAAGCGCCTTGGTTCCATGAACAAGAAGGCAAAGACATTACCTCTAAAGTGCTCGAAGTGCTTAAACAATATGGTTACACGAAAAAAACCGACAATGTTTATCTGCAATCTTTCGATGCTAACGACCTAAAACGCATCAAAACAGAATTAATGCCTAAAATGGGTATGGATTTAAAACTCGTTCAGTTAATTGCCTATACAGACTGGAATGAGACTTATGAAAAACAACCTGATGGAACATGGACAAACTACAGCTATGAGTGGATGTTTAAGCCAGGTGCAATGAAAGAAATTGCCACTTATGCCGATGGTATTGGCCCTGACTACCATATGTTAGTCGAAGAAAATTCAACACCAGAAAAAATCACCTTAACGGGAATGGCTGCTGATGCGCATGCTAATAAACTAACCATTCATCCATTTACTGTTCGTATTGATAAACTGCCTAAATACGCAAAAGATGGTGATCAGCTTTACGACATCATTTATAACCAAGCAGGTGCTGAGGGTGTCTTTACAGACTTCCCTGATTTAGGAGTTAAATTCTTACAAAAACAAGCTAAATAACTTATCACGTTTTAGTTGCACCTTAAATAACTCAAGGTGCAACTTGAAGTATAACAAGTCGATACTCTAAATAATTCAAGGTGCAGCTAGGCGACAAATGAATGAGATGCTAGGAGCATACATAAGTATGTGACTAGTACGAATGAATGTAGTCAACAACGCTGCAACTTGAAGTATGACGAGTATATAAGTATGTGACTAGTACGAATGAATATAGTCAACAACGCTGCAACTTGAAGTATGACGAGTATCCTAGATATTTGCGCCCTTTCTGATTGTATATTCCTTAATCTTTCTCTAACTTATTCTAATAATTTAATTAAAAATCATAATCACTTTTTAATTTAGCTATCATTATTTATTAAATATTTAGAGGAAGGGATCACGATGACAATAATAGCGATTATTTTACTTGTTCTTATCGTTCTTTTTATTGGTTGGGGAATTTCCATTTACAACCGTCTTATTGCAACACGCAATCAAGTAAGTAATCAGTTTGCGAATATTGACGTTATTTTAAAACAAAGAGCTGACCAAATTCCTCAATTAATGGCTATAGCTGAAAAAGCCATGGAGCACGAAAAAGGTGTATTTATTGCATTAAGTGACGCAAGACAACGCTATTTTAAAGCACAAAATATTAATGAAAAAATTAGCGCAACAAATGAGATGAATACAGCACTGCGAGGCATGATTGCCCTTGCTGAAAATTATCCGACGTTAATTTCAGGTGAGCAATTAGCACTACTTCAAACAGGTGTTAGTGATGTAGAAAATAAAATTGCTCAACGTCGTGAAGGCTTTAATGATGCAACAACTAACTACAACACTGCAATAGAGATGTTTCCTGATAGCTTAATTGCTGGCCTTTTTCGCTTTGAACGTATGCAATTACTTGAAATACCAAAAGAAGAAATGAAATTTGAAGAAATTCACTTTAAATAACCGCATTAAGGATAAATTGCAGTGTTAATTTATTTTTTTATCGGCTGTGCTGTGGGTGCATTAATCTATTTTTTACGCAGCAAACGTCCTCAAAAAAAGAAGAACAGCTTGAGTATTGTTCTCTTTTTAGGGATCGCTTTTGCTGCTGGAAATTATCTGTTTTTTTCGAGAGAAACGGACGTTTATCCTAGAGGTGAAGACTCTGTTGTTAATCTTATCTCCGGAATTGCATTCGCTGTTATTTTGCTATTTGCATATGGTATTTCAACCCATATTGCGAATATTGGAGAGAAAGCGATAAAGAATTACCATCAATTACAAAATGAAGGAACCTCTAAATTTTCAGCACTTATCAACACTGTATTTGTTAGCCTTTTATTGCTGAGTTTAAGCTTCAGCTTGTTTATCGACCAAAGATTGTTCTTTTTAAGTTTCGTTTTAATGTTCGTTTACCAAATCGTCAGAAGAACACCTGAAAAACGTTTTTTACGTTTTCAAAAAATTCTAGCGACATCTAAAATTCGCTCTTTAGCCATTGGGCTTGTTGAAATTGAAGGCAAGATAACTGCGGGGAAAATCTTAAATAGTCGATTAGGTAAAAAAGAGTGTTATGGCTATTTCTATTATGAATACGACATATCCACAGACAAAGAAGGTAAAAAAAGCTATCAGCAAACGCTTTGCGAAAAAGAAATCAATAATTTCACGATGACAGATGATACAGGATCAATTCAAGTTCTTGCGGCTGATACTCCTTTTATACACTTTGGTATCAAACCTCATCAAGATTTTGAATCCAACAGTAAACGTTTTAAAGAGTACATTTTAGACAAAAATACAACATATTTATTAATTGGTGATGCAGAGTCCGTCAATGGCGAAGTGGTTATCACACGTAAAGCGCCTCATTACCTACTGGGTTTATCGCCACAAGATTATATTGTTAGTTGGAACAAAGCTCGTCCTTTACGTCGTAACGTGACTATCATCGTTATCCTTGCTCTTTTTGTTATCTTTTCCATTTTAGTAATACCGATGGAATATCAAGACGGCATCTTAACGCTTTATTTTAATAACACCTCTTCACCTTGGTAATTAATTATTATGGAATGGCTTATTTTCATTATTTTTATTCTCACCTTAGTGTATTTTTTAATACGCCAATTAGTGATGATTTATAACAACATGGTGATGCTAAAAAATAATTGCTATAAAGCCTTTGCAAACATTGATGTTTTATTAAAAAAACAAGCTGACTTGATCCCCATGCTGATAGTGATTACACAAAAAGCAATGGATCATGAGAAAGCCTTATTTGAAAAATTGGCTGAAAATAGAGATCACTATTTACATACAGATGTATTAGATGAAAAAGTTAATTTAGCTAATCAGTTATTACCACAAATAAAAAAATCACTCATTATTGCTGAAAAATATCCTGAACTTATCAGCGGGAAAAATTTGCACCTATTACAAATACAAGCGAAAGAATTAGAAGAATGCATAGCTGACAGGCGAGAATTCTTCAATCAATCTGTGACTCTCTATAATACTGAAATACGTATTTTTCCTAATATAGTGTTTATGTTTATTTTTAAATTTAAAGATATCCCTCTTTTTTACCCTAGTAGGGAGGCAATATCATGATAGAAATTCCCTTTTCTTTTTTTGGTATAACGGATTGGTTTCTAAGCTTTGATGAACCTATCTCGATTATTATGTTTGCCACATTTGGCGTACTGTTCTCTATGGCAATTATCTTGCCATTAATCAGTATCACACCTTTAAAAAAATATATGTCGCAAATTGCAGGAGGATTATTTAGCTCGATATTTGTCAGCTTAATGGTCTTAATTAGCTTTAATTTAATGCTGGGTGTTAATTCTGCATTAAAGCTACTGTTAATTTGGTGGGTTATTTTATTTTCATGTATTACGTTTTGGTTTATTAATTATCGCTATATGAAAGACGTAACAGGGAATAAGTTTGCGAAGTTTCAAGAAAAAGCCCTTGAAGCAGAAGAAAAACGAAGACAAAGCCGAAAATCCAAAAAATAAAAAAGAGAGCCTAGGCTCTCTTTTTTAGCACTATTGATATCGCACTTATGCCCTGTAAACAGGGAATGCAATAACATCACTAAGGCGTTCAACACCCAGTGCTAGCATAATAAGGCGATCAACGCCTAAAGCTACACCCGAACACTCAGGTAGTCCCGCTTCAAGAGCAGCTAAAAAGCGCTCATCAATAGGTTGCTCTGGTAATCCCATTGCCACTCGCTGACGATTATCACGTTCAAAGCGATGACGTTGCTCTTGTGCATCCGTCAGCTCACGGAATCCGTTCGCTAACTCAACACCTTTAAAATAGACTTCAAAACGCTCTGCTACACGATGATCTTCAGAGCTGATTTCAGCCAATGACGCTTGTGACGCAGGGAAATGATAGATAAAGGTTGGCTTTTCTAAACCGATATGAGGTTCAACTCCAGAAACAAATAGCAACTGAAGTAGCGTATCTTTATCTTCTTCAGTATCTGCAATATTTGATAAATCCAGTTTTGCCGCCACTTCACGCAATTTTTCTTTATCAACAGATAAAGGGTCAATATCGAGATAACGCAAGAATGCTTGCTGATAAGAGAGTGACTCTGATGCTTCACAATCTAACACTTCTTGCAGTAGATCATCGACTTCATTCATCAACCGGTACATATCAAAACAAGGGCGATACCACTCAAGCATCGTAAATTCCGGATTATGATATCTACCGGCTTCCTCATTACGGAAGCAACGCCCCATTTGATAAATCGGCCCACTGTTTGCAGCCAATAAACGCTTCATGTGGTATTCAGGGCTTGTCATCAAATAAAGTTTTAGCCCTTGAGAAGCACCAGGCCCCACAAATTGGGTTTCAAATGGGTAAAGATGAACATCGGTAACGGTAGCCTGACTCATCATCGGTGTTTCAACTTCTAACACACCACGATCAGTGAAAAAACGCCTAATATTACTGACTATTTTCGCCTTTTTTAATAAGTTGGCGATTGAGGCGCTTGGCTGCCAATCCGCGATTTCACTCATGAACGAAAAACTCCAACAGAAAACAAAGCGTGCAGTTTACTCGCATCCTCTTCAACAGACAAATTTCTCCTAATAAAGAGAGGTTTCATTTTATATTTTTTCACTGATCTTTTCTTTTATTAAGTAAAAACACATAAGATAAATAAATATAATTCTACAAAACATCTACTTTTGGGCACTTTTTATCGTTTAAATAAACACCAATTTAAAGTAAGAAACTCAGTGCTTTTTCGCTATTTTTATAAAAAGAGTTAATTAGAATAATTCTTTTTCTCAATTACAAATAACAATAAACTAACACTATGCTTATATTTAAATAGCCAAACTCATCTAAACTTCAAAGTTAACTTTCTATTTAAATCTACGTATTTTGATGAGTATTAAAAACCTTTAGAAATATTATTAATATTTTATTAACAATTAACAAGACAAACCGATTTGTTTTAGATAAATAGTAAAAAATTTATTTTAGTTTTTAAAATGGAATTTTATTAATTAAAATTAGACTTAAGAAAGATAAAAGCATTTACCCTTTAAAATCAACATTTAATAAAAAATCATTGTCATTTCCAATTAAAGTTATCTATACTTTCAAAATAGGTTATTCATTACTATTTATAAATTTTCAATTTAGAAAAATATATTCTATTTAATCTTCAAGTTTCTCTGGTGGCTTATTAGTTAAACCCAGAATTCTTGGCATAGATCACACTTTTTTTGCGAAATACGGGAAAACCATCATTCATATCAAATTTCGGTGCCCTACATTTCGTTATACTAAAATTACAGTCAATGATAATAAAGATGTTATCAAGCGCAGTCACAAGGTAGTGAAACAATTTCGTTACGGATAGCGTAAAAAAATAGCATTACAAATTAATAATGTCAGTGAATTGAATTCTAGACAATTATTCCAATTTTCACTTGAACAATGGAGAAGCGCAGTGCAAACCTTTAATGCCGATATAGCGATAATCGGAGCCGGGGGCGCAGGCTTACGAGCAGCAATAGCTGCAGCGGAAGCTAATCCTCAACTGAAAATTGCTCTGATCTCAAAAGTTTACCCAATGCGTAGCCACACCGTGGCAGCAGAAGGCGGATCAGCAGCAGTGACTCAGGCTCACGACTCCTATGATTTCCACTTCAATGATACCGTTTCAGGCGGTGACTGGTTGTGTGAACAGGATGTCGTCGATTACTTCGTTGAGCATTGTCCAACAGAGATGACTCAACTAGAACTCTGGGGCTGTCCTTGGAGCCGGAAAGAAGACGGGTCAGTCAACGTCCGACGTTTTGGTGGGATGAAGATCGAACGGACCTGGTTCGCAGCCGATAAAACCGGCTTCCATATGCTACATACCCTGTTCCAAACATCCTTAAAATACCCACAAATTCAACGTTTCGACGAACACTTTGTTCTCGATATTCTTGTTGATGAAGGTCACGCTCGTGGTCTTGTTGCTATTAATATGATGGAAGGTACGAAAGTTCAAATTCGTGCTAACGCAGTCATTATGGCAACCGGTGGTGCGGGACGTGTTTATCGTTTCAATACCAATGGCGGTATTGTTACTGGTGATGGTATGGGTATCGCTTTACGTCATGGCGTTCCACTGCGTGATATGGAATTTGTTCAATATCACCCAACTGGCCTACCAGGTTCAGGTATCCTGATGACCGAAGGTTGTCGTGGTGAAGGTGGTATTCTGGTCAATAAAGATGGCTATCGTTATCTGCAAGATTACGGCCTAGGACCAGAAACACCATTAGGTAAACCAGAAAATAAATACATGGAATTAGGTCCTCGCGATAAAGTTTCTCAAGCTTTCTGGCATGAGTGGCGCGCAGGCCGTACCATCAAAACTCACCGTGGTGACGTTGTTTATCTTGACTTACGTCATCTGGGTGCGAAAAAACTTCATGAACGTCTGCCATTTATTTGTGAACTGGCAAAAGCGTATGTGGGTGTTGACCCAGTTAATGAACCAATCCCTGTTCGTCCTACTGCTCACTACACTATGGGTGGTATCGAAACTAACCAACAAACTGAGACTCGTATTAAAGGTCTGTTTGCGGTGGGTGAATGTTCATCTGTTGGCTTACACGGCGCTAACCGTTTAGGTTCTAACTCACTGGCAGAGCTGGTTGTATTCGGTCGTCTTGCTGGTGAAGAAGCGGTTCGTTGTGCACAAGAAGCAGCACCAGCTAACGCATCAGCATTAGATGCTCGTACTCGTGATATCGAAGATGGCCTGAAAAATCTGATGAACCAAAAAGGTTCTGAAAGCTGGTCACAAATTCGAGACGAAATGGGTGAATCAATGGAAGAAGGTTGCGGTATCTATCGTACACCTGAATTAATGCAAAAAACCATTGATAAACTGGCTGAATTAAAAGAACGTTTCAAACGCGTTGAAATTAAAGACACGAGTAGCGTCTTTAATACAGATTTACTGTACAAAATTGAGCTTGGCTTTGGTTTAGATGTCGCTGAATGTATGGCTCATTCCGCAATCAATCGTAAAGAGTCTCGTGGTGCACACCAACGTCTTGACGAAGGTTGTACTGAGCGTGATGACGTGAACTTCCTGAAACATACTCTGGCGTTCTATAACCCAGAAGGTGCCCCTCGTTTAGAATATAGCGATGTGAAGATCACGAAATCTGCTCCTGCTAAACGTGTCTATGGTGGTGAAGCGACTGCACAAGACAAGCAGAATAAGGAGAAAGCGAATGGCTGATGACATGAAGCACATTAAAATGGAAGTCATGCGCTATAACCCAGAAACAGACGAAGCGCCTCATTTCGTCACTTATGATGTTCCTTATGATGAGCAAACCTCATTACTGGACGCATTGGGTTATATTAAAGACAATTTAGCGCCTGATCTTTCTTATCGTTGGTCTTGCCGTATGGCGATTTGTGGCTCTTGCGGCATGATGGTCAACAAAGTGCCTAAATTGGCTTGTAAAACGTTTATTCGTGAATATCCAGACGGTATAAGAGTTGAAGCGTTAGGTAACTTCCCAGTTGAGCGTGACCTTGTTGTCGATATGACTCACTTTATTGAAAGCTTAGAAGCGATTAAACCTTATATCATCGGTAATGATCGTAAGCCTTCAGAAGGGACGAATAAACAGACTCCTGCTCAAATGGCAAAATACCACCAATTCTCTGGTTGTATCAACTGCGGTCTTTGCTATGCAGCATGCCCGCAGTTTGGTCTAAACCCAGAGTTTATTGGCCCAGCAGCGATTACATTAGCTCAACGTTACAACACAGATAGTCGCGACCATGGGGCAAAAGAGCGTATGCCTCAGTTAAATGGTGAGAACGGTGTCTGGTCTTGTACCTTTGTTGGCTACTGTTCTGAAGTCTGTCCAAAACATGTGGATCCTGCTGCCGCTATTCAGCAAGGTAAAGCAGCCAGTGCGCAAGACTTTGTCATTGCGATGCTGAAACCACGTTAAGGAGGAAACAAGACATGACAACAAAACGTAAGCCTTATGTTCGTGGCATGCAACCAAACTGGTGGACGAAACTTGGATTCTATCGTTTCTATATCACCCGTGAAGGGACTTGTCTTCCACAACTTTGGTTCAGTCTGGTTGTACTGTTTGGTGTATTCGCACTGAAAAATGGACCAGAAAGTTGGGCAGGTTTCGTTGGATTCCTGAGCAACCCAATTGTAATGCTAATTAACATTGTGACCCTAATTGCGACGGTCTTCCACTCTGCAACTTGGTTCAAACTTGCACCAAAAGCAGTGGTTATCGTTGTTAAAGATGAAAAAATGCCACAAGAACCCATCGTTCGTGGTTTCTGGGGTGTCACTATCGTTGTTACTGCCGCTATTCTGGCAGTGGCGTTAATTTAACCCAGGAGGAAATAATGAATCAGAATCAACTTCCTAAGCGCTCTGATGAACCTATTTTCTGGGGATTATTTGGTGCAGGTGGTATGTGGAGTGCGATTGTTTCTCCAGCAATCATCATCCTGCTCGGTATCCTAATCCCTATGGGTATTGCGCCAGAAGCATTTACTTATGAACGTATTATGGCATTTAGCCAAAGCATCATTGGCCGTCTGTTCTTACTGCTAATGATTATTCTGCCAGTTTGGTGTGCATTACACCGTATTCACCATACTCTGCACGATTTTAAAGTGCATGTACCTGCAAGCAAATGGGTATTTTATGGTGGTGCAGCAATTATCAGCGTTATCGCTATCATTGGTGTATTTACACTGTAATTGATTAATACGTAAAAATTAAAAGCCACTCATTGAGTGGCTTTTTTATGAAAAAAATTTTCTATAATTAACTTTTTTATATTTGAACTATATCTCCACAGTAAACAAAAAGCACTTAACGGCTATTGTCTCTCACTTAAATTATTAGGACTTCAGGTCCCTGACGTTCTAAAATACGTAACATTCTTAGCGCTGGTCCACTTGGCTTCTTTTCACCTCTTTCCCATTTAGATACGCTCTCTTTTGACATACCTAAAGCTCGGGCAAGAACAGCCTGTGACATTCCAAATTTAGTGCGCAAAGTTTTAATCTCTGCACCACTCATCGCCGATACGCATTGTATTTTGTCATTAATTTCACGAGTGTGAACAATACTTTCAATTTCTTGAACCAAGCTATCGGGTGATATACCTGCGGCATTTAGCTCTTTAGCCAATTCAAGCATGTTATTTAGCTTGTTACTCATCAGTTATTTCCTCTAAAATTCTGCAAGAAATTAAATGATTAATAGTACTTTCATCATAATTTAAAAACTCATTTGCTAAATGTTTATAGGCCTGCAATTCGTCATCTTCTATTTCTTTTTTTCCCTTTGCATTAACGGCATTTTTCGTCCAGCCATCAGCGAAAAAAAGATGATTGTTGATCTTAAAAAATATGATGACTCTAACACTTCCGCTTTTACCTTGTCCTTGTATTGCTAGACGTTTTTTTATTACTCCACCACCCAAGTCAGCTTCATATTTTCCTTGCTGAACTTCTTTTGCAGCTACAGATAACTGCTTATCCGTTATGGGTGTTTTCTTCACACTTCTCTTAAAAGAAGATATTTTATATATTCCCATGCCACTCCCTCTGCAGTAATGAGTACTATAGTAACCAGTACCACTTTTTCAATCAATGTTTCTTTAACCACTTAGATTAAAAACCAAGAAACAAAAAAAGTTAGGTGATTGCATTTTTTATTCTGCAAAAAGGATATGGGAGAAGCTAGAAAATATCGTACCCAATTGATTAGAGCAAAATCAAAGTCTCTAAATTCTCCCCAAAATAGGACACTTATTTTGGGGGGTTCTATGGTTAAATGTTACCGCTTATTGACTATCAAAATTTTAACGCAGATCTTTTAATTATCATTATCTAATTGATTTTTGATGATTTTCATTAGAACAATAACATAAGTAAAAAGATTTTAATTACGCTAATCTTATTAGAAAATTTTTTAATAAATCAAACCTATCACAATTAACTCGCCAATTTCAGCCCGATAATGCCAAAAATTATCATCGCTAAACTCAATAAACGATAAATATTGGCAGACTCACCAAAAACTAAAATACCAAAAATTGCAGTACCGACAGCACCAATACCTGTCCAAATCGCATAAGCGGTGCCTGCTGGTAAGCCTTTCATGGCATAAGATAACATGCCCATGCTCACAATCATGGCCGTTATCGTAATAATGCTTGGTGTTAGTCGCGTAAATCCATGAGTGTATTTCAAGCCAACAGCCCAAACTATCTCAAGTAAACCAGCAACAAATAGAATTGCCCAGGACATAAATTACCCCTTTTATATAAAACATATTTGGGTCGTCCCCTGAATGAACAACAGAAAGCTGGGTCGTCCCAGCTTCAGAGAAATGAGATTGAATTATAAGAAAAAGTAATAAAGCATGCAATAGCTTGAAATTTATTCAAACTTGCTTAGGTGCGCCCTCTTCGCCATAAAGAAAAGCAGAGACATCATCTTCAACTTCTCCCATTGCCATCAGAGCATCCAGCGTCTCTTTTGCTTCTTCTTCATTGACAATACTCATGGCGAAACCAACATGCACTAACACCCACTTACCGATCATCGTATGAGGCTCACCCTCGCAGACTAACGCAATATTCACTTCTCGTTTAACGCCACAAACATCGACCATTGCATTTTCAGTGATTGTTTTTCCGACTTCAACAACCTGACCTGGAATACCAAGACACATAACAACCCCTATTCGATCTCTATTTGCTTTATTCGCATTGCATCATCATTTTCAACGCGCAAATTTTGGCTACCACAAGACGGACAACCTGCATTAAAGGTTGAAACAGTGACAACTTGATGACAATCCCAACACCATGCTTTCGCGGGGATAACCTCAATATGTAATTCACAACCTTGGGCAAGGGTGTCTCTGCAAACAATATCAAAGCAAAATTCAAGTGCACTGACTTCAACACAAGATAATGCGCCCAATTCCATCCATACACTTTTTACTTTTTTTGCATTATTTAATTTAGCTTGAGAATCTATTATCTCAAATGCGCTCTGGCAAAGCGTAATTTCATGCATGTCGATACCTTATTGAAGCAGGATAAATAATAGCAACTATAGTACCAGTACATAGTTGCTTCATTATTGATCTTAGAACAACAATTCAGCACCGGTTTCAAAAGCTGCTCTGCGACGACGCTCTTTAACCATCTCTTCAAGTGCATCTCTATCAATACACACTAAAGCATGAGTTGGGCAGACTTCAATACATGCGGGGCCCGCTTCACGATGGTGGCATAAGTCGCATTTGTTGGCTTCCGCTTTAAATGCCTCAATCGCATTGAGCGCGGTTAATGTGCGCATAACTGGACGAGAAACCACTTCCATCGTGCCATAAGGGCAAGCCAGTACACAGGTTTTACAACCTATACATTTTTCCTGATCAACATAGTAATAATCTTTGTTATGAATGATAGCGCCATTCGGACACACATTAGCACAAGGGGCATCTTCACATTGATGACAAACAACTGCCGTACTGATTGAAAATCCTTTGACCACATGAATTCGGGGTTGGAAATTCTGCTCACTAATTTGCTCAATGGCTAAATTATCTTGGTCTACTTGCTGATGTGACACGACACAAGCCACTTCACAAGTATGGCAACCAATACATTTTTTAGGGTCTGCAATGATGAAACGGTTCATCATATTCTCCTGATCTTTGTTATATATAGCCGTTATATATGGCGATAAATGCAACGAGTTATTCTAATTAAGAGTAATAATTAGAGTATCAATAGAATGAATCTAGCACGGTTCATGCCAATATATTTTTGATATAACTATTCCTTATTTTTCAATTAAATAATTTTCAAATAAAAATGATTATTAATTAATAAACAAGTCACTTCGTCAAATTATTCGACAATTTTGACGATAAAATAAATCGATATATATTTGATTATATAGTGATTTGATAAATTTATATTCTTAAGTTTCACGACATATACAAAAATAGCGGGTTGGATCAAAAATGATTCAGTCATTGATATAAATTTATTATAAACCTACTACAATATAGCTAATTTTTTAGGGCAATCGGTGGTGTCATGAAATTAAGCAGTAACAATGCTGAAACTATGGAGAGCCTTCGTAATGAGCGCAACCAATATCGAATATTGGTTGATATCACAAATTCTGTATTAGCTCATCTAGACATGGATGGTCTTATTTCTGAAGTCTCTAAAGAAATACATCGTTTTTTTGGATTGAACCATATTAGTCTTATGTTATGCCGTACCTCATCACAAAATAGTGGTGAAGGTATTCTTTACTCTAGTCGTTATCAGACTGGGAAATCAGTCATTCGCCAACAACGTAAGTTTAGTAGCGCAAATAACAAAGCAGAAGAAATTATTAATCAGAATAAACCTGTCTTAATTGATATTAATAAAGAAGATCAAGAAGATGTTTTGATTAAGCGTCTAGTTAAGCAAAATATGCAGACGGCTTTGTTATTGCCACTGGCTTTTAATCATAAACCGCTAGGCTTATTAATTTTAGCACACGAAGTAGGAAGCGTTTTTACTAACGATACTTGCCAATTGCTACAACAAATTGCAGCTCGTATTGGTATCGCCATTGAAAATGCAGCGGCTTATGAAGAAATAACACATTTAAAAGACAGTTTAAAGAATGAGAATATTTGGCTTAATGAGCAAATAGATAACAATGCATGCTTCAGTGAGATTATTTATCAAAGTGACGCTATGCATAATGTGCTAGAACAAATTGAATTAGTGGCACAAAGTGATAGTACTGTACTTATATTAGGTGAAACAGGTACGGGTAAAGAATTAATTGCGCGCGCTATTCATCGTCTAAGTCTGCGAAAAAATAAGTCGATGATAAAAATGAACTGTGCCGCAGTACCTTCTGGCCTTTTAGAAAGTGATCTCTTTGGCCATGATAAAGGCGCATTTACAGGCGCAACCAATACACATATTGGCCGATTTGAGATGGCAGATAAAAGCACGCTATTTCTTGATGAAATTGGTGATATGCCAATTGACTTACAACCCAAATTGCTTCGCGTTCTTCAAGAGCGAGAAATAGAAAGGTTGGGTGGTAATAAAGTGATCCCAGTTGATGTTAGGCTAATTGCAGCGACCAATAAAGATCTGC
The DNA here is from genome assembly GCF_047921575.1 of Proteus sp. TSJ240517. Taxonomy (NCBI): domain Bacteria; kingdom Pseudomonadati; phylum Pseudomonadota; class Gammaproteobacteria; order Enterobacterales; family Morganellaceae; genus Proteus; species Proteus sp. TSJ240517. The sequence continues at coordinate 576,224 of NZ_JBLRMH010000002.1, forward strand.
ATGAATTAACAGATGAAGGTGAATTTCGAGAAGATCTTTATTATCGTCTTAATGTTTTTCCTATTATTATTCCACCACTAAGAGAGCGACCTGAAGATATTCCGCTTTTAGCTAAACATTTTACGCAAAAAATTGCGCGTAGAATGGATAGAAAAATAGATTGTATACCTGCCAACGCATTGGAGCAGTTAACACTTTATCCATGGCCGGGTAATGTTCGTGAACTTGAAAATATTATTGAGCGTGCCGTTATTTTAACGCGAGGATCAACATTAAACCTTCAGTTAAAAGAGCTTCATATTAACAAGCCCTCTCGTTTAAAGCAGGTACTGACGCAACCTTCATCCATTGAAAAGCGCATGCAGACGAATGCGCCAGAAAGCGATGATGAAGAGCGAGAAAGGATAATTCAAGCATTAAGAGAAACCAATGGTGTAGTTGCTGGCGCTAGAGGCGCTGCTTTAAAACTAGGATTAAAAAGAACAACGTTATTATCGCGGATGCAACGTCTCGGTATTTCAATTCCAGAAATACTTTAACCCTAAAATAGTTTCTTACTTATCTAAAAGAGTGTAATTATTTTATTACACTCTTTTTTTGTACATTTGAAACTTATTAATCTCTATCTATAATCTAAATGATTATATTTTATTAATTACTCACTTTATTAACTATTAATAATATAAACCATCAATGGAGCATATTATATATGAATAGCCTGCTTATAAATAGAATTAGTGAAATAAAAAAAGAATACAAGAATAATAAATATGTCTTTATTCCCCAAAGTATTGTCATTGATTTAATAAAACAATTAGGTGCTGAAGAAAAAGATATTAATGCACTCATGGAATATGGTGACTATTTAGCACAAGATCCGACTCTTTCATTTCGTCATTCTCGAACAGGACGCTACCTTTTTGATAATGATATAGAAACGATCTCCAGACTAGAATATCAACCTTTTGTTCTCACTGAAGAAGATGGATTTATTCGTGAAGACAGTGGCACACAAAGGCATTTTAGAGCACTTGATGATCGCTGGCAGAGCAATACGGCTTATCAAGCGTTATTAAAATTAAAAATGCTATTAATTCAAGGTAATAAATTTACATCTCGTCACTTAACCGATCAAAATTCGCCTAAATCAATATCAACTGTTTTTCATTTAAGATTAATTGCCCAACCAGATTCTTTAAGTGAACTTTCAATTGAAGGGGTTCATAAAGATGGCGTTGATCACACCATGATTGTGATGATGAATAAGAATAACGTTAAGGATAATACTGGCGCTTTACGTGTTCATTCACCAAAAGAGGCGATAGGAACAGCTTGGCAAAAAATTGATCCTAAAAATGTACTTTATGAACACAATAATGCGCAATATCTTGATATTTTACTCATTGCAGATAATGAATTAAATCATAGTGGTACACCTATTTTTACGCATGATAATAAAAAGCAGGCTTACCAAGATTTTATTGTTTTACTATCTCGCTATCCAACGGTTGATTCTCATCCATCACATAAATTTGATTCGATGGATCCGCATCCTGACTTACCTTTAACACTTTATTTAAATCAGTCCGTCGCTTAGTTGTGCACAAAATAATAATCTAATAAAAAACCGAGCTTACTGACGCTAAGGTCAATAAACTCGGTTCTAAGGCAGAAAGACAATATTAATCAGACGAAGATCAACCCTCGGCGGCTTCTCTTAAACGACGTTTAATATTGCTATATTCCGTTTTCACATAGTGTTCTGCCTGAGCCTGTTCCTTGATTGGCTCAACACATACTGCACAATATTTATACTCAGGTGTTTTGGTAATTGGGCTTAAATTCTCTGCAACCAGTTCGTTACAAGCACCAATCCACCATTGATAAGTCATATATACAGCACCTTTATTCGGTCTATCACTGACCGCAGCACGCGTAATGACTTTACCTTGACGAGAGCGTATCCAAACTAACTCTTGATCTTTGATACCCAACTGTTTGGCATCTTCTGTGTTTAATTGAACATAACCCGGTTCATCAGCCAACGCCGCCAATGCTTTACAGTTACCTGTCATTGAACGGCAAGAGTAGTGTCCAACTTCACGGACGGTTGCCAATACCATTGGAAACTCATCAGAGAGTTTGTCAATTGGTGGAGCCCACTCACAAGTAAAGAATTGACCTTTACCGTTAGGAGTATCGAATTTACCACCATCGTACAGATATTGTGTACCTGGGCTATCTTCTGTTGGGCAAGGCCATTGGATATAAGCCAAGTCCGCCATTTTTTCGTAAGTCGCACCATAATAAATTGGGCATAACTCACGCAACTCATCCCAAATTTCTTTGGTATTGTTGTAATGCATTGGATAACCCATTGCTGTTGCCATCAGACTGATAATTTGCCAGTCTGTTTTCACATCACCAACAGGTTCAACAGCTTTATAGAAGCGTTGGAAACCACGGTCTGCCGCAGTATAAACACCTTCATGCTCACCCCATGATGTTGCAGGGAAAATAACATCAGCAATAGACGCCGTTTTGGTCATAAAGATATCTTGCACTATCAGTAGATCCAGTTTTTCAAACGTTCTACGGATTGTTGCTAAATCAGGCTCAGTTTGCAGTGGATCTTCACCCATTACATAGTGAGCTTTTAATAAGCCGTGATCGATATTATGAGGAACTTCACTTAACGCATAGCCCACTTCTTCAGGCATTGACTCAATGCCCCAGAATTTAGCAAATTTCTCACGCGCTTTTTCGTCAGTAACGTATTGATAACCTGGTAGTGTGTTAGGCAATGCTCCCATATCACACGCACCTTGTACGTTATTTTGACCACGAACTGGGCCAACCCCGACATATTTTTTACCTAAATTACCCGTTAATAAAGCTAAACTAGTCAGTGAACGTACCGTTTCAACACCTTGGTAGAATTGAGTTACACCCATACCCCAAAGAATTGTCGCTGTTTCTGCTTTCGCGTACATACGTGCAGCTTCACGAATAATTTGAGCACTTAAACCTGTTATTTCTTCAACAGATTCAGGTGTATAGCTTTCAACTAATTTACAATACTCGTCAAATTGCTCGGTGTGATTTTCGATAAAGGATTTATCATGCAATCCTTCTTCAATAATCACATGCGCAATCGCATTTAATAGCGCAATGTTAGAGCCATTTTTTAAGCCTAAGTGTAAATCGGCTAAACGTGCTGTTTCGATGTAACGAGGGTCACATACAATAATTTTGGCACCCTTTTCTTTCGCCTTAACAATACGGCGAGCAACAATAGGATGCGAGTCTGCGGCGTTATAGCCGAAGACAAATAGACATTTGGTATCCTCAATCTCAACGATTGAGTTGCTCATAGCACCATTACCGACCGAACGCTGCAGACCTGCAACCGAAGGGCCGTGTCAGACACGAGCACAGCAGTCTATATTATTATTTCCGATAACCGCACGAGCGAATTTCTGCATAACGAAGTTAGCTTCGTTACCCGGGCCTCGTGAAGAGCCGGTTGTCATAATAGATTTAGCACCGTATTTCTCTTTGATAGCAAGAAGCTTGCTACTTGCAAACTCAATCGCTTCATCCCAAGAAACCGATTCTAATTTTCCGCCTCTTTCACGACGGATCATTGGTGTTTTAAGACGTGGAGTCAGTATCTTAGTATCATGGATAAAATCCCATCCATAATACCCTTTCAGACACAGCTCACCTTGGTTTGTTAAACCATTGGCTCCTTCAGCGCCAATAATTTTACCGTTTTCCACCTTCAGGTAGATTTTGCATCCTGAGGCGCAATACGGACAGACCGTGATGACTTTTTTCATCAACATTGCTCCTGTGTTCATCAACTTTCAGGTTATTACCTGATCTTCTCCTCTATCTATGCAGAGAGTGTGCCAAATAAGCACGCTTTTTCACTTTTCCACAACACAATGAAAAATAAAGAGAAATAAAATCCGTTGAATGAGCAAGAAAACAATGACAGCTAAAGTAGTAGGAAGTACTCGACACTAATGACGATATTTATGTCGATTTGTATTTCTATCAAAATTCGTTATACATTAATATTTATAACGTAATAATACTTATTTATTTCATCTGCGAAATCAAAATAATAAATACGCTTTCTTATCTGCCTTTATCGGGATCTTGCCGTATATAATGATGACAACCTTCTAATATCTCTATCAATATTCCTATCTACTAAAACTATTTAAAATTAATAATTTTGATATTTATGTAAATCAAATAAAAAATTTTTAAACTTCAATAAAAAAAAGAACATAATACTGAACCTGAAAACAACCTCGCGGTCTTAAAGACCTCTACACCATATAAATTGATAATAACTGAACATGCAAAAATTAAAGTTTTTACGTTTTTCTAAAGAGAACATTGCCCTTTTTTTAGCTGTCTACCTTGGTTTCTTTCTTAATCTTTCCGTTTACATTGGCCGATACGGCACACAAAATACAAACAACCCCCTCATTGATGCATTATATATTCTAGGTGAAATTGCTGTTAACATTGCCTTTACCTTCTTTCTATTACGGCTACTCTCTTTTTTCGGCTCTCTATTCTTTAAAATCGTCGCCTCTTTTATTCTCGTCGTGAGTGTTTGTGCGAGTTACTATATTTCTTTTTATGATGTCGTCATTGGATACGGCATTATTATTTCAACACTAACCACGGATACGGATTTATCTAAAGAGCTGGTTAGCCCAAATGTGATTATTTGGATTATTGGCTTATCTATTTTGCCATTAGCTCTTATTTGGCTAGGTAAAAAACCAGAGAAAAATCTAACTACACAACAAAAGAAAAAAATCTGGATAAAAAATACCGTCAAAATGCTTGTGATTGCACTGGCTGTTTTTGCCTATTTGAAAACACTTGATTCAAAACAAAAAGCCTATGAAATAAAAAATAACTTGGATCTGCCAAGCTATAGTGGTGGCTTAAGTTATGCGTATTTACCTACAAATTGGATTATCCCATTATTTCAATATGCAATAACGCAGTATGACGATACGTTTAATAACCAAAATATTTTTAATCCTGCCGATCACTTCACTTATGAGCCTTCAAAGGCAAATGAAGATGTGTATGTTGTTTTTATTATTGGTGAAACAGCAAGATGGGATCATATGGGATTGTTAGGATATGAACGTCAAACAAATCCTCTATTAAGCCAAGAGAAAAATCTTGTTGCCTTTAAAGGTATTTCTTGTGATACCGCAACCAAGCTCTCTTTAAAATGTATGTTTGTACGAGAAAACGGAACAGAAAGTAACGATCAGCGGACATTAAAAGAGAACAATATTTTTTCAGTATTAAGCCAATTAGGTATGTCATCAGAGTTGTTCTCCATGCAAAGTGAATTATGGTTTTACAATAAACTTGATTTAAATAACTACGCAATGAAAGAGATGATGACTGCAAAAAATAGCAATTTTGGTAAAGAACTTGATGACACCTTATTAATTACTGAAACGGCAAATACGGTTGCCCAACATCCAAAGGGAAATCATTTAGTAATTTTACACACTAAAGGCTCTCACTTTATGTATTCACAGCGTTACCCTGAATCATTCAAAAAATACCAACCTGAATGTTTAAATGTGGATGATGAGTGTACTAAAGAGCAGTTAGTGAATGCTTATGATAACTCTATTCTTTATACCGACTATTTTATTGATGGCATACTCGACACATTGCGCGATAAAAAAGCCATTGTGTTTTATACCTCCGATCACGGTGAATCTATTTCAGAAAAAGGTGGCTTACATGGCACACCAAAAGAAATTGCCCCACCAGAACAATTTAAAGTACCATTCTTAGTTTGGATGTCAGATAGCTATTTAGCAGAGCCTGAAAATAAACAGCTATTTGATAACTTAAAGCGCAATCAAGATGCAGAACGCACGTTCTATCATCACAATATTTTTGATTCAATGTTAGGTTGTCTAGGTTATTCATCGTCAGATGGTGGTATTAATAATCAAAATAACCTCTGTTTTAGTGACACACCATCAACCCAAGAATAATTTTTTAAACTAACAATATTCTTTTAAGTTGATAGAAAAAATAAGTTAATAGAAAAAACCCACGTTCAATATTGAGCGTGGGTTTTATTACTTTTAACTTTATAAACTAATTATTGATTAAAACTTGCGTCGGTATAAAGTGGAGTGGCTTGAATATCTTTTACTGTTTTTGCACCACCTAACATCATATTAATTTTTAATTCTTTATTTAAATGTTGGATAACTGAATTAACACCTTCAGCACCCCCTAAATTTAATCCATAAAGAATTGGGCGACCAACAGCAACAACATCTGCACCACTTGCTAATGCTTTAAAGACATGTGAACCACGACGCACACCACTGTCAAACACGATAGGTACACGTTTATTCACCACTTTGGCAATCGCAGGTAAGACATCAATTGTTGCTGGTGCGCTATCTAATTGACGACCACCGTGATTAGAAACCCAAATTGCATCTGCGCCGGCTTTAATTGCAGTATCTGCATCTTCAGGTGATTCGATACCTTTTACAATCACAGGTAAACCAGACATTTTTTTCACATACTGAATATCTGCGGGTGTAAATGCTTGTTTGGCTTGAGCATAAATTTCGCTAATACCCGCACCTTTACCTGTTTTAGATTTATCATCACTGATTTTTGCAAACGCTTCTAAGTTGGCAAAACCTAATGGGAATTGGAAGTTATTTTTCACATCATCTTCACGATAACCACCCACTGAAGAGTCGATAGTCATAATGATACCTTTAGCGCCATACTGTTTTGCTTGAGATAAAATATACTCATTAAAGGCATCATTTTTACTCATGTACAACTGAAAGAAAAATGGGTAACCGGGTTGGGCGTCCGCCACTTCTTTAATGGTTTTATTACCATAAGTGCTTAATGAAAAAATAGAGCCGGCTTTCGCCATACCTTTTGCTGTGGCAACTTCGCCTTGTTGATGTGCAAGCCCTTGAGCTGCCATCGGTGCCTGAATAATAGGCGTATCTAATTTAATACCCAAAAATTCTGTTTTTAAATCTAAGTCAGAAAATTCGATGCCTTGTAATGAACGAGGCATAATATATTTTTTATCAAATGCACTTGTATTAGAGCGTAAGTTATTTTCATCTTCAGCACCACCGCGAATATAACCGAAGGCGCCTTTTTCCATATTTGCTTGAACTTGAGCTTCCATTGCTTTTAGGTTTACTATTTTTATTGGACCTTCAGCAGTACTTGCTTTATATTCAGCGGCCTGTGCAACACCTACACTTAATGCCATAGCAATAGCGGTAGCTTTTAATATTTGACTTTTCATTTCTATTCCATTTTTAATTAAGGGCTTACATCTATAATTTAATAAAATTAAAATTCAATTAAATTATATTTTTCAAAAAATAATATAAGCCCTATTTTTAGGTAAAACTTAAATTAACCGCTTACTTTTTTGTTAAAGTATTATAGCTTGTCATCAGATTACGATAATCTGGAATATGGTTAGCAAACAGTGTACCTAATCCTTCGACATCATTACGCCAATCACGGTGTAACTCACAAGCTAAACCAAACCAGTTAATTAATTGAGCCCCTGCTTTTGACATTCTATCCCATGCAGAGTCGCGAGAAATGGCATTGAAAGTACCTGAAGCATCAGTGACAACAAAGACTTCAAAACCTTCTTCAAGTGCTGATAATGCAGGGAATGCAACACAAACTTCAGTCACAACGCCCGCAATAATCAGTTGTTTTTTACCCGTTGCTTTAACTGCTTTGACGAAGTCTTCATTATCCCATGCATTGATTTGACCTGGGCGAGCGATATAAGGAGCATCTGGGAACATTTCAACGAGCTGAGGCATTAGAGGACCATTAGGACCATCTTCAAAAGAAGTCGTTAAAATGGTAGGTAAATTAAAGTATTTAGCAGCATTGGCTAATGCTAGTACATTATTATTGAATTTATCAGGCTCGATATCTCTGACTAAAGAGAGTAATCCAGCTTGATGGTCTACCAACAGAACAGCGGCATTATTTTTATCAATACGATGATATTTAAAGCTCATAATAATCTCCGATAGCATAATAGAGGTAAGACTCAATTAAATCATAGCACCAAATTTACATGACAATATTCAGATTAATTTAAATTTGAGTTTATTTATAATAAACAACCAATTATAAATATTTAAATTTAATTAAATATCACGATATTTAATTAACTATTTATTGCCTTATATAAATTCATTTCGTTAAAAAGAATTATAAGTGCAACTATTCTTAAATGAATCTAAAGATTATTGCTTTAACCATTCAAATTTTTTGTTCAAGTTTTAAGGGAGAAAAAAGATAAAAAAAACCCCCGCGGGCGGGGGTGAGATAAGCGCAATTAAAAGGTCTCTAATTTACTATCAGGAGATGGGTATTCATTAATGACGATTACGCACAATTTGATAGCGACGAGTTAAGTACTCAACTGGCACGCTCCAAATATGAACTAATCGACAGAATGGGAACAATAAGAAAATCGTCATACCTAAGAAAATGTGCAATTTAAACACGAATGCGACACCTTCAAGATGAGCCGAAGCACCGCCGTGGAAAGTCACTATAGATTGTGCCCAAGCCACCAGCTTCATCATTTCGCTACCATCCATATGTTGTGCTGAGAATGGAATAGTCAGTAAACCTAGCGCTACTTGAATAACCAAAAGCGTTAAGATCATGATGTCACCAAATGAAGATGTAGCTCTAACCCGTGGATTGGTTAAACGGCGTTTTAATAACATCACGCCCCCCACCAGCATTAATACACCACAAGTACCGCCACCGACCATTGCCATAATTTGTTTGTATTCAATAGGCAGGAAAGATTCATACATCCAGTGAGGTGTTAGCATTCCCAGAAAATGACCAGCAAAAATACCGATGATCCCGATATGGAACAAGTTAGAAGCCAATCGCATATTTTTCTTGTCTAACATCTGGCTAGAGCCGGCTCGCCATGTATATTGACCATAGTCGTAACGTAACCAGCTACCGAAAATAAAAACGGCACCAGCAATATAGGGATAGATATCAAAAAATAACATATTGATGTAATTCATTTTTGTGCTCCCGTATCCAACGAATTCCCCACGTTGAGATATTGAACTGTCGTCTCTTGTGCAAAACGGCGCTGATGTTGGCTGATTTTGCCACTGCCACATTGCGTACCTTCGCCAAGAAACGTTACTTGTTCTTCTTCCCACACAGCATCTAATGCAGCAGGTGTATCATCTAAAGGCTCTTTTTCTACTTGAGCAGTCAGTTGTGATGCTTCCAATCCACTTTGTGAGAGGCAAAGCAACACATCAAAGAGCGCGTGATAATCACTGCCTCGTTGTTTCAAACGCTCACCTAACAGCGCCAAAATAGGCGCAATGTTATTTAGCCCTTCAATACAGTCTGTCGTTGGCAGGAGCGTTAAATACTCAAGATAAGTAGGCAAATAGTCAGGAAGTTCACGACTACTTAATGTGATCCCTGCTTGTTGATATTGATTGAGTAGATCAACCATTGCTTGACCACGATCACGAGACTCACCATGAACGTGTTCAAATAACAGTAGTGATCGCGCCCGCCCTCTATCAAAAAGCTCGCTGTAATTGGCTTGCGCATCTAACAACTCTTGTTGCGTTAAGGTATGAATAAATGCCATTAATTTCGCAACTTGAGTCACAGGAAGCTCATCAGCTTCCTGTAATGCATCGATAAGTTCGCCTCGGTTATCCCACAATTCTTGTGTGGGATAATCTAAGAGATGTGAAATGACTTTCAGAGAGATCATTATATTTTCTCCTCTGATCGGCGTTCGTCTTGAGGTGTTCTTGATGTGATATCAATCGCGTCAATACGATGGCTATTAAACAAATTAAATTTGCTATCACTGCCATGACAACCATCACCAAAGCTAAAACCACAACCATTACGTTCTGGGAAAGCTTCTCTTGCAAGTTCACGATGGCTTGATGGAATAACAAAGCGATCTTCATAATTTGCAATAGCTAGATAACGATACATCTCTTGTGCTTGCGCTTCAGTCAAACCTACTTGCTCTAATGCACTTAAGTCTGTTTTGCCTTCTACGGTTTCAGCACGTTTATAATGACGCATCGCTAACATGCGTTTTAATGCTAATAACACAGGTGCAGTATCCCCAGCTGTCAGTAAGTTTGCTAAATACTGAACTGGAATACGTAAGCTTTCTACATCAGGCAGAACGCCTGTATGTGGTAGCACGCCCGCATCAGCAGCAGACTGAATAGGTGACAAAGGTGGTACATACCAAACCATTGGTAAGGTGCGATATTCAGGGTGCAGTGGTAATGCCAGCTTCCAATCCACCGCCATTTTGTAAACAGGTGAACGCTGCGCTGCATCAATCACACTTAATGGAATACCTTGCTCTTCAGCGGCTTTGATCACTTCAGGATCAAATGGATCCAAGAAGATATCTAATTGGCTTTGGTATAAATCTTTTTCATTATCCGCACTGGCGGCTTGTGAAATTTTATCTGCGTCATACAGCATCACACCCAGATAACGAATACGTCCTACACAAGTTTCTGAGCACAGTGTTGGCTGACCGGCTTCAATTCGTGGATAACAGAAAATACATTTTTCTGACTTACCACTTTTCCAGTTGAAGTAGATTTTTTTGTATGGGCATCCGGTTAAACACATGCGCCATCCACGGCATTTATCTTGGTCGATAAGCACAATGCCATCTTCAGCACGTTTATAAATCGCACCACTTGGACATGTTGCAACACAAGCAGGATTTAAGCAGTGTTCACATAAACGTGGTAAATACATCATGAATGTATTTTCAAACTGCCCATACATCTCTTTTTGCATATTGGCGAAGTTTTTATCCGCAGCACGTTTGCTAAATTCGCCACCTAAATCGTCTTCCCAGTTTGGGCCTTTTTCGATTTTGGTCATGCGCTGACCGGTGATCAGCGAACGAGGTCGTGCTGTCGGTAAAGAGCCTTCTGGTGCATTTTTTAAATGCTCATAGTCATAATCAAATGGCTCATAGTAATCATCTAATGCTGGGACATCTGGGTTGGCAAAAATTTTCGATAATAGACCAACACGGTTGCCCATTCTTGGTACCAATTTACCTTTGATATTTTTGATCCAACCGCCTTTCCATTTCTCTTGGTCTTCCCAATTTTGTGGATACCCTGTACCTGGTTTTGTTTCAACGTTATTGAACCATGCGTATTCAACACCTTCACGGCTCGTCCAAACATTTTTACAGGTTACTGAACAGGTATGGCAACCGATACATTTGTCGAGGTTCAGTACCATACCGACTTGTGAACGAATTTTCATTATGCCTTCTCCTGTCCATTCAGGGTCTGTTGATAAGCATCACCTTCACCATCAAGCCAATCAATCTGTTTCATTTTACGCACCACAACAAACTCATCACGGTTAGAGCCCACAGTGCCGTAATAGTTAAAGCTATAAGCCAACTGAGCATATCCACCAATCATATGGGTTGGTTTAGGGCAAACACGCGTCACAGAGTTGTGAATACCACCACGCATTCCTGTTATTTCAGATCCTGGCAGATTTATTTGGCGTTCTTGTGCGTGATACATATAAATCATGCCATCAGGAATACGTTGGCTGACAATCGCTCTCGCCGTTAGCGCACCATTACTGTTGTATGCTTCAACCCAATCGTTATCACTAATTCCCATCTCTTTAGCATCATCTTCACTCAGCCAAACCACAGGGCCACCACGACCAAGCGTTAACATCAGTAAGTTATCGCTATATGTTGAGTGAATACCCCATTTCTGGTGAGGCGTCAGGAAGTTCAGCGCTTTTTCAGGGAAACCATTTGGTTTTTTGCCTTTAACTGCATCAATGGCTTTGGTATCAATTGGTGGACGATAAACCACTAAACTTTCACCATAAGCACGCATCCACTCATGATCTTGATACAATTGCTGACGACCACTTAAAGTACGCCAAGGGATCATCTCATGAACGTTGGTATAACAGGCGTTATAAGAGACGTGCTCATCTTCAAGACCAGACCATGTCGGGCTTGAAATAATCTTACGAGGTTGAGCAACGATATCGCGGAAACGAATTTTTTCGTCTTCTTTTACTTTAGCTAAATGAGTGTGATCGCGTCCTGTCACTTTACTCAGTGCATCCCACGCTTTTACCGCTACTTGACCATTAGTTTCAGGGGCTAAAGAGAGGATAACTTCAGCTGCATCAATTGCTGTTTCAATCGCTGGACGCCCTTTTGCAGCACCTTCATGACGAACACGGTTCAGTTTTTTCAGGAAATCGACTTCTGTTTGTGTATTCCAACTGATCCCTTTACCGCCATTACCCAATTTATCCATTAGAGGGCCTAATGACGTAAAGCGAGCATAGGTATTAGGATAATCACGCTCTACAGGAATAAGATGTGGTGCGGTTTTACCCGGAATAAGGTCACATTCGCCTTTTTTCCAATCTTTCACATCGAAAGGCTGTGCCATTTCAGCGGCTGAGTCATGCTGAATAGGTAATGTCACTAAATCAGTTTCAACCCCTAAATGACCCACACATAATTTAGAGAAGGTTTTAGCGATGCCTTTATAGATTTCCCAGTCTGTTTTAGATTCCCAAGCAGGATCAACCGCGGCTGTTAATGGATGAATAAACGGATGCATATCCGAGGTATTCATATCATCTTTTTCATACCACGTTGCGGTTGGTAAAACGATATCTGAGAAGAGGCAGGTACTTGACATACGGAAGTCTAACGTCACCACTAAATCAACTTTACCTTCACCGCCTTTATCTTGCCATTCCACTTCTTGTGGCTTAACTTGGCCTTGTTCGCCTAAATCTTTACCTTGTAATCCGTTTTCAGTTCCCAGCAAGTATTTCAGTAAATACTCATGTCCTTTACCCGCCGAACCTAACAAGTTAGAACGCCAGATAAATAAATTACGCGGGAAATTTTGTGGGTTATCAGGCTGTTCTGATGCAAAACGAATCTCACCTGACTTCAATGCATTAACGGTATAGTCAGTCGCACTCACACCCGCTTCTTGTGCTTTTTTCGCAATAGACAATGGGTTTAAGTTTAATTGAGGTGCGGAAGGTAACCAGCCCATACGTTCTGAACGCACGTTCATATCGACTAAACTGCCGCTAAAGCGAGATTTATCCGCTAATGGCGATAATAACTCTGTTGGTGATACGGTTTCATAACGCCACTGACTTGAGTGGTTATAGAAAAACGAGGTGCTGTTCATATGACGAGGCGGACGCTGCCAGTCAAGACCAAAGGCTAATGGCAACCAACCAGTTTGCGGGCGCAGTTTTTCTTGTCCAACATAGTGTGCCCAACCACCACCACTTTGACCGACACAACCACAGAAAATCAGCATATTGATAATGCCACGATAAGTCATATCCATGTGATACCAGTGGTTAATACCCGCACCGACAATCACCATTGAACGACCATGTGTTTTTTCTGCGTTATCCGCAAATTCACGCGCTATACGGGTGATATCTTGGCGGCTTACGCCTGTAACTTTTTCAGCCCATGCGGGTGAATATGCTTTGATTTCATCGTAGTTTGACGCACAGTTTTCATCATTTAAACCGCGATCAACACCGTAGTTGGCTAATAATAAGTCATAAACTGTTGTGATGTATTTCTCTTCACCATTCGCAAGTGTAATGCGTTTAGCAGGTAGCTTGTGAACAAGCACATCATCAAGCGCAACACCTTCAAAATATTCGCTTTTAATGCCACCAAAATAAGGGAATGCCACATCAACAATATCATCATGGTTATCTAAAAGACCTAATTGTAAAGTGACATCTTCACCACTTTTACCGTCTTTAGGCTCAAGATTCCATTTAGCCGCGCCTTCCCAACGAAAGCCCATAGAACCTTGAGGAGCAACCAATTGTTGGGTTTGCTCATCAATGGCAATAGTTTTCCATTCTGGGTTTTTCTCCTGATCTAGATTGTTCACTAAATCAGAGGCACGTAACATTCGACCTGCAACTAATTTGCCTGAGTCGTGTTTATCTAACATCACCAACATTGGCATATCAGTGTAAGTGCGCACATAGTTGCGGAAATATTCTGTTTGGCGTTTAACGTGGAATTCGCTAAGAATAACGTGTCCCATCGCCATTGCCATTGCGCTGTCTGTACCTTGTTTTGGGTTTAACCATTGGTCACACAGTTTAGCGATTTCAGCATAATCAGGCGTTACGGCAACTGTTTTAGTGCCTTTATAACGAACTTCGGTAAAGAAGTGCGCATCAGGAGTACGGGTTTGAGGTACGTTAGAACCCCACGCAATCAGATAAGAAGAGTTATACCAGTCGGCTGATTCTGGTACGTCTGTTTGCTCACCCCAAGTCATTGGCGAAGCAGGTGGTAAGTCACAATACCAATCATAGAAACTTAAGCACGCGCCACCAATAAGCGATAAATAACGCGCACCCGCCGCATATGACACCATCGACATAGCAGGAATTGGCGAGAAACCGATAATACGATCAGGACCAAACTCTTTTGCTGTAAACACGTTAGATGCTGCAATGATTTCATTCACTTCTGACCATGAAGAGCGAACAAAACCACCACGACCACGCGCTTGCTTATAGCTTTTGGTTTTTTCTGGCGAGTTAACAATAGAAGCCCATGCATCAACGGGATCGCTATGTTGTGCTTTTGCTTCACGCCATAATTTAACAAGGCGTTTACGTACCATTGGGTATTTAACGCGGTTCGCGCTATATAAATACCATGAATAGCTTGCACCACGAGGACAGCCACGAGGCTCATGATCAGGCAAATCAGGACGTGTACGCGGATAGTCAGTTTGTTGGGTTTCCCATGTGACTAACCCATTTTTGACGTAGATTTTCCAACTACATGAACCTGTACAGTTTACCCCATGAGTAGAACGTACAATTTTGTCATGTTGCCAACGACTGCGATAACCATCTTCCCAGTCACGATTAACATTTAGCTCTTGGCCATGATCCTTTGAAAAGGTATCGCCAAGTTGTTTGAAATAGCGGAATCTATCGAGAAACTTACTCATCAGATACTCTCCCAATGCGCGCGAGCGCTCTCACATTGCGTATAATTCGTCATTATTGTTTATTGTGTTTACGTCCATAGACCAACCAAGTGATCAAGACGCAGGCGATATAAAATAGAACAAAGATTTTCATGGCACCGGCAGGAGAGCCAGTCATAGCCAATGATGTACCAAAGGCTTTAGGAATAAAGAATCCACCAATTGCACCAATGGCAGAGATAAAACCAAGCGCTGCAGCACTTTCTGTTACCGCTTCTTTTTGAGCCGCTTCATCTGTGGCACCTTGGGCTTTCATGCGATCAACAGTGATTTTTCTAAACACCACTGCAATCATTTGGAATGTAGAACCACTGCCTAAACCGGCGGTTAAAAACAGCACCATAAAGACACCGTAGAACGCGATAAACGAACCACCAGCACCGTTTTCAGGTAACGTTAAAAAGAGTAATGCAGAGAATATTGCCATGATGATAAAGTTAATCAGCGTAACTCTAATACCACCAAATTTATCAGAAAGCGCACCACCGACAGGACGTGCTAAAGCCCCTAATAAAGGTCCAAAGAAGGCATAATGCAGAATGACAATATCTGGGAATTGGGTTTTTGATAACATGGCAAAACCCGCAGAGAAACCAATAAATGAACCAAAAGAGCACAGGTATAAAATACTTAATAACCAGAGATGACCCCGTTTTAAAACAGGTAATTGCTGACTTAAAGAGGCTTTATTAGCGGCAAGATCATTCATACCAAACCAAGCAGCAAAGGTAAAAAACAATAAGAAAGGCACCCAAACCCACGCCGCATTTTCTAGCCATAAGTGCGAACCATCAGGTTGAACAACACCGGGGCCACTAAACATTGCAAAAACACCCACACCAATCACTAATGGGGCAATTAATTGCATAACGCTTACGCCAAGATTACCTAATCCACCATTTAATCCTAATGCACCACCTTGACGTGCTTTAGGGAAGAAAAAGCTGATGTTTGCCATACTTGATGCAAAGTTTGCACCTGCGAAACCACATAATAGTGAAATCACAATAAAGGTTGAGTAAGACGTTGTGGTGTCTTGCACTGCAAAACCAAGCCAAATACAAGGAATGATCAGAAATACGGTACTGATCGCAGTCCAACGACGGCCACCAAAGATAGGAATAACAAATGAATAAGGAACGCGTAAAATAGCGCCAGAAACAGAAGGTAGTGCCGTCAGCATAAATAGCTGATCTGTGGTAAAGTTAAAACCGACTTTGTTCAAATTTACTGCAACTGCACTAAAAAGCATCCATACGCAGAATGATAAGAGTAAACAAGGAACAGAAATCCATAAATTGCGTGAAGCGATCTTTTGACCAGTTTTTTCCCAAAAAGCTTTATCTTCAGGATGCCAATCTTCGATCACCCCTTTTCTCATTTTTTCTGGGTGTTGAGTGAGTGCCATAACAACCTCGATTAACGGTTAGATTGGCACCTTTTTACGATTAGAATTGTTAATTAGTCATGATCTGCATCAAGCAAAGATTTGTTTGATTTTTAAGCTAAAATCGTTCTTTACACCTAAGTATTAATAGGGTTATCCTTTATTTTTCATTTTAAATTAATAAGTTAAATTAAAACCGCTATAATTTACAAGTGAAATTACCTCCATAAGATATTTAGGGGTAATACTTTAGTAGTATATGACATTTGATGCCTTTTTAAGGCAAGATAGTGCCTGAATAAATTTGGAAAAATAGCGATGAGTACTCATAAAATCCAATGGCATTACCGTTTTTCAATTATTAATCAAATCGCAATATTAATGTTACTTTTCACCCTATTGGGTGTTGTGGGTATGGCGGTTTCTAACCATATTATTTTAAGTGTGCAAGGTAATGCCCATGCGATTAATAAATCAGGCTCTTTGCGTATGCAGAGCTATCGCTTGTTATCTGCTTTACCCCTAGATGAACAACATCGTTATTATCTTCACGAATTAGAAACCGACTTAGACAGTAGTGAATTACTTCAAGTCTTAAGCAATGAATCGCTACAATCACAATATGCTCAATTAAATACTTACTGGAAAGATACCTTAAAACCAACATTGCTCTATGCAAAACAACGTGATGATGCAAAAGAAGAAGTTATCTTTTTTGTTTCTCAACTCGATAAGTTAGTGTTAAGTATAGACCAGCTAACAGAGCAAAAAATAAGGATGGTGGCTTATACCCAGCTAATTTTTACTGCGCTCACTCTGTTATTACTGTTTGGCTCTGTTTGGCATTTTCGCCGTCGTTTATTACATCCTTGGCAACAATTAATGGCGATGGCGAATTCGATTGGTCATGGTGATTTTTCAGCACGTTTTCATCAGCGCGCACACCATGATGAAATTGCCACATTGGGTATCGCACTCAATACCATGTCAGAAGAGCTTTCTACGCTGTATAGTGAATTAGAAAAAAGAGTGGTCGAAAAAACGCACGACTTACAACAGAAAAATAAAGTGCTCTCTTACCTCTATCATTCAAGCCAGCAGTTACACTCCCCCGCACCGCTGTGTGCTCGATTAAGACAGATATTATTTGAGCTTCAACAAATTATTCCTAATGCGTATTTGCAGATACGCTTATATGAAGATAATCATCACACACTGTTTAATGAAATTAGTTTAGCGCCTCAATCACGCCCGCATCATTGCCCTGATCAGCAATGTGAACGTTGTGAAGATAATACGCCAATAGCAACTTTGCTAAATAGTGAGTTATTACATTGGGAATTAGCCGATCAAATCCATCGTTATGGCTTGTTTGTTATGCAGTTACCTGAAAATACGGTTTTAACGGATGAACAAAATAACTTAATGCTATTACTGACAAAACAAATTTCAGCCATGCTGGCAATGGAACAACAAAACGAGCAACAGCAACAGCTTCTATTAATGGATGAGCGTTCGGCAATTGCTCGCGAATTACATGACTCTATTGCCCAATCACTTTCCTGTTTAAAAATGCAAGTCAGCTATTTGCAAATGCAGTCAGAAACCTTACCCGATAATTGCCAAAAACTACTCAAAGAAATGCGTGAAGAGCTTAATGTGGCTTATCGCCAATTAAGAGAACTGTTAACCACGTTTCGCTTAAAACTGACTGAACCAGGATTACTTGCTGCGTTAGAAAGTACATTAACTGAATTTAATCAACGCCTTGGTTTTGCTATTAATTTTGACTATCAATTACCTGCAAAATGCGTAAATTCGCATCAAGGCATTCATGTGGTTCAAATTGTGCGTGAAGCGTTAAATAATATTTTACAACATGCCAATGCCAACTGGGCGGAAGTCTCTTTATCACTTGATAATGGCATGGTTGAGCTAAAAATTAATGATAATGGTGAAGGAATTAGCCCTAACCCTGAAAAATTAAATCATTATGGTCTTATTATTATGCGTGAACGCGCAAATAGCCTAAATGGTTCTTATACTATAAAAGTACGCGAACAGGGCGGTACTCAAGTGTTTGTTAAATTTCCATTAATAACTACTCATAAAGACCCTGTCTAAATTGGAGCAAGTCGTAATGAATAATATGGGATCCTCCACAGAAAAAGCGACAATTTTACTCATTGATGATCACCCGATGCTACGCAATGGTGTAAAACAACTTTTAAGTCTTGATACAACACTAACTGTCGTTGGGGAAGCGGGAGATGGTATTCAAGGTGTGAAACTAGCTGAAGAGTTAGATCCTGACTTAATCTTACTCGATCTGAATATGCCAGGAATGAATGGTTTTGAAACACTTGATCAACTGCGATTAAAGTCGTTATCAGGTCGGATCGTCGTGTTTAGTGTATCAAACTACAGTGATGATTTAGTCACCGCCTTAAAACGTGGTGCTGATGGTTATCTTTTAAAAGATATGGAGCCAGAAGAATTGCTTGCGGCTCTTAAACAAGCTGCCGCAGGGAAAATGGTCGTCAGCCCTACGTTAACCCCTATTTTGGCCGAGTCATTACGAGAAGATCGTTCTGAAGGTGAGCGAGATATTGAACAACTCACCCCGCGTGAACGCGATATTTTAAAGCTGATCGCGCAAGGGCTATCAAATAAAATGATCGCACGTAAGCTTGATATCACTGAAAGTACGGTCAAAGTACACGTCAAACATCTACTGAAAAAAATGAAGCTAAAATCTCGTGTTGAAGTTGCCGTTTGGGTTCATCAACAACGTGTAGATTAATCAAAATTAGGTACGATGGGCTGGTGAGTATTCATCAGCTCAACTAACTCTTTTGCCCCTTTTTGTAACGACTCCCCTTTTAGCCACATAGCATGAATAGGTAATCGCAACTCATTTTTGGTATTTTTAAACTGAAGCTGCTTGAGCTTACCTTTTTGTAATTGGGTATAAATCAGTGAATACGGTAAATTCCCCCAGCCCATTCCCGCTTCAACCATACCTAATGCCATTTGAAAACTATCAGTTTGCCAATAATTCGTTGCCACTAAAGAGCGTACATCACGTAATTCCTGAGTATGACTGGCAATAATGATTTGGCGAACATTCACTAAATCTTCAATAAATACACCTGCGGGGTGAGCAAGAGCTATATGGCTGGCTGATATTGTTGCAACAAGTGATTCAGAACCTAAATATTGAAATTGCTCATCACCATTAACATACATTCCACCATAAACTAAGCAGAGCTGTATTTTACGCGCATGTAGCATTTCAATTATGTCATCTTGTGCAGCTGTTATCACATTCACATTAAGTAACGGATAACGTTGCGTTAATTCAGATAACGCAGGTAATAAATAATCAGGATTAATATCAGCCGCAACACCAATATTTAAGACACTTTCGAGATCCATCGAAAGCTCTTGTGCATGCACTTGTAATAATTTTAATTGCTCAGCAATCATTCGGGCATGGGGTTCAAGTGCTTTGGCTTTTTCTGTGGGCTGTGGCTCTCGTGATGAACGCTCAAAAAGTGCATAACCTAATTCAGCTTCCATATTCGCAATTGCCATACTGACTGCTGATGGAACGCGTTTTAATGAACGTGCAGCCGCAGAGAAAGATCCCTTATCCATCACGGCTAAAAATATCGCAATATGTTCACTTGAGAACTGCATGTTCACTCCTGATGTTTCAGTCAAATTGATACTAGCTAACTTTTTCTATCATTCTTACTGATTTATCTTACGATGCTTAACGACACAGATCCACAGAAAAAGAGAGCACAATGCAAGGTATCAAACGAAAAATTGTCTACGTGACAGCTTATGAAATTTTTGGCTGGGTTATTTCATCAGTCGGGCTTGCACTTTTGGCTGATAGCTCAACAGCAGTAACTGGCCCATTAGCGCTTGTGATCACAACAATCGCGGTGAGTTGGAATTTTATTTATAACTGTCTATTTGAATTTTGGGAGAGTCGGCAGGTTTCAAGAATTCGAACATTTAGACGTCGCCTAGTACATGCGATTGGGTTTCAGCTAACACTGGTGCTCTATTTAATTCCGTTAATAGCATGGTGGCTTAATGTTTCGTTATGGCAAGCGTTAGTGATGGACTTTGCACTGATCATCATCATCCCTTGTTATACCTTCGTTTATAACTGGGTATTTGACAAAGTGTTTGGCTTACCAAAATCTGCATTACCTGAAAATGCGCCCGCTGCCTAAGCAACAAATTAAGTAAAGAGAGTGATCCCAATAACGGATCACTCTTTAACAGGATAGATATCTTCTAACGCAAATTGTTCAATACCCCCCTCTAACTCGCAACGACCTAAACCAATATTTTTGTCATCAGCTGTCATTCTTCTTAGTAATTTACCTGTCACTTGGGAAAGCGTTGGATCAATTTCAATCACACGGTAATACTCTTTCATATAACTCTCTTCACCCAGCGCCATATAAACTAAAAACTCATCACCTGTTTTAATGTTCATCTCGTTTTTACTTACTCTTAATAGTTAATCTAATGATGATAGAATAAGTTTAGTCTAACTAAAGGTAATAAGAGAAAGATTGACTCACTCGATATTACATTAAGTTAATTTATTAATTTCCAACTCATCATAATGATGCTGATCAGAATAAAAGACAGTGTTAAATATTGGAAAAAACGCTCTGATAAATACACAAGTAAATAGCGTGCTAATGGAATAGAGAGTAATGAGCCTAAGCAAAGAATAAGTGCCGTGTGAACATCGGTATAACCACCAGCACTATAAGCGATAGCTGATCCACCAGAAAGGATCGTGGTAATAAAAATAGAAGTGCCGATTGCCTCTTTAATCCCCATTTGTGCAAAACGCATTAACACAGGCAACACCACTAATCCCCCTCCTACGCCAGTTGCACCAAGTACAAACCCAGCACTTACTCCCGGCACAAATAAGGAAGAAAAAGTAACAGAAGAAGGTGCCGATAAAGGGCTCAAAGGAGCTGAAAGTGATGATTTTCTTATCATTCGCTGTAAAAATAAGATCAGCGAAAATACAATAGCCACAATCATTAAGATATTAATTGCAGATTCAACACGAGCATAATATTGAGGTTGTGATCCCAACCATGTCACGCCATAACTCGCTAAAAATGTCGCAGGAAACATGATCCCCAAAATCAATAGTGCAGGTTTTAATGGAATATTGCCTAAACGAAAATGGATATAAGAAGATGAGAGTTTCATTAGCATAGAAAGTAAATTTGCTGTCGCAACTGCCGCTAGTGCATTCATACCAAAAAGATAAATAAGAACTGGCAATAAAATAACACCACCGCCAACACCCGTTGTTGTAATAACTAACCCTATCGTAGCGCCAATAAGCAGTTGTGTTACAAGCAACATCTTATTTCCTTTTTGCTCAAAATTTCACAAGCTTCGATTATAGGCAAAATAACTTATAACCAAAAGGAATTAGATATAACAAATAGGAATATAAATTTCATTGTTATAAAAAAGCTCCTTAATATGAGGTTTATTCATATTAAAGAGCTAACTTTGAAAAAAGATATTTTATTGATTAATCAGTTAGTTAATTTCAGCCAAAATGGTTTCTGCTGAAAAATAATCACCTGTTTTCGCTTTTTGCAGTAACACACCATTACGAGAAGCCACAACCTGAACTTCCATTTTCATGGCTTCCATAATAGCAATGACATCGCCTTCTTTGACTTTGTCGCCATCAGATAAAACCCAGCTATGTAATACACCAGAAATAGGTGCAGTGACGGCTTTTTCATTCTCTTCTTTCTCATGGCTCGCACCGATTGCTGTCGGTATTACCGCAGAGAGAGAAAGTAATTGAGCAGGTAAAGCTAATTCGTGACGACGACCATCAATTTCAATAAAAGTACGTACTAGCTCTTCATTTTTTGCCTGTGTGCTACGAGGGAAATGGGTATTTTTTGCCTGAAAATCAGTTTCAATCCAACGAGTATGCACTTTAAAGTTTTTAGTAAAATCAGTATGCTCCATCATTTCACAATGGAAAGGCAATACACTTGCCACGCCTTCAATTTTAAATTCAGCTAATGCTCGACGAGCACGAGAAATAGCTTGTTCACGCGTTGCCCCAGTGACGATTAATTTCGCCATCATGGAATCAAATTGACGTGAAACCTGATTATTTTCAGCAACACCACTATCTACACGAATACCTGGACCTGAAGGCTGAGAGAAATGCGTAATTAAACCCGGTGTTGGCAAAAAGCCTTTGGCGGGATCTTCTGCATTGATCCTAAATTCAAAAGAGTGACCGCGTGGAACGGGGGTTTTATCAATACTTAGTGGTAAACCTTCCGCAATACGTAATTGCTCAATCACTAAATCAATACCTGCGGTTTCTTCGGTAACTGGGTGCTCAACTTGTAAACGCGTATTTACTTCAAGAAAAGAGATAGTCCCATTAGCACTTAATAAAAATTCAACTGTACCTGCGCCCACATAGCCCGCTTTAGCGCAAATATCTTTAGCTGATTGGTGAATACGTTCACGTTGTTCATCTGTTAAATAAGGTGCTGGTGCTTCTTCAATTAACTTCTGATTACGACGTTGTAATGAACAGTCTCGCGTTCCTACAACCACAACGTTACCCAGTTTATCTGCAATAATTTGCGCTTCGATATGGCGAGGTTTATCTAAGAATTGTTCGACATAACATTCACCACGTCCAAAAGCTGTTACAGCTTCTCGTACTGCTGAATGATAAAGCTCTTCAATCTCTTCCATTTTATGGGCGATTTTTAAACCTCGACCTCCACCACCAAAAGCAGCTTTAATGGCAACGGGTAGACCATATTGTTTAGCAAAATCTAGAACCTCTTTGGCATCATTAACAGGATCAGCCGTACCATTTACAAGAGGAGCACCAACAGATTGTGCAATTTTGCGAGCTTTCACTTTGTCGCCAAGTACTTCTATCGTTTCTGGGTTAGGGCCGATCCAAATAAATCCCGCGTCTTGTACCGCTTTTGCAAAGTCAGCTCGTTCAGAAAGAAAACCGTAACCGGGATGGATCATCGTGGCATTGGCTTTATGGGCAATATCAATAATTTTATTAATATCTAGATAGCTCTCTTTCGGCAAATTACCATTGAGCCCATAAGCTTCATCAGCAAGACGAACGTGCAGTGCATCAATATCATCATTGGCATAAATAGCGATGGAAGTCGCGCCATAGTCCTGACAAGCTCGAATAATACGAACAGCGATTTCGCCTCTGTTGGCAATCAGTACTCTATGCTTCACTCGTTGTTTTTGGTTAATTGTTGTCATGAGTGGCATTCTCCTATCAATATTCTTGAAATTCGGTAATTGGATTAAAACGAATTTTAGCGTTAACAGGGATCTGCCCTGCGAGTGGTAAGTGATATTCAGCAACAGCGCCGATAACAGGGTATCCTCCTGTTAAAGGGTGATCGTTAAGGAACAAAACAGGTTGCCCATTAATCGGAACTTGAATTGCACCAATGCAAGTGCCTTCGCTCGATAGCTCTTGTTGTTGCTCTCGTGCCAGAGGTATTTCGCCCAACAGACGTAACCCAATACGATTAGACTGTGGTGTCACTTGCCATAATTGAGACGTTAACGTCTTTATTGCATCCGTTGTAAACCAGTCTGTACGAGGGCCTAGAACAACATCCAGCGTAACGATATCGCCTTGTTTTGGCAGTGTTGATGTAGGTTGTTCCTCAGCAATAATCCCATTTAGCGTACTTTCGTGATTAAGATGAAGCACGTCACCTTCTTGTAAAGCATTAGGACCAATTTGCGCTAAAGTATCAAACGCATGGCTGCCTAAAACCGCTGGTAATTCAAAACCACCTCTAACGGCTAGATAACTACGTACACCCGCTTTTGGCATACCTAAAATAATTTCATCACCACAACGAACATCTATAGGCTGATAACCTGATAAATATTCGCCCTCACCCGATTCATGTTTTAATAAAATAGAACAATCTGCACCGGTTAATGCAATCACACAGTCTTGTCGTGCTTTAAGCGTCAATCCACCTTGCGTTATTTCAAGCGCCACAAATGAGATAGGATTACCCACTAGACGATTAGCTGCATGTAAGGCTGGCTTATCGAGTGCACCTGAAGCAGATACGCCCATTGATGCCGCACCAATACGCCCTTCATCTTGAAATAAAGTTTGTAGCCCCGCTGAAATGACATATAACCCTTTATCATTTAACGAGAGCTGGGAAGCTACTGCTGATTTTTTCTCAGGTAATGAAACTGTTACTGGGGATTTTTGGGCATCAACAAAATGCACTTCATTACCTGGTAATAAAAAGGCAGGTTGTTCACGAGAAAGATCCCACATTTTTATTTCTGTGGTGCCAATTAATTGCCAACCACCTGGGCTTTGTTGTGGATAAACACCACTAAACTCACCGGCTAATCCGACAGATCCAGCAGGAATTCGTGTGCGAGGTGTTTTACGGCGAGGCACATAGAGCTGCGTTTCATCGGCAATCAAATAAGCAAAACCTGGGGCGAAACCAGTGAATGCAACCTGATAGGTTTGTTCTGTGTGCCTGCGGATCACCTCATTGGTAGCGATCCCTAATAATTCAGCGACCTCATTAAGATCTTCACCTTGATAATGAACAGGGATCGTTAATGATTGTGTTTGACGAGCTGATATCGCTTTGACTTCTAATTGTCGAAGCTGACACACAAGTTCTTCAGCCGTGATTAGCCACGGCGTATAGTGAATTAAGAGTGTTTTTGCCGCGGGTACAATATCTTGAATAGCAGCAATATTCGCTTGTTTGACAGATTCATACAATGCGAGCGTCTCTTTCAAAGAAGAAAGCTCAACTAATAAGTGAGATAAATTAACGGGTAAAAAGCGCAAAGTATCTTCCTCCTTTATACGTGATAAGCCGCATCAGGCACATCCGTAATAAACATATGTCCCGGAGAATGACTTAAGGCGAAAGGTACACCTGAACGCATAACTGCCGCTTGTGGAGTTACACCGCAAGCCCAAAATACAGGGATTTCACCTTGTTCAATTCTTACTGGAGAACCAAAATCGGGTGACATAATGTCTTTAATACCCAGCGCTTCTGGTGAACCGATATGAACCGGAGCACCATGTACAGAAGGAAATCGACCACTGATCATTACAGCATCAGCAACTCGGTCAGCAGGAATAGGACGCATCGAAACCACTAACTCGCCTTCTAATCGCCCAGCAGGGCGACATAAGCGATTCGTTTTATACATCGGAACATTGCTGTTATCTGTGATATGGCGGATTTCAATGCCCGCTTCTAACATTGGCGTTTCAAATGTGAAACTACAGCCAATAAGGAAAGTGACTAGATCCGGATGCTGTGCCCAAATCTCAGTGGCATCCGTAATTTCATCAACTAATTTGCCATCTTCCCAAACACAGTAACGGGGAATATCAGTGCGTAGATCAGCGTCTTTTGCTAAAACAGTGCGATAACTTCCTGATTCACACACATCTAAAATAGGGCAACTTTTTGGATTACGTTGAGCATAAAGCAGAAAATCAAATGCCCAATCACGCGGCAAACTAATCATATTAGCTTGTGTCATTCCTTTTGCCATACCCGCTGTTGGAATATCCAAACCATTGCGAATGGCAAGTCGAGCTTCTTGTGCTTTTGTGATTGCCTCAGGTGTTGCCTTCATTAAATAAGTCATTTTTACACCTCATTGTTCAGTGAAGAAGGGGCAAAAGGCTTAATGCTAACACCATGATTAA
This sequence comes from Proteus sp. TSJ240517, assembly GCF_047921575.1. NCBI lineage: Bacteria > Pseudomonadati > Pseudomonadota > Gammaproteobacteria > Enterobacterales > Morganellaceae > Proteus > Proteus sp. TSJ240517. Next base: position 602,673 of record NZ_JBLRMH010000002.1, read on the forward strand.
TTAAAATTTCTTTTACACTTTTGGCAAGAGCTACAGCATCTGGGCTATCACCATGAACACAAATAGAATCAGCCTGTATCGTGGTAAAAATACCTTCTATAGATTCAATTCCACCTTCTTGCACAAGGCGTAACATGCGTTGTGCAACAAGTTTGGGATCATGTAAAACGGCACCCTCTTTTTTGCGAGAAACTAATGTGCCATCAGAATGATAAGCTCTATCTGCAAAGGCTTCAGCAATCACTCGAAGCCCCTTTTCCTTTGCAAGTTCAATAAGGGGTGATCCGGCTAAAGCAACTAATATAAGTTGTGGATCGATGGAGAGGATCGCATCAATAACAGCAAGTGCTTGACGTTTATCATGAGCAATAGTGTTATAAAGCGCGCCATGAGGCTTAACATAAGTCACACTCATTCCAACCGCTTTAGCTAATCCTTGTAATGCACCTATTTGATAAATCACATCTGCGGTTAATTCATCACTGGCGATATCCATATTACGGCGACCAAAACCCACTAAATCAGGATAAGCGACGTGTGCCCCTATCGCGACATTGTGTTGTTTCGCTGCTTTTAATGTTTTTAAAATTCCATCTGGTGAACCTGCATGAAAGCCACAAGCAATATTTGCACTACTGACAATTCCAAGCACTGCATCATCATTGCCCATTGTCCATTGACCGAAGCTTTCACCTAAATCACTGTTTAAATCGACTGCTTTTATCATCGTTATTATTCTCTTAAGCAATGTTGAGGTAGTTGAAAATAGCACCCACGGACATAATGCCCATATACCAAGTCAGCGCACAGACAAAAATACCTGACCACAGTAGCCATGCAGGATATTTATAACCATTCATGAGATCTTGGCGGCGCCATGCAACAAAAATGAAAAGTGTCATACCAATAGGTAAAATGAGTCCATTAAAACCACCGGCAAAGACTAATAATGCAGCCGGTGCAGTTCCCATTACCATATAAATGGCGAGTGAAATAGCGATGAAAATAATGGTTGCGATATTACGTTGACGCTCAGTAACACCTTCTTTAAATACAGTAATAAATGACATTGAGGTATAAGCAGCACCAATCACACTCGTTAATGCAGCAGCCCATAAAATAAGACCAAAGATGCGTAATCCAGTTAAACCCGCTGCATGTTGAAATGCTTGAGAAGCTGGATTTGCTGCATGGCTAGAAATATCTAATGTTACGCCACTGGCAACCACACCTAAAATGGCAAGGAACAGGATATAGCGCATTAATCCAACGACTAAAATTCCCTTGGTTGCAGCGCTTGATACCGCATCAATGTTCTCAATCCCCGTTGTTCCTTTATCAAGGAGACGGTGAGCCCCCGCATAACAGATATAACCGCCTACGGTCCCACCAACAATTGTAGTGATCGTAGCGAAGTTAATTGCATCAGGTAAAACAGTTTGTCTTAATGCTTCACCTACTGGAGGATTAGACGCAATCATGACAAAAACCGTCAGTAGGATCATAACGATACCAAGAACAATGATCATACGATCAATAAAGTTACTGGCTTTGCGTGATGAGAAAATATAGATCGCAAGTAAAGCACTTAAGATCCCTCCCCATTTAGGATCTAGACCAACCATTGCATTAAGCCCTAAGCCAGCACCTGCAATGTTACCCACGTTAAATACTAAGCCGCCAAAAATAACTAATACAGCAAGTAAGTAGCCACTGCCAGGTATTGCTTTGTTAGCAATATCTGAAGCTCGCATGTTGGTAACCGTGATCACTCGCCAGATACTTTGCTGAACAACATAGTCGATGATGATTGATGCCAAAATACCAAACGCAAATGCGGCTCCCATAGTGGCAGTAAAGGTTGCAGTTTGAGTAATAAAACCTGGCCCAATTGCTGACGTTGCCATTAAAAAAATGGCAGCTATCAGAGAAGAACGTCTATTTTTTATAAACGTATTTGATGTTGTATTTGCAGTGTCTTGTGTAGCCATGAGCTACCCCCTTTATCATCATTATTTTAATTATTATTACTAAGGCAATTAGCGTGCCATTGTTGAGCATGAATACGTAATTGTTAATCACCTGATATTAGATTGTTGAACAATTAATAATAATAGATGAATAAATAAGCAAATAGATTTAAATATGGGATGATAAAAGTGCAAACAAGATCGCATTTTTAACATTTTATTGACAATTATGACTCGTTAATTAGTCATGAATATGCACTTAAATGAGGCATAAAAAGATCAAATGCACAAAAATAGTGCGCTAATATAGAAGGAAAAATATGTTTAATCACTAAAATATCGTAAGGAAAAATTAATTTTTTTTGATGGAAATAAATAGAAAGTTATATTCGATACAGTGAGAAGTACGACAGAGTGGCATAATAGAGGTTATATATTACAAAACACACTGATAGAATAGACGCTTCTATTAAGCTAATAGCAGAAGATAATGCAGAAAAAAACATCTCCACAAATTCTTTCTCAAAAAGTTGCAAATATTATTCGGCAAAAAATCACTATTGGAGAATTACCTCCTGGCGAAAGATTGTCAGAAACTGCATTAAGTGAAACGCTAGAAATATCGCGTAATACTTTAAGAGAGGTTTTCCGCGTTCTTACCCAAGAAGGGCTTTTGACTTATAAACCTAATCGTGGTGTTTTTGTTTCTGTACCAGATATGGCAAGTATCATGGATATTTATCGTGTAAGACGATTAATTGAATGTGATGCTCTACGACATTCTTATCCCATGCATCCCGCTATTGTTAGAATGCAAGATAGTGTTAATCAAGCAAAAATTTTTCAAGAACAACAAGATTGGAACGGTGTAGGAACCTGCAATATGCACTTTCATACCGCGATTGTTGAGCTTTCAGATAGTCCTAGACTGTTTAAACAATACCAACTTATTCTAGCTGAATTACGTTTAGCATTTGGCTTACTCAATGATCCTCAATTACTACACGCACCTTATATTGAAAAAAATGAACAGATTTTAATGCTGTTGATGGATGGAAAAGCACAAGAAGCAGCAACAGCAATGGAAGACTATTTAGAAATTTCAGAAAGAACAGTACTCGCTGCATTTTCTCGTCATAACTTTTGTTAAAAGATCATAAAAAATGCCCTAATTTAGGGCATTTTTATATTCAGAATTTAGAATAATATTTAAAATTCACTGATTTTTGATC